>JAJFKO010000001.1 GCA_021773175.1 Gammaproteobacteria bacterium
GGTGATTGCATACAGTTACGATGTCATTGATGGCAACGGTGGCAGTGTCGCACAAACCGCAACCCTTACCATCACCGGGCAAAATGATGCACCGACGGTGGCGAGTGCGGTGACCGCGCTGGCCACCGAAGATGACAGTGGTTTTAATGTTGATTTACTCGAGCATGCCAGCGATGTTGATTTAAGTGATGTGTTGAATGTCGCGAACTTGAGTTTAGACAGTGGTGATGCCAGTGGCATTACGCTTGGGGTGAACAGTCTCACGGTTGATCCGGCGGCCTATAACCATTTGGCGGTGGGTGAATCGGAAATCATTGAATACAGTTACGATGTCATTGATGGCAACGGTGGCAGTGTGCCACAAACGGCGAGCCTTACCATCACCGGGCAAAACGATGCGCCGACGATCGCGAGTGCGGTGACCGCGCTGGCGAGCGAAGATGCCGCAAGTTTCAATGTGGACTTATTGGATGGGGCGAGCGATCCAGATATTAGTGATAATTTAAATATTGCAAACTTAGTGCTCGTAAATGGTGATGGAAGTGGTGTGACGATTAATGGTAACAGTCTTGATATTGATCCTGCTGCCTATAATTATTTGGCGGTGGGTGAATCGGAAGTGCTTTTTTATAATTTTAATGTGGTTGATGGTAATGGTGGTAGTGTTGCGCAAACAGCGACGATCACGATTAATGGGGCGAATGATAATCCGATAGTAGCCGCGCCCATTATTGCAGGTTTTAATGAAGATAGTTTGAGTACGCCGGTTAATCTACTACAAGGTGCCAGTGACCCTGATTTAAGTGATGTCTTGAGTATCGCAAACCTGAATTTAGACAGTGGTGATGATAGTGGAGTTACCATTGGGGTGAACAGTCTCACGGTCGATCCCAATGCCTATAACTATTTAGCAGTGGGTGAATCAGCGGTGATTGCATACAGTTACGATGTCATTGATGGCAACGGTGGCAGTGTCGCACAAACCGCAACCCTTACCATTACGGGTGAGAATGATGCACCGACGGTCGCGAGTGCGGTGACGGCGCTGGCCACCGAAGATGACAGTGGCTTTAATGTTGATTTACTCGAGCACGCCAGTGATGTTGATTTGAGCGATGTGTTGAATATCGCGAACTTGAGTTTGGACAGTGGTGATGCTAGCGGTATTAGCATTGGGGCGAACAGTCTCACGGTCGATCCGGCGGCCTATAACTATTTGGCGGTGGGTGAATCGGAAATCATTGCATACAGTTACGATGTTATCGACAGTAACGGTGGCAGTGTCGCACAGACCGCGACCCTCACCATCACTGGGGAAAACGATGGTCCTGTTGCAGTTGCAGATTTTGATAGTACTGATGAAGCATCATCAGTTTCAGTTGATGTTGTCGCAAATGACTTTGACCCTGATGATAGCGGCACAATTAGCCTCAATAGTATTGTGGGTATAACTACTAACGGTTCAGCAACAGTAGATTTAACTAATGTTAGTACTAGTGGCGATGATATCATATTTGATCCTGATGGCGACTTTGAACATCTAGGTTCTGGTAGTACAGAAACAGTCACAATTACATATGAAATTATTGATGATCAAGGTGCGACTGCTCAAGGTACATTAGAAATTGATGTTAATGGCATAAATGATGCGCCTATATTAGCTGATATTCCTGTACAACGTATTGAACCTTCAAATACTGCTATTGTTTTCCACTTTAAAGGTACTGATATTGATGGTGATGGTGATACCAATGACCAGCCAGGTGATGGCGACTCAATACAACGTTGGGAAGATTCATCCGGTAATAATTTAGATGCAGTACAAAATACTGGTTCGCGCCAAGCTGATTTTGAAGATGATAGTGGTTTTGGTAATCCTGGTGTAGATTTTGGTGCAGGGGAAGTTAATCCTAATAATTTTTATTCAATAGGCAACAGCAGTCTTATTAATACAAGTTCGTATACTGAGAAATCATTCGTTCTTGATATTACTACTGGTGGTGATGTTACTGGTACTCAAATGATTTATGAGCAAGGAGGAGGCGCTCGTGGTTATAATTTCAGTATTATTGATGGCAAGCTTTATGCTTATGTTTATAATAATCTTGAATGGGGTGCAACTGATCAACATAAAGTAATTGAAGTTGCTGATGTTACTGCTAATACTGAGTACAATATTGTTGCTGTTCATGATGCCAGTGCAGTTGCACTTGCTGATAAGACTTGGAGTGTGTATTTGAATGGTGACTCAACGCCTATTGCAACTTTAAATAATGTTGATTTTCAACGTGCACATGGCGGTGATGTTCGTCTTGGTGACTCTGGTGGTACATTAAGTCCGATAGGAGCTCATGCTGCTGTTGGTGCTGGCAATGAATTCGAAGGTGTAATTAATGAATTCTCATCATATAATCGTGCGCTTGATATTGGTGAAGTATTTGCGAACGCTGAAGTTCAACAAGGCAGTGCATTTGTTATTACAGATAGTATGTTGTCTGCAACAGATATTGATGATACGGATACACCAGATCAATTAACATATAGTATTACTTCTGTTGAAGATGGTCATATTGCCTTGAAATCTGATGTGGCAACTGCAATTACTTCCTTTACTCAAGAGCAAATTAATAATGGCGATGTGGTATTTGTACATGATGGCACAGCAGATACGTCAGCGGGTTTCGACTTTGAGTTGGCTGATGGTTTAGAAGATGGTGTGGTTGCGATCCCTGGCGAGTTTGACATTGCAGTTGAACAGAATGCGCCTGCTATTTCAAATGAAGACATCATATTTAATTTTGATGCGGGTGACCTTAATGCCAATGGTGTAGATGATCAGCCTGTTGATGGTTCTACAGTATCAACATGGGATGATGAATCAGGTAATAATTATGATGCCAATGCTAACTCAGGTACTGTCACCTATAATGACGCCGGTGTTGATGGTGGTCCTGGAGTTGAATTTGATGGCAATAGTAGTTTAAGTATTAATAATCAAAGCGATATTAATACGAGTTCTTATACAGCGAAAAGTTTTTTAATGACTTTTGAAACAGGTGCCAGTGTTGCTGGTCGTCAATTCTTATATGAGCAAGGTGGTACAGTGCGCGGCTACAACTTTGCGATAATTAGCGGAACGTTATATGCCTATGTTTATAATAATGCCGAGTGGTCTTTCGGGGATCAATATAAAGCTATTAATCTCGGTACGGTAGATGAGAGTACAACGTATACCATGGTAGCGGTTCATGATGCTGGTGCTCAGACTTGGTCAGCTTATTTAGATGGCGACTTAAAAGGTACTCTTAATGATGTTGATTTTCAACGTGCTCACTCAGGAAATGTCATCCTTGGTGACCATAGTGATACGTTAGATCCGACAACTAACTTATCACCACCTGCAGGTAACAATGGTTTCCAAGGTAGTATCAGTGAATTTCAATCTTGGAATCGCGTCTTAACTGAAGAAGAAGCCACAGGAGAATCATCTACAGATATTCTAGGAACAAGTAATGATGACATTCTTGATGGTACAGAGCTAGGTGAAGAAATCAGTGGTGGTGATGGTGATGACATTCTTTTTGGTAAGGGTGGTGATGATACCTTAGATGGTGAAGCAGGAGCCGATCAATTATTTGGTGGAGCTGGTAATGATACTTTAATTTACGATAGTGCGGATATCAAGATTGATGGTGGTGCTGGTAATCATGACATACTCAAAGTTGACGGTTCTAATGTTACTATTAATTTAAACAATATCCCTGATACTAAAATAGAGCATCTTGAACGCATCGAATTGAGTGGTAATAATAATGAATTAGAATTAGATGCGGGAGAAGTGTTAAATATTTCTGACTCAGGTATTTTAGAAATTAATGGTGATATAACTAATGAGGTGTCAGGAAACTTTGCTGGTTGGACTGTTAGTGCAGGAGTTGACTCAACGGAATATATTTCTCCAGA
>JAJFKO010000002.1 GCA_021773175.1 Gammaproteobacteria bacterium
ACCAGCCTAAATCTAAAAAAATTAAAAAAAGAATTAAATACAAATCATAAAGTTACGTATGCTTCCCTAAAAAATTAGGACCAAAACTGGCGAAACCACGATGCTGTTCTATACTGCATAGACAGGTCAGGAATTTTAAGAAAAAGAGGAAAGTGGTCATGAACTATCAACAAATTCAAGCCCATCTAAAATTACATATTGAACATCAATTTCCAAATCTAGAAGATTGCTATAGTGAAGGTTATGAAAATAGCCTTAATAGTATTGGTGAAGAACAAAACCCATATACTCCAGGTACAACAGAGCATCAACAATATAGTGATGGTTGGTGGGCTGGTTTCTATGGTGAAGAACCATTATACGGCACTAGCAGTGTTGCAATTGAGCAAACAGAGGCAGCAAATGCACCCACTAGAATTCAAGCCAAAGCGGCAATCGATAGTATTAAAGCTAAAGCAAGCTCATGGAAACAAGCTATTACTTATCGTGTATTTGCATTAGGTGCAGCCGCGATTGTTGCAATAATGGGCTATCAACTAGTCGATTTAGCTTTTATTTAATATCAAACAAAAAGTTTCTACTTAAGGATGAGACCAAAGCAGAAGGATCTGCTTTTGTCTCTTCCTTAGTTGTCTTTTCTGACTCTGACGGCATTAATAAGCACATCACTCAAAATTCACTTTATTCTTATTTCTCATTTTTAAAATACCAAGTACACAGAAAGGTCATATCCAAGAGTCGATCTATTTAAATATCCATTTTTAATCTCATCTATTGATAATTTATATCCCAAATGGTTTTTACGTTTTACAACTCTTTCTAAACATTCAGAGAATGCTATATCAAGCCATATTTTATATATAGGCTTCCATTACATACTCGGCGATTTTGCTAACTTTAGGAATTACGTATCTATCACTTTGGCTTTAATACAAAAAGTTTTTATCTCAGGTATTCCTAATAAGAAATCAATCTTATCTTTAGTAGATTTAGAGTTTACTTTTCCAGTACGTAAAACTCTAAACAAGTAAATTACTATGTAAGAATATATATTTAGTTGATATTGCTCTAATTTAAAGTAGCTATCTGGTCCTGTACTATTGAATGAATTGAATCGACGTTGTAGTTCATTAATCTTTTTATTTGCAAACTCAACAAGATGGCTATTAATATAAATTCGATTTTCAGTCACAGCATAAGCTAGAGCTATATGATTATGGAATAAATGAAATAATATTTCCGAAGCGTTTAGTCTGGCTGCTAATCGAATAACCTCATAATTATTCGTTGATATAGCTTCATTCTTTTCATCAGGTGTTAAGTAGCTTTCCAAGTGCTTCAGAATTTGCAAATCTCCAAATCTTGCAATTGTTCGAATAACTTCATAATTATTTATTCTAATAGCAAATATCTTTTCATTTGTTTTTACAAAACTTTCAAAGTATCTGATTAGTCCAAGGTCTCTTGTTCTGAAAGCCGCTCTCATTACTGCATAACTGTTAGCTTTAATAGCTTTCGTTTTTTCATCTTTTGATAAGCGGCCCATTAAATATTTAGCAATTTTAAGTTTATTACTTCGCTGAAAGCACTTTAATGCCAAATATCCTCGAGCTTGCACTGACTTCTTTTGTTCCGCAACTGTTAAATAGGAGTTGAAATATTTTATCACTTCCAGATTTCCCTGTTCAGAAGCATGACTTATGGCCAGATAATCTTCGGCTTGAATAGCTTGTTTTATTTCATCAAAGGATAGATATGATAATAAATGTTCAATATAATTCAAGTGATCACTATGCACTGTTAACGTAGCAATTACCTCATAATTGTCAGCTTTGATAGCTAATTTAATGTCTTCACAAGATAAATAACGTTTTAAATATTCTGTTGTCTTATTTCCTCCATAACCTGCAGCTAACCTAAATGCTAAATAGTTATTAGCTCTAATCGCATTAAAGTGTCTATTATAGTTCCACGAAAGTTTTTTTAAATGATTAACTTTTCCAAGTGAGCACAGAGATTGATATAGACTTTGGTTACCTAAAATTGTTCTCACAAATGATCGTTCAAGATTATGTTCTAAATGTTGGTTTAATAGTCGGCTATTTGCAGGTTCACTTCGAAGATAATTTGCAAACTCTGGATAATAACTATTTAAATCAACTAAAAAGTATAGGTTCTCTTCCATATCAATAATTACCGAGTACCCTTATAATCAGAATAGTAGAATAGGGCGTTTGTATGACAATAGTATTGCCAATCCAGCCGTTATTTTTTAGCGCGACAATAACCACTGAAATAAGTAAATTTATCATCAATATTCCAAGCGATGATTATAACAAAAAAACAAAAGAAAACGCACTCATTAATGCTAAAAATGATGCTGAGGCTATCACTTCATTCCTGAATGAATATAAAGACTCACCAGAAACACTGCGATCATATTCAAAAGAAATTGAGCGCTTGCTATTGTGGTGTATTCATATCGGCCATATCAATATTTCGAGTCTACGACGTGATCATATACTTGCATACCAACATTTTTTAAAAAAACCAGAGCCTAAAAAATGTTGGTGCGCACCAAGTGTTGCGCGCTTAAATAAAGATGGCACACTGAATACGCATTGGCGCCCTTTCGTAAAAGGTTTATCTGGAAATTCTATCAACAAAGCCATCAAAATTTTAGATTCATTTTTTAATTATTTAGTGCAAACTAATTATCTTGCTGGCAATCCCATGGCGGTTGATAGACGGCGAAAACGAAGAAATAACACAAAGCCAAAAATCATTGACCGTTATTTAGACCTCGATGAAATTAATACCGTATTGAATGTGCTGGAAGAATACTCAACGAAAAATACAATACAGCATTTTCAACGTGTTCGTGCTCGTTATATTATTCTATTATTGTTTTATACTGGATTACGTATTTCAGAAGCGGCAAATCATCGCATGGGCAACTTTTTACAGCGTGAAGGTAATTGGTTCTTACGAATCACAGGTAAAGGAAAAAAGATCCGAGAGATCCCCACTCCCGATGAGTTATTAATGTTGTTAAGCGAGTTTAGGCAAGCTGTAGGACTTTCTTCTCCGCAACCTAAATTTAGAGAGAAAACGCCATTGATTCCTATGCAAAATTTAAAACAGCCTATATCGGCTCGCCGTATTGATCAAATTTTACGATGGGCCTTTAATTTAGGTGCAAGCCAATTTGAAAGCACACATCCTCATAAAGCTTCTAAGCTACGGGCAGCTTCAGCGCATTGGCTCCGTCATAGCTATGTTACTTATTTATTAAATTCTGGAGTTTCCTTGAAAGTAGCTCAGGAAAATGCTGGGCACAGTGATGTTAGCACAACCATGCATTATCGACATGTGGCTCAAGTTGACCGACATAGTGCAACCAAAGGTCTGTCCATTGAGCAAAATAAATGAGGATTTAAATAATGTCTAGACTAGCATTTTTGACAGAAGACGAGAAAAACCAATACGATAGCCCCCTAAGCTGACCAACGATGAGCAAGCAATTTATTTTTCAGTCAATGAAACACTGCAAAAAAAATTAACCGCCTACATAATGCTACCAATAAAATTGGCTTTTTAATTCAATATGGCTATTTTCTCACGAGTAAACGATTTTTTAATCCTGAATTATTTAAGAAAGAAGACATTACATACGTAACAAACTTACTGGGTGTTCCTGTTAATACATTCGATTCGGATAAATATAAAAGCAATATGAGTAATCTACACAAACCAGCTATTTTAGAGCTACAAGGCTATAAAGCATTGGAAGGAAATCTATTAGCATGGTTTAACGAAGAAATTCAATCTCGAACTAAGCAATTTATGCGACCTGATAAAATCTTTTTTGAAATATTACAGCTTTTACTGAACCGGCACATTGAGCTGCCCTCTTACCACTTATTTGCCACAGTCATTGCTCAATATTACAATGATAATGAAACTCAGTTGCTGCGGACAGTTAACGCGTCTTTAACTGATAACATAAAAGACCGACTCAATGAGCTGTTATCAACAAAAGTGTCTGCAAACACAGGAATAATAACCCAGCTTAAAACCATCAACCAATCCAAAGAGCCTAAAGCTATTAAAGCAAGTATTGAAACTTTTAAAAAAGTAGCATTTTATTTCGAGCCGTTGCACACTATTATTAACGAGATTAATTTGTCACAACATGCCTTAGAATATTACGCGGGGTGAGTGAAACATGCTAAGTTTAGTCAGTTAAAACAAGCTTCTAATGAAAACAAAATATCTTTGTACTTAATTGCTTTCATACAGCATCAATACTATTTGAGACAAGATATTTTTGTCGATATATTTCTAAAAGCAGTGCAGACAGCAAAGAACACCACTAGCATCAGATTGAGCTCAGTGGATAAAACCTCTCGAACAAAGCGCAACGCTGCCATTGGACACATGACTCAAAAGAATCACAATTACAAAAATTTAGTTGGTAAAATAAAGTTGGCTGTTGAATCGCCAGTTATGACTAATGAAGGTAAAGTTGAAGAAATTTCTCGATTAATTGAACAACATGAATTAGAGGCGCAAGCTGTTAAGCAAGAAAATCTGGATGATTATGAGCAAACGCTCAACGCCATGACTAAAGAGCACGATTATTTTGATATTCTAGAAAAATTATCCATCAAACTTCAAATCAAGCTCTCCCCTATTTTAAAGGTATTAGCATTTAATGAGCACAATTCTGATAAGCACCTAATGGCTGCCATTACTGACTTTAAGCAATTGGATGGTGATATTCATCTAAAATCGCCTAACGATTTTTTGACGAAGAAAGAACAAGAAATCTTGTTTGATTCAAAAGGAAAGTTTAGGAGGTCATTATACAAGATATTATTGTTTATTCATGTCGGCGATGGAATTAAGTCCGGGAAGCTTAATTTAAAATATTCTTATCGATATTTATCCATACAATCTTATCTAGTAGATAAAGATCTTTGGGATACAAGCAAAAGAAAATTACTCGCACGTACGGGGCTGGATAAATTTGCTGACTACGATACAGTAATGGCAAAGCTCAAACAGCGACTTGATGAAAAATATCATATTGTTAATCAACGATTACTTGATGGTCGTAACCCTTATTTATCTATTAATGAGGCCGGTAAACCCTATATTAAAACTCCAGCGGCTGAAGATAAAAGCACTGAGCACATTACAGACTTCTTGAGTCAAGTAAACTATGTGCCTATTTTTGATGTTTTATCCGAAGTTGATGAAATTGTTGATTTTTCTAAACACTTCAAGCACCACAATATCAAAAATACTCATAAGGCCTCCACACAACAGACGTTTGCAGCAGGTATTATTGGGCTAGGATGTAACATAGGTATTCCAAAAATTTCACAAATATCTGAAGGGATTAATCATAACACCTTAAGAAACACAGTTATTTGGTATTTTAGCCTTAAGAATATTGAAGTAGCTAATAATTCGATTATTTCTTATATTAATCGATTGTCTTTGCCCGAAGTTTTTGTAGAAGACAACTCTCTATTACATAGTTCAAGTGATGGTAGAAAAGTAAATGTTGCTGTTGATTGTCTGTTAGCTAACAGATCTTTTAAGTATTTCGGAAAAGATAGTGGCGTCAGTATTTATACGTTTATTGATGAGCGCCAAACTTTATTTTATTCAACGGTTATCAGCGCCTCTGAACGAGAAGCTGCTTATGTCATTGACGGTTTACAAAATAATGAAGTGGTAAAAACGGACATTCACTCGACTGACACGCACGGTTACATGGAGACATTGTTTGCTAGTACTCACTTCCTTGAAAGTTCTTTAGCACCACGCATAAAAAATATCGGAAACCAGAAAATCTATAGTTTTACGAAAAAAGAAACCTATGAGAAAAAATGCTATAAACTTTTACCCAGCCGTAATATTAACCGAAAACTAATAAAACAGTACTGGGATGATATTTTGAGGTTTATGGTCACCATTAAGTTACGTGAGGTAAGTGCTTCACAATTATTTAAACGCTTGAGCTCTTATGCAAAAGATCATCCACTATATAAAGCAATTAAAGAGTTTGGGCGCATCATCAAATCTATTTTTATTTTAACGTATCATGATGATGCCAAGCTTCGACAGCGCATTGAAAAACAGTTAAACCGAATTGAATTAGCGAATAAATTTGGTCGCGGAGTATTTTATGCCAATAATAGTGAGTTTAAAAAGGCATCCCCTGAAGAATTAAAAATCATCACTGCTTGTACCACATTGATTCAAAATGCCATTGTGTTATGGAATTATTTGTATTTATCTCAGTTGTTAGCCAATTGTGCAGGCTCTAAAGAACGCGATGAATTAATTAGTTTAATTAAAGACGGTTCCGTGCTTACTTGGGCTCATGTTAATTTGCAGGGGCAGTTTGATTTTAGACAAAAAGCTGCCAATGACTCTTATTTTGATATAAAGAAGATTCTTAAGTTAGCAATATAAAGGATGGTTGGCTAGCTATTAGGCTACTCCAACCCGAAAAGTTAGCAAAATCGCCGAGTATGTCATGAGAACCCATATGCAATTCGTGTAAATACTATATCTCCCGGGTTAACAGCAACTGATATGACTCAGCCTGTCAATGATCCCTATGCAAAACCCCTAAGTGAGAGAGCAGCACCAATTCCACTTGGTCGAGTTGGGCAACCTAAAGATCATGCCGGCGCTGCTATTTTCTTAGCGTCTGATGAGTCATCTTGGATCACCGGATCAGATATTATTGTAGATGAGGAGAGTCTATTTATTAATATGGAGAATTAAAAAAATGTTACGAGAAACACCTACTCTTTAAAAGACTTCATAACTTTATAAACATCTTCCTCAATGATTTTATTACTTTTTGAAATTTTATCTGAATAATCTAAAGATTCAATAATTAAGGTAGCAACTTTTTCATAAAGAGCATCTCGTTCATGATGTTGTTTTTCCAAGAAACTCTTCATATCATCTACTGGAAGTGAGGGAGTCCGTCCATTTTTCATACGACTACGCTGAGTTGGAATGGAGACTTTTAAATAAACAACGAATTCAGAGGACAATAACTTTTGGCATTGATCGCTTGATACAACACATTCTTCCAGTAAAACAACAACTTTTTCCTTTCCGATACAATGAGAGATAATATCTGCTTGACAGTGATTAAACGCTATTTCACCCTGCTCACCAAGAATATCTTGTATTTGTCGGCCAATATAACGTTCTATACTTGGGTTTGCGTCAACAACCTGCCATTCTAACTTTTTTGCCAAGGCTTCACTAAATAACGCCTTACCAGCCCCCATATGCCCAACAACAAAAATACGTTTAGGATTACTCATTTTACTTCCTTATTTTATCAATAGTTAAGAAGCCGACTTGATAAACCATTTTTATATATAGTCAATTAAACTTTAAATGGTTCTTTATCTCTGCCTATTATGGGCAATAGCAGCGTTATCAGTCGCTCATTTATCATGGATAAACTTCGCTTCCTCTGTCTTGCTCTTACCCATAATAGTTGAACTAAATAGACCATTTAAAATTTAATTGACTATAACCACTCAAAATCACTTCCAAATAACTTTTAATTGAGGAAGTTTTATCAATTCACTACAAACAAATAAATATGAGTCAGCTGGCTTTCCACTTAAGCAATCTATACGATTTTTGGGTATAACTTTTTTTAGCTGAAATCCGCAATGCCTTGCAACAGCAATACTTTTTATATTTTCTACTTGAGTGCATATTTGCGCTTGCCGTGCTTGTAAAGCCTCTAAAGCAAATCTTGCTAAAGCATTTACATATTCACATACCAGTCCCTGCCCTTGGTATTCCTTATGTAACCAGTAACCAATCTCATATATCCCTTTATTGGTTTGGCTTTGCTCATTGAAACCGGTAGCACAGATGATTCTCTCGTTTTTTTTAAACTCAACAACCATAGGAAAGTCTTCACAATCCTGTTTAACCCATGCTTTATGAGCTTTCTTTACAAATGCATCTGTAGTAGCAAAGCTAGGATCTTTTGACCATGGCATCCAGCGTTGCAAGTCTTCTAGTGTCGCATGGATAGCCTCACTAATACCACGTTCATCACCAAGTTTCACCGGTCTTATGATTAAGCGTGGTGTTTCAATTTTAGAAAGATGGAAAATATCTAACAACGTAGTAATCTCTGTCTATGTCGCAATTTTTTTAGCGATAGTTAATATGTATTCTGTTGTTTGCTGTTTCAGTGCTGAACCACTTAAGGGTCCTATTGATAAACCTTCGGTACTCGCCCAGTGACCCCTAATAACAATTCATAACTAATGGCATTCACTGTTTTCGCGATTTCCTCAACGGGTAGGTTATTCCCCCACAATGTTACTTTATCACCAATATTAACATTCGCACATGGCCGCAAATCGACGGTCAACATATCCATAGAAACTCGACCAACTAGTTGAGTACGCTGATTGTTGACTAACAGCGGTGTGCCATTAGGCGCACGCCGCGGATAACCATCACCATAACCCACAGCAACCACGCCAACTAACATATCTTCGGGACAATGCCAGGTGCTACCGTAACCAATGGCAGAACCTTTCAGTAAATGACGAATAGCAATAATCTCTGAGCTAAACGTCATTACTGGTGTTAAATCTAAATCCCGTGCTGATTTAGTCACAAACGGCGAAACACCGTATAACATAATGCCTGGACGTACCCACTCGGCATGAGTTTCAGGCCAAGCTAAAATAGCTGCTGAGTTTGCTAAACTTTTCTCACTGGGCATAACATTACTCACCGCGTAAAAAGCAGCAAGCTGTTCACTGGTTGATTGGCTTTGTAAGTCATCAGCATTAGCAAAATGCGTCATGGTAATAATATCTTTACAAACATTGTTACACGCTTGCAAACGTTGCCATGCGTTTTGTGAATCTTCGAGTTTAAAACCTAGGCGGTGCATGCCTGAATCTATTTTCAACCATACATTAACAGGTGCTGCTAATTGTTGTTCCTCAAGAATCTCTAACTGAAATTTTTGATGTACAACAATGGCAAAATTGTATTGCTCGATAAGGGCGAGCTCTGACTCATGCAGGAAACCTTCCACTAATACGATGGGCGCTTTAATACCGGCCTCGCGTAGCTGAATACCTTCTTCTATACAGGCAACACCTAACGCATCTGCTGCATGCAATGCTTTCGCAACTTGCACAATACCATGACCATAAGCATTCGCTTTAATCATTGCAAGAATTTTACTTTTGGGTGTAATCTCTCGCACGCGCTTAAGGTTCTGCTGCAATGCACTTATATCAATTTTTAAAACTGTATTGCGACTCATAACTACTCTTCGTAACTTACTGGAGTATAGTTTTCGAAACGGGTAAATTGCCCCAAAAATGTTAGGCGAATTTTACCAATAGGTCCGTTACGTTGTTTAGCAATAATAATTTCTGCCGTACCTTTATCACGCGTATTTGGATTATAAACTTCATCACGATAAATAAATGCAATCACATCCGCATCTTGCTCAATAGAACCTGATTCACGCAAATCTGACATTATTGGTCGTTTGTCTGGACGTTGCTCCAAACTACGATTCAACTGCGATAATGCAACAACGGGAACATTGAGTTCTTTCGCTAGCATTTTTAACGAACGGGAAATTTCTGAAATTTCCGCAGTACGATTTTCTTTAAAGCTGGCTATTTTCATTAACTGTAAATAATCCACAACAATTAAGCCAAGATCACCCTGCTCTTTGGCAATACGACGCGCACGCGAACGCATCTCTGCAGGACTCAAACCACCGGTATCATCAATAAACATTTTTGCTTCGGATAAGCCGCTGACAGCAGAAGTAATTCGCGGCCAATCTTCTTCATCTAGGCGACCCGTTCGTACTTTATTCTGCTCGATACGCCCCCACGAAGACATCATCCGCATCGCCAATGCACTACCCGGCATCTCTAAACTAAAAACTAACACCGGCTTACCGCTAGTAACGGCAGCATACTCGGCAATATTCATACCAAAAACTGTTTTACCCATAGAGGGCCGACCCGCAGCAATAATCAAATCACCCGGTTGTAACCCAGCCGTCATATCGTCAAAATCTGAAAATCCTGTTGGCAATCCAGTAATCGGACTATCGGAATGAAATAAAGTATCGATTTTGTCGACGGCTTCGGCTAATAAATCACGTAAATCGACAGGACCACCCTCACGGAGATTCTGTTCAGCAATGGCAAAAATCTTTTGCTCAGCATGACCGAGCAATTCATTGGCATCTCTACCATCAGGATTAAATGCAGAATCTGCTATCTCGTGAGCAACACCCAGTAAATGTCGCAAGGTTGCACGTTCACGAACGATATCAGCGTATGCTGATATATTCGAGGCACTAGGAACATTTCTCGCTAATTCAAATAAATAAATTTCCCCACCAGCATTTTCCAGTTCACCAATATCTTTCAGGGCTTCAGCAATGGTTAAAACATCTAACGGACTATTGCGGCGCGCTAATGACGCCATTACTCGGTAAATAAGTCGATGTTCAGTTTTATAGAAATTGGCTTCAGAAAGACGCCCCGCAATGCGATCAAACGCTTCATTGTCCAGCATGATGCCACCCAATACAGATTGTTCTGCTTCGACGGACTGGGGAGGAACATTAATATTATCTAATGCTTTGCTCGGCTTCGAGTCATTATAAGTATTCGTTTCAGACATAATACCGCTCACGTTATGGACACATACCGCTCGAATCGCGAAATGTGACAAGTATAAGTACAAATTAAATATAATTTAAATGAGCGACATTTTACAATGAAATGCCGCTGCACGCCATGAAACTTATGCCATGCAACGGCAGGAGACAGCCTAAACGCTATAATACATTTCAAATTCAACAGGATGCGTCGTCATACGCAAGCGCATAACTTCTTCCATCTTCAATTCTGTATAAGCATCTAACAAATCATTTGTGAAAACACCACCTTCCAATAAAAAGTCTCGGTCCACATTCAAGCTTTGAATTGCATCTTCAAGCGATGATGCCACCGTTGCAATATCGGATAGTTCTTCCGCTGGTAAGTTATATAAATCTTTATCCATTGGATCACCAGGATGAATTTTATTTTTAATGCCATCAAGACCAGCCATTAGCATTGCAGCAAAAGCCAAATATGGATTCGCAGCAGGATCGGGGAAACGTACTTCAATACGTCGCGCTTTTGGATTGCTAACATAAGGGATACGAATTGCAGCAGAACGATTACGCGATGAATACGCTAACAAGACTGGCGCTTCAAATCCAGGAACCAAACGCTTATAACTATTTGTGGTTGGGTTGGTAAACGCGTTTAATGCTTTCGCGTGCTTAATAATCCCACCGATATAATATAAAGCCACCTCAGATAAACCTGCATACTTATCACCAACAAACATGTTTTCACCATCGAGAAAAATAGATTGATGCACATGCATACCACTACCATTATCACCAACTAATGGCTTTGGCATAAACGTTGCAGTCTTACCTTCTTGTAGTGCAATATTATGTACTAAATATTTTAACTCTTGTAACTCATCTGCTTTTTTCATCAAAGTATTGTATTCTGTTGAAATCTCATTTTGATTGCCTGTCGCCACTTCATGATGATGTGTTTCAACACGTTGGCCAAACTCTTCTAAAGCCAAGCAAACTGTCGAACGAAAGTCTTGAGATGAATCAATAGGTGGCACAGGAAAATATCCACCTTTAACACTAGGGCGATGACCTTTGTTACCACCATTCATATCCAAAGCTGAATTCCAGATGGCTTCTGATGAATCAACAGCATAAAATGCACCACGCATACTAACTTCAAAGCGTACATCATCTAATAAAAAGAATTCTGGTTCTGGACCAACATAACATGTATCGCCAATCCCTGTTGATTTTAAGTATTCTTCTGCACGACGAGCAACTGAACGCGGATCACGCTCATAACCCATCATCGTACTGGGTTCAACAACATCACAACGCACAATTAAAGTTTTTTCTTTGGTGAATGGGTCCATTTTAACAGTATCGGCATCAGGCATTAATATCATGTCTGAATTACTAATATTTTTCCATCCCGCTATCGAGGAACCATCAAACATTTTACCTTCTTCAAGAAAGTTATCATCGACGACAGATGCTGGCACTGAGATATGTTGCTCTTTACCATGGGTATCAGTAAAACGTAAATCAACAAATTTCACATCATTTTCTTTAATTGCATTCATAACGATGTCTATAGACATTATCTTTACTCCAACTTAATTTAATTTAATTTAATTTAACTAAAAAATAATTTTACTTCTGAAAAAATCAGATCCTGTTCTACTTTACTAGCAAACATTGCCTGCAATGTTTCTGCTTCCGCTATATCATTTAATTTTTCAAGCGGATATTCAATTTCTACTGCAATTTTTCCGCTTAAATAATGTAAAGTAATTCTCTGTATGTAATTATATTCTGTCAGCGCCTGCCAGCGCTGCTGCAATAAGGCATTAATTTCTTCACGCTGTGGCAAAGTTGATGAGGTATGATTCACTTCATCATCTTCGGGATCAACATGTACAGTTACATCAGCAATACTGAGAGGATTGTCTAACAACACTTGGCGAACATGATCACCAATATAATGACCTTCAGAAACACTCAACTTAGAGTCTACTTGAATATGGACATCCACAAAAATATCACCTGCCATCGAACGCGTGCGTAACTGATGTAAAGAACGCACCCCGGTAACATTACGAATTTGCTGTTTAATTTTCTCTAACTCTTGTTCATCAACCCCAGTATCAATCAATTCACGCATACTGCTCCAACCAATACTCGCCCCCATTTTCATAATGAAAATACTTACCACCATTGCAGCAATGGCATCGGCATGATGAAAACCTAAAATTGCCCCTAATACACCAACAAATACGATTAACGACGATAAAGCATCGGTACGACTATGCCAAGCATTGCCGCGCAATAGATTAGAATTGATTTTATTTGCCACATGCATCGTGTATTGATAGATAAATTCATTGGCAACAATAGAAATAAACGCGACCACTAATACAGGCCAAGTAGGATGCTGTAATGGCAACATGCCAAATAAATGTGCGGCGGCATCAATAAAAATTCCGATACCAACCAGAATTAACAGTAATGCGAGAGCAACAGCGGCTGCAGTCTCGATTCGACCATGACCATAAGGATGATCATTATCGGCCTTTTGTGCGCCCATTTTTGCCGCGATCAAAACTAAAGCATCGGTAATGAGATCAGATAAAGAATGAATACCATCAGCAAATAACGCTTGCGAATGACCGATTATTCCAAATAATATTTTGATGATGCCGAGACAAAGATTGACAATAGCACCGATTATTGTCACTTTGCGGGCTTGTTGATAGCGTAAGGGATTATCCATTGTCGTTATATTTAAGTTAAATTTATTAAACAACCATGGTCCGTGATTCTAACGTAACAGCCAGCGATAATCACCTTTTTTGAGAAGTTATTTAATTTACTGCTCAGAACCCAAATATGAATTCTGAGCAGTATTAATTTAAATAAGAGTATCGGAGACGTCGTTTACAGAATTAACTGATTACTTTTCCATCGATATTAAAAAATTCGACTTTACCTGTTTTTAAATTATGCATTGCCCCAACAATCTCAACGTCTTTATTAGCAACTAAGGCCTTGATGACTGAGCTACCATTTAGAACATTCTGCATTTGATTCAACACATTTTGTTTTGCAATAGCATTAACCGTCGTTGAGCTTTCACAATTAAAATCTTGTCCTTCGGCTTTTTTAACGAATGTTACTGCTGGCTGAATGCTGGCAAAAATGTCTTTTAAATTGCCAACAGCACCGCCCACACAAGCACCTTGTATGGCACCACACTCAGTATGTCCCATGACTACAATTAAATGAGCCCCCGCATGTTTCGTCGCAAATTCCATGCTACCTAACATATCTTTATTGATAACGTTGCCGGCTACACGTGCGACAAAGACATTTCCTAAGCCTTGATCAAATAGTATGTCGGCAATACTGCGCGAATCGATACAACTTAGAATAACAGCAAGTGGATGCTGACCTTTTTTAACGGTCATTTTCATTTCTTTAGCGTAATTATATGAACGCAGCTGATCAGATAGAAAACGTTGATTACCCTGCTGTAATAATTCTAAAGCGCGTTGTGGTGTTATGGACTCTTGTTTTGCAGCGGTTGTTGCTTTTGATGGTATGACTTGCATAGAAGCTTGAGAGGCAAATCCCACTAGTGGTAGTAATAAAGTGATACACATTATTAAGCGGATCATTTTCAACATGTTATGTTTCCTTTTTTATTATTAATATTCCATATAAAGAGAGCCAATAGAGTTTACGCTAAACTTTTTTGAATGAAAAATATAATTTCTGTTGCTGATTCTTCCGTATTGAGGATGTCATGGCCATACATTCGGCACCACGTTGGAATATCTTGTAATGTACCAGGATCTGTACAGAAAACCTTTAAGATATCTCCTGCTTGCAGTTCTTTCATTTGCTTTTGTATTCTTATAACTGGCATCGGGCACAATAAGCGTCGCGCATCTAAAATTTTTGCTGGTTCTGCCATTGGATTTATTTGACTCATTTTATACATACCATTCTTTTTTAACATCCGTTTCTGCTAACGGTTTGACATTGAGTTGCCATTCCCCTGTAGACGGACTTGTTATTTGCATGGTGACATTGTCAGCATGCTTACCATCAGTGAAGCGCGCAACAATGCGAGCACAATAGGCAATTTCTTCAGCTGTTACCTCACCATCAATTAAAGCTAAAGGACTATTATGGCTAATGGAGCGCATATTGGTATATGCATATCGATAACCCTCAAGAAAATTATTCTCCCCTTCTTCACGACCGATAATCAATTTATAATGTTCTTGTGGTCGTATATGTCTGCCGATTTTCAATAAAATAATATCATCCAATTCATAGTTACGATTACCCCGAGCTTCCCATAAATCGTAGAGCTTTTTAGTATAATTAGCATCCGTTAACACACAACAACCACCTGCCGGTTGAGCAAAATCTTCAATGCCATGCTCTTTCGCCATAGCAAATTGTGGTTTGCGTGACCGTCCTGAAAAATCAAATAGCTTATCGCGATCCACCCAGCCTTCACGTTCAGGTAAGGTTGGTTCTAAATTTTTTGCACATAAAGGTCGGAGTAACCTATCATCAGCGCCAGATTTTTTTGCTACAATAGGCATAAAAATCTTGCGTTGTGATTTTGGTCTTTGACCAATAACCTCACCGGTAATAATAAAATCGAAATCATTCTCTAACATCCAATCCTTTGCTTGCTTCACCATGAAAACTTTACAATCCAAACATGGATTAAGATTTTTGCCATAACCATATTGGGGATTGATGACGATATCTTTATAGTCATCCACAATATCAATAATATGTAATTTAATACCGAGTTGTTCAGCAACCCACAACGCATCATTGCGCTTCGGTTTGGCTTTACGATTATTACGAATCGCAGACGTATGACCAGAATGGCAAAAACCCGTATAAAAATTCAGGCCTTCAACATGGATACTTTGATCAAGCATGGCTTTGGTTGCCAGCATGGAATCGAGACCTCCGGAAATTAATGAAACGGCTTTACGTTGTTTGTGCTCTGTTGTTTGTATCATGATTTACTATATATCTTTAAAAATAAAATCTAAAATGAATGGCTTAAATTTTATACAAAGCATGTGCCTATTGCAACTTAATCTTATTATTTAAATAATGCATTAAGACTTCGTTAAAACCGTTGTTTTTTGGACTTGATAAATATGTTTATTTCAAAAAGATAAATATTATAGGAAATAAAGGAACTAAAGAAAAAATACAACCTACGATTAAACCAGTTTTTGCTTTCCAAAATGCGTTATTATTCATATTTAATTTTTTCCTGAGCCAATCCAAATATAGGGCTGGCTTTATGAGTGCCAAGGTTGTTATAAAACCATATTGTTGTATCCATTGAAACGTATTTGCTTCTGGCATTTTTTGAATTTGTTGAAGTAGGGTTTTATCAGCTTGGCCTTGAATTAAATGACCAATACGATAAGAAGACCAAATCAAAACGCCAATAAAAATAATACTACTGCATAAGATTCTTGCGGTGATGGCCAATGGAAGAGCCTGGGTACTAATACCACAAATAAAGATTAAGCCTGCTGTAAGAATATAAGAAAGAGGAATCCAAATGCCAAAGCTTAAAATAAATTCAAATAGCTCATCAACTCTTGAAATATTTTTTTTGAGAAGATACACAAATAGTACTGCGTATAGGGATAATCCCCAAGTGTAGACATTAAGGGATAAGAAAAAGTTTAGAACGGCATAAGCTATAAAAACATAATAAACAGTTTTCATACTTTGAATCTTGGGCTCAGCATTTACTGCTGAAAGCATCTTTTCAGCGCTTTGAAAATCACGCTTATCAATGGCGTTCTTAATGTCTTCAGGATCATAGCTAGCAGTCATTATTCGGACCTTGGGCTTGTAATTAGTTATGGGTGACCAAAAATATACCAAGCTAGTACGGATGTCAATAACAGTTGAGTGGCCGACTTAATTACAATTGCTGTTTTTATCTCGATACGCTGGAAAATCTTAAGTGAGTGATATTAAAGAGTAGGTTGCACCTACTAGTTGAATCCAAGTTTTACATTTCTTATTGTATATCTTGGATAATTAATTTCTTTCACAATAAAAACCAAATATTATTTTATTCAATAGCTTAGCAGCGGCTAATCGGGATTATAGAGCTCTATAGCCTAAGAATGCTTTCCTGCTTGTAAAACAATTTTACCGAACTGCTCACCCTGCTCCATAACCTTCATGGCTTGCACGCCGTCATCTAATGATAACGTTTTATAAATCGGCGCCTTAATCTTGCCAGCAAAAACTAATTGCATAACTCGATGATAATCAGCGTGTGAACCCATAGTACTGCCAATTAAACTAATTTGTTTTACGAATAAATTCCGTAAATCTAACTCCACATTCGCTCCACTGGTATTACCAACGATCACAATACAGCCTCCAGGTTTAACCGCTTTAATACTGGTTTGCATCGTTGCCTGGCCAATATTATCTACAACGATATCCACACCTTGTTTGCCTGTTAGCTTCCATAATTGCTTCGCCCAATCATCGTCAGTACGATAATTAAAAACATGATCCGCTCCCAATACTTTAGCCTTCTCCGCTTTTTCCACACTACTGGTCGTCGCATAAACTGTGCACCCCGCAAGTTTCGCTAATTGAATACTCATGCTATTCACGCCACCACCAGCACCATGAATTAATACCGATTGTCCAAGTCGCATGCCTGCTTGATGTACCAACATCCGCCAAGCCGTTACTGAAACTAAACCTGCTGCTGCTGCTTCAATATAAGAAATATGTTCTGGCATCGGCACAACATTTTTTGCAGGTACCACAACATATTCGGTATGCGTGCCAGGCAATGGTTCACCAAGAATCCGATAACCCGGGCTAACGCTCGCGCGACCTGATGCAGTATATTCATCATCATAAAGATTAATACCAGGATCAATCGCCACACGAGTACCAACAGCAACACTAGTAACTCCATCCCCTAAAGCCACAACATCACCAGCAGCATCGCTGCCGGCAATATGCGGTAATTGCAGATTTAAACCCGGCCAGCCTTGTCGAACCCAAATATCTAAATGGTTTAAGGCACTGGCTTTAACTGCTACTAATACTTCTCCAAAACCTGGCGTTGGTTTTGGTAAATCGAGTATTTGCATTTTGCTAAGATCGCCATGTTCGGTGAAACCTAGAGCTTTCATTTCTTATCCCCCGTGAGTCAATATGTCTTGAATCATCTATAGTATGAAATGTAATGTCAATGTAGGTCATTCTTTATAAGAAAATTTAATGACACTCCATCATGAAGAATATTCACTCAGAGTAAGCCACAACCTGGACATTTTACACATGAGCAATAGAATTCTGTAATCACTGAGAATGGAAATTTACCATCGTTTTTTACAATTCAAATGGCATATTTCCTTTGCTTATATGACAATTCAAAATAGAATTATAGCTAAAAAAGCATTATGTCACAGAAAAAATCACCATATATGAATGGCATGGCTTAGAGTTTATCGTTTGAAGTCCACTGAAATTGTTGAAAAAAGTAACATCATAGATTCTGTTAATGCCGCCATTTAGAATCTGGATCAACCAATATAGAATCTTTACCCATATATTTGTCTACCCGTTGGCGCGCACTAGCACTTGCGGTCATTTGCCACATTTCAAAGGCATGTAAATAACTCATTTGATGTGCATCACTGGCAATCTCGCGCATACCTTGCAACACGGTAGTAATGGTTAGAAAGTCTTGACACAAACCGGAATACGGGCCCAGCCAAGCTTTTTCAGGCAATATTGTTAAAGAATCATAAGCACTTCTGCCAAGACTAACAAAATAACCTAAACTAACCCGACGTTTTTCAGCAAATCCTGGAAATAAACCTGTAAACAATAAACACTTATCAGCAACATCACGTAATAAGCCATGCTGTTGTGGACTGGCTTGCTGACAGCCTTCTAGAAAATCCAAACCTAAAATACTACTGATAACAGCAGGTTGATCAGTAAAACGTAATAATAGTAAAACGAGATAATGTTCAATATCATCTTCAAGAAATGTCGTGGTGGCTTGCTCTGCCTCACAAACTAAATTATGCCACTCAGCAGTCGCATTTGGCTGTAATGATAAATTCCGCATTGGCTAACCTCTAATATCGATATTTTGCACCGGCTAAACATCTATTTTATTAATTAATAGCAAAAAATAACCAACATTGCTTACTTATTGATAAATTCGTGTATAATGGCCGCCTTGTTATTAGCCTGCCCACATCAGCTAATTGTCTGATCTTATTTTAGAAATACAGGTTTCTATGCAGAATAATTGTCAATAAATATTTTTTCTCGGACTACGATTTAGAAACACGGAGATTACATGAGTACTAACATTAGAAACATTGCCATTATCGCTCACGTCGACCATGGTAAAACAACCTTAGTTGATAAACTATTACAACAGACAAATACGATTCAAACACGTACTGATTTCAGTGAGCGCGTCATGGACTCTAATGATCTTGAACGCGAGCGTGGTATAACAATTTTAGCGAAGAACACTGCGGTTAATTGGAATGACTATCGTATTAATATTGT
The DNA here is from genome assembly GCA_021773175.1 of Gammaproteobacteria bacterium. Lineage (GTDB taxonomy): Bacteria > Pseudomonadota > Gammaproteobacteria > JAJFKO01 > JAJFKO01 > JAJFKO01. Next base: position 19,346 of record JAJFKO010000002.1, read on the forward strand.
TGATACCCCAGGCCATGCTGATTTTGGTGGTGAAGTTGAGCGTGTATTATCGATGGTTGACTCTGTATTATTACTTGTTGATGCTGTTGATGGCCCAATGCCACAGACACGTTTTGTAACCCAAAAAGCTTTCGCACAAGGCTTACATCCCATTGTTGTGGTTAATAAGATTGATCGTCCTTCAGCACGTCCGCATTGGGTTATTGATCAAGTTTTTGATTTATTCGATCAACTTGGCGCGACTGACGCTCAATTAGATTTCCCTATAATTTATACGTCTGCTTTACAAGGTTTTGCAACCGAAGATGCTGAAGCACCCGCAACCGATATGGATGCCTTATTGAAAGCCATTGTTAAACATGTACCCGCTCCAGACGTAGATGCTAGTGGGCCACTACAAATGCAAATCAGTGCACTCGATTATTCAAGTTATGTTGGCACAATTGGTATTGGCCGTGTCTCACGCGGCACAGTTAAACCAAACATGGCAGTTAGCATTGTTAAGCCAGATGGTAAAACTCATAAGGGTCGTATTCTACAAGTACTTGGTCCATTGGGCTTAGAGCGTGTTGAAATTCCAGAAGCAGAAGCCGGTAACATCGTTGCCATTACCGGTATCGATGGTTTGAAGATTTCTGATACGATATGTGATCCACAAACAGCTGAACCATTGCCAGCTTTAACCGTGGATGAACCAACTATTAGCATGACTTTCCAAGTTAATGACTCTCCATTTGTTGGCAAAGACGGCAAATACGTTACCAGTCGTAAATTGCAAGAGCGTCTTGCACAAGAACTTATACATAATGTTGCTTTACGAGTTGAAAGTATGGCTGACCAAAATAAATTTAAAGTTTCTGGTCGCGGTGAATTACACATTGGTGTCTTAATCGAAACAATGCGTCGAGAAGGTTATGAACTTGCTGTTTCAAGACCTGAAGTGATCGTTAAAGAAACCGATGGTGTACGCCAAGAACCTTATGAAGTCTTAACCTTGGATATTGAAGATCAACATCAAGGTAGTGTTATGGAAAACCTAGGTACACGTCGGGCTGAGTTAAAAGACATGGTTCCAGATGGCAAAGGGCGAGTACGTATCGATTACATTGTTCCTGCACGTGGTTTATTTGGTTTCCATACCGAATTTCTAACCGCAACATCTGGTACCGGTATCATGCATCATCAATTTGACCATTATGGTCCGGAAGTTAAATCTAATGTCGGCAAACGCCTGAACGGCGTACTCATCGCCAATGGCCAAGGCAAAAGTGTCGGCTTTGCATTGTGGAATCTACAAGAACGCGGTAAATTATTTATTGGTCCACAAGTTGAAGTTTATGAAGGCATGATTGTTGGTATTCACTCGCGTGACAATGATTTGGTGGTTAACGTTCAAAGAGCTAAGCAATTAACGAACGTACGTGCCTCTGGTACCGATGAAAACATTATGCTGATACCACCAATCAAATTAACCTTAGAAGGTGCCATCGAATTCATTGCCGATGACGAGCTGGTTGAAATTACACCAAATTTCCTACGTATACGTAAGAAATTCTTGAAAGAACATGAGCGTAAACGCGCCTCGAGGGAATAAAATCTCATCAACCATAGCTTAAGTGTCCAAAATTTGGCATATTTGTTGCAGGGCTTCTTATAGAACGTTAGTTCGGTTAGAATAGCCCTTCTTCACCTGGCGGAGGAAACAAATAGAATTAGAAGGATGGAAGGACACACCATGGCAATACATGCAACGAAACCTCACATTGTTTTCATTATCGATGATAACCTGGCTCGACAGCACGAAACAAAACTCATTTTTGACTTCATGGGAGAGCAATCCCTGATAGCGACACCATTAACATGGCAAGAACATAATATTAATGCTGAAGAGTTACTTATGATTCTTATCAGTGATAGCAGTTTAGAAAAACAACCACAGCAATTTATTAATACCCTAAAGCAACGCTTTCCACAGAAACCTCTTATCATGCTAACGGATAAACCACAAACTCACACGATGCATGCAGATCTAATGAATATAGTAGCAGGCATCGTACAGCAACCTTTAAGACTTGATCATGTCTTTCAATTAATTTCAACTTGCCAAACCTATAAAAAACAATTGCATGATGCAGCAAAGAATCAAAATCGCGATAAAATGTTGTTTCGTAGTTTAGTTGGATTAAGTGCAAAAATTCAAACAGTCCGTAAAACACTTGAAGAAGTTGTGAAGCAAAACAAAAACACGTTAATTATCGGTGAAGCTTATACTGGCAAACAAGTCCTAGCTCGTAATATTCATTTCGCATCAAAAAATAAAGATAAAAACTTTATTCATTTTGATTGTAGTACCGCTAATATCGATAATATTGAAAAACAATTATTTGGTCATCAGCATTTCATGGATTATTTTCCTGGCGTACTTGAAGAAGCCACCTCAAGTACATTGTTTATTGATGAAATCGATTTATTGCCATTAAGAACTCAAGCTAAATTACTCGAGGCAATAAGTGATCAAAAGTTTCAACCCGTTAATAGCAATAAGTCATTAGAATTTAATGCACGTATTATAGCGACAACAAGTCAAAATATTGAAACCTTAATTCAACGTGGATTGTTTCGTGAAGAATTGTATTACTGCTTAAATAATTTTTTAATCGAAATGCCCGCACTGCGCGACCGCATTGACGATTTACCTTTATTATTAAATGAATTGATTGCGCGCTTAGAAGCAACGCAAAAAACCACCTTGCATTTTGCAGGTGATACTATTTCATTATTACGCGACTATGTCTGGCCTAATAACCTGCAGGAACTATCAGATTTAGTTGACTATTGTGCATTACATTATCCAAACGATATTATATCTCCAGAAAAGCTCCCAGCAAAATTCCATAAAAAAGATAAAGAAGGAGAAGGTACGGCTAAATCGCGTTTACCTGACCCCAATATTATTCGCTTACCAGAAACTGGAGTGAACTTGAAAGCATATCTTGCAGAAACAGAAATTTCTATTATTAAGCAAGCTCTACAACATTGTAATGGTGTTGTAGCAAGAGCCGCTAAGCATTTAGATATGCGGCGTACGACTTTATTAGAAAAGATGCGGCGTTATCAGTTGCGCTAAATTATATTTTTATAGTTCTAAGCATTGCTTTTTATAAAGAAACTTTTATCGTTTCCTATGCTGCTTTTTTATAGCACCCGGGCGACTACCTTGACCTAATGTTATGTGTCTAATAGTACCCCTTTCGCCATTGACACACATGAGATATGCTCGTTGGTCTTTAGGAAAAACTGTAGATACTTGCTGTTGTAATCTTGCTAACTGCTCAGAGATCGTACTTGCTTTAGACGTATTGAAACCTTTTCTACTTTTTGATTGATCTAATGGCATACTATCAGTTTGAAATACTTGCCATTCAATTAAGTTATCGCCACGTGGAATAGTCGTAAGCATTGGAAATGCTGTTAATAAAGCTTTATTAACACTAGCTTGATTTTCTTGACCGCAAACAACATGAAACTTTATTGAATAGATATTTTTAGCTTGCTTCTCTACAATCAATCGAAAACGAAGACCATCAGTTGTATCTTGTTCTATTTGATCAAGCAATAGGTTTAATGCTTGCAGTGCAGGCAGCGCAACTAACGCTTTTTGTTCTCTCTTACCTAGCTCAGGAATTTCATAACAAGTACGACTTGCAGCTAAGTTTGCTTGACCAAGAGGCGGCAGAAATTGTGCAGAGTGAGAACTAGCATTTGCTTTTGCAGCTGTGCCAGCAGGAAGCTGTGGAATTTCGTACACCACACCATCTCTTCTTCGCTCTTGTTTCACGTTGCCTATTGATGCTGCTAAAGTCCTCTCGCCATCTCTATGGCTTGATGTTATCGGCAATGAACTCGCTAATAGGCTAGCTGTTGGCGATACTGAAGCTGCGCCTCTACCACTCTTACGTTTCATCTCCTTTTCATGACTCGAACTAGCTGCTATTGCTGTCTCAACAGATACGGCTAAACTACCATCAAGAAGCGCGCTTCCTCCTAATGGAGCTCGTATATTCGCTCCAGAATGCCCTCCTGCTGGACGGCCACTGGTCGTCAACAGTCGCGCTCTACCGCCTTCTTTGCCTTTACCTTCTTTCTTAGGCATTTTGTCATCTCCTCACAATCTCTACTTGTCTTTATAGTATAAAAGTTGGACATCATACCATAACCGTCAATTTTTAGGCAACAAAATAGCGCCAACCGATCGGTATAAAGCATTAGTATCAACAACTTATAGTGCCAAAAAAAACCATATTTATTGGTATTAAGTATTGTGGAGAGAGGATTTCTTATAATGATACAGCGTCAATAAGCCTTTCATGATGCCAACTACAATAGCGGCTACGAGTATTGCTCGAGCGATAGAGATTAGAGTGCCAGTATATAAAATACTGACAAAAACCGTCGCGATAAATGCTGAAACCGTCATGATACAAGAAAACATTGCGGTACGCGCACCCATTGGCTCTTGGCATGCTTCAATCGCAAGCCGATTCAGTGGTGCTAAACATAAACCTGATCCAAAAGCATAAACCATCATGGCAAAAACTAAATATAGAAGTTCATGCGGCATGACATACGCCACGAGCATCGCAGCAAGTGCGCTACAGGTCACAATGACAAGGCCGATATTAATAATTCGGTGCGGCTCTAAATGGTTCATGATGGGCTTTATTAATAACGTTGCTAAAATAAAACCTGAGAAAACGATTGCTTGAAATGAAGCATAAGCAAGCGGCGTATAATGAAACGTATGCATCACTAGGAATGGACCACTGACAATCCAAACAATTAAGACACTAAAAAGCGTACTGAAGATTGTCGTATTTAGAAAAAAATCAACATTCATTAAAATATTTATATAATTTTTTATAATAACTTTAATATGTATATTAGTTCTATTTTCTTTGCTAGTACTTTCTGGCATGAATCGATATAAAGCTAACATAATAACAAATTGCCAGATGGCTAATAACCAAAAAATTAAGCGCCAATTACCAAAAAACAAGGCAAAGGCACCTAGCATAGGACCAAACGCAGGCGCTAAGACAATAATACTATTCATCCAGGCGATGGTTTTGATAACTTGTTTACGTTCTAACACTTCATGAATAACGGCATACCCAGGAACAACAATGGCAGATACTGTCAAACCCTGAAAAAATCTGGCAAAAATCAACATCTGTATGTTGACTGACATAGCACAAAGTACACTAGCAACAATAAATACCAATAAACCGATTAATAAAACAGGACGCCGACCATAACGATCGGATAAGGGCCCTAAAAATAATTGCGTGGTCGCACCACCTAAAAACCAAACTGATAGCGATAACTGCACCAAGCTATGAGTGGTATGAAAGTTTGTCGTAATTTGTGGTAATGCCGGCAAATACATGTCATTACCTAAATAACTTATCGCTTCTGCGAGTACCAGTAATAACGGAAAAATTAACAGTATATGTTTTCTGCTTTGTCGCATGGTTTCAGTACGCTTCTTCTAAATTGGGTAGAGATAATCCTAGATTCCGCAGTTGCCATCTACTGCGAACGCCTAATATGCTGAAGATAGGCTGAAATTCTGCAAATTAACGCGCACCCGTAGAGTGACTACTGTATCCACGTTAATTTGCAGAATTTCAGCCTATCTTCAGCATATTAAGCGCTCTCGCTACGATGGCAACTGCGGAATCTAGGATTATCAGTTACTCTTTTGCATCTGTCTATACTCTAGAAACTCTATGCTCTGATTGTTCCCGAATCACTTGACTTCATTGGTCGACACTGTTAAAAACATCTGAATTACAATACTTTAACTAGTACTACTGGTCTTTAGGATGACATGGAGAGCAACAATGGTGCAGCAATCGCTTCGACTATTTAATTTTACATTATTGTTTTTACTGATTTTTTTTAGTTTCACACTGAATACTACAGCCTTTGCACGGGTACCATACCAAGTTGAAGCCAGAAAAGTTGCTCATCATAAACAACAATACCCTAAAAAAGATGCTGAACATCATTCTACAACACCTAGGCAAGCACATAAAAAACCAAAGAAAGAAGATCCATTGCAGACGTATAACCGCAGCATGTATAAAGTGAATACATCTTTAGATAGATATGCCTTAAAGCCTGCAGCTAAAGTTTACAATAAAGTCTTACCTCACCCGATTAAGCAAGGTATTGCTAACTTTTTTAATAACCTCAATATGGTTCCAACTATTGTTAATGATGTATTACAAGGTCATATCTATCAAGCCTCTTCAGATGGTTGGCGTTTTTTAGTTAATTCAACCATTGGCCTTGGCGGCTTTATCGATGTTGCTAAACAAATTGGCTTAAAACCTAATCATGAAGATTTCGGGCTAACGCTTGCTTCATGGGGTTATACAAAATCTGCTTATTTAGTATTGCCATTCCTTGGTCCAAGCACCGTTAGGGATGCACTTGCTTTACCCGTAAACTTTTTTATGTTTAGCGCCTGGTCTTTCATCAGCCCATTTGCTGTCAAAGCTGGAATGATTGGAATGGACGTCGTTAATCAACGTGCTGAACTGTTGCAATATGACAATGTATTCACACAAGCCGCATTCGATCCATATGCTTTCGAACGCAATGCTTACTTACAACGTCGTAACTTTCTCATCAACCATAATAGAAAATTGCTTGATCCTTATATTGCTGCTGAACATAGTGAAGATAGCAATGACCCTTATGTATCAGCATCGCCAAGCACAATGCAGCAGCAAAGTACTAGTGATGATCCTTATGTTGCAGCAGAACCCGCAGCAACAAATCCGAAAACCATTAAGCCTAAGAAAGTTATACCCAAAGCCGATAATTATGATCTCGGCATGAATAAAAAATATAAACAAAATTTAGCGCAACTTACAAAGACTTCTGAGCCGCAACATGCAGAGAATCAATCCATACAACGACACGATTATGTTACACGTCGTTCTATTTGAGCCTGAAATCCCACCTAATACAGGTAATATTATTCGTTTGTGCGCCAACTCTGGCGCACAATTACATTTAATAAAACCTTTTGGCTTTGCACTTGATGATAAACGCTTACGACGGGCAGGTTTGGATTATCATGAATGGGCAAATATCAAAATACATGAAAATTATCCATGCTTTTTAGAAAATGAAATGCCAACAAGATTACTTGCTTGTTCCACGAAAGGCACGAAAACATATGCTGAAGTTGATTTTGTTGATAATGATTACTTATTATTTGGACCAGAAACACGCGGCTTGCCCATGTCAATTTTGGAAACACTAGAACCAGAGCAGATCATTCGTATTCCTATGCAAGCAGAAAGTCGCAGTTTAAATTTATCTAATGCTACGGCCATTATTCTCTATGAAGCTTGGCACCAACTTGACTTTCAATAAAATAGGACTTATGCAAATCCTAATGCTATTCGAACTTTAATGCACGCGACATCAATGTCATCACAGCCTGCTGCGGCGGCTTACCATGAAAAATAATGTTATAAACTTGCTCGACAATCGGCATATCAACTTGTTGCTGTTCGGCAAGACGAAATACTTCACCAGCATTACTCTTACCTTCAACAACTTGTCCGATTTCTTGTTCAGCTGCTGCGATCTCTTTACCTTGCCCTAGCGCCAAACCAAAGCGCCGATTACGCGATTGATCATCGGTACAGGTTAATACTAAATCTCCCAAACCTGCTAAGCCAGTAAATGTCTGAGCTTGACCGCCCATGGCATCACCGAGCCGGCACATTTCTGCTAAACCTCGTGTAATTAAAGCAGCACGTGCATTAGCACCAAATTTCAAGCCATCCGCAATACCTGCGGCAATCGCTAAAACATTTTTTACAACACCACCAATTTGCACACCAATAACATCATGACTTTTATAAACTCGAAAACTATTATTATGCAAACGTGCGACCATGCTATCGAGCAAACTTTCATTGTCACTCGCTAAGCAAATAGCTGTTGGCAAACCACGAGCAACTTCTTTGGCGAATGATGGCCCCGAAAGAATTGCAAAACTAGCAGCAGCTCCTAACTCTTCTGCAACAACCTTATGTAACAAACAAGACGATTGAGGCTCTAAACCTTTGGTTGCTGAGATAATTTGACATGATGATTTTAAATAAGGTTTACATGCAACCAAGGTCGACTGAAAAGCATGACTTGGTACAGCGATTAAAATATCGTTAACACCGTTTAAGCATTGCGATAGATCTGAAAATAAAGTGATGTTTTTTGGAAAAGGAATATCAGGTAAAAAATAAGGATTGCAGCTTTGCTGTTGCATTGCTGCAATTTTATTGGCATCACGGCCCCATAGTCGAACGTTATTGCCATTTTTTGCTAGCAAAATAGCTAGCGCTGATCCCCAAGAACCAGCGCCTAATACTACAATAATATTCTCTGACATTAACAATCAACAATACTGGTTATTTATTCGCAGCTTCTTGCTCAGCAGCTTGTTGTTTTTGTTGCATGAAAAGCATATCAAAATTTACAGGTTGCATAACAAATTGTGGAAAACTTCCTCGAGTTACCACATCTGAAATAACTTCACGAGCATATGGGTATAAGGTTGATGGGCAGAAGCTAGCAATCGTATGTTCAAACTGTTCTGAACTTAAGTTTTTGAACATGAAGATTCCTGCTTGTTTAACTTCTGCAATAAAAGCCACTTTCTCTTCAGCTTTAGCTGTAACAGTGATATCTAAAACCACTTCATATAAGTCTTCAGTAATCTTATTGACTTTGGTATCCATATTAATATTAATTTGAGGCTTCCATTCACCACGAAAAATTTCTGGTGCACTTGGCACTTCAAAAGAAAGATCTTTAACATAAATACGTTGGATTGCTAGTTCTGGAGCATTTTGCTCTGCGATGTTTTCAGCCATGATATGATTCCCTCTTTTTATAAATTTAAATTATTTCGGACTTCCGCAAGTCCTCATCCTGAAACTTTTAAAGTTAATTTCCTGTTTTTTTCGATGTTTTAGAGCCTATTGCCAGTGGAAACTTATCTCGCTGCCAAGAATGTATACCACCCGCAATAATACAAACATCAGTAAACTCTTGTTTACGCAACTTAGCACCAATACCATTTGATTGCTGCCCATTATCGCAATACAACAGAATAGGCTTGGTTTTCATCTTCGTTAACTTTGCCATATGCTTATCAAGTTCTTTCAGTGGCATTGAAATAGCATTAATTACATGGCCCTTGCTATAAGCAGAAGCATCACGTAAATCGATAATGGTTGCATCCTTTTCATTAATAAAGCTAATTGCTGCTTGCGGATTTAGCTTGGTTGCACCACCCATATTGCGCATCAATTCATAAATAACGATCGCAACCAGACATACTGCGAAAAATAACCACAATAGCCAATGGTGTTGTACAAACTCAAGTATCTTTTGCATGTTTTTTACTCAATATTAATAATCGAAGAATTATAGCGAGTTTCTACTAATAGATAAAGCTCAATTACTGCAGAACATCGAGTATACCCTTATCTAGCTGTAAAATTATCCTTTGCTTTCTACCACGTTGAATATTACTAAGTCAGAGAGGCTTATGATAACTGCCTGAGTCAAGGCATACCCATACCCAAAGGGCACAGGCATGGCACAGGCTGATGTTGTCAAAATAATCGAGAGTATACACAATACGTGAGGTTTCATATTGCTTCCACATTATTGAAATAATTAATTATTAAAACCAAATCCTTGAAAAAAAATTTTCTTACTCCAAGATAATTTGATGCTTGCTATATCGTATTTTTTCTTTCTTATATAGAGATATAACAGAGAGCTTATTATAATGTTCTCGAAGGAGAATATTGTCATAATAATTTCTATTTCCTGGAATTATAACCATTAGGTGCACGATGCTATTTTTACTAGAATCAAGTATACTTTTTCCAACGTTAGGTTTAAGCAAAGTTTTTGTCACGCGAGCGCCAACAATACCACTAACCATCACACAATACGGGGTTTTGTTTTCAATATTTAGCGTTTGAGTATAACCATTTAATGAAATTATGATTCCAAAAAATGTCATTACTCCCCAAATAAAAAGCTTTTTCATTTTGACCCAACCTTACTTAAGACAACCGTATCACCATTCAATAGCTTTACACTGATATGTTTATCTAAGCTTTTAATGTGAAATGCCCAAAAGCCATTTTTTTGTTCTGAATAGGTAAATAAAAGGTTATCGCTGTATTTTCCTGGAACACTTTTATCATAAGCCATGATATGGCCTCGAATTTCTTTGGAACCTGGATCTGGTAACATTTGAATGTAACCATTAGCAGGCATTGGGTTGTTTGCACAATAGCCACCTATGACCTGTGAGCATTCTATAACATAGCCTGTATTGTTATTAATGCTCCCAAAATAGCCCGGTAAAGATAATGCAGAGTCAGTACCTGCAAAAGTCATACCTGATGCCAATGCCAAAATGCTTATAATAAATGCTCTTTTCATATTTTTCTCCCGTGTTTTTTATTTAATCTACACTAAGATCTTTCATTTAGTTTGATAATTTTATCTATGATAACCATAGTCAAAAACTATCTCTCCATCGTCTTTTACTTGTTCTTTTAACGTTGACTCTAAAAATTCGTCTCCTTGTTAATCCTAAAATCGTAATAGAGCATGCTTATCTGCGATTCTCAGATTTATAATACGCTTATCTAACAACTAAAATTTTTGATATAATCTTCGCATTTAGACTATACGAGATAAAAATGGTGGAAATGACACAAAAACCTAAACTATCATCTTATTTTTATTTTGCGTCCATAATACTGATCGTGATTGCTATCTATATTCCAGCTTTACTCAGCGGCTTCTTCCAGGATGATTATATACTGCTCACTCTCATGAAAAGTCATGCTTCATGGCAAAGTGTTTTTTCGCTCTATGCCTTTTTACCTCATCAAGAAGTTAGCAAGCTCGTTGCTCAAGGTTTACTGCCATGGTGGACTGATCCGAATTTTAGTTTAGTTTTTTTGCGTCCGTTAAGTAGTGCATTACTCTATTTACAACATAGTGTCTTCCATGAAACAGCCTTAGGTTACCATATTGTTAATCTTTCACTTTTCTTGGGAGCCATAGTAGCATTTTATAAAATACTCGCGCGCCATTTACATGGGTCGCTGTTAATACTAAGCATTGCCATCTTTGCTATCAGCAATGTTTTTTTTATGCCCGTTTTTTGGATTGCTAACCAACATGCCTTGGTCAGTTTGCTCTTGTCTCTGATAAGTTTATATCTTTTTACAAAACCATCATCATTAAGGTCCAATTGCTTCGCCTTTATAGCTTTTGCGCTAGCCCTGCTCGCAAGCGAATTGAGTTTATGTATCAGCGTTTATCTGTTTTTTTATGTGGCGATTATTGACCGGACTCGAATAAAAAAATTCATTCCTTATCTTCTTATCATTATTGCCTACTTAGTTATTTATAAAGCGGGAGGTTTTGGAGCGCATCATTCAGGATTTTATATTTCACCACTACAAGCACCTCAACAATACTTCAATAATCTCGTCATAAATTATCCAAAAAGTATCATCATGAGTATTTTTGGGCAACCATTACAAGGCATACTCACGGCCAGCAGTAATACGTTTTATTTGTATCTACTCTTTATATTCAGTGTCTTATTAATTTACCGCAGTATACCAAGCAAGCCAGCCACTACTAATAAAGTACTGCTGTGGTTATTACTGAGCAGTTTAGTTGCGGCATTAATTAGTGGCACCAGCGTACTACAAGCTCGTACGTTATTATTTTCTACTATCGGGTTTTCCGTATTGCTCGCGCAATTACTTATTACCTTATACCGTAAAAGCCATGGACCCTCACTCCTGCCAGTTAGAGTCAGCTTTGGATTCATTTTTATTTTATTTTTCATTCGAGCATTAATCATACCACCGGTTATCACCGTTTTCGGTTCATTTTATTTGAACAAACAAAATCAAAGAGTGCAAGCGCAACTAATAATGCTAAAAGATCGCTATAAACAATGTAAATATCTGGTCCTTCCTCAAGCTTCGCCGCTACTATCCCCTTTCTATGCAGCCGCAATGAGTAAAATATTAAACTTAAATAAATATCCTCACATATACTCTCTTGATATTGGCAATAGCCCCTATATATGCAAAGCCATAAGTCTGAACGAATATAAACTTTCTCTAAAACAAGGTGGTTTACTTGCAAGTCCTTTTTCACGATTGTTCCATAATACAACGCCTCCGATCACTCGTCAGAACCTAATTCCGAACAAGCTTATCACGGTAGAGCATTTGAATAGCACGCCGTTAGGACCAACACAGATTATATTTAAACTAAAAAATGCTGGTACTTGTATATTAAGCTAGAACTTACGATAAATTCTTTACCTCAGCCCTACCTGTGCCCTGCCTGTGCCCTTTGGGTATGGGTATGGGTAGACGAGATTCCCATACCCAAAAGGGCTCAGGTAGAGAGTTTTGCGTAAGCCCTAAAAGTAATGTAGGCTAAGCACTTAATTTTTAACAACAATACCTTAATGGCATCATGACACCACTTCAATATTACGAATTACAAATTGCTAACGGCATTATTTTGCCAGATCCACAACAAGCGATCGTCATTAATAAATTACAAGTAATTCATGATGCATTGCTCGAACAAGAAAATAATAACAGCAGTTTTCTCCACAAACTATCATTACGAAAGTCTAAGCCAATAAATGGCATATATATGTATGGTTCCGTTGGTATTGGTAAATCATTTTTAATGAATAGTTTTTATTATAATTTGCCAATCGAGTCTAAACAACGCATTCATTTTCATGAATTCATGCTAGAAATTCATGAAAAGCTACAAACTCATCAAGGACAAAAAAACCCATTAACAAAAATTGCTAAAGAACTTGCTACAGAGATCCGCGTGCTTTGTTTCGATGAGTTTATGGTTTCAAATATTGTCGATGCAATGTTATTAAAAGGTTTATTACAAGCATTATTTGAACAAGGAATTTGCTTAATTGCAACATCGAATACCGCACCAGATGATCTGTATGAGGATGGTTTACAACGCGATCAATTTATTCCAGCAATAGAATTAATAAAGCAATATACAGATGTGATTGGTCTAGTAACACATACTGATTACCGTCGTGACCATGAAGTGTCAAGCAAGTACTACCACACACCGATCAATAATCAAACAATATCGTTATTAGAACAACAATTTCAACATCATTCTCGTGATAATGTTCTATCAACAGCAGCTCTTGAAATTTATGGCCGAGAGATTGATGTTATTAAACGCAGTAAACAGGCTGTTTGGTTTGAATTCATGGTGATCTGCAACATTCCTCGCAGTCAAAATGATTATCTCGAACTAGCAGAAAAATATAATACGATCATGATCAGCAATATTCCGCGATTAACTGTCAATGACAATGCCTTAGTTCTAACATTCATTAAGCTGATTGATATTTTGTATGATGCACATGTTCGTTTAATCGTATCCGCAGCTGTCTCTGTAGATGAATTATATAAAAAAGGTAAATTTACCCAAGAGTTTGAGCGAACACGATCGCGCTTAATTGAAATGCAATCAGAAGAGTGGCAATAACGCCATGCATAAAAGCTAATATTTAGGATATATGATAAATCTTATATTAGTTATAACAGATGAGCAGAGCTTACGATAAATTCCAAGGTCGAGGCAATGGTGTTTTCAAAATAACCGATAGTATACGCAATACGTGAGGTTTTTTGACAACACAATTAACAAAGAGATTGGTGTTTAGCGTAAGTCCTGATGAGTTTGTATAAACTTTAGGTTATAATACTGGCTTACAATTTCCGATGGTAGATCAACATTATGCATAATAGACCAAAACCTATCACGCTAGTTATCTTAGATGGCTGGGGCTATTCTGAAAAACATGCTCACAATGCTATTGCTCAAGCTCACACCCCCACTTGGGATCATTTGCTCAACCACTATCCTTATACCTTAATTTCAGGCTCAGGTAAAAATGTTGGCTTACCAAGCGGACAAATGGGAAATTCAGAAGTTGGTCATCTGAATATCGGCGCAGGTCGTATTATCCGTCAAGAATTATCACGTATCGATGATTCTATAGCTTCCAATGCATTTTTTGAAAATGAAACATTCCTTTCTGCCATTAATAAAGCTAAAGAACAGCAATCCGCTATTCATGTTTGCGGTTTACTTTCTGCAGGCGGTGTACATAGCCATGAGAAACAAATTTTTTCTTTATTGAGTTTGTTAGATCAACAAGAAGTAGAAAATTTCTATATGCATGCTTTTTTAGATGGTCGCGATACGGCACCACAGTGTGCGCAAGGCTCAATAGAAAAATTACAACAACTATTCAAAACATTTAATCATGGTCAGATCGCTTCTGTTTGTGGTCGATATTATGCAATGGACCGTGATCAGCGCTGGCAACGCACGCAAAGTGCCTATGACTTAATCACACAAGGCAACGCAGAATTTCATGCTGAAGATGCACTGACTGCTTTACAAGACGCTTATCAGCGTGGTGAAACTGATGAGTTTATACAACCCATCACGATTCATAAAAATAACTCTCAACCTACCCGCATCAATGATGGTGATGTTGTCATTTTTATGAATTTTAGAGCCGACCGGGCTCGACAATTATGCTATGCCTTGACAGACCCTAATTTCCAAGGATTTAAGCGTGACTATACACCAAAGCTAGCAGACTTCGTCACCTTAACAAAATATGCTAATAATTTAGCTGCTGATATTGCTTTTCCTGCTGAGTATTATGAGAATGTATTAGGCGACTATTTGTCTCAACATCAACTTAAGCAATTACGCCTCGCAGAAACAGAAAAGTATGCGCATGTTACTTACTTTTTTAATGGTGGTATTGAACAAGCTTTTCCCGGTGAAGAGCGCGTCATGATCCCATCTCCAAAAGTAGCGACCTATGATTTGCAGCCTGAAATGCATGCTGCGCAATTAACAGATAAACTAGTCAATGCTATACAAGATCAGAACTATGACTTTATTGTTTGTAATTTTGCTAATCCTGACATGGTGGGGCATACTGGTAACTTTCAAGCAGCAATGTCAGCAGTAGAAACAATCGATCAATGTTTAGCGCGTATTATTGAAGCGTCACAATCTATTGGTGGTGATGTTTGTATTACAGCAGATCATGGTAATGTTGAACGTATGTATAATGAAAATAATGGGCAACCGCACACAGCACATACGAACGAACCCGTTCCTTTCGTTTATGTTGGACGTGAAGCCAAGTTTATTTGTGATGATGGCGCCTTATCCGATATTGCACCAACACTATTAACATTATTTGAATTGCCTAAACCAAAAGAAATGACAGGTAAAACCTTACTGGAATTAATATAAATTAATTATGAAGATATCACGTTCAATTATGTTTGTTATTATATTGCTTATTGTAAGTCTGTCGAGTTACAGCTTTGCAACACCTAGTTCGCCGCAAAAATCATTAAACACGATTAACACTAAGATTAAACGTGTTGCAACACATATCAAAAAAACAAAAAGTCAACGCAAGCAAGTTTTGCAACAGCTACAAAGTATTGAAGTGACGATGGGAGATATCATCCCTGAAATAAACGTTTATAAAAAAAATATCCACCATCAGAAACAGATTATCAATCAGCTAAATAAAAAAATTAAACGCTTAGCCCTTAAGCTTGCCATAGGAAAATCAGAGCTTGGCAAGCAATTACAAACAGCTTATATGACGGGAAATCAAAGCTATTTAAAAGTTATTCTAAATCAGCAACAACCCGCAAATTTTGATCGTATGCTACATTACTATCAATATTTGAATCAGGCTAGTCTCAAACGTATTAACGTCTACATGCAAAACCTAGTTACTCTAAAACAATTACAGAATAAAGCTAATCAACATATGCAGCTCCTTGTTGCATTACAAGAAAAGCAAAAACAACAATTAACTGTATTAAATTTAGAACAACAGCAACGTCAAAAAATCATTGGCAAATTAAGTCAAGAAATTACATCTCAGCGTTCTGATCTGGCGATGCTGCAACATAATAAATCAGCACTACAAAATGTTATTGACCAAATTAGCATTAAACAATTTCAAGCTAAGCATGTAATTACTACACCCAATAAAATTTCCAGCCAACGTCCAAATCATTTCACGATGCCCTTTCACCGTTTACGGAAACATTTACCTTGGCCAACACATGGCGATATTATCGCGCATTTTGGCAATACTATTGCGAATAGCAATTTAACCTATAGTGGCATACTCATTCAGGCTCCTTTAGGACAGCCGGTACGAGCAATAAGTAATGGTCATGTTGTTTTTGCTCATTGGTTACGTGGTTATGGTTTACTACTCATTATTGATCATGGGCATGGTTACCTCACCCTTTATGGACGCAACCAAGCTCTTTATGTCAAGCCAGGAAACTGGGTAAAACGCGGAGCTGTTATTGCCACGGTTGGTATATCCGGTGGTTATAGAAAACCAGCACTATATTTTGCAATCCGTCATCATAGTGTTGCCTTAAATCCAATGCGCTGGTGTACTACTTCAGCGCAAAGTTAATATTAGTAATAAAATTATGAATCAAAAAAAACAATTGGCTATATTGATTATAATAATCTTTTTAGGGTTCCTTGGAGTCTCAATACCTTTTCCGATTCTTGCACCTTTATTTTTACATCCTCACCATACCAGTTTAGTTTCAGCGCAATGGCCACGCTCAACTCGTAGCATTCTATTGGGCTTAACACTCGCAATGTATCCACTGGGTCAATTTCTCGGTTCACCCGTGTTAGGAAGCTTATCGGATCAATATGGTAGAAAAAAAGTTTTATTACTGTCTATGGCAAGTACTGGAATTGGCTACATTATAACAGCGCTATCCATTCATTTTGCGTTGATCAGTTTATTACTACTAAGTCGTTTATTTACTGGCTTTGTCGAAGGGAATATTGCTATTGCACAGGCAAGCATTTCTGACTTAGATATCAATAAGCATAAAGGCTTCGGCGCGATTACCACCGTGGTTTCCATGGGGTATATTGTTGGGCCACTCATTGGAGGCTTTTTTAGTAATCCACAAATTGTAAGTTGGTTCAATTACTCATTACCATTTTATATTGCCAGCGGCATTGCTTTATTGACAACCATTGGTATTTATTTCTTTTTTAGAGAGACCGCACAACAGCATAGAGCTGTTACCGGTTCTATTTTATCTGAATTTAATATCTATAAAAAAATTAGGCATGTCTCAAAAAATATTGATTTAAAATGGTTGTTAATTAGTGGTGTTTTTCTTTACTTAGCGATTGACACATATTATGAATTTTTTCCTGCATTATTGGTTGGTCGTTGGCATACAACGTCTATGGGCATTGCTTTTTACAATATTGGTTTAGCCATAGGACTTAGTCTCGGCAGTTTTTGGCTCGCGTCTTACCTCTCTCGCAAATTTAATCCACGCTTAGCAATATGTTGCTCGATTGGCTTTTTTATTAGTACTTATATTTTGTTACTGCTCACGCAGAATATAAATTACATCTTTGTTGAATTCACCTTGATAGGTTTAACGTATGGCACAGCTGCAACGATGCATACGGTTCTATTTTCAGATAATGCCCATAAGAATCATCAAGGAGAAGTTTTAGGATTACGTTGGGGGTTACGCATGCTTGGTGATGCGATTATTTGTGTAATTGGCGGTTTTTTAATAATGTATTCCGTTAGTTTACCTATCATTATCGCCGCGATATCTGCTTTTATTAGCTTATTAATATTCATTAAATATTACCGGTCTTATAATCAATCATAATTTTCTAGAGAATAATCGTCTTTACCTTTTCTAATTAAATCGTAACCCCCTAAGAATACGAAGATAATTCGCCTTTCAAGATTGATGGTGTTATTATCGCGAATGTTCTATTCTTATAACAAGGAATGTTAATTTATTAAACAGGATAAGACTTACGGCGCACACTACTTTTCAGTAATAATAATAATATCGCTAATTGAGGGTGATTCCCGTAAATCTTGAATGGAGTTGGAGAGACTTTTATGAAATCGCTATTTATGAAACAGACATTATGTCTATTAACCGTTGTTGGTTTGCTATTCGCTTCTATTGCTTTTGCAACCACCCCGGCACAAACATCTACCGTTAAAAATCGAGCATTACCGGTAAAAGAAGTTCGTAACTTCGTTTCGGCATTTGGCCAAATTAAAAATTTCTATGTGAAATCTGTTCCTGACAAAAAACTTTTTGAAAATGCTATTCAAGGAATGTTATCTGGCTTAGATCCTCATTCCTCTTATTTGAATGAAGACGATTTCAATAATTTAAAATCCAGCACCACAGGTAAGTTCGGTGGTCTTGGTATTGAAGTGATTCCTTTTAAAGGTTTAATTAAAGTTATCAGTCCAATTGACGATACACCAGCATCACGTGCAGGTATTAAACCAGGTGACTTGATTTTTAAAATCGATGGCACCCCTGTTAAAGGCTTAAGTTTACAACAAGCCGTTAAGAAAATGCGTGGCGATAAAGGCAGTAAAATCACATTAACGATTCTACGTAAAAGCAATAAGAAACCTATGAAAATCACTTTAGTGCGTGATGTCATTAAAATTAAAAGTGTTAAAGGTGAATTGCTTGATAGCAAATATGCTTATATTCGTATAAGTCATTTCCAAGCGCCTACAGCTCAAAATGTCATTAAAATGATTGCTGAGTTAAAAGGTCAAGCTCATGGTAAACTAGGTGGTCTCATCATTGATTTGCGTAATAATCCAGGTGGCCTACTTGACTCCGCTATTAACGTTGCTGATGCATTCCTTGATAGCAATAAAGCCTTAGCCCATAAAAAACTTATTGTTTATACTAAAGGTCGTATTCCTGGCGCACAGATTCAAGCACATGCTAAAGCCGGAGACATCATGCAAGGCGCTCCAATTGTGGTACTCATCAATGGTGGCTCGGCTTCTGGTTCTGAAATTGTTGCTGGCGCATTACAAGATCATAAACGTGCAATTATCATTGGCCAACAAACTTTTGGTAAAGGCTCCGTTCAAACAGTTTTACCATTAACAGCAAATAGTGGTATTAAACTCACAACTGCGCTTTACTACACCCCTGCTGGTCGTTCAATTCAAGCTAAAGGTGTTAAACCAGATATCAAGGTTGAAAGCATCGATATCCCAGAAAAGAATGGAACATTAGATCTTGTTGGTGTTCGTGAATCGCAATTACGTGGTCACTTAGAAAATAAACAAGCGAAACCAGGTAAAGCAACAGCGAAAAACGCATTAGTGAAGATGGATAAAAAAGCATTGATTCATCGCGACTTTCAATTATATGAAGCATTAAATTTGTTAAAAGCCCTTACGGTTACTAAAGCTTCTATTCACTAAAATCTAATCAACATCCTCTCTCGCAACCGCGAGAGAGGACTCTTTCTAAAGCTTTCCTCATCACCTCGATACAAAACGTTACAAATTTTTACCGTCAAGCAATATTTCTGCAATATTATTTATCTATACTGAAGTCGATAAGTTCTGTGGTTACTCCAACCATCTATACCCGTAGCGTTCCATTTATAGGATTTTATCGCACCGGGATTTTCTACGAGGAGAGTGCTTTAAATCGCAGGTAATAGCCGGACTATTGACAAGATTTAAAGTGCATTCCTCGTAGAAAATAACAAGCGAGAAAATCCTATAAATGGAACGCTACGGGTATATATTTGTCGAATTTTTAGTTTGACAAATATGACCGAGCGGCAGTTTAACAGTGACTGCCACTCGGTTTTTTTATATTGTACATAGATCCAGTAAAGTTCTATTTATTGTTACACCCTGTTACAAAAAAATGTTGATGCGCAACACTGCTGTTACATTCAAGGGATATGCTAGCTCCATTAAAACTATTATGAAATCTGTAAAAACATGCGTCCTAATCAACATAGAAGATCCGCTCTATTACTAATTCTTTTCTTCACGCTTTGTCATCGCGAGATTGATGCATCGATATTTGATCCGACCAGTCATACTGAAGTTGATGATCTTCTCGCTAAAATTGATTGGACGAACTTGAAGCGAGCATTAGAAGTTTATAACGGAGTACAATTGCAGGATTTTAAAGAACTTTATGCTAATAAGCTTCCCGCAAGTACGCAACGCTTATTTGCTATATATCTTGCTAGCCGCAAAGAACCCACAGTTTTGAGAGCTAAAAAACTATCGACTATTGGATTTTATACTGGGACAATCTACACTGCCCATTTACCCCCCTCAAATAAAGTTAATCCCGCAAGTATAAGCGCTGCAAGTGAAGACTTATCCTTTGATACTAATTTATTAACGATGCTAAATTCTCGACTAAAGCTCTACTTCTTTGAGCTTGTCAATATGAAGCATCACTTTAGTAAACCGAATTCGACTGTGTCATTAGAACAAGCTGAACGTTTTCTATTTAGTAATAATGCACATGAGCACAATCTTTTAGGTTTATCCGCATCATCAAAATTTTTATTAGCATTATATAGAATCGTAAATTTCTGCATAGAACATCCTAATGACGCTATACCTGCTTCATTATTACAGAACGTATCTTATAGAGATGGAACACTAGTCGTTGGTAGAGAAGATTTAACAGATTATCTAGAGCTAGATAATGATGATAATAACTCTGCATTGCGCGCATATGCCGCCACACGTTTTTTTATGCAGTATCTCCTTTTGTTTGGTTACGGATTACAAGCAGATATTACTGAAAGATACTTAATTCCTGCTGCTAATTTGCGACAGCCAGCAGCTTCGCAACCAGTAATGTCAGAAACTGATGGAGCTTTAATCTATTCATTAATTAGTAATAATAGTGCATTACTATTATCTCTAGATGCAAAACCATCACGACGACTCAGCCGAGAAGTCGGCAAAGCTGAACAACAAAATACAGCGGCCAACTTTGCGCGCATATTTGATGATAATAGAAATTTACGCGATCATTTCAGCAGTTCTCAAAGCGGGATGACTCACTCAACTAGTCATATAGATTTACAAGACACATTAATCGACCTTACACCTGAAAAACGAGAAGCTCCCAAAGGTGCATTGCAATATTTACTGAAATTAGTAAAATATTTTCATCAATTCCTCCGAGGAGTTGTATCAAGAAAAGCCACTCCAGCTAGTAAACATAAACCCTCATCCAAACAAGCTTATTCCCCCCAACGACCCCATGATGAACAAGCTTATACGGGATATCAAAGCGGCACCCCCTTCTCTTCTCCTCGAGGTCAAGAAAGTCCAGAAAAACTTTGCGGTAAACTTAATATGTTTGCAGAAAGCCGTGCAATATTATGCAGGACGTTGGCTAACTCACAGCAATTACGCAGAAGCTCAGTAGCATTTCGCCCATCACGCATTATAATACATTAGTTAAAACATCTTAGTCGTCATATAGACTGCAATCACTGCAAGAAAAGCAATATAAATCCATTTTAATTTCTGTTTATCCAGTTTGCTTGCTGTTGCTGCACCTAAAGGTGATGTAAACATCACAAAAGGCACAATAATAATAAATGCGGGTAAACTCACATAACCAATAGAACCCCATGGTAAACCGGCTTTACCTAATCCATCGATAATGACACCAATCGTTCCACCAATACCAATTATAAACGTCACGGCACTTGATAAACCAATTGCTTTTTTTAATGGATAATCGAACATCATTAAAAAAGGGACGGTAAAAGTACCACCACCAATACCTAGCAATGTTGAACAACCACCAATAATAACAGCTGCACTATTTTTTATTATGCCTTGTGGTCCATCTTGATGAAGACCCGCACTGTCTTTTTTGAATACGGCAAACAATATGCAAATGTATAAATAAGCAGTAAATAAAATAACGAGTAAGCTTGTATTAATATATTGAATAATGACTGTTGCAATGATGATGCCAATAATAATGCTCGGGATCCACGATTTAAAATATTTAAAATCAAGATTACCAAGTCGTTTATGTTTACGTGCCGACATGAAACCTGCGGGCATAATCAATGCTAGGGCACTACCAATAGCGACATGCATTACTACTGCAGGAGCCGTATTAAAATAGGGAAATAATGTTGCGAAGGTTGGTACTAATACAATTCCACCACCAATGCCAAAGAGGCCGGCACTATATCCTGCCAAGCATCCAGCTATCGCAAGAA
This sequence comes from Gammaproteobacteria bacterium, assembly GCA_021773175.1. GTDB lineage: Bacteria > Pseudomonadota > Gammaproteobacteria > JAJFKO01 > JAJFKO01 > JAJFKO01. Next base: position 41,702 of record JAJFKO010000002.1, read on the forward strand.
TAACAATAAACATCACCAATATTTGCCAATGCATAGGTTTGATCCTTAATCCTTTAGGACTTACGCTAAACCACCAAGGTTGAGGCGAATGTGCTTTCTAAAAGCCGACAGTATACGTAATACGTGAGGGTTTTAAGAAAGCACATTCAACGAAAAGATTGGTATTTAGCGTAAGTCCTATCCTTAATCTTTAATTCTGAGAGCCACAATAACACGCAAGCCACCTTCTTCACGATTCTCTAATTTAATAAAGCCCTGATGCGCTAAAATAGTATCTCGTGTCACAGCAAGCCCTAAACCTGTGCCTCCGGTATAACGTGAACGTGATTTTTCGCCACGGTAAAATGGAGCAAGAACTTTTTCTAATTCATCTTCTGGAATACCGGGACCATCATCTTCGATAAGAATTTTTATCGTTTCTTTGTCTCTGGATAAAATTACTCTCGCGTGACCTGCATATTTCAGGGCATTGTTAATAATGTTAGTAAAGGCTCTTTTTAGTGCCATGGAGCGTCCTAAAATAAGCATGCGTTCATCGCATCCCATAAACTCAACTTGCATACCCATATCAGAATAATCATGACAGATCGCTTCTAGCAATGAGGCAAAATCCAATTTAACCTTAGCTTTCATACCATGATCTTCACGCGCGAAATCTAAGGTTTCCTTAATCATCACCTCCATCTCGTTAAGATCAGCAATGTTTTTTTCACGTTGTTCAATATCTTCAATAAACTGTGCACGTAATCTTAAACGGGTGATAGGTGTTCGTAAATCATGTGACATAGCAGCTAGCATTTGCGTTCGATCACGGATTAAATCTTGAATACGTTTTTGCATTTGATTCATAGCATGTGCTGTATCACGCACAACAGAAGGACCGCTCACTTTTACGGGAGGACTATTTAAATCAACGCCGACTCGTTCAGCAACTTGCATAAACTCACGCAAAGGCATCGAAAAACGATTAATTGACCAGACGAAAAATAATAATGACGTAGCAACAATTAACTCTAATGCCAGCAAGACGATTTGTAATGTCCATGATGTTGGTACAACTGTCGCATAGAGATTAAGCCAATCATCTTTATCTAATTGCAGTGATAATTGTAAATGCTGTCTTTGTTTACGTAATGCCACCAGAATTGGCCATAGTGTACTAGATGTTAATTGTGGTTTGAACTGCGGCTTTTCGTCGAGTGAAACTTTCATACTTGGAATATCAATTGCTTCAACTACCTGTTTACGCTTACCGATAGGTGCTTGCAAGATCGTTTCAATAACATGCATTACCTGCTGTGTAATAATTTCGTGATTAACGCGAAGCTCGACGCTTTTATTTTTCTGTGAGAAATATAAGAACACAATGATATGTACTAATAACATAGCACAGAGAATTATCATTAAAACCCTACCACTAATGCCAGGGATAGCGAAGCGACCTTTAAGTGATGACATAAGTTTGAACGTCCTTAAGCATTACTCTGCCTGATTTTTGCAGTAAACATATAACCACCACCGCGCACCGTTTTAATCAGCACAGGTTTCTTTGGATCTTCCTCAATTTTTTGCCGTAACCGACTGACTTGCACATCGATACTACGGTCAAAAGGACCGGCTAAACGATTGCGGGTATATTCTAAAAGTTGATCACGACTTAAAACTTTTTGTGGATGTTCAACAAACGCTTCTAGCAAACTATATTCACCACTACTTAAACTAATCTCTACATTTTCAGGTGAAAGCAAACGTCGTGTTGCCATATCTAATTGCCAATCTTCAAAACAGATTATCGACGTATCTGTACTAGGCATCGTTTCTACTTGTAAGTCACCTGTGCGACGCAATACAGCTTTGACACGAGCAAGTAATTCACGAGGATTAAAGGGTTTTGTTAAATAATCATCAGCGCCCATCTCTAAACCAATAATACGATCCGTGTCCTCACCCACAGCGGTCAGCATAATGATTGAAATGTTTGAGTCCGCACGTAGAGTTCTACATAAGCTGAAACCATCTTCGCCTGGCATCATAATATCTAGAATTATTAAGTCAATTTGCTCATCATTTAAAACTGCAAACATTTCCTCGCCATTACTTGCCTGGCTTACCGTAAAACCATAGCCCGTTAATAGCTTACTAAGTAGATTTCTAATTTCAACATCATCATCAACCACTAATAAGTGTTTTGGTTTTTCTTCTTGCATGGACATAGTTATTACCCCAATGTTTACACTGCAACCGAAGCTTTAATAGCAGAATGACATTCATAATTCTCTACAATAAAGTCTTCAAATTTATAATCATTAATAGATTCAGGCTTACGCGCAATGCGCAAACTTGGTAATGCAAAAGGTTTACGCGTTAATTGTAAATTAACTTGTTCAAAATGATTATGATAAATGTGGGTATCGCCACCACTCCAAATAAAATCACCAACTTCAAGGTCTGTTTGTTGAGCTATCATGTGCACGAGTAAAGCATAAGAAGCGACATTAAAGGGAACACCAAGGAAAATGTCTGCTGAGCGCTGTGTTAATTTACAAGATAATTTGTTATTGGCCACATAAAATTGAAATAGTAAATGACAAGGTGGTAATGCCATATGTTGTATTTCTCCAACATTCCATGCTGATACAATCAAACGTCGCGAATTTGGGTTTGTTTTAATTTGCTTAATCAATTCTTCAATCTGATCGATCTCACGACCATCATTGGTTTGCCATGCCCGCCACTGCTTGCCATAGACCGGGCCTAAATCACCATTCTCATCAGCCCACTCATCCCAAATACGAACATTATTGTCTTTTAAATATTTGATATTAGTATTACCTTGCAAAAACCATAATAGCTCATGGATAATACTACGCAAATGAACTTTCTTTGTCGTTACTAGCGGAAAACCCTGCTGTAAATCAAAACGCATTTGCGGACCAAAGATACTGCGAATTCCGGTACCGGTGCGATCATCTTTATCGACACCATGCGCCATGATTTCTTTTAATAGATTTAAATATTGTTGCATTAGCTATGCCCTTCCTTTAACTCATTTTTTTTATATGCCCACCACATCATTAGCACGCCGGCAATAATCATTGGCACTGATAACAACATACCCATTGTCACCCAGCCCCAGAAAAGAAAACCTAATTGTGGATCGGGTTGTCGGAAGAATTCACAGAATGTTCGAAAACATCCATAGCCTACTAAAAATAATCCCGTCACAGCCATGCACGGACGCGGTTTTGCAGAGTAGAACCAAAGAATAAAAAATAACAAAACACCTTCAAGTAGAAATTCATAAAGTTCAGATGGGTGTCGAGGCAATGGCCCAGCATTAGGATAAACCATACCCCAAGGCATTGTTGTCACGCGCCCCCATAATTCACCATTAATAAAATTACCAATACGACCCGCCGCTAAACCAATCGGTACGAAAGGTGCAATGAAATCCATGACTTCAAAATATCTTCTCTTCTGACGTTTAGCATAAATCCATAAAGCCAAGCCAACACCCAGCATGCCACCATGGAATGACATACCGCCATCCCAAATTTTAAAAATTGTAAGCGGGTGAGCCATGAACACGGGGAAATTGTAAAATAATATATAACCAATACGACCACCAAGGATAACGCCTAGCGCTCCGTAAAAAATTAAATCAGCTACCTGTTCATGATTCCAATGATGCCACGGCTTCTTGGAACGATATAATGCTAAGCCCCACGCTGCACAAAAACCAATGAGATACATGATGCCATACCAATGTACTTTGATAGGTCCAATGTGGAATGCGATGGGATTAAAGTCAGGAAACTGTAGCATGCAATTTATTCCTAAGTCAGGATCAATAAAACTTGCGATATTTTAGCATCTAGAACGGATTCATAGTACTAAATTTAGTGCTATAGCCAGCAAAAATAACGCAAATATACGTTTCAATGTATTGGTCGGTAATCGATGCGATAGTGCGGCACCAACTTGCGCAAAGATGACACTACCGATAGCAACTCCAAAAAATGCAGGCCAATAAACATAACCGCTAGTCCATGGAACAGGACATGTTGTATGCAACCCGGTAAGTGCTACCGTAATTGAACCAACAATCGCGATTAGAAAACCACAAATCGCTGAAGTGCCTGTCGCTTGTTTCATGGGTAAATGACAACTTACTAAAAACGGCACCGTAATCGCTCCACCACCCACACCTAACAATCCGGATTTGCCGCCAACTAGAAAAGACACAATATTAGTAATCATGCTGCTAGGTTTCTTATCTGTTTTTGATTGCGGTTGCACTAAAAAGAACATACGAATTGAAATGGCAAATAAGAAAATCGCAAAAATGATACTAAGCACTTCTGTTGTTAAGAAGTGCGCTACTATCGCACCCACGACAACACCAATAATAATACCTGGCACCATACATTTAAAATAGTCCCAGCGCACACCACCTCTTCTATTGTGTGACCAAGATGATGATGCTGTGGTAATAATCATTGAGGCAAGAGATGTGCCTGCTGCAACATGCATTATAAACTGATTAGGCATGCCTATATTTGTGAAAGTAAGCGCAAGTAATGGCACCACGATCATGCCACCACCCACACCGAGTAAACCTGAAGCAGTACCGGCTAACACACCGATTAAAATATAATATACAAAATCCATTTATTCTTAGCCTTATCTAATTTTAAAAAAACAGCATAACGAAGTATATAAGACTTTCTGTAATTCCTACTTTCCTGCCCAAATGAGACCACCTAAATCATGCTCAATCAAAACGCGTTCTAATTGTCGGCGTACAGCTTGTGGATTCACTTGCGATAACGCATTGTGTAATGCTTCTTCCGCTACTATCAATGGTAAATTACGAATAACCCATTTTACTCGAGGTAAACTTGCAGCACTCATGCTTAACGAATCAAAGCCTAATGCTAATAATAGAACAACAGATGCAGGGTCTCCGGCCATCTCGCCACAAATACTCACGGTTTTACCTTGTTCATGACCACGCATAACCACTTCTTGTAACGCGCGAATCACCGCAGGGTGCAACGCATTATATAAATTTGCTACACGAGTATTATTACGATCAACGGCTAATATGTATTGTGTTAAGTCATTGCTTCCAACAGACAGAAAATCAAAGCGTTTTGCTAACTCTCCAGCTTGCGTTACTGCAGAAGGAATCTCAATCATCACACCAATTTTAGGATAAGTAATATTCAAACCTTCTTCACGTAGATCTTGATAGGTTTTTTGTAATAATAGAATTGCATCGTCTGCTTCCGTTAAACAACTAATCATGGGAAACATAATATGTAGGTTATCTAAACCTTCACTGGCTTTTAACATTGCACGAAGTTGTACGGTAAAAATTTCTGGATGATCGAGTGTTATTCGAATACCCCGCCAACCCAAAAATGGGTTTTCTTCTTGTATCGGAAAGTATGGCAGCATTTTATCACCACCAATATCTAAAGTGCGCATAACAACTGGACGTGGTGAAAAGACCGTAAGTAATTGTCGGTAAATCGCGCGTTGCTCTTCTTCACCAGGAAAACGCTCACGTGACATGAAAGGCACTTCAGTGCGATATAAACCAACACCTTCGGCACCAGCACTTAAAGAACGCTCAACATCCGCAACTAAACCCGTATTTACATATAATGATAAACGTTTATTATCTGGTGTTTCTGCTGGCAAATCGCGAATATTTTCTAACTCTTCATCGAGTTGTCGCTCTTCTTGCGCAAGTAAGGTAAATTCTTTATGCAACGCCAGTGGTGGTGCAATATAAACTCGACCATGATAGCCATTAACAATCAGTTCTACACCTTCAAGTTGATTCGCCGGGATATTGTTCACCCCCATGACTGTTGGCACACCCAATGCCCGTGCTAAAATTGCAACATGTGAATTACTCGAGCCTTTTGCAGAAACAACACCTGCTAATTTTCCTTCAGGTACTTCAACAAGTGCAGCCGCTGTGACTTCTTCACCAATTAAAATTGTCTGTTCTGGGTATTCAGGCAGATTATGTTTGTCTCGTTGCAAATACATTAATACACGACGACCAATATCTTTGATATCAGTTACTCGCTCACGTAAATATTCATCATCCATTTCTTCGAATTGTTTAACATGCTCTAGAATCACTTTCTTTAAAGCACCTTGAGCCCAGAGCCCATTTTTAATATGTTCTGTAATTTCACCACTTAAACTATGACTATCTAGCATTTTTAAATAAACATCAAAGATTGCTAACTCTTCATCAGGTAATGAACTTGCCATGCGTTGTTGCATGACTTGGATATCTTCACGTACCGCAATAATTGCGGCATTCAATTTTTGAATTTCAGCATCAATATCCGTTGCAGATTTCTCTGGAACAGCGGTAAGATCTGCTAAAGGATAGACAACAATTGCATGACCTATGCCGACACCGGGCACACTGGGAATCCCATCAAGAAAAGTCACGTCAATTAATTTATCTGCAGGCTCACAAATATCACCAACTTTACCACTGGCTTCAGCATTGGCGATCACACCCGCCAATTGTGCGGACATGGTAATTAGAAAAGCTTCTTCTGCCTCATCAAAACGTCGTGCTTCTTGCTGCTGAACAACTAGCACACCAAGAATACGTCGATGATGAATAATCGGCACACCAAGAAAAGCATTAAAGCGCTCTTCTCCAGCACCTTCTAGATCAATAAAACTCGGATGTTCTGATGCTTTATCAAGATTGAATAATTCGCCTTTCTGACCAATAAGCCCGATGAGGCCATGACCTACCGGCACTTTTACTTTACCAATAACATCTTTATTCAAGCCTTCCGTTGCCATCAAGACTACATGCTGTTGATCTTTTTCCATTAAGAAGACAGTACAGGATTGAGTTTCTAAGGCTTCACGCACGCGTTGTACAATAATTGATAACGCCTGCTCTAAATCCTGAGCAGCGTTCACTTCTTGCACAATACGACGCATCATTTTTAACATGGAATTTCCTGCAACTGAGAACCGCGAAATAACCGTCGCATTATAGCGTAAACGTTAGGTCGAAACGAGAATTTTTTCAGTGAGTTCAGGCTTTTAGGTGTGAGCGATAAAGAATAATTGTTAACAATCACCAAGCTATGCTGCGAATAGAACAAGAACTTTATAAAGAAGAACTCTCTTGGAAGTTGATTTGTGAATTACACACAATGATTACTGATCAAACTATTCCCGCTAATAAGCAAATGCTGTAAAAAAGGAACCGCTATCGCAGATTTAAAAACATTAGGTGAAAAAGATTTTTTAATCAAAAAGAAAGTTGGCCGTAATACTTACTATTATTTCGCACAAAGTAGATAAGCTCATGGAATTTATATTTTTACTGTGCATGTTTTTGTAATTTATTAAGTTCATCAATCGATAAGCCGGTAACTTTCACAATAAATTCTAGCTTAGATTTTTCTTTTAATAGTCGCAAAGCGAATTCATTCCTTGCTTCATTTTTTCCTTCTTGCCTTCCTTCTTGCCTTCCTTCTTGCTTCCCTTCTTGCTTCCCTTCTTGTCTTCCCTTCTTGATGCCTATTTCTATGCCTCGTCTCTCAATAACTTGACCGATTGTCATTGCCATTTTGTCGACTCCTATATCAAAAATTTCTTCATATACGCTTACTAGGCTCTCTTTATCTTGAATTTTAGTTGTATTGAGCAAATATTCAAGTGATCGTTGCGCGCTTGTCTCATCATTAAGCATTTTAATTACAGAAAGAATGGTCATAAAAAAAAATTTCGTTTTCTTCTTATAGGACTTACGCTAAATGCCAAGGTTGAGGCAATGATGTTTTCAAAATAACCGATAGTATATGCAATACGTGAGGTTTTTTGACAATATCATTAACGAAAAGATTGGTGTTTAGCGTAAGTCCTATCTTAAATGAATATTTAAGTGCTAGTAACACGTGTCCATACAAAGTTTTCTGTTGTAGCTGCTCATCATTAACCTTCGCCATATCAACTAATTGAACTGAATCGTGCAAAAACTCTGCAGTAATCTCCTTTGGGTAAGCAATTAAACTATTGATGTTCATAGAATATTTATATTTTCTTACACCATGATAAAGAACTATGCTGTAGACAAAAGGTAACTTATTCTTCGTCTTTTTTGCTATTAAGTGCCTTTGAATAATATCATTTTTATACTGTGATATGCGCCAAGGCATAAGCTTTTCAATCGTCGATTGATGCTCAACATGAATATAAATATAGCCCTCTTCACTATCTGCGAAGCCATAACATCGAGCCTCGTATAGTATATCAACAAAATGTTGTTTCTTTCTTAAGTCAATGAATTCTGTTGCGACAGGTTTTAATGTAGCAAGGTCAATAGACTCAAGAAGTTTTCTAGGTAGATAGTCCACTATAAACTCTTTAAAAACATCAGGGATCGCAAACATCTCTTTAAAATATTTGTCATGAATATTATTCTTTTTATTCACACAACAAGCCTCTATAAAAAACTCTATTTTATTCGAGAACCGCCTGTGACATTAAATAAGAGAATCCAGCAAAATACATAGAGAGATAGTTAGTCTAATTTGAAGCATTCATTATTTGAATTTTGGAAATAATAGAATTCGTGTTGGGGTGATGTGCTGTTAGAGACACACTCTTTGATTTAGAAAAAACTTCATTTATAGATTAAATGGTGGCCAGACCTGGAATCGAACCAGGGACACGAGGATTTTCAATCCTCTGCTCTACCGACTGAGCTATCTGGCCAGTCCTTGAAAAGGAACGCTATTAAACATTAATCACTATGACAAATCAAGTGGCAAAAATTGCTCACATTTCGCTCGGTTCTACATAACCTGCAGGCTTATCACTGCCGTCACCAAAGAAAAATTTCTGCATTTCTTGTTCAAGAAATTTACGGGCCGTATCGTCTAATAGATTTAAACGATATTCATTAATCAACATCGTTTGTTGTGCCAACCACATCTGCCAAGCTTGTTTTGATATGCTTAGATAAATTTTCTTACCGAGATCGCCAGGATAAGGGGGGAAATCTAAACCTTCGGCTTCAGTCTGTAATTTCTGACATTGAATCATACGTGTCATGAATATTGTTCTCCAAGTCTTGTAATATTTTTTGCATCGGCGCCGCTAAACCAAAGTTTGCAGGCTCATTAAGGTTATACCAAAGATAACTATCTGAATCCATAATCTGTTTTGGCTTAGTATCAATATGCAATAAAATTGGGGTGATGTCTAAATGAAAATGACTGAAGGTATGACGAAAGCTTGCTAATGATTTTGTCGACTTTACGGCAACAGCAAAATTTTGTTGGCAGTATTTCGCCAAACTTTCTCTATCTTGGCTTTCCGGAAAACTCCATAAGCCTCCCCAGATGCCCACAGGTGGTCGTTTTTCAAGTAACACACGATTGTCTTTCAAACACAGAACCAGCATGTTTGTCGTTTTTATGGGCAAAGCTTTACGTGGTTTTCTATGCGGTAAATCTGAGGTTAAATTCTCTTTATTGGCAATACAGCTTTTTTGCAGTGGGCAAGCCGTACATTGCGGCTTACTACGCCGACAAACGACGGCACCTAAATCCATAAGTGCTTGTGTATAATCAGCAACACGAGCTTGAGGCACATATTTCTCAGCATGGATCCATAGCTTATTCTCTACTGCTTTGTCACCAGGCCAACCTTCGACAGCATGATAACGTGCTAATACACGTTTCACATTGCCATCTAGAATTGCTTCGGGTAGATTAAATGCTTGTGCACAGATAGCTGCTGCAGTTGAGCGTCCAATTCCCGGCAAAGCTTGCCAAGCATCGCGTGTTGTTGGAAATTCACCGTGTAACTCATCGACAATAAATTGTGCCGCTTTATGTAAATTTCGCCCCCGCGCATAATAACCCAATCCAGACCAATGCTGTAAAACATGATCAGTTGTGGCTTCTGCTAATGCGCTAACCGTTGGGAATGATTGCATAAAACGTTGGAAATACGGGATCACGGTTGCAACTTGGGTTTGCTGCAACATAATTTCTGATATCCAGACTTGGTATGGGCTCCGTGGCTGTTGCCACGGTAGATCTTTACGCCCATGTTGGTCATACCAGGTTAAAAGTTTATTAGCAAAACTTAGCATCAGTTAAAGAGAGAATTAATTTGTTTCTTCAAATTCTTACCAACGTTACTACTTGTACCTGTTAAACTTTTTACAACTTTGTTTTTAAAGTGTTCTAATTGACGCGTTGTTTGTTTCACTAATATCGATTTCACATTAGGTTGTAATTGTGGTTTGCTAAATGAACCAGAAAGTCGTAATGGCACTTGCAAACTCGTTGCTTTTGAAACTTCTTTGCCATTTTCCATTTTGCTATTCATTTTTGTTGCATCTAAAGCAAAATCTAATGATTCATTATTTAGATTAGCGCTACCTTCACCTGTGATTTTTAATAACGGTGACTGCAGTAATAAATCTTTACTACTTGCCACACCATTATGTATTGCAAAATTACCCTGCATTAAACCAAAGTTTGTTTGCACTAATCCACTATGCTGTGGTGGTGTTTGCCCCTTTATTAATGCTTGGCCTAAAGCGATGAAATAATCTAAATCCACGCCGCGTATTGCACCATCTTTAAAAGCAAAGGCTAAGCTTCCTTGTAAGCTTTTACGCATCTCAACATCGGTTTTACCACTCATAGTTAAATGCGCATTTAATTTAGCATTACCTGTCACTGAATCAGTAAAGTTCTGCCAAAGCTTTTGAAACATTTTCGAAGACTTAATACCATGGCTTATGGTATTAACCTGTAAGCCAACGACTGCTAACATAGGGCCGGCCTGTAAGCCTTGAATAGACTCATTTAGAGTAATCTTGGGAACATTTGTTTGCACATTGTATTGTGCGGAGGCTTTAATGTTGCCATTAAATATTTGTGCCGTTAATGATGGAATATTTAATACACCATTATCGGCCTTAACTTGCGTTCGCAATGTTTTAATTTTTAAATTACCAACTTGCATGCTCGGCACTGTAAATTCACCATTCATACCTAGCTGTCGCAAAGCATCATATTTACTATGAATGGCCACAGGTTGAGCTGTCATATGACGACTAAATAATATAAAGCCATGGGCATTGTGCAACATCAATGGTTTGCTTTCTATATTTAAATATTTTAAATCAAACCGTTGTGCATTTAAGTTAAGTTCCATGCTGGTTGCTAATTGCAAATGCAAATTCTTATTTGGTACATCATTACCTTTTAAATCCGTTTGTAATGTTAAGTTATCCAACATGATTTGTTTTAGATCTTGGAGCACCATGATTGAAGCTTCAATATGAATTTTACCGTTGATATTTGGTTTTTGACTAACAACAGTGAAGCTTGAATCAATGTTGAAAGGTCGATTCAATTGAATATTTTGACTCTTAAAACTAAAATCTTTTAAGACATAGTGCTGCTGCGTTTGTTGATCATTCCAACTTACATTAGCATTTGCGATATCAATATTTGAGATATTGATATCCCATTTTGCAGCATGTTGCTGTTTAGATTTTTGTACCGCGTAAGCAATTGGTGATGATGATGTCGTTGTTGCTTTCACTGAACTTTCAGATAAGGTTGCAGCAACAACCGGAGCTTTCGCTTTTACTGTTGTATTGTTAATTTTGCTTGTTTTCACTAAAATCCAATTTTCTTGCCCTTGTGTGTTCTTTACAAGATTAAATTCGGCATTCTTTAAAATTAATTTATCAGCAACGAGTCTTCCTGAGAACAATGGCATAATTTGAAATTTAATATCTGCTTGCCCTATTTTTGCAAGATACTTACTTTTGAAACCTTGAGGATTACCAATAGCAACATTATTAATTTTTGCCCCTAACCATGGGAAATATGACACCGTGATTTTACCATTGAGCTCAAGTTTATGGCCAGTTTGCTTATAGAATTGCTGACTTATCGTCGCTTTGAAATCGTTTATATTGAACATGTTAACGAAGATAACCACACCAATAATGGCGAGAATAACGAGCAGTACAATGAAAGATATACTCCATTTAAATGCTTTTGCCATGTTTTTTCCTCAGCTAGTTAAGTTAGAACCATTACAATTAATGTGCGGCATTTTACCTTAATATCAGGCAGATTTCCTAGAAATTTGTGTTTTTCAAAACTTGAGAGAAGTTCTTTAGCCTTTTTGCTAATAAAAAACCTACTTTTTTAAATAGAACATATACTTAAATCCGGGTAAACTCGCTTTATTAAAATAATAATCCCTAGAGCAAGATGACCGACTCAACTTCACAACCACTGATTCCAGCTCAACAAAGGCTGCCTGAAATTACGTTTAAGGTTGTCATCATCGGAATTATTCTGGCAGTCCTACTAGCCGCCGCCAACACTTATCTTGCATTAAAAATTGGCATGTTAACTTCAGCTTCGATTCCAGCTGCGGTGATTGCGATGGGTATCTTACGTTTCTTTAAAAATTCGAATATTCTAGAAAATAATTTAATTCAGACTTGTGCTTCAGCTGGTGAAGCCATTGCCGGTGGTGTTGTTTATACCGTACCCGCATTAATTATTATCCATTATTGGCTAGGCTTTAATTATTATGAATCCATTGCTCTAGGTTTGATTGGTAGCATTAGTGGCGTGCTATTTTCGATTCCTTTACGTAAAATTTTGGTTACTAATCCTGATTTACGCTTTCCAGAAGGCCAAGCCATTGCCGAAGTTTTAAAATTCAATCTAGAAACATCTGCCGGCTTTAAAGAATTGCTCCTAGGAGGCTTAGTGGGTGGTTTGGTTGAGTTGACGCAAACTGGTTTTAAAGTTGTTTCCAGCAATATTCATTATTGGTTTATGCGTGATAATACTCTATTTGGATTTGGTGTTGGTTTCTCTGCGACAATGATAGGTGCAGGGTACATTATTGGTATTGGTGTCGGCATAAGTATTTTAATCGGCGCCATCATTAGTAGTTTATTATGCCTGCCTTATTTAAGTCACAGCAGTCAATTTGCTCATCAATCTGTAACGCAAATGGTTAGTGTGTTGTGGGATAGTAAGATTCGTTATATCGGTGTTGGTGCGATGTTAACGGCAGGTTTATGGACGCTATTAAACTTATTAAAACCCTTTTGGATAAGCATAAAAACGTCCTGGCAAGTCTTCACAACCAAAACTCGCAGAACACATATTCCACGCACTGAATATGATATGCCATTAATTTTTGTTATCACGGGTATTGTATTGTTGTCGGTGTGGATGGCTTTTCTGTTTGCGAATACTTTCCACCTTTCTTCCTTGGGATTGGCATCTAACTTACATATTCCATTTATTGTCGCGAGTATTTTCTATGTTGTTTTTTTTGGTTTCATTTTTGCAGCCATCTGCGGTTACTTTTCAGGTTTAGTTGGCGTATCCGCTAGTCCAGGTTCAGCTGTGATTATTGCAGGTATGTTACTAGCAGCAATTGGGATTCGTTTGGTACTCAGTTTGCAGGTTCATGTAACACATTTAGAGATGCAACAAGCCGCAGCCATCACCATTATGATCGGCGCCATCATTACCGGTGCTGCTTGTATTGCGAATGATAACATCCAAGATTTGAAAGTCGGTCATATCCTTGGTGCAACGCCTTGGAAACAGCAGATTATGTTGTTGCTTGGCGCAGTGGTTGCTGCATTGGTTATTCCTCTCATTATGCAATTGCTTTATAGTGTTTATGGTATTGCCGGCGCATTTCCACATGCAGGCATGAATCATGCTGATCAACTGCCAGCACCCCCTGCTGCTGTTATGGCAACCATTACGCAAGGTGTATTCCATGATAATTTACCTTGGAATTTAGTCGGTGTAGGCGCATTAATTATTATTGCCTGTATTTGTATTAACGAATTACCCAAAATGAATCGTAAAAAAACGCGTAAGCTATCAATCCTAGGTATTGCGATTGGTATGTATTTACCACTAGCCACATCAACCGCATTGTTTCTCGGTAGTTTAATTTCGTATATCACGCATCGCGGTATACAACGCCAAAGTAAAACACAAAGTCCTGCCGTAATTCAGTTAAAGAAACATCGTGGTTTACTGCTTGCTTGTGGGTTAGTTGCCGGTGCTGCCATTATGGATGTGATTATTGCCGTGCCATTAGCGTTAGCGCATAACCCGAATATTCTGGTCTTGATGCCTAATAGCTTACATTTGTTGGCAAGCTTTTTTGGTGTCATTATTTTCCTAATGCTTGCAGCATGGATGATATGGACCAGTTTACGAAATTAACGATGAGTAAATGAAGACCCGTGATGACGTATTACATATATATATTAACTTGCAGTAACAACGCACTTTATACTGGTTACACTACCGACATTGAACGCCGTTATGCTGAGCATGTTAGTGGTTCGCCAAAATGTAAATATACGCGCAGCTTCCCTCCGCAAGAACTCAGTGCCTGCTGGCAAATTGATGGTGAGCTCTCAGATGCTCTCAAAATTGAAAAGGCTATTAAGCAATGTAGCAAAACAGATAAGCTCCGAATTATACAATCCACCCAAATATTGAAAACTATGCTAATAGCTAAGAATATTGATAGTCAAGCATTAGCAAGCCTAAAAAAGTTAGAAGAAACAGAAGATTACCTGATTTCTTCTTGATATAGTCTCTTATCAAGATAGCTGCATATTGATGCTCAAAAACATCAGCCCTTGACAAAATATTGCTCACAAACTATAATGCTGCAAATTTTTAATCCAGTGAAGCGAGGAAATTTATGCCAGGACCTACACAGAAAGAAGTATTATCTGAAGGTTGTTTTGTTATTAATTACAGTATTACGGCTGTTCTATCACCTAAAGACAGGATGTCTGAAGGCGGCCATCCTCTTGCAATTCCTTTCGGACAAAGACGTTGCTATGATACTGCAAAAGGCGATTCATATACTGATGTTATGGCAGCCGTAAAACGAGCAGCTTTACCTGAGCCTATAAAAGTTACCATCTCAATGGCAGAGAATGTGCCAGCTGATATGCGGGAAGCAGTACAATTAATAGTAGATACCGTACAAGAGCGATTTATTGATCGCGAGTGTGCTAAATGTGCTGATTCGGCGGCAGGATTTGCATTGATTTATGCTAACACTGGTGATTCGCCTTCAAAATTAGCATCGCGTCGCGTTTTCACTAATGCAGAAATTTTTGGCTATATTGCAGAAACATTTGATTGGGCTAAAGAACGATTTGATTTTGACTTTCCAAGTTTAAAGAAAAAATCACCAAGACCAAAATAATCATCATTTAATCATTCAACATAAAATATTCTTGTTTGTAAGGTTGATAATAATTTCGTTATTAGCCTTACAACATTCAAAACTTTCCATTAACAATTCATTACAAACACTTTGCTCCATAAAGTTCGCTGAAATCACCTGACTATAAAACCATCAGGTCAACGTCAATACATGATAGTCCGCTGATTAATATAACTTTTTTGTTGCGCAATTATTGTCCCTTTGATATGCTTGCACAAACTTAATTAACTAAAGGTGAATTTATGCAAAGTATTCTGTTTGAAAATGATAGTTTTGATATTAAGTATTTAGCGAAAGTTAAATCAGAAATGAATCCAGGAGTGTCTTATGACGCAGTTTTTCCAAGCAGACATGAAGCTGAAACTAGAGCTAACTCACATAACGAACTGATTTCCATACGGATAAATCCTGCGAAAAAACTTACAGATGAATATAAGAACGATGCTAAATTACAGATACAAGCAGCTAGCGTTTTTACTCAAGTTAATGACTGGATAAATGAATTACGTGGTAATGGCCGTAAACCAACTAAAACGGCTAACCAGCAAAATCGTGTACCAAACGATACAGAGATTAAAGCGAAAATACGCGAAGTAGCAATGAGTGTTCTTGAGAACGCCTATGCAGCTCAAGATCAAGTTAAGCCACCATCACCAACAAGAAGACCATAAAGTTAAACTGACAGAACTTACGCTAACCCCAATCTCTTTGTGAGACTAAGAATAATTAGTCTCACAAAATCTAAACGCTACTGATACTATTCACTACGCATCGGCATTATCTTTACTTCAACCCGACGATTCTTCGCACGACCTCGTGCAGTACGATTACTAACAAGTGGATAACGTTCGCCATAACCAACAGCTCGAGTACGTTGCCGTGAGATACCTTGGGCAATGAAATAATTAGCGACACTGCGTGCCCGATCTGTTGATAATCGTTGATTAAATTCTCGCGTACCCGTATTCGATGTATAACCGGCAACAAGAATTCGTGTGCGTTTGAATTTCTTGAAAACTAATGTCACGGCATTCAAAGTATGATAGAAGCTCGATTTAATCTTATAACTACTAATCGAAAAAGTAATATTCCTTGGCATGATTAAACGAATATTATTACCTTGCCGCTCTACTTGAACACCACTACCAACTAACTCACGTCGTAATTGCGCTTGTTGTTGATCCATGTAATTACCAATTAAACCTCCAGCTAAAGCACCAACTCCCGCTCCAATTAACGCGCCTTGGCCACGACCGAGTATCGATCCAAATAAAGCACCACTAAATGCACCAATACCGGCACCAACACTAGAGTCACTTAATTGTTTACGCCCAGTATAAGGATTGTAGGTCGCACAGCCACTCAACAAACCTAAGGCTAATCCCATACATAAAATGAATAATAATGTTTTCTTGCTCAAGGTTATGACTCCAAATACAAAATGCGGTCACATGAAATTATCACAAGCTTTTAAAACTGTAAAATTTTAATCAAACCTGATGGTTGGTATGGATGATACTCAAAAAAAGTCTATTGGCACTCGCCACATAAGCCATAAATATTTAAGCTATGATCAGTAATTTGAAAACCTTTATCTGCCGCAACATCACGCTGACGCTGTTCAATGATGTCATCAACAAATTCAATAACGCGATTACATTTGATGCAAACTAAATGATCATGATGCGCCCCCTGATCTAGTTCAAAAACAGAATGATCACCTGCAAAGTTATGGCGTTTGACTAATCCCGCTGTTTCGAACTGCGTTAACACACGATAAACCGTTGCCAGGCCAACATCTTCGCCAGAATTTAATAATTCATTATGGATTTCTTCAGCACTGAGATGACGCTTAAGTGCTGAATCGAGAATATTCAATACTTTCATACGCGGTAACGTGACCTTCAGCCCCACCTTTTTCAGCTCTTGCTTGTCCACCACGCATCTCCTCGTAAGTTTATGAAAAATTTACGCTATTATGCTTAATTCCAGCATTGGAATCTAGTCCAAAAATCAGGTATGATGAGCGCGCATTTTATGTGACGAGGAAATCAATTATATGCGTCTTGCTAAACATCTAACTATTTGCTTATTTTGCCTTACCTTAGCGGGTTGTGGTTTAATTCCTGTACATCAGGTACAAATCCAACAAGGTAATGCTATCAGCCAGAAAATGGTAAGTCAGCTGCATCCTGGCATGAGCAAAAAACAAGTTAAAGATGTTCTCGGCACCCCCATGTTAGTGAATACCTTCAGTGATCACACTTTCAACTACGTTTATACCTATCAATCTGGCCATACCAAAATTGCCGAAAAGCGTTTAACGCTTAATTTTAATAATATCGGCTTATTACAAAACTTTGATGCATCGGGTGTGCAACATTCAGATATTTTACGTACTAAGTACTATCGACATTGGTATTAATAGAACGTAGAAATTATATTGGTTGGATTGGATTATTTTCGTTTCTAGTTGAAAGCTTACATAATGGTTATTTTGCTTTCTTCTCTGCACGCAAGCGTCGTGCGGTCATAGGATCAATTGTCAATTCACGATAAATCTCAATTCGATCGCCATCATGCAAAATATAATCTAATGATACTTTTTTGCTAAAAATACCAACTTTAGCTTGAGCTAAATTAATTTCAGGGAAACGACTGAGTATCGTTGATTGCTTTATCGCTGTTGCTACTGTGCAATTATCTGTAACGCTTAGTTTTTCTATAACTTGCTCATCTGGCGTTGCATAGGCTATTTCAATCCACATGCATTACTCGCTCACCATAGATCTCTTTGGCGCGCGCAGAAAAAGCTGTAATCATATTTTCAACTGCAACATTAAAAATCTTACCAAAAGCAAGACCTAATAGCTTGTTGGCAAACTCAAACTCTAAATCCAAAGAGATGTGGCATGCTTTTTCACCCTCTGTTCGAAATGCCCATGTCCCTTGCAAATGCCGAAAAGGTCCATTGACTAAATTCAATTCTATGCGTTCACTAGGGAAACGTTTATTTGCGGTTGTGAAGGATTTCGTTAAGCGATCCATACCAATCTGTAACTCTGCACGCACCTCTTCTTCACTACGCGCTAATTCCTGACTTTTTTGGCACCATGGTAAAAATTGATGGTATTGCTGAATATTATCAACCAAGGCAAACATCTCATCATTCGTATAAGGAACTAACATACTTTCTTTAACTACATGCATTTGCTGATTTCATCCTTCATTTTTAGTGGGCATATAATAAGTTTATAACAAAATTATAGCAATATCCTTTTCAAGACTTGTATATTAAGGCTTTCCGCTTATAATTCCGCCCCATGAGTAAAAAAAGCAAGCACAAAAAGGCTGAGCCGCAGAGTACTATCGCGCTCAATAAAAAGGCCAAGCATGATTTTTTCATTGAACAACGCTTTGAAGCAGGTATCGTTTTGCAAGGTTGGGAGGTGAAAAGCATCCGTGCAGGTCGTGTTCAGCTACGTGATAGCTATGTGAAGTTCAGAGGTGATGAGGTCTATTTGATAGGCGCGCATATGTCACCATTGCTATCAGCATCGACTCACATTGAGCCGGATCCAATACGCTCACGTAAGCTATTACTGCATAAGAAACAAATAGAAAGGCTTGTCGGTGACGTCGAGCAGAAAGGTTATACGCTGGTTTGTCTTGCGATGTACTGGAAAAACAATCATGTGAAATGTGAAATTGCCTTGGCAAAAGGTAAGAAACAACATGATGTTAGGGCCACATCAAAAGAACGTGACTGGCAACGCCAGAAAGAACGGATTTTTAAATCTAATACTTAATAATGATATAAGGCTTGTCCTTTCTTTTACTTCTGAATTATACTTAACCATGAGAACAGGATTTTTATCCCGTTTTTTTGTAAAGTACTAGTAACAACCAACGATTTTGGGGGCGACTTGGCTTCGACGCGGGTTACGATGCTTTAAGGTGCATGTCGAGTATGTTAGCTATCCTCGTTAAAAATGCTGCAAAACTATAGTCGCAAACGATGCAGTTTACGACGAAGCCGCTGTAGCTTAAAAGCACATGCTTCCCATTGACCTGAGTGTTTCTGTACGCTCCTGTTCAGTGGTCATACTTTAACAGAATCGCAGTAAGGCATGCTAAGGGCCAAACTGTTAAATCTTCACTTAGCTCGCGAGTGATTCCCCTGCCAGTCGGGGTTGAGCCGTTAAAAATAATGACATGGCTAAACATGTAGTACCTTGAGTTTAGGATTTGCGGACGCGGGTTCAATTCCCGCCGCCTCCACCATTATTTAACTAGCTAAGAATTTTAATAATTCACTTGTCAATTGTTCTGGCACTTCGTTGGTAATACCATGAGCACAGTTAAATGCAACTAAGCTTGAATCACTAATATTATCTGCTAAAATTTTTGATTCGTTTGGTAATGATACTAAATCTTCTATACCGTAACCAACGAGTGTTTTAGCCTGTATTTTATTTAATGCGTTAATACCATTAAAGCTTTCCAAAACAGCAAACTGACGCTGCTGATCAGCAAGACTTTGCGGATAGACATTTTCTAGTATCGCGGCTTTTAATGCGCTAATGTTTTCAGCCTGCTGTAGAAAATCATCACCAAAAATCCAAGGTAATGTACCTTCAAACAATGTTTCAAAGTCTGCACCACGCTCACGTAAATTTAGTAATGATTTAAACCCGAATAACATTGCTTTACGCCATTTTGCTGATGTCGTGAGTAATACAAGCTTATCGAGTTGATCGGGATATTCCGCTGCCATGGTTTGAGCAATAGTGCCACCCATTGACTGGCTGATAATATGAGGCTTATTCAGACCAAGAGCTGCAGAAAATTCTACAACATCCTTTGCCATTAATTGAGCTGAGAGAGTTGTATGCTTATCTGTTGTTTGCCCTACGCCTCTATTATCAAAAGTAATTACTCGATATGAAGCACTCAATTGTTCAACAATAGGGAGCCAAAATTGCTGGTCACAAGTATATCCAGAAACACAGATCACAGGCGCACCTTCTCCATAAGATTGGTAATAAAATTTTGCAGCATTAGTTTCAATAAATGACATAGTATATTCTCCGGTTTTATTGCCCCCTAAAATGTAAGGCTAGCAACTATTATTATAAATAATCAAGTCTCTAATGACTTGGCATTGTAATGCGTATGAGTCATGTGATTCTATTTTTCTTTTTTTACACGCACCTTATTAAGATTGTGTTAATTTTCGAAAAGCATCCTAGAAAAGGCTAAAGGGTTACTGCTAGCACTTTAGCAAAAGCCTCTGGCGCATCTTTAATTGGCATTGGGCACGTTAAAATATAAGCACCGCTCGCGGGCAACCTATCTACATTTGCCATATTTTCTATTTGATACTTATCAGCACCTAAAATTGTTTTATGCACGGGAAAGCTTTCACTGATCCCGCAATCTAATGAGAATGTATCAATACCAATGCCTGCCACATTCTGTTCTAATAAAAAATCGGCTGCTTCTCTTGAAAATCCTGGAAAATGCATTAACTGATCCTCACCAACATTCGCATAACTCTCTGGTTCATGCCAATATTTAGACCAACCTGAATTTGCAATGACTAGAGCCTTTTTTGGTAGAGGCCCATATGTTTCAATCCACATCTTAATATCTTGGTATTGCAAAGTGTAATCCGGGTTTTGTAGCGACTGCTGCTTAATATCGATTACCACGGCTGGACAATACAGTTCCTCTAGCGTTAATTGATCGATAGCTCTTGCACCCTCAATGAAATGTTTCGGCGCATCCACATGAGTACCGGCCCCTGTAGTACTTGAAATATTAGTGATCAAAGCACCTGACTCATGATAGGACATATGAATTGAATGAGAAAATGCTACTTTAGCTGGAGCGGGCCATTGAGGCATCTCTTGAGAAAGGCTGTGAGTCAAGTCAATAAACTTAAGCTGTTCTAACATAGGTATCCTCCTTATTAAAGTAACGGATAAATCTATAGTAATGCAAATTTTGATGATAACGCTGGCACAATATAAAAAAGTATTCAGGGCTCAATTTTTAATGGATTAAGCTTAAAGCGGGTAACGTCAACAATGCTGTAAGCACTATTATGCACAACATCCACTATCCTTTTGTTGGGGTGGGCATTTAACTGATCCATATGAACAAAATACACAACAATCTCCTGCTTTCGGCTTTAGCAAAACACCACAATTCGTACATTCATAAAAATATTGGCAGGCATTGGTTGGCATTTTTTCTTCTTTTTCAAACTGGCATTTTGGGCAACTAATGATTGACTCAAGTAGTATATCTTTATTCATAACTCAAATTCCTAGATTTAATAATTTCCGATTCCATGACTTAGAATATCTAAATAATTTTTATAAGAATATATTTTATGTCGCTCTTTACCTGTTATCTCCTGAATAATTTCAAGGTCTACTAAATATTTTAACACCTTTATTACAGTGGGAATGGTAATACCACAATGTTTTAATCACTTGCGAAATCTTAATTTAGAGCACAGCCACTGGATACGACCCCAATACTTTCACTGACAACGGCTGCGGTGCAAGCTCAGCTAAGACCGCTTGCAATCGATTATTACTACAATGTTCTTCAAGATCGAGGAAAAATAATATTTCATTAGCAGACTCTGCTGATGCCTGTGACTTGATCATGCATAGGTTCACCTTATTTTCTGACAGTGGTAATATTACTTTTTCTAATAATCCTGGTTCATTCTGTGCGGAAATTAATAATGACGTCTTATCTTCACCGCTTTCTCCCAGCATATGTTTTCCAATAATTAAAAAGCGAGTATTGTTATCTTTGCGATCAGCAATGTCTTCAGCAATGATGGTTAATCCATATTGCTCCGCAGCTAAAACACCGGCAACAGCTGCACTACCTTTCTCATCTACAACTTTTTCTGCAGCGAATGCATTACTGGAAACTTCAATAAATTCTGCGTGCGGATAGTTTGCCTTTAGCCATTGCTTGCATTGCAACAATGATTGCTGATGTGAGTAAATACGTTTTATGTCTTTTGTTAGCTCAGGATTAAGCATTAGATTCTGATGTATTGCTATACGTACTTCACCACAAATTCTATTATCTGTCTTGATGAGTTCCTGCATGGTTGGATTAACTAAGCCACCAATTGAATTTTCAATCGGCACAACGCCATAAGGTAATTCATTGGTTTCTACTTTATGAAAAACATCTGCAATTGAGCTTTGTGGCACCAGTTTAACTGATGGTCCAAAATGTTTTACTACAGCTTCTTGGGAGAACGTACCAATAGGCCCTAAAAATGCAATACTCAAAGGTTGCTGCAAGGCTAAACAGGCTGACATGATCGCACGAAAGATTTTCGCCATTTCTTTTTCAGGTAAGCCACCACAATCACGTTGCATAATTTCTCGCAGCACTTGAGCTTCACGTTCCGGTCGATAAAATACAGCATCTTGACCAGCTTGCCTCTTAATTTTAGCGACGCTATCAACACATTTAACACGTTGACAAATTAAATCCTGCATCTGCTTATCGATTCTATCAATGTCTTTTCTTACTTTGCCAAGCTGTTCATTCATGCTGTCACTCATGCGGCTTGCCCCTTCTGTTGTGCGTTTTCAATAAATTTACGTCGCTGTTGTACTGCTGCAGATAAAGTTTCTAAAACCGGTATGGTTTGTTCCCAAGAAATACAGGCATCTGTGATACTCTGACCATAGGTCAGGTCTTCTTTGCTTATTAACTTTTGATTACCTTCAACCAAATTACTCTCAAGCATAACACCAGCAACTTGTGTTTCACCCGCGCTGAGTTGTTCAGCAATATCTTTGGCGACGATCACCTGACGGTCATGTTGTTTATTACTATTACCATGACTGCAATCAATCATGACCCGGGTTGTCACATTGGCTTGCTGTAATGTTTCTTTCACTTTTTTCACATGCTCAGCTTCGTAATTAGGTCCAGCTGAAGAACCGCGTAAAATTATATGGCAAGCATCATTACCTGTTGTTGCCACAATTGCAGCCATACCGTTTTTGGTAACACTCAAGAAATGATGTGGCTGATAGGATGCGCGTATAGCATCAACCGCAATCTGTATACTGCCTGTTGTGCCATTTTTAAATCCAATTGGCATCGATAAACCTGATGCAAGTTCTCTATGTACTTGGCTTTCCGTGGTACGAGCTCCAATCGCCCCCCAAGATACTAAATCACTTATATACTGTGGAATAATCGTATCTAAAAACTCTGAGCCGACAGGAACGCCCATATTGCCCAGTTCAAGTAATAACTCTCTTGCTGTCGTTAAACCATGGTTGATGCGAAAGCTATTATCTAAATTAGGATCATTTATTAATCCTTTCCAGCCGACTGTCGTCCTTGGTTTCTCAAAATAAATCCGCATGACAATAATAAGATCTTTTTGTAAACGTTGGCGTGCGACTAACAGTTTATTTGCATATTCGATTGCAGCTTTCGGATCGTGAATAGAACATGGTCCGACAACAACAACCAATCTGTCATCTTGTCCACAGAATGCTGCACTCACATCTTCTCGTGTTTTAGCCACAGTTTTACTGACTCGTTCTGTAATAGGCAACTGATCCATTAAAAGTGCGGGTGAAATTAAAGGGTGCAATCCTTTTATTCTGACGTCATCGGTTACTTGATACATAATTTGCCTCGTTTGTGTATGGTTTAATTCAAAGTTCGTTCGTTCGTTCGTTTATAAATTTAATAGAAATATTTTCGGGTATTACTTGCTAACAAGGTCTTAGCTAAAATAATAATAAAAAGAAGATGAGAATGAATAATAAAGATAAGAATTTACCGCGGTGTTAGGTAGTTTCACTGTAGAGATAATATTGAAATTTTCCTGATTAGCCATAATATTCGTCCTGACACTCTTTCAATTAATTTTAAATCCCTGTGTAAATAAAGCATAGACAAAAGCAGTTGTCAAGAAACTGAACAAAATAATGACCTTAGGACTTGCGATAATTGCTTCAATCTTAGCATTTATCGTAAATCCTAAACCTGTTAGGCTGGATCAGACTAATGATATTGATTAACATGCATCTAAAGTCATTATGATATGAATTTTTTTGAAATGAGGTATGTACATGAGTCTTAGCATTTTTGATCTATTTTCCATTGGCATTGGACCTTCAAGCTCACATTCTGTTGGCCCTATGCGTGCAGCCTATATCTTTATTAATCATTTTACATCTGAGCAGCTAGCAACAATTCACAAAGTAAAGATAGACTTATATGGTTCACTTGCCTTAACGGGGATCGGTCATGGCACTGATAAAGCTGTGCTAATGGGTTTAGAGGGTGAGGAACCAGCAACTATTGATCCAGAAAGTATTGATCAACGTCTTGCTTCAATTAAAGAAACCAAACAGCTTATTCTCAATAAGCAGCACTCTGTAGCTTTTGATTACCGTATTGATTTACAATTTCACAATGATACGTTTCTACCAGAACACAGTAATGGCATGCGCTTCACTGCTTTTGATAGCAATCACAAACAGCTTAGTGAAGAAACCTTTTTCTCTATTGGTGGTGGCTTTATTCTAACTGCAGCTGAAATTCAACAAGAAAATAGTAAAGAAGAAAAACCTATTCCTTATCCTTTTAATACTGCTGCAGAACTATTAGAACAATGCAAGCAGCATGGACTTAGTATAAGTGAACTCATGTTAGCAAATGAGAAAACGTGGCATAGTGAAAAAGAAGTGCGACAACGTATATTGCATATTGCTGACATCATGCAGAAATGCATCGATAAAGGCTGTACGACACAGGGTGAATTGCCAGGCATCTTACATGTAAAACGTCGTGCTTCTGAAATTATGAAAAAGTTACAGACGCAGGGTAAACCAAATAGTTATGCTGAAACAGATGCTATGAATTGGTTAAATATGTATGCGATGGCCGTCAATGAAGAAAATGCAGCTGGTGGTCGTGTTGTAACTGCTCCTACCAATGGTGCGGCTGGCATTATTCCTGCAGTATTAACATACTATAAAAATTTCTATCCCAATGTGACGAGTTCTAATGTTATTGATTTTCTGTTAACCGCAGGTGCTATGGCTATCCTTTATAAAAAAGGCGCGTCTATTTCCGGTGCTGAAGTAGGTTGCCAAGGTGAAGTTGGTGTTGCCTCTTCCATGGCCGCAGCAGCTTTAACGGCAGTTCTTGGCGGCACTATTGAGCAAATTGAAAATGCAGCTGAAATAGCGATGGAGCATCATCTTGGTATGACTTGCGACCCCGTTGCAGGACTAGTGCAGATTCCTTGTATCGAACGCAATGCCATGGGATCTGTAAAAGCGGTTAATGCCATGCGTCTTGCAATCTTAGGAGATGGTCAACATAAAGTATCTTTAGATAAAGTCATTGCAACGATGTTAGAAACTGGCAAAGGCATGCAAACTATTTATAAAGAAACATCGCTGGGTGGCTTGGCAGTAAATGTTATTGAGTGTTAATTACAACATTAAACATCTTACAAAATGTACCACCTCAATGATTTTAAGGTTTTATGAATTGCTGCATAAGAATTAAATTACCGTCTTTCTGTTGAAAGTCTAAATGACGTAGCGCACTCATTCCTAATAAAATATATTTACTTTTCATATTCGGATTAATACTTGCGCGAATATTTCGTAAATTAATATCTCCAATCTTTATCGAAGCAATACGTGTTTGATAAACATCAATAACACCATTAGCTGTGCGCGCTCGTACAGCCCCCCCTTTAACTAACTTTAATTTCTTGGCTAGACTTTGAGGAATAGATACATTTGATGCACCCGTATCAATAAGGAATGTGACTTTCTCACCATTAAGTTTGCCCGTAACAACATAATGATGAAAACGATTACTATGCAATATTACTTTCTTCTGTCCGTACTCTGTTAATAAAGTCTGTACTTGTTGATTTGGATTGAATTGGTGACTAACAAAGGCTTCAAAGAAAACAAATAGTAAGGCAAAGAATAAAAACCAGGCCGTAAATAGCATGATTTTACTTGTTTTGAGGTTATTGCTTCTATTACTTGCCATCAGTAGCTTACTCCATCATTACTACATGATAATTATAGCAAATGAAGTAATACTGCGATTTTGTTAGGTTTTTTCTATATTTACAAAACCACTACTTTTTATTCTTACGTCTGTGCCACAGCCGTTTCTTTAATGTATTACGCATTCGCAATGACATTATTGGGCCAGAGAGGGCATATAAGAAGAAAATTAAGAATAGCACTGTTGGTGGATCAACAGAAATAAGAATAAAGACGATCACTACAACAATAATCGCAAAGAACGGCACATGTTTTTTTAAGTCGATTTGCTTAAAACTATGATAGCGTAGGTTGCTTATCATAAGACAACCAGCAATGGCTGTAATCAATGCGACGATAATTGATAAGCTATGGGCATTGATATTAAATTCTTGGCCACACCAAACCATACCTGCAACAACACCTGCTGCAGCAGGACAAGGCAAACCAATGAAAAAACGTTTGTCAGTACTACCTAGCTGTGTATTAAAACGAGCTAAGCGCAATGCTGTGCCAGCAGCATATAAAAACGCGGCTAGCCAACCCAGTTTACCTAATTCGGATAACCCCCAACTATAGGCAACCAGTGCTGGAGCAACACCAAACGACACCATATCCGACAAGCTATCGTATTGAGCACCAAAAGCTGATTCGGTATTGGTGAGACGTGCCACACGCCCATCGAGACCATCAGCAATCATCGCGATAAAAATAGCAATCGCAGCAAAGGCAAAGTGCCCTTTCAAGGCAGCGACAATAGAATAAAATCCAGCGAATAGGCCAGCTGTTGTGAATAGATTTGGTAGTAAATAAATACCTTTAGATTTGTGTGCGGGAATCGGGTCTTTTTCAGTTTCAGCCATGATTACGCTCTAGAATTAAAATAAAATAACGATGAGCAAAGTATAAAGATTTGAGATAGACAATGCTACTGTTTATCTATTTATCCGTTAATGCAAAACCACAGATGATTTAGCTACGTCTCTTTGGACCTTTAGGATTATGGTGTGATGGATTTTTTGATCGTGCCTTAGCTGGATTTGCCGCAGATACAATCGGCGCATTAGGCCAAAAACGAGCTTCAGATGATGAAGAACCAGGAAGAGGTTTAGCAAATATTCCCCCGGAGCCTCTCTCAACTAACATTTGAGTTGATACGGCATCAAAAGGCTGTGGAGAAATACGACTAGCAGCCACGGTAGGATATTGACTCTCAAGCTGCGTTAGAAGCCCTCTATAATGACGTACTTGTTCAAGTATTGCTTGAGAGGCATTGTTCAATGTTTCTTTACTTGAAGCTCCACCGACATCCTTTAATAGAGCGCCAATCTGAACCTTATAGTATGCGGCAAGTCCAGTCGCATCTGTTTTTTGTGAAGGCACCCCAGAAGAAAGCTCAACAGCCATATCATGATTCTCCAAAACTACACCGTTAACATTTGATATATTATAGCTCAAGCACTATTAATTAGGCAAATTTTGCGCAGCTCTATTTTTATACTACCGTCCCTAGCATTAATTTATCCCAATAAATTAATAGACTATCTATGCTAATTGGACAAGCTCGGTAACTGATATAGCCATCCGGTCTTATTAGGTAAACCGATGATTTTTTTGAAAAATAACGTTTATGGGCCTGATTATTTTTATCTAAATATATTTTTCCATAGGCTTGTAGCTGCTGGCTGTCTTGGTGAAGAATAAAATGAATATTAATGAATTCACCCGCCTGCTGCTTAATTTGTTCGGCAAGAGCCATAAATTTTTCAATATTTTCAGATAGATCTTGCTTGCCTTGGAATAGTAATAAATTAAATTGAGGCCCCTGAAGCGCTCGATGAATTGAGCTCGCTTGTTGACTTGGCATTAGTGTTAAGGGTGCATCTGGTGCTCTATCACCGGCTGGTAAACGTAATGTAGATGGATGCTTTTTACCGATTAACCAATCCTCATCAACCAGTATGCTTTTTCGATAATTTATATTCAGCTCTGCTAAGTTATTGACGATCGCATGATGAATTTTCTTATTTCGAAACAATAGTGGTAATAAACAATTACGTAGATAACGTAATACCGGGTTAGTCAACGTGATTAACTTCGTAAAACGATTCGTGTTGCTAATCACTTCTTTGGCAACCGGCAAACGCTCCGCTTCATAGCTATCAAGTAATGCCTGTTTAGCTTTACCTTTAAAAACCAAACTTAATTTCCACGCTAAATTATAAACATCTTGCATACCGGTATTCATACCTTGCCCACCAACCGGACTATGGATATGCGCAGCATCACCCGCTAAGAATACACGTTGTTTGCGCATACTCTGCGCATTACGAAAATGTATACCAAATTCATTTAACCAAACAGCGTCACCAAGCTGAATAGTACTATCAGGAATATAACGTTCAATGAGAGTTTGTAATTCAGCAACAGTAGGCTGACCTTGTTGATTTTCTTCCGGATGATGTTGCCGATAATTGCTAATGATTCGTAAACGCTTTGCATTAATGGGAATAATGGCTAACACTGAATTCCCATGATAATAAACATGAACATAGTTTGGGTCACTGCTGAAATCCGCATAAACATCACCGTTTAACCACTGCTCAGGAAATTGAGTACCAGCAAACTCAAGTCCTATAGATTTCCGCACTTGACTATGCGCACCATCGCAACCAACAATATATTTAGCCTGTAAGGCTTCTTGGTGATCATCGTAGGCAATGACAACATTGACATGCTCAGTTTCCTGTTCAAGTGAAACCAACTCGACACCGCGCTCCACCTCTTTTTCAAGATTAGCTAAATGACCAACTAAAATACTTTCAGTTTCACTTTGCGGCAACGCTAATACACAATTATAAGGGCTATCGATATAGTTGGTATTCATACTCAATAACGGTTTACCATCACTAAACATACGCATGCCGTTTAATCGATGTCCACGACTAAAAAATTCGCTAATAATCCCCATATCTGCCAACATCTCTAATGTCCGTGCTTGCACGCCAACGGCGCGAGATTCTTGGCTAATAGAATTATTCTTATCGATGATTCTAAAAGGTACGTCGTGACGAGCTAATTCTGCAGCTAGTGTTAGACCAACAGGTCCTGCACCAACGATTAAAACATCAATTGTATTTTTTAACATTGCATCCCTGCCTTAATTATTTATTCGGTTATAGCTCTTTCTGATTGTAGCAGATTAGATTTCAGTTCCATCACTTTGTTTTTCAATGCTTGGCGAAAAATGATACCACCGGCTATTAACAAAACATACACCTCCAGCATCAAGACAACATGAATAGAATTTGTCTATGATGTCTTTTACACTCCAATATTGTGCGCAAAGGTTATCAAAAAATATGAAGTAACGCCGTCATTTATGGATTGTTTTAGGCCAACTTTATTCAGATAACTTGCTAGCTAGATAAAGCAAAGTTCATCGTCTATACTTAATCTCGATATTATGTAAATAAATACCCCATAAAGGGAAAAGTAAAATAACAATAAAAGTAAAAAGGATTTCTTATGAAGATCAGCAAAAAGCTATTAGACCACCAACACAATCCTTTAAGTTGGCTTTATTCACTTCTATTTTTCATTCTATTTTGTTTTGGATTTTGGCACCATGATTGGCTCATCATTATTATTACAATAATTGGTTTAGGTACAACATGGTTTTACTTTCCCGAATCAACAGTGAAATATGATTGGGCTGAAAAATGTATTGCCGCAGGTGTTGAATGGGTACAAAAACCGTTTGATACTGAGAAAGCAATTGTTTCCGCAGTTTATACCGTATTCTTCCTTTTATTATTAATTAGCTTATGGGCGCATATCGGTAGCTTAGTCACAATTTCAATTGTGTTATTAGTAGTAACAAAGCTCTATACCTTTCGGTCTTTATGGTTAGGCTTTTTTAGTAGTAAACATAAAAAAGTTACAGAAAAAAGCGCTACATCGCAAGCTCAAGAAGCAAGTGACTCAGAAAAAACAGAGTCAAAAGAAAATAAAGAAAGCTAATCTTTAATAATGCTCGGTATATCTCATAGATATACTGAGCACTTTCATTGTTCTCATATTAATATGCTAAGATTGACCGGGTGCTGTTTTCCTTCGTTTTGATCGTCTTTTTGCAGTTTTATCGGCAGCATCTTTTCTTGCTTGAAGATCAGCCACTCTTTTGAACTTTTCTGCTAAAACACGATTGCTAATAGCATCTCTTTTTTCTCTGTTTGCCCTAGCTCTCTCATCTTTCTGCCTACGAAGAGCGAATGAACTAACCTCGTCTCGAGTAACAGGCTTGATTTGCTTGTCTCTATTACAAGAAGCAACAACGATGTTTGGACAGTGCTCATACAATGCTGCCGCAAAACGTGTAATACCAAATTGAAAATCTCCGGTAACTACAATCTTTGTGAGATTTAAAGTTGGAATGAAGTCTAAAAGTGAGGCAATGGCATCATCACTTTCATATGTTGTTGAAAGCCTCAAACTATATTCTCTATCAGCAATAGAAGCATTGCCTGATAATGCTATTGTTAAAGACCGCATTTTTTTAACTAACGCTACCTCATCTACCTCTATTAAATTTAGATCAATTTGGCAGTGCTGAAAACACGGATTTCTGCTTGCATCTTCCAAAAGCCCTAAATCATAAAGACTCAATATTCTGGTTGGTGGATTATGTATGCCAGCTGTAGTTGTAAAGCTAAATGCGTCACAGGAAATATTAAGATCTCGAGAGTGAAAACTTGTAGATAAAATATATTTTAGTAGATCATAGTGAGCCTTTGCTCCCAAAAAGTGAATGTTTCTCCCGAAACCTGAACTAGCTGTGTCAAACTCTATCTCTTTAAAAATACGAATATTTGCTCTTACCCATCCAAGTACTGTTTGTGCAGTCTGAAATTGTTGCGAAGACATGTTATCAGGCATAGATAAAGCTAATATCACCCTTAAATTATCCGCCTTTTGAGCAAAGATATCTAAGTTAAAGAGAATAGGCGATGACAGATCAATTTTCACATATCTTGCATCACTACTCACTTCTTGTCGTGCGACTGTGACCTGGTTTTCTACTTGTAACTCTAAAGGTTCTGGTAATTCTGTTAATGCGATCACATCATTGTGTCTTGGACTATTGGGTATTATGATTTTCACACGACAACTATCAGGAAAAGATTGAGCATATAAAACATTCATTGTTTGTCTGTCTAGAGATTCCATTGATGTTAAATCAATACATACACTAATAATTTGTTGAACGTTAAAATTATCATAACTGAGTGGATAACGCTTAAAATAATATTCACAAAAATATTGGATGTAATTAATCAATTCTTTAAGTTCAGAGAGGTTGCGCGGCATGAACTTAAGAGATCTTATATCTGCATTACAGGTCAAGACCGTATGCTCTGCAAAAGATATGCTGGTAACAACATTATTTACAGGATGTTTAGTCTGCTTTACATCCTCTCTTAACCAACTAGTAGATTCAAATGGCGGTGGATTTGTAAATGAAATAGTTTTCTCTTTATCTATTAATTGTTGACATATACCATCTCGAAAATGCAATACCTGTTGTGGCGTTATTCCAGGCGCAAAAGTAAACGTAATCTTGTCTGCTGCAGCAGTGAGCAAGAAAGCATAGTCTCCAAAATTAGGGTCTAGTGTAATATAAAGCATATTAGACCTAACCGTTGCAACACAGCTCGCATGATCATTCTTTTTATAAAAAGATACTTTCTTGTTGCTACCAGCCGCTGTACTGAAAGAAAATTTATTCGCAAAGATATCGGTAAAGTCCGAGGTCATCAATAAAAGCAATTCAAGCTCTACATCACACCAGTATAATTGTTTAATCTGTTCGATATGGCCACTTATATCAATCGCTCTTAAATCTAATTTATATCTTTTGGGCCATTCTGCCCGTTCTAATTGCTCTAGATACAACGCTAACTGCTTTTGATTTGTCGGAGTAAGGAATATGAGCTCCTCATCATCTCTGTCACTATATGGGGGCGTATACATTATCTGTAACCTTCTCTCAATAAAATTAAGCACTATTCTGTGCAAACATAGTCCAAAAATAATAAAGTAGTATGCGTTTTAAATCAACCAAAACGTTATATTATGACTAAATAATCAATGAGGCAGAGCTTACGCTCAGTATTCAACCTTGTATTCAGTGTAAGTCCTGTAAAAATAAGTAACAAACTCTAGGTTTCGACATATATTGACATAAAATAAATTGGAGTATATTTTGTCCATAAATATTATTAATAAGGAATTAGTACACATGCTAAGCCCCTCTATATC
Source organism: Gammaproteobacteria bacterium (assembly GCA_021773175.1). Taxonomy (GTDB): domain Bacteria; phylum Pseudomonadota; class Gammaproteobacteria; order JAJFKO01; family JAJFKO01; genus JAJFKO01. The sequence continues at coordinate 74,470 of JAJFKO010000002.1, forward strand.
AGCACTTAAGCTTAGACAGATAGCTGCTGATCCTCGGCAAGAATTATCTACAGAGATGCTCCAAACATATATAGCTGCTGGCAATAATATTAATGCCTATGGTGAAAGTTCAGGACAAACAGCCTTGCACCGCGCGATTCTAGCTAACCAACGAGCAAAAGCTTTGTTATTGGTTACTCATGGAGCTGATATCTTTTTCCAGAGCGATAAACATAGAGGTCTTGCTTGTCCCATCTTGAATCTAGTCGGCATAGCAGTCAATGATCAAAGCCAAGCTAGTAACCCTACATTTTTTTTTCCTGTAATGACTCAAATTGCAAATGCGCAACAGTTTTATATTTCTCTGATCGCAAAACATATTGAAGTGCAACTCAGCAAAATAATTGCCGAGAAACAATTAATAAAAACTGAAATGGGTGTTTCCGATATAACCCATATATGTACAGAAATTGAAGATTTGATAAGGCTGCACTTTATGGGCCAATTTGGTGCAGCATCTCAACAACCTGCCAGTGCTGCCCCTATTGCAGAAATGTTACTTGTTTCAGAATGCTTACATAAGGGTATTCAAGCAGGTTGCGAAGCTTATTTAGCAACGACACCAAAAAATGTTAAAGGTAATATAAAAATTTGTATAGAATTACAGAGAATAGAATCAGGTGCAAACATAATATTTGCTGCAGCTAATATGCTTATTAAGCCCAATACTGCCGTTAGAGATAGGCTAGCCCGTGGTCGTCATAACGCTCGAAGCGGCACTTCTCGATCTAGAAGAATATAAAACCAAGGAAAAACTAAAACAGGCCTTGCGCTAAATGCCAAGATCGAAGCATGCAGCATAAGTCCTGCAAAATTCACTCTTTACTAAAGTTTAATGCTTTATTCTGTAAGATTACTTTTATAATATTACCACTGGCGAATTCACCAGCAAGCAACTGTTTCGCTAATGGATTTTCTAAATACTGTTGAACTGCGCGTTTTAATGGTCTTGCTCCATAGACAGGATCAAACCCGGCTTCAGCAAGATAATCTAGCGCTTCGTCACTTACTTCAAGCTTAATGTCTTTATCTTGTAGGCGCTGAGCCAAATGCGCAATTTGTATATTGGCAATCATTCGAATTTGATTTTGTGCCAATGGATGAAAAACAACACTCTCATCAATACGGTTGATAAACTCTGGTCTAAAGTGTTGACCAACAACATCCATAACTGCGCTACGCATTTTCTCATAATCGTTTTCAGCTGCCATATCTTGAATTAAATGCGATCCAAGATTTGATGTCATCACTATAACTGTATTACGAAAATCAACCGTGCGGCCTTGGCCATCCGTTAATCGACCATCATCTAATACTTGTAATAAAATATTAAAAACATCGGGGTGCGCTTTCTCAACTTCATCCATTAAAATAACAGAGTAAGGTTTACGCCGCACAAGCTCAGTTAAATACCCCCCTTCTTCATAACCAACATAACCAGGAGGTGCACCGATTAAACGTGCCACTGAATGTTTTTCCATAAATTCTGACATATCGATTCGAATCATGGCTTCTTCGGTATCAAACATAAATTCTGCTAAGGCTTTACAAAGTTCGGTTTTACCAACTCCGGTTGGTCCTAAAAATAAGAATGAGCCTATTGGCCGATTTGGATCAGACAAACCTGAACGTGAGCGCCGAATAGCATCGGCAACAACACTGACAGCTTCACCTTGACCAATAACACGTTTATGCAACGCATCTTCCATATGCAATAATTTATCTTTTTCACCTTCTAGCATCTTCGAAACTGGAATATGCGTCCATTTAGACACAACTTCAGCAATTTCTTCCTCGGTAACTTTACTGCGAACAAGTTTTGTTTCTTGTTGTTCTGCTTCACCTGCGGCTAGCAATTGTTTTTCTAACTCTGGAATACGGCCATATTGTAATTCTGACATACGTTGTAAATCTGCAGCGCGCGACGCAGTTTCTAATTCTAAACGGGCACGCTCTAATTCACTTTTGATATGTTGTGTACCTTGAAGCGCTGCTTTTTCGCCTTTCCATATTTCTTCTAAATCACTAAACTCTTTTTCATTGCTAGCAATTTCTGTTTCTAAATCTTGCAAGCGCTTTATTGATGCCGCATCACTTTCTTTTTTCAGCGCTTCACGCTCAATCTTTAATTGAATTAAACGTCGTTCTAAACGATCTAGCTCTTCAGGTTTTGAATCAATTTCCATACGAATTTGACTACCAGCCTCATCGATTAGATCAATCGCTTTATCCGGTAATTGCCTATCTGAAATATAACGATGCGATAAAGTGGCGGCCGCAACGATGGCAGGATCAGTAATTTCGACACCATGATGTAACTCATATCGCTCTTTTAGACCACGCAGAATCGCAATAGTATCAGGCACAGTCGGTTCCTCGACTAATACGCGCTGAAAACGGCGTTCTAATGCTGCATCTTTTTCAATGTATTGTCGATATTCATTGAGCGTCGTCGCACCAACACAATGTAACTCACCACGCGCTAAGGCTGGTTTTAACATATTTCCCGCATCCATAGCACCTTCAGCTTTTCCAGCACCAACCATGGTATGCAGTTCATCAATAAATAATATAACCTGCCCTTCTTGTTTAGCCAAATCACTTAAAACGGCTTTTAAACGTTCTTCAAATTCACCACGAAATTTTGCACCGGCAATTAACGCCCCCATATCTAATGATAATACACATTTATTTTTTAAGCCTTCAGGGACTTCACCATTAACAATACGTTGCGCTAAACCTTCAACAATTGCCGTTTTACCAACACCAGGCTCACCAATTAAAACAGGATTATTTTTAGTGCGTCGTTGTAATACTTGTATAACGCGACGAATAATATCATCACGCCCAATAACAGGATCGAGTTTTCCAGATTCAGCACGAGCAGTTAAATCAATCGTATATTTTTGCAAAGCTTGGCGTTGATCTTCAGCATTTTGATCATTCACTTGTGCGCCACCACGTACATCTTCAATGGCTTTTTCTAAAGCTGCTTTAGTCATGCCAGCTTGTTTTAAAATATCGCGTAAAGGTCCCTTGTCTTCCAGTGCAGCTGATAAAAATAATTCACTTGATATAAATTGATCTTGATGTTGCTGTGCCAATTTATCAGTAATATTAAAAACGCGTTGTAAGCTTGGCGAAATATGCACTTCGCCCGGTGTTCCTTCTACTTGAGGCAACTGATCGAGAGCTTTACTCAATGCCGTCCGTAGCTGCGGTAATTGAGCACCGGCCATCGTTAAAATAGGTGGAATAGTACTACCTTCTTGGTCAAGCATAGCTTGAAGGATATGTAATGGTTCAATCATTTGATTCTCACGACCAATAGCAATTGATTGTGCATCGGCGATAGCCATTTGAAACTTGTTTGTTAGTTTGTCCATTCGCATGGTTAATTCCCTTTCTATTATTTTAGACAACATGAGTCTTAATTATTAAATTGGGCTGCATTAATTAAATTTCAATAGCTGAATAATAAAAATTTTAATGCTTAACTTCATCACCAACACTGTGAAGCTTTACCCATGCCCGTAATGCCTTTCTCTCCCGCTTGATTTAATGTCAGTGTACCGCACTCAGCATCTTGTATTGCTTGTGTATCAATGGGGGTTGCAGTAAGAGCATAGGTATGTGAATTTTCAGTTTTAATCGTTAAGTGGTAATAACCATGCTCAGACTTTTCATTAGCATGCAGATTTTTTAAATTAGCTCCAGCATAAGTATGGTATACCGCATAGTAGTGCTCTAATTTTGTTGCTAATTGCAATAAAGCAGACTGTGCTTCGACGCGTTTAGTTCTGGTGACATGTTCGATGTAGACTGGATAAGCGACACTCGCTAAAATGCCGATAATCGCTATCGTGACGAGTAACTCGAGAAGTGTAAAACCACCTTGTTGTTTTACGTGCTTCATATACGATCCTCCTATCTTGAGATTTTTGGCAGATCTTCTGTGATTTTGCTATGCGAAACATTCTAGCAAATGATATCATGAATCCCAATGGGCTTTTGAATTTTCAAATAATAGGCGAGACCAGTGGATTACGACATAATTATTATTGGCAGTGGTGTAGTAGGTTGTACCTTGGCATGCTTATTAGCGTCAAGCGAATTACGCATCGCAATTGTTGATCAGAAAGCAATGGCTCCTTGGGAACAAGACAAATATAATATGCGCGTTAGTGCTCTCACTTTGGGTTCAGCTAATATATTACAGAACATCGGTGTCTTTGATGTTATTGCTAAAAAGCGGATTGCGCCCTATCAGAATATGTTTGTTTGGGATAATGCCGGTCGCGGTGAAATTGAATTCTCAGCAAGTAATATTGGCAAACCACAGTTAGGATATATTGTTGAAAATAATTTAATACAGAATACGTTATTGGAGAAGATTCATTTCACACCAAATATTGATGTCCTCTGCCCCATTCATTTAACCGCAGCACATTTTAATCATCCGGAAGGCGTAACGCTCGAACAGGAAAATGGCAAATCACTAACAAGTCGTCTGGTTATTGGTGCTGATGGCGCAAAATCCTGGCTAAGACAACAAGCTAACATTGATATTAATTCGCAAAGCTATGAACACCATGCGATTGTGACAACAGTTAAAACTGAGCATCCTCATAATAAAACAGCATGGCAACGTTTTCTTGCTGATGGCCCTTTAGCATTTTTACCTCTGAATGAAGATAACTTATGTTCTATAGTCTGGTCATTGCCGGCAGAACGCGCTGATACATTACTATCCTTATCGACTGAAGAATTTAATAATGAGTTAAGCCAAGCATTTGAATATCGACTTGGAAATGTCAGCACCTTAGCAAAACCTGTTAGTTTTCCACTAACTATGCGCCATAGCAAACATTATGTGAAACCTAATCTCGCATTAGTTGGCGATGCCATTCATACCATTCATCCTTTAGCTGGATTAGGCATGAATCTAGGCATGCTTGATGCACATGAACTCGCGAACACATTACTTACCGCAAATAACAATAGAAAAGATTTTGCAAGCCTAGCAACATTGCGTAAATATGAGCGCGCTCGAAAAGGCCATACGCTTTTTAATTTAATGTTAATGCAAAGTTTTAAGAAACTTTTTACTACACAGACATTACCCGTTATTTTAGCTCGCAATGTTGGTTTACGTTTTTGTAATCACACCCCGTTGCTAAAACAATTATTTACCCACTTTGCAAGTATGCAAACTTCATAAGAGAAGTGTTATGAAACAGCAGTATTATAAAGTATTAAATAAAGCCTTACGTTATTGGCAAAAAAAACTAGGCGCATCCTGTGTTGGTGTTCGTGCTATCGTAATCAATTCTGATAATCAAATACTACTTGTTAAACATACTTATATTGGTGGTTGGCATTTCCCTGGTGGTGGTGTTGATAATGGCGAAACAACACAAGCGGCTGTTTTACGTGAGTTACAAGAAGAAGTTGGTGTTACAGTTAACAGTGAACCTGAGTTATTTGGTATTTATCACCATAAGATTCGTGGTGTTGATGATTACCCTGTTATTTATATAGTAAAAGACTTTAAACAAGTTGCGAGTCATGATCCTGAGATTGAAAAACACGAATGGTTTGATGTAAATAATTTACCTTCAGATACAACGCCAGCAACCTCTCGGCGTGTTCAGGAATATAAAGGGAAACGCAAACGTTCTGAGCATTGGTAACCTTTTATACCCACTGCATTATAAAATTTTTGGCTACTTGATTATTTTGGGATACTGACTAGCTAATCGCAGAAATTCATAGCGCGGCAAATAAACTGTAATATGAATATTGCCAAGCTCATCGACACTTTCGTGTTCAACGCGCCCCAACTCATAGAATTTCGCGCGCAGCTGTCCTTGCTCAGGTTTTAATTGTATTTCATGACAAATAATATCTTTACTGATTATATCGATTAATGCTTGTTGCAATAGTTCAATGCCAACACCTGTTGCGGCAGATAACCAAACTCTACTAGGTTTGCCATCTTTATCATAGTCAATATGCGGTTCACAATCTTCAAGCAAATCTATTTTATTATAAATCTCTAAACGTGGAATTTTGTCAGCATCAATTTCAGCTAGTACTTCTTCAACATCTTGTTTTTGCTCATTACGTAATTCATTTGATGCATCAATTACATGTATTAATAGATTGGCTGAGCGCGTTTCTTCAAGTGTCGCATGAAAAGCTTTAACTAGTTCATGTGGCAGTTGCTGAATAAAACCAACTGTATCAGCCAAAATAATAGGGTTACCACGCGATAATTCGACTCGACGCAAAGTTGGATCTAAGGTTGCAAACAATTGATCTGCAACATAGATATTCTCTGCCGTCATAGTATTAAATAATGTTGATTTGCCAGCATTGGTATAACCAACTAATGATGCCGTCGCAATTTCAGCGCGTTGTCGTGCTTGCCGACTTTGTTGTCGTTGCTTCACTACTTTTGCAAGCCGCTGATTGATCATCTTAATACGAAGATTTAATAAACGCCTATCCGTTTCTAACTGCGTTTCACCAGGACCGCGTAAACCAATACCCCCTTTTTGTCGTTCTAAGTGAGTCCAGCCTCGAACTAATCGTGATGATAGATGTTTTAATTGTGCAAGCTCAACTTGTAATTTACCTTCAAAACTTCGTGCGCGTTGCGCGAAGATATCTAAAATTAAACTTGTTCTATCTAAAACGCGACATTGTAGTTCACGTTCTAGATTACGTTCTTGAGCAGGTGTTAATGGGTAGTTAAATAGAACAACTTCAGCCTGCTGAGCATCAACTTGTGACTTAAGCTCAGCAACTTTACCTTTGCCAATAAGATATTTTGCAGTCGGTTTAGAACGCTGGGCAATAAATTCGGAAAGGATTTCTGCATCTGCTGAACGCGCTAACTCAGCAAATTCTTCGATTGCTGCTGAGTTAGCGAAATTTTCTTGTTTATTAGCAAAAAATACATGTACTAATATAACGCGCTCACCACTAGTAGGTCGTTCTGTTGTTAAGTCGTGCTTCAACTTTCCTCCGAGCCCTTCTCAGAACTTTCTTCATGTCCATTTGTATGTTCATGGCTAGAAATCTTGACTGCGCGTGCTGGTACTATTGTTGATATTGCGTGTTTGTAGACCATCTGGCTTACTGAGTTGCGTAATATAATTACATATTGATCAAATGATTCTACTTGCCCCTGCAATTTAATCCCATTTACCAGATAAATTGCCACTGTGATTTTTTCCTTTCGCAGTACATTAAGGAAAGGGTCTTGTAAACTTTGCCCTTTTGCCATAGTGATACTCCTTGATATTGTTATAATTATAGTTAAGTATTAACCAGTTCCATTCGTATATAAGTTTAACACGTGATCAGCAAACGGGCGAATAAATACTGGAAAAAGTTGAAATTTTTCTATGCAATTGTTTTTTGGTCACTTATTTGGCGTTCACAGTTGGTAAATTAAAGTATCGATATTTTAGAGTTCAGTTCTTTAATAATACAATGATTCAATAATCTGTCTTCACTGTTAAACCAAGTCAGCGCGGGCCATTTACGTAACCAGGTCAGTTGCCGCTTTGCTAATTGCCGAGTAGCAATGATTCCTTTGTCAACCATCGAGTTATAATCAGATTCACCATCGAGATATTGCCAAACTTGTCTATAACCAACACAACGTATCGATGGCATAGATAAGGATAAATCACCTCGCTGGTATAAAGCTTCAACTTCGGTAATAAATCCCATTTCCAGCATCAATTTAAATCGGTGTGCAATTCGCTCATGAAGTATTTGCCTATCTTCTGGCGCAATGGCTATATTTATAAATCTATCAGATGAGATTGAGATGTCATTATCAGCATGGAGGCTAGAAAGGCTTTGACCTGTCGCCTCATAAACTTCTAATGCACGTTGAATACGTTGTGGATCATTAGGATGAATACGCGCCGCGGCAGCAGGATCAACTTGTTGCAAGCGTTCATGCATCTTTGCCCAACCCTGTTGCTGAGCTTGTTCTAATAAACGCGCACGAATAGTGGGATTAGCACTAGGTAATGTTGCAATACCAAATTGCAAAATGCGATAATACATCATGGTACCGCCGACTAATAATGGAATATGCTGACGCTGCCAAATATCTTGAATTAATTGTTCAACGTCCGCTTTAAAGCTTCCAACAGAATAGCTTTCCTTAGGATCGAGAATATCAACTAAATGATGAGGATAGCGTTGTAGCGTTGCCGCATCAGGTTTTGCTGTGCCGATATCCATGCCACGATAAATCATTGCAGAATCAACACTGATAATTTCACAAGGAAATTCGTCACAAAGCTTTAAGGCTAAATCTGATTTACCTGATGCAGTAGGCCCCATCAGACAAATGATTCTTTGTTTATTAGCTTGAGCTTGTTTATTATAATTCATAGCTTATTAAAATAATCTTTTAAGTTGGCGCTGGATACTGTCATACAAAACTTTTTAATATCTGCTAAATCAAAGGTATTCCGCAGGTCATAATAAAAATTAACATATTCGGATTTTGTAGCTAATGTTGTAAATGTTAGTGCTTTAACAAGTAAATGCAGCTCATCCTCTGAGTCTAGATTAGTATTACTGTGCTCTAGCATCGCGACAAATAGATTTTCAATAAATAAAGCCGGCTCTAAAATATCGATAATAACGGGAATCTCTCTTAACACCAAACTATCTTCACTTAAATTCTCAATAATAAAATTATATTTTGTTAGCATATCAATGACTGTTGATTTGCACTTCTGATATTGTGAAGTAAGTTGAAAAGTTTCTGGCACCAATAAAGGCTTGATTGCTAATGTGTTTGCGCTATAGTTTTGCTGTATACGTTTTCTTGCTAGCTGTTGTTGTGCAATTTTCATATTAATGATTAATAGATCTTCATGACAAGCTACCAACAGATAACGAGTATCTAACATGCCCACAACACTTTCTGTTTGTGTAATGGGCTTGAGCGTAGCAATTGAGGCTTCTGCTTTAGACATTTCTGGAAATAGCGACATCTTCTCCGTGACGGTTTCAGTATTAGCTAAAGCAGGTTTATGTAGAACAGCATAGTCTTCTAGCGTTTCCTGCACATTTAACTGTGGTTGGTTTACATGTGGCTGTGAGTAGTTAACCGGTTCTTGTTGCTGCTGAGTTAACATTACTTCTTCGGCTTCTGCCGTAAGCAGATTTGGCTTTATTACTTTCTGAAAAGTATCGTCTAAGCTATGAGTGATAAAATCGTGAACTAAGCGACTATCACGAAAACGCACTTCATGTTTAGTAGGATGAACATTAACATCTACAGCACTTGGGTCGAGCTCTAAGTATAAAATGTAGAGTGCATGTCGTCCCGGATGCAAATACTCACTATAAACTTGCTTTAATGCATGATTAATAATTTTATCGCGAACAAGGCGACCATTAACATAAAAATATTGATAGTCTGCCTGACTTCTAGTGAAATCAGGTAAACCAATCCACCCCCAAAGTCGTAAGGCATTGGCTTGCATATCGATACTATAAGCATTATTCAAAAAATTCTTGCCATATATCTTACTAATTCGTTGTTCACGCTCTAACTCTGATGGCGCAGCAGGTAAATTAAAAATGGACTTGTTATCCATTTGCAGATTAAATGCTACGTTAAAGTTTGCCAAAGCAATGCGTTTTACAACTTCTTCTATTTGATTAGCTTCAGTTCTATTAGCTCGTAAAAACTTTCGTCTTGCCGGTGTGTTAAAAAATAAATCGCGAATTTCAACCGTTGTGCCAATAGGATGTGTTGCTGGCGTTACTTTAGCTTGCATATCACGTCCTTCGACAAGTACTCGCCAAGCATTCTCTGTTTGTTGTTGCCGAGAAAGCAAAACAAAACGTGAAATCGCACTAATACTTGCTAACGCTTCACCACGAAATCCAAGACTAGCAATTGCAGTTAAGTCATCCAAGTTTTTCACTTTACTGGTAGCATGACTAGCAACGGCCAAAGGCAAATCATCATGATGAATACCACAACCATTATCCCGCACTTTGATAAGTTGCTTACCACCTTGTTCACATTCAATAATGATTTTGTTCGCACCGGCATCAAGGCTATTTTCAACCAGTTCTTTAATAACAGAGGCTGGTCGCTCAACAACTTCACCAGCTGCAATTTGATTAGCGAGCCGTGTTGATAATTTTTCTATGCGTTGTTGTTGCATATTCATATTTCCAATATTCAGTTGCTTTTAATTAGTCAATTTTATTTGGCATAAGGCCTTGGCATTTAGCCTAATTCCTGCGGTATTTTAATCGCCTTGATAAATAAAAACCAAGGATTTTTGCTAATTTTCCCATACATCTCTGGCATTGCTTTAAGCTCATCATCAGGAAAAGGTTCTAATAAGCGTTGCACCATAAAGCCTGCATGATAAAAAGCTTCAAATAAGTCCTGTAATGTATGATGATAATATTGCACGGTAATATTTTCACCCGGCCAATGATCTTCTATTACTCGCTGCTTATAGTAGGTATCAAGCTTCCATAGAAAGTGTGTTGTGTGTGGCTGATGTGTAGACAAAACAAGCTGCCCTTGAACTTTTAAAACTCGAGCTAGTTCTGTAAATAACGCAGGCCAATCATCAATATAGTGTATAACCTGTGGTGCAACGATAATATCAAATTCATGATCAGCTAAAAAATCTAGTGGTTGATTGAGATCTGCAACCCGGTACCGACACTGTTGCTTAGTGCGTGCTGTTGTCATTGCAACCATCTTTTCACTACGGTCAAGAGCAAATACTTCAGCGCCATACTGGTGAAGTTGTTCAGCATACCAACCCGAGCCACAGCCAATATCTAACACTTTCAGACCGGTTAAATCTTTAGGTAATAATGACCATGTAGAAGGACGTTCATAGTACATATGAATAGGTTTTTTATCGACTGATGCAGCATAACGCTCTGCAAATTCTTCATATGATTTTATTTCTTCATTCGCCATGCTATTGCCCTTTGAGTTCTATAGGACTTACGATAAATGCCAAGATCAAGGCAATGATGTTATCAAAATTACCGATAGTATACGTAACATGTGAGGTTTTTTGACAATATCATTAACGAAGAGACTGGTGTTTAGCGTAAATCCTATTTTAAAATTTAAACTGTTCCTGCATTGTAAGCTCATTCTGTTCATTGTCAAAACCAACTCCCACCCCGAGTAAACGTACCGCTTTATTTTGCCGCGCAAAACCTTTTTCTAATAATTCATAAAATGTATCTATATTTAAATCTGTAATTACTGTTTCTACAGTGGTTTGCTGGAAATCTAAAAATTTCAACTTTAGAAACTGCTTATGAATCTTTTCCTTATCATGCTTTTCTAATCGCTTCTTAAGCTCATCCCATAATGCCGGCAATGCTAGCTTACAAGCATTCAGATCTGGCAGATCTTGTGGATAAGTATGTTCAACACTTAGAGATTTACGTACTCGATTGGGCTGCACCTCACGCTCATCATGCCCTCGGCACATTGCATGCAGTTGCTCACCAAAACTACCAAATTTATCACGCAGCTCAATTAAGCTACATTGCTGCAGATCGCCACAGGTTTTAATATTAAATTGTCGCATTTTCTCTGCTGTAACTTTACCGACACCAAAAATTTTTTTTACTGGCAAGATTGCAACAAAGTCAGCAATCTGTTCCGGTCTAATAACAAATTGTCCATTTGGTTTTTGCCAATCACTGGCAATTTTTGCTAAAAATTTATTTGGCGCGATACCTGCTGAAGCGGTTAATTGTTGTGTTTGCAAAATTTCACGGCAAATAGATTCAGCAATAAGTGTCGCACTACCTTGAAATTGTGTGCACTGACTCACATCAAGATAAGCTTCATCTAATGATAATGGTTCAATTAAATCAGTATAGCGTTGAAATATTTCGCGTATGTTTTGTGATATTTCACGGTATTTAACAAAGCTAGGAGGAACTAATATTAAGTCAGGGCATAATCGCAAAGCATGTGCTGTTGCCATTGCTGAACGGACTCCATATTCGCGAGCAATATAGTTGCTTGTACATAAAACCCCGCGTCTGTTGGCGGCGCCACCAACAGCCAAGGGTTTATTACGCCATTCAGGATGATCTCGAATTTCAACAGCAGCGTAAAAGCAATCCATGTCGATATGAATAATTTTGCGTTGCTTTCCTGATGACACATTCCCACACCTACTCTGCAGCTACCTTTCGAAACATATTCAAAACATTGCCTTCTTTTAAATCAACAATTTCAACGTAAGCTCCTGAGCCTTCCGTCTCTAATAGCGTTAAAGCATTAATTCTTAATTTATCGATGTTGCAGCTGGTTCGCATTGCAACAGAGTGATCATTTACATAGACGTTTGCTTGGTATGTCATAGTTCTCTTCCTTTTTATTATTTATAATAACTTAGGCTAAACACCAATATTTTCGTTGAATATGCTTTCTAAAACCCTCACGTATTGCGCATACTGTCGGCTTTTAGAAAGCACATTCGCCTCAACCTTGATGGTTTATCATAAGTTCTAATTTATTTAAGGCCTTATACAAGACTGACTTCCTTGCCAGAGTTGACCTTTATCTTAAAGTCCTGATTTTTTAAAAGTCTGCGCAAGAGATGGAGATTCTTGCGCAGGCTCGTGTCTTAACAATATGGAGTAAACCCCTGTCCTACTATAGTCATGGAACTTTTCAGTGCCTTGCCTATACGAGGCTAAACTCGTTGTACGCAGTATAGGGAACAAAAGGGGAACGATCAAGAGGTTTTTGAAATTATTTTTTCTGACTTTTTAGTGATCAACTAATTCGTGTAATAACTTTGCATAGCGAGTCTCTTGCCGAGATCGTAATACGCGTTGCGCAAGAACTACGGCACGTAAATCTTGTAATGCAGCAGTGAAATCATCGTTAACAATCAAATAATCGAATTCTTTATAGTGTGAGATTTCTTGTCCTGATAAAGCCATACGTTGGTGAATTATCATTTCATCATCTTGTGCCCGCGCTTGTAGACGTTTTAATAATTCAGCTTTTGCCGGTGGTAAAATGAATATGTTAATACAATTAGCAAACAAACGCCGAATCTGTTGTGCTCCTTGCCAATCAATTTCTAAAATAACATCTTTACCACTTGCGAGAGTGCCTTCAACCCATTTTTTGGATGTGCCATAAAAATTATTAAATACCGTTGCATGCTCAAGAAAGTCGTTTTCTTTAATCATCTGCTTAAATTGTTTTTTATCGATAAAATGATAATGAATACCTTCAACCTCACCTTCACGAATAGGCCGTGTGGTGTGCGAAACAGAAACAAGAATATCTGGAATTTGTTGTACAAGTTCGCGCACTAAACTTGTTTTGCCTGCGCCAGAAGGAGCGGCAATAGTAAATAATGTTCCTGATATATGATGTTGCATTAATCTAACCTTTTTCTTAACTTTGCTATTGTTTGCTTCATTTAACCTAGACTCAGCATATTAGGCACCCTCGCTACGATGCCAACTGTAAAATCTAGGTTTAACAGATATTCTGTGCTTGCTCACGCATTTGTTCAATTAAAACCTTTAATTCAACGGCAACATGGGTTGTTTCTGTCGCCATTGATTTCGATGCTAATGTATTGGCTTCACGATTCATTTCTTGTAATAAAAAGTCTAATCGTCGTCCAATCACACCATCTTGCTGTAAAACATTGCTTGCTTCATTAACATGTGTGACTAAACGATCTAACTCTTCAGCAACATCGCTTTTCTGAATTAATATTAACATCTCTTGCTCGAAACGAGCGGGTTCTAATGTTTGCTCTATTTCATTTAGCTTTTCTGTTAACTTCTGTCGATGTGCTGTTAATATCTTTGGTAAGTGTTCTTTAACTTTCGCGACCTCAGCATGTATTGCAATTAAACGTTCATCAATTAATTCTTTTAAAGCCTTGCCTTCTGTTTGTCTTGCTTTAACGAGATTCTCTAGTGCTATTTTTAACATTTGTAAAATAGCTTGTTCAACAGGAGCCATCTCTTTCTCAATAATACTTAATAAACCCGGCCAGTTTAATAAGCGGCTGGAATCAAAAGGTGCAACCAATCGAAAGTGTCGGGAAATTTCATTTTGTGCATGAGCTAATTGCTTAGTAAGATCCGCATTAATTTGTATCTCAGTATTCGCTTCACTAGGATTATAATGCAAGTTCAAATCTAACTTACCGCGCTTTACATATTGGCGCACAATATCACGAATCTTTGGTTCTAAGCTTTGTAATGACTCCGGCAGGCGTATAATGCATTCCAGATAACGATGGTTAACTGAGCGAATATCCCAATTAGCACTGCCCCAATCTCCGTTTGTCGTTTGGCTAGCAAACGCCGTCATACTTTCTATCATAGGTATCCCTGAATTCATTCACACGATCAATATTGAGCTGGCGCTAATTGTCAACTAGAAACTAGTATTAATCAAGTAGATAGAAAGATTTGATGGTTTATCTTCTTCTTCTTCCTGAGCCTCCGGTACTTCCAGCTGGAGGGACTACCGGACACTGATGTGGAGGATAGGGTTGTGGTGGCTGTCGTGTATGCTGTTGTCGACGTCTTTTTGCATCAGATGCCGCACTACCAGCACTAGACTCTGCAGTACCAAACATATTATTAAGAAAACTTCTAACCGTAAAGCGCAACGCAATTTGACTTTGTTCTGCCTCAGGTCTCATTCGCATAATTGGATCTTGCTGCATCCTACCTATGGTTTGTGCAACCATACCATTAATTTTGCCCCTCGCATCCTGTTCTCTCAAAACTGTTTCTTGTAAAGAACCTTTTTCTGGTGCTTCTAATCCACTTAATACTCTACACCAAGTGCTATATTCTGCCGCAGGCCTTGCTGCTTCTGATTCATGGAAACTCAAACCTCTGTTTACTGCGATCACTTTAGCAACAACTTGCCTCAGACTCTCAGGATCCCAAACTTCTTGTTGAACATCAGGAAATATATCTACTTGCTTACAAACTCGTTGTATTGCCTGAAATAAGCAACTTGATTTATCCCATTGCACACTAGCAAACTCCACAGAAAAATTTGTTTTATCTTTTAGTTTTAAATCAATATGAAGATTTTCAATTAGCCCTGTAACCGCTTGACTGAGCTTTGAACCATATACCCCTTCCCGATATGGCAAAGAATCCCAAAGTATAACTCTTTCTAACTTTAAGTCTTTAATATCAACCTCAACAACTTGCCAATGGTCAGAGGCTTCAACCAATATCTCGAGCCTTACAGCGCCCTCAATACCATTAGCCCTGAGAGCTTCGATTGCAGCTCCAATCTTACTTTCGAGAGGAGACTTGTTATTCCCTTGTCGCTCAAAAGGCGGTGGGTCAATTCCAGCTGGCGGTAAAATATAAACACCTGGAGCAGCTATATTCTCAGCGAATGTAAATCTATCTTTAAAAAATACTTTTGCGTCTCCTTGCGTCCCCCAAGTTCCGGGTGGTACTGCTTGGCCTCGCTGAAGAAACTCTACCACACCAGGATTTCCCTGTGATGCAGCATCTAATATTTGTTCTGATGTTCTAGTCGGAGTAAAAATATATTTTTTCGGGATTTTTTTAAGCCATATTTTTAGCAGCGATCCTATATCGCTATATTGAAAATCATTCTCAAGATTAACTAATGCACCTGACTCAATAAATAACAAAGCATATAAATCTTGTTTTGCCTGTGCATGCTCATTAAGTAACTCAGGAAGTTTTAAATTATACTGTTTAGTAAAATCTATAACAAATTTAAAAAGACTTTCTTGATTACGGAGATAAAGCTCAAAACTTTGCTCATCTCCTTCTATAGTTCCCTGATAAAAATCAAAAACATCACGTAAAACTTTCTCATTTAAGATTATATCTCCATCACCAAGATTTGTTGCTATTGCTTCTTGTTCTGCAGATGCATGCGGCGATTGGGTAGCAGATAAAATATATTCCTCAGGAACTTTTGCACGCCATGTATCTAACGGGGCTAGCACATGAACTTTTTGATAACTATCAAGAACAACTATCGCATCTGATAAAGTGAAAAGCAGATTAAATAAATCTTGCCTTAAGTCTTCTCGATCTTTTAGTAAATCCGTTAATTTAATATTGTGTTGTTTAGCGTAGTCCAGAACAAAATTAAAGAATTCAAGTTGATTCTCGCAATAGGCATTAAACATTACTGTATTGCTTTCTACCGCCCTTTGATAGTCATTAAACAAATTTCGCAATGCAATTTCATTTTGAGCAATGTCACCATCGCCAAGATTTGTTGCTCCTGCTTCTGAACTACTTCCATGTGCCACACTACGTCTCCTTGAATAGAAACTTACTCAGTGATTGTTTTTTTTCATTTTTATTTTGCGTACTAATTCTTATGGATCTAATAAATTTATGATTTAACTATAGTAAAACCTTAAACAAGCCTTTTGAAAAACCGACCTTTCGTGACTTTTTCTCTATATTTTCAAAGCATTATGCGATCCAAGCTCCACTCGCAATTTCACTCAGATATCGTTATAATCGCTGTCTTTTTGCAATAATCTAAAACTTGAGGTGAAGAATGCGACCAAGCAATCGTGCTAATAATGAATTACGTGCCATTAACATTACCCGCAACTATACAAAACACGCTGAAGGTTCAGTGTTAGTTGAATTTGGTGATACCAAAGTGATTTGTACCGCTAGTGTTAGTAACTCACTACCACGTTTTTTACGTGACAATGGCAAGCAAGGCTGGATTACCGCGGAATATGGCATGTTGCCGCGCTCAACTCATTCACGTATGGATAGAGAAGCTGCTCGTGGTAAACAAGGAGGCCGAACCGTAGAGATTCAACGCTTAATTGGTCGTGCACTACGTTCAGCTGTTGATTTGAAACAATTAGGCGAACATACCATCCACATTGACTGTGATGTTATTCAAGCTGATGGCGGCACTCGCACAGCAGCAATTACCGGAAGTAGTGTAGCTCTTGCTGATGCCATAAGCTCATTACATAATAAAGGCCGCATTAAAGGTAACCCTTTAAAACATTTGATCAGCGCTGTTTCAGTTGGTATCTATCAAGGTGAAGCGGTATTAGATCTAGACTATGATGAAGATTCAAATGCTGAAACCGACATGAATATTGTTATGAACGATGCACTGCAATATATCGAGGTACAAGGCACTGCAGAAGGTCAAACCTTTGACAATACTGAACTGCAAGCTATGCTTGAATTAGCGCAAGCGGGTATTAAAGAAATTCAAGAAAAACAACGTGCAGCTTTAGAATTATAGCTCGTAGTCAACGATCAATGGAGCATGATCAGAAAAACGTTTTTCTTTATAGATATCGACAGCCCGAATCTTATCTTTTAAACCTGGCGTAATGACTTGATAGTCAATGCGCCAGCCAACATTCTTCGCATACGCCTGTCCGCGGTTCGACCACCAAGTATATTGTTCAGGCTCGTTATTTAAAACTCGAAAAGCATCGACATAACCATAGTCAGTGAAAATTTTATCAAGCCAAGCACGCTCTGCGGGTAAACATCCTGATGATTTCTGATTGCTTTTCCAATTTTTAATATCAATTTCTTTATGTACTATATTCCAATCACCACAAATAATATATTCGCGTGCTTGTTTGCGCTGTTGCTGCAATATTGATTCATAGCTATCTAAAAATTCATATTTGCGATTTTGGCGTTCGTCGCCACTGGAACCTGAAGGTAAATAAAGGGAAGCAACACTTAGACTACCAAAATCAGCTTGAATATAACGGC
Source organism: Gammaproteobacteria bacterium (assembly GCA_021773175.1). Lineage (GTDB taxonomy): Bacteria > Pseudomonadota > Gammaproteobacteria > JAJFKO01 > JAJFKO01 > JAJFKO01. The sequence goes on from JAJFKO010000002.1 coordinate 92,341, forward strand.
CTTCTGTATCGGCAACATCAAATCCCAAGCCAGTCATAACATTATCGGGTTTTTCGCGACAATAAAGTGCAACACCGCTATAACCCTTCTTTTCCGCATCAAAGAAAAAATTATGATAATTCTCGGGATGAAAAATAGGATCGGTTAATTGCTGCTTCTGTGCTTTAGTTTCTTGAATACAAATGACATCTGCATTGATTTCTGACAACCATTCAAAAAAACTTTTTTTAGCTGCTGCCCGAATGCCATTAAGATTTGCACTAATTACTCGCATAGTTAATTATCCTATTAAAATGGTAATTCTAATTCAGCGTCAACTTGTAATAACTGTTGTCGAAAAACACCTTGGATTTTTGCCAAATCATCCGTATTATTTGCTTCAAAACGCGCAACTAAGTAAGCAGATGTATTTGAAGCACGAACCAATCCCCAACCATAAGGAAAATCAGCACGCAAACCATCAATAGTGATAAGCTCCGCATTATTGAACTCTGCTTGCTGCAAGAAATTTTGCATAAAACTAAACTTTAGCTCTTCAGCTATCGCAATTTTAATTTCAGGCGTATTAACACTATCAGGAATATCTTCGACAAAAATATCATGACAGCTTCGAGCATCCTTCGATAAAATTTCTAATAAGCGTAGTGCTGAATAAATACCATCATCAAAACCATACCAACGATCGGCAAAAAATATATGTCCACTCATTTCGCCAGCAAATTTTGCTTGGCGCTCATGCATTTTTGCTTTAATAAGTGAATGCCCCGTACGCCACATCAATGGCACACCACCATTTTCTTTAATTACGTTGGCCAAGTGACGAGAACATTTCACATCATAAATAATTTCTGCGCCAGGGTTTTCTTGTAGTAGATGTTTTACAAATAACATAATTAAGCGATCCGCCCAAATAATATCGCCTTTATTGGTAACAATTCCCAAGCGGTCACCATCACCATCAAAAGCTAAGCCCACTTCCGCATTATTTTCACGAACGGCTGCAATTAAATCTTGCATATTCTCTGCTTCACTAGGATCTGGTTGATGGTTTGGAAAACTACCATCAATATCACAATATAAAGGAATAATTTCACAGTTCAGCTTTTCTAATAAATTTAGAATGAAAGGACCTGCAACACCATTGCCACAATCAACAACAACTTTTAATGGTCGCTTAATATCAACATTAGCTAAACATTCTTGATAATAAAATTCAGTGAAGTCTTTTTGTTGATACTCACCTTGGCCATGATGAAAACTACATGCTTGAATCCTTTCATATAAAGATTGAATCTCTAATTCTGCCAATGTTTTACCAGCAACTACCATTTTCATTCCGTTATATTCAGGTGGATTATGGCTTGCTGTTAACATAACGCCTGACTTGCTCTGCCCACACTTCGTAGCTAAATATAGAATTGGGCTAGGTACACAACCAATATCAATGACATCACAACCACTCGCAAGCAATCCGGCAGCAAGCGCTTTTGCTAACTCAGGCCCTGTGGTTCGACCATCGCGCGCCACATACATGGTTTTTTCACCTTGATCTTGTGCAAAGCTACCAAGGCTTAAGCCTATGGTATAAACCGCATCCGCAGATAAGGCGTCTGCAACAACACCTCGAATATCATAGGCTCTGAAAATACCTTTACTCATTTGTGGGCAAATTTGATAAGTCGACTCTTGCATTTAAATTATCCTTAGTTACTTAAACCTAGATTCAGCAGTTATATTTTGCTACGAGCGGCTTCTGTATTGAATCTACGTTTTACGTGTTGCTGCATTACAATAAATTTACTACTATAGGGGTCAGGATTGTAGCAACCTTTATTAAGTATTGAAATCATTCAAAATTATGTTTAAAAAACAAAAGCCTACGAAATTTTTACCACTATTATTACCATATCACTGGCCATTCTGGTTATTCATCGGAATTTTGCGTATTTTGGTATTACTACCTTATCGTTGGCAATTAGCGATCGGACGTTGCTTAGGCTTACTTGCTTATTCAATTACCAAAAAAGCACGCAGTACCACAGACGTTAATCTTAAACTTTGTTTCCCAGAGTTATCAGATAACGAACGTCAACAATTAGCGAAAGATTCTTTTGCTTCTGTGGGCATGGGCATTTTTGAGATTGCTATGTCATGGTGGGCATCGAATAAACGTTTACTGCCACTGAAAAAACACGTCGAAGGCCATGACCATTATCAACAAGCTCAAAATTTAAATAAAGGCGTTATTCTACTTGGGACGCATATGAGTACTTTTGCGATTGCTGGTCGTTTGCTAGCAACGGAATATGACTTTGCGGTAGTTTATCGACGCCAAAAAATTCCTGTTCTTGATTACATTGCTATGCGTGCTTATCACAAACATTTTTATCAAGCGATTGTCCGTGAGGACACGCGTAAAATGGTAAAAACACTACAAGCAAAAATTCCTATTTGGATCACACCTGATATCGACCCTGCTCATAAAGCCAGTATTTTCGTGCCTTTCTTTAATGTTCAAGCTGACACAGTGATTATTCCTGCAAGATTTTCTGAACTCGCTAATGCCGTCATTTTACCTGTGGCGCATTATCGACGCCCACAAGGTGACGGCTATGATTTAATAGGCCATCCACTAATGCTTGATATACCCAGCGGTGATATTGAACGTGATACGCATGCCGTTAATATCATGATTGAAAAAATCATTCGTCATGCTCCTGAGCAATACTTATGGCAATATAAACGCTTTAGAACCCGTCCCGAAGGTGAAATAAATCCTTATAAACAAGCAGAGCTTTCTCAAGTATAATAGCCCTATGCCCTTGACCTTTAAATTCATCACGACATTATGTCAGCTTTCTGCAATTGACGCCCACGGTCAGTTTTCATGACAATCGAGCCTAATTTATTCTTTTGAAATTTATACATATGCAACCCATCGAAAATCATGTCCCTATTTTAAATATTGCCAAACAATATTTTCATGTCTATCAATTTAGTGGTGTTGAGCAATTAAGCCAGCCATTCAAATTTACCATTCAGTTATTTAGTGACACCACTTTTGTAAATAGCGTACTAGACAGCTCAGCATCACTTACTATAAATAATTCCGTAAAAGAGTCTGAAGTTCGGCATGGTTTCATTACTGAGGTAAACATTGGTGCTCAAAATAACGATAACCAATGGCAAGTCACATTAATATTAAAACCAAAATTAATCTTCTTAGAGAAACATAGTCGCGCAAAAGTCTTTGTAAATAAAAACATACTAACAATCGCTGAAAAGATTTTACAACAACATAACTTTGAAAAACATGAGTACCAATTTCTACTAAAGCATCGACACCCACAACAAAACCTCATCATACAGCCCCCTGGTGAAGATGATTTACATTTCTTACAACGTTTACTTGCTGAAGCAGGAATTTATTATTGGTTTGTAACAGAAAAGAATATCAGCAAAGTTTATTTCAGTGACGATAGAGAGTTTAACCCACAATATACAAATGCAATTCCTTATATTCCTTATAGTGGTCAACTTACAAAAAATCATTCAAAGCAACCCATACAACAACATTTCTATGCTATGCAAGCTCACTATAAGCGCTCGATTAATGAAATTCATGTTATCGCTAGCGATCAAAACCACCTTTTCACACAAGCGTCTTTCTCTGCTGTAACTGAGCCTGAAACTCCCACAAATGAAAACTGGCAATCTAGCATCATCAAAAATAAACAAGCCATAGATAACGATGAAAAGTATTATACCGAATTACAAGCACAGAGGATTCATCAACAAGCGCTACAAATAAAATTAAAAAGCTCCATTGGTAAACTTCATATTGGACTAATATTTCCTCTACAAGCAGATGCTTTTAATACTGATTTAAGCAATGATTATTTAATAACAAAAATAAAACATTATTATCAAGCGAAACAAAATTCACAGGCAAAGGTTTCATCTGACTATTCAAATGAAGTAACAATCACACCAGGCAAAAATATTTACCGCCCCCCATTATTGCAAACACCAAAACATGCGAGTCTTTATACAGGCTCAATCATAGATACTGAAAATCAATCGAAACTCAACTCACAAGGTCAATATCAAGTTCTATTTGACTTTGTAAAAACATCTAATGCTAATCAGCAGCATCCTAAGTCATTCTTACCCTATTTATCTATGTTATTGCCTCTAGCTGGAAATCAAGAAGGTTTTAATTTTGGTACTCACTTACTTTCAGCAGCACACTCCAGAGTTATCATAAACCACCTTTATGATGACATTAATAGCCCTATTATCCTTGGTATGCTACCCAAGAAAAGTATGCCGAGTGTCACTACCAATGCAAATAAACAACAAAATATAATTTCTACAAATAGTCAGCATCAATTAATGCTCGAGGATACTCCGCGTAATGAACGCATTAAATTGCGAACAGCAAATCACAACAGTACGCTAGCACTCAATCATGATCAATGCATTGGCGCACATATCAACTGCCAACAAGGTTTTATTAATATATTTTCTGGAAATAATCTACATCAGACTAGCAAGCAACATACATTAGAAAATATTGGTCACAATAAACAGCAGAATATTACTGGTAACCATGAAATCACAACAAAGTCTGCAAGCATTCAACAATGCTCAGCCAAACAATTTTTGCAAAATACTAATGGTACTATTTCTGCAAGCTCAAAAAAATCATCTACCATTCAAGCTCGTTCTGACTTGTTGATTTCTACAAATGAGTCAATTCAGCAAACAAGTTGCGGAGAATATGCAGATCTACACACAATACATGGTGATATTTTTTTACAAGGGAATAACAATCTTACTTTCTCAAGTGCAGAAAATAACATTACTCTCGGAAATAAACATTCACATATTACCTTACAAGCAGATGGCACCATTATTATAAAAGCCAATACGCTTTTATTTAGTGCCACGCAAAAAATAATATACAAAGGTAAAGTGCATCACAAAGATTTTTAATATCGAACTATTCTATCTTCTTATATTTGATGCGATGCGGTTGTAATGCATCATCACCCAAACGCTGGCGACGATCTTCAACATAGTCAGTATAATTCCCGGTAAAGAATTCCACTTGGCTCTCACCTTCAAAGGCAATAATGTGGGTCGCGATACGATCAAGAAACCAGCGATCATGTGAGATTACTAATGCGCAACCGGGAAAAGCTAAAACAGCTTCTTCTAGAGCCCGCAGAGTTTCAACATCTAAATCATTGGTTGGCTCATCGAGTAATAAAACATTACCACCACTACGTAGTAACTTGGCTAAATGTACACGATTACGTTCACCACCAGATAAATCTTTAATTAGTTTCTGCTGATCGGTACCTTTAAAGTTAAATCGGCCGACGTACGCTCTCGACTGAATTTCATAATTACCAATGGTAATAATTTCTTGCTCATCAGAGATTTCTTTCCATACAGTATTATCGCCATTTAAGCTGTCACGACTTTGATCGACATAAGCTAACTCGACAGTTTCACCAAGGCGAATCGTACCAGAATCTGGCTCTTCTTTATTTGAGAGCATATTAAATAGTGTACTTTTACCTGCACCATTCGCCCCAATAATACCAACAACAGCACCTGGAGGAATTAAACAACTAAAACCTTCAATTAATAAGCGGTCACCAAAGCTTTTACTAATATCTTTTGCTTCAATAACTAAGTCACCTAAGCGTGGTCCGGGTGGAATATATAATGATTGCGTCTCATTACGTTTTTGAAATTCTTGTGAACACAATTCTTCATAACTTTTCAAACGGGCTTTACTCTTTGCATGTCGACCTTTAACGCCACTTTTTACCCATTCTTTCTCTGCAGAAATTGCACGTCTACGCGCACTCTCTTGTTTTTCCTCAAGTGCTAGACGCTGTTCTTTTTGCTCCAGCCAGTTTGAATAATTACCTTCATAAGGAATACCTCGACCACGATCAAGCTCTAAAATCCAACCAGCAGCATTATCAAGGAAATATCTATCATGGGTTACGGCAACAACCGTACCAGGATATTCTTTTAAAAAGCGTTCAAGCCATGCAACACTTTCTGCATCCAAATGGTTAGTTGGCTCATCCAGTAATAACATATCGGGTTTCGATACCAATAATCGACATAATGCGACTCGGCGACGCTCACCACCAGATAAGGTCGTGACATCAGTCTCCCATGCAGGTAATCGTAATGCATCAGCGGCAATCTCTAAGGTTCTATCTAGCTCCCAAGCACCAGCAGCTTCAATAGCATTTTGTAATTCACCCTGCTCTTCTAATAAGGCAGTCATCTCATCATCACTCATTGGCTCAGCAAACATCATGCTTAAAGCATTAAATCTATCGAGTAGTGCTTTGGTTTCAGCAACACCTTCTTCAACATTGGCTTTAACATTTTTATTTGGATCTAATTGTGGTTCTTGAGATAGATAACCAATTTTAATGCCTGATTGCGGTCTTGCTTCACCTTCAATTTCATTATCAATACCCGCCATAATCTTCAATAAGGTTGATTTACCAGAGCCATTCAGCCCTAAAACACCAATTTTGGCACCAGGAAAAAACGATAAACTGATATCTTCTAAAATCTTGCGTTTCGGAGGCACGATCTTTGAGACACGGTTCATGGTATAAACGTATTGCGCCATATAAATTATCCTTATCTACGGGTTAACGGTCTTGATTGTGGATGCATCATAGCAAAGTTCAGCATTTGTTCAACCTAGATTCAACCTAGATTCCTCATTCCTGTGTTGATTTTCTGTAAGATAGGCCTTAAAGTCGGCAGCAACAAATTATATGTTGAACGAGGAGAACAGCTATGTATGAAAAGAATATGACTATCGCAGGTTTTGATGACGCACTTTGGGACGCAATCCAACACGAACAACAACGCCAAGAAGATCATCTTGAACTCATAGCTTCAGAAAATTTTACAAGTCCTCGTGTCTTAGCAGCTCAAGGTTCCGTACTCACTAATAAGTATGCAGAAGGCTATCCAAACCGTCGCTATTATGGTGGCTGCCAATACGTTGATATTGCAGAGCAACTTGCAATTGATCGTGTTAAAGAATTATTTGGCGCTGACTATGCGAATGTCCAACCACATTCTGGTTCACAAGCTAACATGGCAACCTATATGGCTTTGATACAACCTGGCGATACTATTTTAGGTATGGATTTATCCCATGGTGGTCATTTAACACATGGTTCGCGAGTTAATTTTTCCGGTAAATTATATAATGTTGTCTCTTATGGTATAAATGAAACAAGTGGTAAGATTGACTTTGCTGAGGTTGCTAAAATTGCAGCTGAAACAAAACCAAAGTTAATTATTGCAGGTTTTTCTGCTTACTCACAAATTATTGATTGGCAAAAATTCCGCGATATCGCTGACAGTGTTGGCGCTTATTTAGTTGTTGATATGGCGCACGTTGCTGGACTCATTGCTGCAGGTTTATATCCATCGCCTATTGATGCTGCCCATGCAGTTACATCAACAACGCATAAAACTTTACGCGGCCCACGTGGAGGCATTATCTTATCTAAAGGCGAGCCTGATATTCAGAAAAAATTAAATTCATTAGTCTTCCCCGGTATTCAGGGTGGCCCACTAATGCATGTTATTGCAGCCAAAGCTGTCGCATTTTTAGAAGCATTACAGCCAGAGTTCAAAACCTATCAACAACAAGTAATAAAAAATGCTAAAGCGATGGCAAGCACCATGCAGCAACGTGGCTATAATATTGTTTCTGGCGGCACCGAAAATCATTTATTCTTAGTCGATTTAATTGATAAAGGCATCACCGGTAAAGTTGCTGAAGAAACATTAGGTCTAGCAAATATCACTGTTAATAAAAACACCGTACCAAACGATCCACAATCACCCTTCGTGACCAGTGGCTTACGTTTAGGGACCCCTGCTATCACGACTCGTGGCATGCAAGAAGCACAGATTCAAGACATTGCTAATTGGATGTGCGATATCTTAGATGATATTGAAAATGCAGACTTGGTCAGTGACATTAAAGATAAAGTGCTACATCTTTGTCATGAGTTTCCCGTTTATCAACGCTAATTAAGCATACGTTTAGTGATATCATCTATATTCCTAAAAGATACTTGATTTAGTAGTAAATCTCGGTAGAATGTGAATCACTTTAAGCCAATTTAGATCATTAAATTATGCATTGTCCATTCTGTAGCGCTACTGAAACAAAGGTTACCGATTCACGACTTGTCAGTGATGGTTCGCAAGTGCGACGCCGTCGCGAATGTTTACACTGTGGTGAACGCTATACAACCTATGAAACTGCAGCCTTAGTCATGCCTCATATTATTAAAACTAATGGTACACGTACTCCATTTGACGAAGTCAAGTTACGTTCAGGTATTACCCGCGCTTTAGAGAAGCGGCCAGTGCAATCTGAGCAGGTTGAAGCATTACTAAGTCGCTTGATGCATAAATTGCAAGTGCTTGGAGAGCGAGAAGTTAACTCTCACCTACTCGGTGAGTGGGTAATGGATGAATTACGTGAGCTAGATGCCGTCGCCTATGTACGATTTGCTTCTGTTTATCGCAGCTTTCAAGATATTACTGAATTTAGTAATGAAGTTCAGCGTTTACGCGAAAAAGTTGAAACTGAAATTGAAACTGACTAACGACAGGATGCACAACCTTGAAACTTAAAGCCAGAAAAAACTGTCGTCGTTTAGCATTGCAAGCCCTTTATCAATGGCATATGTCAGGCATCAATCCTATTGAGCTGGAAAAACAATATCGCGAAGACAAATTTTTTCCTCACATCGATCAAGAACATTTCCTAGAATTAATCACAAAAATACCTCGAAACTACAGTGCTATTGATGCCGTATTTAATGAACACCTTGATCGTAAACTTGAAGAACTTGATGGTATTACGTTAACAATTTTACGTATTGCCACTTTTGAATTACAAAATAATATAGACATACCTTATAAGGTTGTCTTAAATGAAGCAGTAGAACTGGCCAAAACATTTGGCGCAGAAGACAGTTTTAAATATATTAATGGAATACTAAATAAAGTAGCGAAAGAAATCCGCGTTGTAGAAGTAAAAGAATCCTAGCCTCTCTAATAATAAACATCCACTTACTTCACTTTTTGACATGATGTCAGCAGTTAATTCCTTATAGCTAATTCCGATAGAGTTAGAACTTAGAAGTTAGGACTTACGATAAACTACCAAGGTTGAGGCGAATGTGCTTTCTAAAAGCCGACAGTATACGTAATACGTGAGGGTTTTAGAAAGCACATTCAACGAAAAGGTTGGTGTTTAGCATAAGTCTAGCTATAACAACATACGGCTATACAAACAATGTATTATGGTACAACACAGCATACTCTTGAGCGTGATCAATTCTCATTGATTTTAGCTAGAGCTATAGATATTTTATTTGAAAGAGCTATAAAACAGAATGACCCTGAGGCGGGTTATGACGCTCTGCCCTCAACAAATATTAAGCCCGATGATGCCTCTACTTTAAAAACAACAAAAATTCTGCTGACATGCATTGAAGAAGCTATTACGCGTTTAACACAAGAAGGAAAAATCGCTAGAAATGTCCGCATATCAGATCAAGACATTTCTGACATTCTTGACCTTTATATCGATGTAACCCGTGTTGGCTATTTATTTTACAAAAATTGTACTACCCCTCTTTCTGGTAAACAAAAAGTAACCATTGCAGCATCAGCAATTGTTACTGGATTACCAATAATTCCTTTTGCTATTAGCGGTAGTTTTGATTTTTTAACCTCAATAGGGGTTCATAAACACCTTGCTCATATTTTAAGTGATTTTTTAGGTACTCCGATAGGTACACTTACTTGGATAGTTTTCGGCGCTTTTCTTGTGCGCGGTAATCTATCTTTTCAAGAATCACTAAATACAACAAGCGAAACAAAGAGAATATTAAAAAATACATTAAAAGGTTCTAATTCTATAAAGACAACACTACAGTATCTTCTTGGCATAATATCTGCAATTGGTTCATTTAATCTTGCCTATTTATTTTTCCGCCTCGAATGGCTGATGATCATGTTAGGCTGGAATATGCCGACGGGGCTACTTGGTACTATTTTTCAGTATGGCCAAGACTATTTGCCAATAATACCTGCATTGATTCCACTTTACTTCTCCACAGTTAGTAATTTTGCCGTTGTCAAAAACCTATCGGCAAAGCTTGCTGCGTTTCCGTTGTTATGCAGTGCTCTTTGGTATCTTGATATAGCTACCCATGCTGCCGTAAACGTTCCTTGGAATACTCTACGCAAAGGATTGCAACATTGTTTTCCTAGCTATATATCACCAAGCAAAACATTTGCTATGACACACCAAGAAATCAATACTAAATGGGAGCTACGCTGCAAGTTGATTACAGCAAAAATAAAATTGGAGTATGGAATGACTGATGCAGAACTTTTTTTTCTGCATCATCTAATCAAGGGTTTAGATGAATTATTAAATAATGCATTAGACTTAGATAATGAACCCAAACCTCGACAAATGCGCTTAAAAGAATTAATTAAAACACAGTTTATCATTATCGCCCTTAATAATAACCTTTGTGAAATTAGCAAAATACGCGCTAATACACATAAAATAGTTGTCGCACTCTTATTAGCCGTTTCCAGCTTGGGTAATGAATATTATGTTGGTTCGATACAAAACATTGGACCGTGGCAATTGCCTAAAGCAATCGCCTTAAGCTCAGGTATCGTTGTTGCTGCATTAAATGCGGTTGTCAGCTTTGCTGCTGGAGAAGATTCTTCAAAACAAGTAACGGCTAGAACCAATAAGACGCCAATTTTACTCGCCTTGTTCTGTATTCCTATCATTGGTATCGTTGCTACCTATTCATTTCTTCAAGCAGTAGAAGAAAATAATGGTGGCGCATACGACCACTCTTCATTCTTTGAATATCTTTGGCATTTAGTCAAGGAATTTGTATTCCCATTCTTTGGCTTTGATGTTCAACTCATATTAGGCACATTTGGCTTTACCGGTTTAATTGAGGCAGCCGCAGCTTATATAACAGCAAGATTTTCTAGCACAAAAAAATATACGTTTATTACTGAGGATGTTCGTGCAGCTAGAGAGTGGCGCTGCCAAGTAAAAGGTGGTCTTGATTTATTAGTCAGCTTTTCTGGACACATGGATCATGAGATATTATGTGCATTAAATACTTTATTCTCATCGGCCGTTGCAGATACGTTATTTGAAGAAGTATGCAGAGAATTAGATCCAGAAATAGTTGATGAAGAAGAGGATGCCGTCGCAGCAGCAGAAGAAGAAGAAAAAGTATCAGCTTCTTCTGTAAGAAAACCTAATATTAAAGCGCTGGGATACGATCCTAAAGCCCCGTGTGGGATGTGGCATCTTAAAGCTAGTAATTTAAATCGCGCAGTTAATTGTTCTATTGCCGGCCATCGTGGATACAGGAAATCATAACTCAGTATTTATAACACTCTTCCTTTACTATATACTCGTCGCATTATGGAATTTCAACTCATTACCAAATACTTCAATCAGCAAAGCCTAAAGCATGCTGAAACAAAACTCGCTATTGGTGACGACTGTGCTGTCATCACGCCAATAGCAAATCAATCGCTAGCCATCACCATGGATACCTTTACTGCCGGTATACATTTCCCAGAAGATACACGCGCGGCTGCTATTGGCCATAAAGCTTTAGCCATTAACTTAAGTGATTTAGCTGCTATGGGTGCCACACCAAAATGGTTTACCTTAGCTATTACTTTACCCGAAGTTAATGAAGATTGGTTACAACAATTTTGCGAAGGTATGTTCGATGTGGCAACCAAAGAAAATATTCAGCTTATCGGTGGCGACACAACCAAAAGCCCAATATTGAGTATTACTATTCAAGCCATGGGAACGCTCAATAACAATCAAGCTTTAAAGCGCAGTGGAGCAAAACCCGGTGATTTAGTCTATGTTAGTAATACTATTGGTGATGCCGGATTAGCCTTGCAAGCGTTACATAATAATATTGAAATAGAGAAAAGTGATTTAATTATTCTTCAACAAGCATTAGATAAACCAATACCTCGCATAACTCTTGGTCAAAAGCTCATTGGCTTAGCTACAAGTTGTATTGATATTTCTGATGGCTTTGCACAAGATTTGGAACACATCTTGCAAGCTAGCAATGTTGGCGCAAACATTTATCTCGATAAAATTCCAACATCAAATTTGTTTAATCGATATACAAATTCAAAACAAAAATCATTAGCACTGACAACAGGTGATGACTATGAGCTATGTTTTACTGTCTCTGCAATTCATGAGAAACAACTTCAACACATCAGTAAAGAACTGCAACTTAACTTAAGTTGTATCGGTGAGATAATTGAAGACCAGACGTTACATATTTTCGATACACATCATCAAGATGTGAGCTTATCTAATAAAGGCTATCAGCATTTTTAATGTAATATTTCATTGTTATTAATACGAACATTATTTAATTATTTTGTCGTGGCTGAATAGATCCCTGTAATATTTCTTTTTGAAAAGGCCCTTGAAAACTCTGATCTTTAGTAAAATGATACAATGCTGTTTCAAATATGCGCTGCAAGGTTACATTGAATAAAGAAATGAATAAAACGTAAATGGTACCTAAAGTAATTAATAATCCAGAAAAATTACTGCTACCCAAATAATTAACACCAATTAAAATAACAACAATACCTGGAATGTTTAATAATACAAAAACCAGTCCTATACCACCACTGATAATTAGACGCTCACCCCAGTTTTGCTTGAGTAATTCGGCAGATTCACGCACGGCTGCAAATGGACCTTTATCTTCAAGAACGAGGATGGGTAAAGCTAAAAAACTCATTAATGACCAAGCGACCCCAATAAAGGAAGCAATCATATCTTCGAAAAAGCTATGGCTACGACTTAATATATGTAAGATTACACCCACTGTTGCAGCTAATAGTGACCAACCAATAATTAAACCGATACGTGACCAGGCAACTTTAAAACCATCAATAATACGTACGGGTCGTTGCTGCAAAGCTTCACTGGCACAATAAACTAACGCTGAGTTTAAAAAGTTTGCCATTATATAGATGAATATGTAATAGATTAAAAATAACAGAAACATTTCAATTGCCGGAGCCATTGACTGGTTTACTTGAGCTGTTTGCTGAGGAAATGAGCTCATCGCTAAATGGAAAATCTCTGCTGCAAATGGAATTAATAATAAAATTGCGCAAATCAAAGAAATAATCGGCAGCACCAATAAACGCTTATGCGCCATTAATACTTGCCAAGATGCTTTTACAATACTAAGTGAGCGAGCCCAACGTCCCATACGATCCTCCAATGCTTGGCAAATAGTTCTTATAAGGCTTAGTAAAATCCCAACTCTGTAACTTTCAAGCTGGTTTGATTTTACGCTATTGTTTTGTAAAGCTAGCCCATGCTATCCTCGTTGCATCAATATATAGGAATATCGAGAATATGAGAACTTATTTATTAATCTTATTATTATTACCAAATTTAGTCTTTGCCGTTACAATTCCTACGCAATACAAATTACCAACGTCTGTTGTATTTACATATACACCCATCATGATCAATCAAAGTTGTAAATTAATTAATAAACATTTATCCAAGCTGAACAAGCCTCACTATTTCACTCTCAACATCAACTATCCCTATCTTAATTGTAAAGATAACTTAATACTGTCAAAGACATTCAATCGAACTATACATAAAGCAGTTAATCATGAAATTAAAGACTTTAAAAACAATCTGCAAAGCCCCAAGGCGTTACGTCAGCACCATATCCCAGGTATGCCGCTTAATACTCGCAGCAATACTTTTTATATAAATTACCAAGTTCTTTTTTATAACAAGAATATCATTAGTTTACGTTTTTCAAACAACACTTATTACTTCCTGTCTGCACATCCAAATAGTTACTTCACCACTATTAATTATAATGCGGCACAGAACAAAGTTATCTCTTGGAAAAAGCTGTTTTCAAATTCTAAAGATTTAAAGGTTATCGCGCAATATAGCCGTGATCAACTTGCTAAAATATTAATAGGCAATAAAGCTAAACAAGGCTTAAAAACCAATGCTATAACACTAGAAATGATAAGGTTTGGCACCAAAGCAAAACTTGAGAATTTTAAAGTTTGGAATATTGTTACAGAAGGAATTCTAATGAACTTCCAACCCTATCAAGTTGCAGCCTATGTACAAGGACCGCAGTTTGTTCTCTTGCCGTGGTCGCTATTACCAGATAACAATAACTATCTTCATAATGTTTCATGATAGCTCCTTTAAACAACCGCACGGTTTACATATCCATTGGGAATATATAAACATTTTGAAGCTACAATAATTACATATTGTTTCCTTTTTTTTGTTATGTTAATTAACGTATGTAATATAGTTAATAAACAAAAATACAATATAAAAACAAACGGAGATTTTTATGCAAGGAAACAGGGGCTCTCCAGTTAGAAAATTTCTTTTAAATTTAACTGAGGCTCTCCAACCTAAAGCACAAACCGTTGATGCAGCTGCTGCAGAGGCTTCCACCCCAAGAAGTACTTTTGCTAGTACACCACGAGCCGACGTCACTGAGCAAATTATTGCATTACTGCAAAGTAAAGCACTAAAGGACTTTGCAGCCATCGTCTCTGATGCAATATTAAAAATGATTGATGGTGATGCAGACAGCCCTTTGCATGGTGAGATTATAACGGGTGATGAGCTTATCCAGGTCATCGCGATGCTAATAGGGCCTAGAACTCTAGACGATGTTTTTTCTACTATCAAACAAGCGGCTATAGACATTGAAGATCTAAAACAGAAAAAAAGGAGAACTTCTGATATTATCGATGCTTTAAATGCCGTTTTAAAGGCATTAGTAGAGCCTGTCGATGAAACTGACGTTTTGAGAATAGTGCAAGAAACCATTCCTCTGAGTTGGCTTACTGAAATACTACAAGGTTTTTTTGCAGATGATCGCCAACCCATAGAATCGGCATATAATCATTTAATGCAACCAAGTGCTGATAGCAATCAAGCTATAGCAATAAGATTAGAAAGATTTATCAACCAACTCGGCGGGGTTTTGCTACTATTGAAGGCTAAATCAAATTTAAATATTTATCCATTATATACCTCAAAATCACCATGGACTAACGCCTCAAGTTTAGAACTATATACGAGGCAACTTATTGCAGACCTACAACAAAGATATAGCGCATTAACTGCTGGGAAACAGGAAAACACCGGCATGGGCTTAGATTTATCAAATAGTGCTTTGTGTATTGGTCTATATAATTATTTAGATAGTTTTACAGTCCGCACATCATTAACAGAAGCATTAATACGCTCGACAACCCGAGACAGTTTTATGGCTAACGTTTTTGAAGAACCACTGTTAATGATTGCTCAACGGGTACTAGTGTTTGAAATATCTACGGCAGAAACTGTCGTTACAGTTTTAAAAAGAGCAGAGTTAACACTACTTGCTAAGCCTCTTTTCGACTGTAGCGTCGATGAAGCTTTCAAACGCGAGAAAATTCTCGCAAGAATCACGCAGCTATTAAATGACAATGCCCCTATACTAGAAGAGGTATATTATGATGAAAGTACAACAATAAGACAAAAACTTTTAAATGATAAGAAGCTACAGCTATATTGTCATTTACGCCATCGATTAAGTTTAATCAGCAAACTTCTTAATATCTATACGAGGGTGCAACAACTCTATGGGGTAGCTCGACACTTATTGCAATCAGAAAAAAGCTGTACTCTTGCTCACGCTAGATTAGACGCAGATGAGGCTGAATGCGCTCAATTAAATGAAGTCACCTCACATAATAATAGACAAGTCATCAAAATGTTTCTACAGCCATTATTGATACTCTTTGTAGAGTTAAGAGAATTATTATTAAATACTGCTACTGAATTTTCTGTGGGAGGATATCCAAGCCTCTTTACTGTGATAATGCAATGGCAAATGGACTTATCAGTGCTCTATAGCACGTTTCAAGATTTAGCTGTAGAACAAAAATCGCCAGCGGTTCAACGTCCATTGAAAAAGAAATAAACTGTGTGTTGCAGAAAAATATTTGACTATATCGTTTTGCGACGCGTCCTCTGAGAGCCATGACCATTGCGACCATTTTGATGGAGCGCGGCTGGTTGAGCTTCACTATTCACACCGAGACTATTCTGAGGAACAGCACGTTCCTCTGCCAGTATCGCCTCTCTAGCTTCTTTTGTTATGTTACGAAGAAATTTTTTGGCATCTGGCGATAATGCCTTTGCTAGCGCTTGATATGTTGAACTTGAGTTGGGCATATTAACAAGAAATGCGGGGTATGCTTTTAACATAGCCGTCACATTTTCTATAGAGAAATGTTTAGAGGGACTTAGTCTAGCGCATAATTCAGCTCTGGATAGATTAATCTGGCTATCTCCCTGCAGCAACTGTGCTACTAAGGCATGTACTCTTTCTGGCAATAACTTTCTATCTATATATTTAGTTCTATTCAGAGCAACACCGGAATTTTCAACCAGAACCTGAGTGTATTCTGGACTTGCCTGCCATAACTCAGGACTAACCCATATATTAAATTCTCGATCATTGAAATGTAAATATGGATTAATAACCTGAGCTAAAAACCATAATCTAGGATTAGATTTATGAAAGTATAAACACAACGACCCAAGATTATTTTTATCATCAGCAATATAACCAAATGGTACTATCCCAAAAGCACCTTCTTCATTTTGTAATACATGATGAGTCTTGCCAACCTGTTCATAGGCAAATTTCAAGACATTTGCACCCATATCTCCTTGCATATAACAACCAACAGCTAACTTTTGCATACCACGTCTATATGCGTCCATATAAGCAGCTCTTCGTTGCGTACATTCAAAAATAGTGGTTCTAGGGCCATCCGTGCTGAATTCACCTAAAGAGCTCTCTTGATTAACTTCCACTAATATCTCGAGAGGAACCCCAAAAAACTTAAAAACTTCCTGAGGTGTTCCAGTAAGGTGGTATAGTCCCGACTGTCTTCTGGATTGCAAAGAAATATTTCTAGAAAACACTCTTGAATTAAGTGCCACCCACCCTCTTGCACTTCTAACATAGTGACTATTCTCATTAAACCAAGATGAATTAAGCTCAGCATCTGCGTCTAGACAGCCTTGAAACTTATCGCCTAATAAAGGTTGGTGGAACAGCTGAAAAATAGTATCTAGCTCAACATCTAAATCTGGCAAAGCGTATAGACCTTTATAATATCTCTGATAAACAAAATTTCGAGAAATCATACTCGGCATCATGCTTGTTGTTACTAACATCTCAGGATGAATGATAATACAAACATGTGTGTTGCTAGGCTCTGCATTGTGTCGTATAAAAATAAATAACCACGCGTTTAGATTATCGTCTACGTGATGTATTGTAAAAGACGCGTGCTCACTCTCTTCGGTAACGTAACTAACTGAATGAGTATTATGTCCAATATTAACCGAGTTAGTATTGCCATAAATCTGTTGATGAATTAAAACAAGAAAAGCGCCAATCGTATGATTGCTTTTCTTAACAGATGCAACAGGATCTGCCCCAAGAGATTCAAGAACGGGACTAGCAAAACCTTCAATAACTTTACATTTAATTTTTAGCATTTTGGCAACAATGATTAGACTATTAGCTTTAGTGGGAATAACGTCAACACTAACTTAAGCTTGGTTATTTTTAATAAACTAAAGATTAATATAAATATTAAAAAATGACCATAAAAATAAATCGATGAAACTTACATTATTTTTCATGGAGCACTACGACTACGACGCCGACGTGTTGTGGCTGCAGTTGCTGTTAATCCATTCTGCTCTGTGGCAACTGTTGGCTTCATCACAACGGCTCTGCCCCTCTCTAAATCATCAGGGCTTGATTCAGCTTCATCATCAGTTAACGCTGTTGACCCTGACGGTGAAGAAAAAAGACGCTCAGCAAGTTGCTCATATGTAGACTCTGCTGTTTGAGTTGAGAGCGATGTACATCGAGAAACGCTGTCAACAACCTGTTCAATAGGAACTCGATGTTTCACGGTTAGCCAGCTGCATAAACGTGCGCGCGGCAAATGTACTTCGCCTCTTTCCGTCACTAATAAATTAATTAAAGGACGAACTCGCTGTGGTAATAACTCACGATCAATGGCTTTCGGTCTATCAATTAATAAACCGGAATGTAGATTCAGCAATATTGCATAATCACGACTTGCCTGCCATAACGCTGGACTAATCCAGACATGGACTTCTCTTTTATTGTATCTTAAAGATGGATTGTTAACATGGACCAAATACCATAGAGTAGGGTCCTTTGCATCATAAAATAAACAGCAGGCTGCAGCTGTTTCTGCATCGATTAAATATCCAAAGGGAAACTCTCGCATTTTATACTGAGGATGTTTTGCTTTAAGAATATGATGTGAATGTATACCATATTTATATGCTAATAAAAATGTTCTACCATCAGCATCAGATTGTATGTAATTATTGCCGTCAACACCACGAAAATGCTTATGATATAATGCCACAAGTTTTTCAACATCCTCTGGCGATTCAAGAAAATGCGAACGAGGCACATCTAAATCAAAGGCTTCACCAGCAGAAAAGCTTTTCTTGCCACTTAAAACATTGCCTAAACCTAAAAAGGTAAAAGCTTGATTATGCCCCCCCCAGAGATGAAACAGACTATGACTGCGACTATTTTGTCTTGGCACTAATGAATCTGTATCAGAAAATATTGCCTGTAAACTAGATTTATTTAGTTCTTCTCTATGCTGTTCTAACACACCTATATTTACTGAACCATCTGCATTTAAAAAAGGGGTAAATATTGCTGCCAATGTTGAATTTCTTAATTCCTCGAATATTCCATAACTGTCAAACTTAACCAATTTTTTCGTATGGACACCACCGTAAATTTTTCTGTTGAGAAGTTGTTGATAACCTGGTGTCCTAGCAATGAATTCAGGACGCATAATAATACGGACATACATATTACCAAGATCAGGCTCAAGATCAGGATCAGGATCAGGAGCAGGATCAGGATCAAGCTCAGGCTCAAATCTAAAAAAAATAACAACCCAGGCTTGAGGATTATTCAGATCATATTGAATAGTAATGGATGCAGGTTTATTTTCTCTAGTAAAATAATCTAAGGTATAAAGACCATAATCAGGCGCAGTTTGATTGTCTTTTTTTTGTATTTGCCTGTGGATAGCGAGTAAGAAAGTACTGCTATTTAGTTGTCCATATAGATCGACATCCGTAACACCTAAGGTTAATAGAACCTCGCTAGCCAATCCCTGATAATCTATACAATCAATTAATGCCATTTATTTCCAATTCCAAACAGAACGTTAGTTAGCAAAAACGTTCAATATTAGCCTATTTTTAATAAAGTTAAATATAAATATGTAATTAATCAAGACTTAATGAGTTTTTGTCATAAAGCTTCTTATAGTCGTTGTAGTAGTTGCTCCTTTACTTGCCACTGGAAAGTGTTATAATCGTCAGCCTTTTAGTTCGCTGGTCGCAAACGAGCTAAATTTATATGAAAATCAATATATTGGAGTCATATCATGGCAGAAGCTATTTTTGAATTGGACGCTACAACGCGTACCGATATAGGGAAAGGTGCGAGCCGCCGCCTACGTCATAGTGCAAAAATTCCAGCCGTTATTTACGGAACGGAACAAGAAGCACAATCTATTACGTTGGAAGAGCGCGTCGTTAAGAAAGCACTTGAATTTGAAGCTTTTTTCTCACATATCTTAACAGTTAATGTTGATGGAAAAGCACAAAAAGCGGTGATCAAAGATATTCAACGTCACCCTTTTAAACCGAAAATCTTACATTTAGATTTCTTACGCATCTCTGCGAAAGAAAAACTACAAATGGCAGTACCATTACATTTTATGGGTGAAGAAGAAGCTCTTGGTGTTAAAGCTGGCGGTATTATTTCGCATCATATGGTAACCATTGAAGTTGCCTGTTTACCTGTAGACTTACCTGAGTATATTGAGGTAGATATTTCACATTTAGATATGGATCAAGCACTGCATCTTACCGAGATCAAAATGCCAAAAGGTGTAGAGTTGTCTGTGAAACCTGAAGATGATGAACATGATCATCCTGTTGCCAGCATTCATGCACCACGTGCAGTTAAAGCTGAAGAAGAAGAAGAAGCCGAGGCTGAAGCACCTGCTGATGCTGAAAGCTCTGAAAAATCAGATAATGCAGAATAAGTTTGTTGTACCGTTATTATGTCAACAAAACCATTCATCATTGTCGGACTAGGTAATCCTGGCTCAGAATACGAACATACGCGCCATAACGTTGGCGCGTGGTTTGTAACGCAACTCGCGGATAAATTCGACGCGCATTTTCGTACTCATACAAAATTCAAAGGTTTAAGCGCCAGCTTCAAACTTGCAGGCGATGACTGTCAGTTACTTATTCCTACAACATTTATGAATCATAGCGGATTGGCTGTACAAGCAATCGCACAGTTTTATAAAACGCCGATAGAAAGAATTCTTGTTATTCATGATGAATTGGACTTACCAGCAGGTACCATCCGACTAAAACAAAATGGTGGCCACGGTGGCCACAATGGTTTGCGAGATATCATCACGCATTTATCAGCGCGTGATTTTCAACGCTTGCGCATTGGCATTGGCCATCCGGGATCGGGGCATGCGGTTGTTAAATATGTTTTAAGCAAACCTTCCTCTGATGATATAAGTGCTATTCTTAGTGCTATAAAAGATGGGATTAGCGCTATTCCAGCTATTATTCGCGGCGAACAGCAACAAGTCATGAAAATTTTACATACAGACAATTAGGAATAAAGTTATGGGCTTTAATTGTGGCATTGTTGGTTTACCTAATGTTGGTAAATCTACTCTCTTCAACGCATTAACCAAAGCACAAATTGATGCAGCGAATTATCCATTCTGCACAATTGAACCTAATACAGGTATCGTGCCAGTTCCGGATAAACGTA
The DNA here is from genome assembly GCA_021773175.1 of Gammaproteobacteria bacterium. Classification (GTDB taxonomy): domain Bacteria; phylum Pseudomonadota; class Gammaproteobacteria; order JAJFKO01; family JAJFKO01; genus JAJFKO01. Next base: position 113,508 of record JAJFKO010000002.1, read on the forward strand.
TGCAACAGCTTGCTGATATTGTTAATCCACAAAAAATCATTCCCACTACGATGGAATTTGTTGATATTGCCGGACTTGTCGCCGGAGCTGCAGAAGGTGAAGGTTTGGGTAATAAATTTTTAGCGAACATTCGTGAAACTGATGCAATTGCTCATGTTGTACGTTGTTTTGAGAATGATGATATTGTACATGTATCAGGAAAAGTCAATCCTCAGAGTGATATTGAAACTATTAATACTGAGTTATGTCTTGCAGATTTAGAATCCATTGATAAAGCCTTGCAACGTGCAGCCAAAGGCTCAAAAAGTGGTGATAAAGATGAGCTCGCTAAGCAAAAATGTTACACCAAAGTTAAAGAGCACTTAGATGAAGGTAAACCAATTCGTAATCTTGAATTAAGCGACGATGAACTTGAACAAGTTAAGTTGTTACAACTACTAACATTTAAACCAACGTTATATATTGCTAATGTTAATGATGACGGTTTTGAAAACAACCCATTACTTGATGAAGTTAGAGCTATCGCAGAACAAGAAGGTGCGATGGTCGTACCAGTCTGTGCTGCTCTCGAAGCTGAGATTGCTGAACTTGATGATGCTGAAAAAACTGAATTTTTAGAAGACCTCGGACTCGATGAAGCAGGTTTGGATCGTGTAATTCATGCTGGTTACAAGCTACTTAATTTACATACTTACTTTACTGCGGGTGTAAAGGAAGTACGCGCATGGACAATTAAAGTTAATGCTACCGCTCCACAAGCAGCAGGTAAAATTCATACAGATTTTGAGAAAGGCTTTATTCGTGCTGAAGTCATGGCCTTTGACGACTTTATTCAATACAAAGGTGAACAAGGCGCTAAAGAAGCCGGTAAACTACGTGTTGAAGGTAAAAGCTATATTGTTCATGATGGCGATGTAATGCATTTCTTATTTAATGTTTAAATGAGGGAGTACACTATGACTAAACAAAACTTATCTTATGGTGAACGCGCAGAACTCTGTACACATCCCATAGCAAAACAATTGTTTACTATTATGGAAACCAAACAAACTAATTTTGGTTTATCCGCAGATGTTACGACTAAATCAGCATTACTCGACTTAGCTGCAGCTCTTGGCCCTGAGATTTGTTTATTAAAAACTCATATCGACATTATTGATGACTTCGATACTGACTTAACCGACCAACTACAACAATTAGCAAAACAGCATAACTTCGTAATTTTTGAAGATAGAAAGTTCTGTGATATTGGTAATACTGTTAAGCATCAATACCAACAAGGTATTTATAAGATTGTACAATGGTCCGATATTATTAATGCGCATGTTGTCCCTGGCCCAGGTATTATTGAAGGCTTGCAACAAGTTGGCGAACCATTACAGCGCGGTTTATTATTGCTTGCTGAAATGAGCTCAAAAGGTAATTTAGCAACCGGTGATTACACACAAGCAGCTATTGATATGGCGCAAGACTATGCTGATTTTGTCATGGGTTTTATCTCAATGCGTAAACTTGTTGATGACCCGCGCTTTATTCATATGACACCCGGTATTCAACTGGCAGAGAATAAAGATAACATTGGTCAAATATATCGAACACCAGAAAAAATCATTTATGAAAACGGTTCTGATATCATTCTTGTTGGCCGTGCAGTTTATCAAAATGATGATCCGCTAGCGCAAGCAAAGCTATATCGACAAGCTGGCTGGGAAAGTTATTTAAAACGATTATAAAGTTTAGTCTTACATAAAGATACGAATGTGAATTAAACAAAAGAATATAAAATCTTTTCTAGAATAATCCACCTGATATCCCACAGCAAGTATTCTTCATCCGACATTAAATAGATAAAGTGTCGGATGAAAAATACTTGCCGCAGAAAATTCTGATTATATTATTATGATTGCTTATCAATATTCAGTGTTAACGAACCACCAGAGCCACCAGGATGCCCTTTTAGTATTATAACTCCAGAGCTAGCATTAATATTTCCTGATAATTCCGCACCATTATAGCTTGATATATCGACATGACCATTCTCACATGTCCCAGACATAGTGAAGTTTTTCGAAACAACCATTGCTTTATGACTAGCAGCGGAATAATAGTTAGTGGTTGTTATATCAAATTGACTACCATTATTCGTAATGCTTCCAAACCAAGATCCAGAAAAGCCGCTACAGCCATCTGCGAAACAAGTTGCACTAAAAATCATTAATAGTACAGATAGTGACGCGAGTATTATTTTATTCATTGTCTTTCTCCTTAATTATAAATATGATCCGCAAAATAATAGGCCTTAAGCGTGACACAGTCAATTAAAAAAATTCAGAATATATAACTCAACATGATTTCTTAAAAAATACTTAAGCTCTTATCAACTGTATCTGCTATTGTAGAACTAATGGCGCTTCCGGAGAGGCATAGTAAGCATTATTCATACCTATAACGTCAAATCAAAATACACAATACCTCTAGAAAGTTACTTCTTTATTCTTGAAGTTATCTAGCGTTAAATTATAAATTTCTGTTAAAGGCATTTGTTGATATTCATCATTCGCACAAGCTTGTTTAAAAGATTCTGATATCCATAATGATCCTTCACTAACATGGCTTCCAGATTTCACCGCTGTATTATGAAAAAATTGATGGAAGTCACCAATCACATGACCTTGTGCATCCATGATCTTTTCATCTTGTTGGCTGCCTCGCGTCACAGCTGTTTCTATAAATAGTGAATTATGTGAGTTTTGCGAAACATTAAATAATGCGTCGCCATTAACTTGCAAACCAGATAAGAATGTTTGAGTTTGCTGTAGCTGTGTTGGATTATTAACTTCAAGCTGCCAGTCTCGACTCATCATTGGTAATACACGGTCATAATCTAGATTCAAATGCTCTGCAAATGCTTGATGATCATATAAACGATAGTAATTCATACCACCATTGGCTTCTTCTTTAAGAAAAGGTTCTTGTGAAAAAGCAGATGAAACAATTATCAATGTATTAGGATCTTTCGCTAACTTAAGTATATAGCCGATCACTTTATCATAGATTTTATAACCAAACGTTATTGGATCATGTTGCGGTAAACAGTCTGGAGCCTGAATAGCATCATTGAATAGTTCAGGCTGAAAGTTTCGCCAAAAATGATGTTGATAATGTGCATTAGCATTGAGAAAGAGAGTATAAAACTGATGGTCATTTTTCTTAACTAAACATTTAAAGATTTGAAACAAGAATAAATCAAATAATCCAGCTAAGCGCCATTTATTCTTTGCATTAATCTTCTGCTTTAACATTTGTCGTGCTATTTTCGCATATAACGAAACAGGAATACGAAAACGCAGGCAAGCTTGTAATGCTTTTACAATATCTTTCTTCATGATCGGCTGTGTTGCATGCGTTTGAACCTTCTTACTAATGAGATTCCATAATGGCTGAATAGCAGCAGGGTAAGCTTTTCCTTCCTTTGACCAAGGATCTGGAAAAAACAAACCACCTTGAGCATCACCACGTACAGCATTCATGCTACCAAGAATACAAGACTCGACTTTATAATCACTGAGCGTTTCCCAAATCTGAGGATGGCCTAGATTAACAGCATCGCTTAAACGAAAGACACCATGTTCAGCAAATGTTTTGCCTGTATGTGCTGTAATCCATTGAATCCAAGGCTCAATATGTTCATATTTCTGTTCACTAACCGTTTCAATATAACGCCACTGTTTATTCATTTTGGCAAAATTAGGTAACTCACCTTTCGCTATTAAAGTATCAACGAAAGATCATGAGATATCATTCAATTCAATCTGAATAACTCGTTTGTATTTTTTATGCAATTGTACTGATTTCATAGAATACCTCATTTACGATTTGACTCATTAGCTTCTCTTTAAATTGGCTATATGATAATGCAGGATAAGCTTTATAACAAGGCTCCTATTGCTAATCAGAACGATTCACGTTAGGATTTTGCTTTCAAGCAATCTATGAGGTTTATTGACAATGACATCTCCAGCATTTACAGCCATACAAGACCTACAAAAGCATCTAGCTCAACATATTATTGGCCAAGAAGATTTACTAAAAAAACTATTAATCACGCTTTTGGCGGATGGTCATCTATTGGTTGAAGGCGCTCCTGGTCTTGCAAAAACCAAAGCTATTAAAGCACTGGCAGCAGGTATAGAAGCTAGCTTCCATCGTGTTCAATTCACGCCAGACCTATTACCTGGTGATATTACTGGTACAGACATTTATCGACCTCAAACTGGTGAGTTTGTTTTCCAAGCAGGTCCCATTTTTCATAATTTATTATTAGCAGATGAAATTAATCGTGCTCCAGCTAAAGTGCAATCAGCATTATTAGAGGCGATGGGCGAACGTCAAGTCACTATTGGTAAAAAAACCTATGAATTACCCGAGTTATTTCTCGTTATGGCAACCCAAAATCCACTCGAGCAAGAAGGTACGTATCCACTTCCAGAAGCACAACTTGATCGTTTCTTAATGTATGTTCGCGTTAACTACCCATCGGTGCATGCTGAGCAACAAATATTACAGCTTAATCGTCGTGAAGCTAAAGGTGAAATTACTTTCGATATGACTGCTGATAAAAAAATTCCAACCGAACAGATTTTACAAGCACGCAAAGATATTTTAGAGATACATATGAGTCCTGCTTTAGAAGAGTACATTGTGCAGCTCGTCGTTTCTACTCGAGATCCTCGCGCTTATAGTGACACCTTAGCCGAGCAAGTGCGTTATGGAGCCAGTCCGCGTGCAACCATTGCACTTGACCGCTGCGCACGTTCTCATGCTTGGTTATCAGGCCGAGACTTTGTGGCACCAGAAGATATTCACGCAATTATTTACGATGTATTACGCCATCGCATTATTCTGTCATATGAAGCTGAAGCAGAAGGAATCACAACAGATGATTTCATTTCTGAATTATTGCAATTAATTGTAGCGCCTTAATATATGGCAAGTACAAACACTTTATCAAAACATAGTTTATCTGGTGTGGATATTACATTAGCGGATTTATTGAGTCTGCGCTATGTTGCTCGCCAACTAAAAATAAAACATGCTCCACGTGTTTCTACTAAACTAATTGGTGAAACACATTCAACCTTTAAAGGTCGTGGTTTAGAATTTGATGAAGTTCGTATTTACCAACCTGGCGATGATATTCGCACTATGGATTGGCGAGTGACCGCGAAAACAGGTATTGCACATACCAAGCTATATCATGAAGAGCGCGAACGCCCGGTTTTCATTGTTACTGACTTTTCTCAGAGTATGCTATTTGGAACACGCGTTGCTTATAAAGCAGTGAAAGCGGCTGAGTTAGCAGCCTTAATTGCTTGGACAAGTATTTTAAGCCATGACCGAGTTGGTGGCATTGTTTTTTCTGATGAGCGCATTGTTGAGCTGCCACCACGAGGACGCAAACATGGAGTATTAAGGTTCTTACGCACCTTAGTTGATATTTACAACAAAGAAAGTAAGACCTTAGATAAGTATTCTTTGCCATTGAGCTTAAAGAGACTCTCACATTTAAGTCGGCCAGGTAGTCTAATTTTTATTATTAGTGATTTTTATCAACATGATGCTTCGCTGGAAAGAAGCTTGGCACAACTACGTAAGCATAATGAAGTATTCGCACTGCAAATTACTGATCCATTAGAACTTGAACCACCGACTGCTAATCGCTATGCAATCAGTGACGGCAATAAATTAGGTGAGCTGGATACTCGCGATAAACATTTTCGTGATAGCTACCAACAATACTTTTCAGAGAAGCATGAAAAAATCACTAAATTTCTTCAACAACAAAATATCCCTTTATGGAAATTTGTAACTAATGAAGATATGTTGACTAAACTTAATTTATATTTGCGGAAGTTTTAACGATGCAAGCTAATCCCTCTTTATTAAAGCAATTAAAAGATATTCATATGCCAAAAGCCATTGGCATTTGGCCGTTAGCTCCTGGTTGGTGGATTGTTATTGGAATTGTAATGCTTATTCTCATCGCTACAATTTATTTCATATTGAAAAGACGCGGCAAGATCACAGCGAAAAAACTTGCCTTACAACAGTTATACGCGCTTGAAGAAGAATATAGTGCCGATACTAATACAAACCTATTAAGTGATTTAGCAATTTTATTGCGCCGCGCAGCCATTGCTTATTATCCAAGAAGTAATATTGCCAAACTGCATGGTGAAAAATGGCTGGCCTTTTTAGATGAAACCAGCAAATCGAAACGTTATACACAAGGCGTTGGTCGTGCTTTGTTACACGGCCCCTATGCAGCAAGTTATGAAGATGACTTAACCCCTATATTCTCACTAGTTAAATCCTGGATTAAGCGCTTACACTAACTTAGCTAACTCTTTTTGTCTTCCACATTGTAATATGTATGCAAGTACTGCTAAAACTAAGAATATAATTAATGTTGCAATAAAAGTCCGTAATGCTGAGCCTGGCATATAGCCCATAATTATGACGGCTAGTGTAGCTGTACTCATATTTATGAAGCTCATCATACTCGCAGCATTCGCTTTATCACTAATCGCATTAGAAGCATAAAGTGATGCACATGGAAATAACATACCACTAAAAAAATAAAGTAGCATTGATGTCACAAAAAACCATAATACGCTCACCTCTTTGCTTAGCACCAAGCCGACATACGATAGAATGCAAATGACAATGCCAAATAGTGCAAACAGAATAATGTTATACGCGCTATGACGCGCCAATAAACGTTTTGCGATTATGCCACTGAACAACATTCCTAACATATTAAGTAAATTCCAATAACCGTATACACTTGGCGATAAACCTAACATCTTTTGTGAAATGATAGGTCCCGCTGCAGAGAAACAATAGGCTGCGGCAGAACTCAATCCAATAATAATCGAAAACATGATCAGTGTTGATGAATTTAGTGCGAGAGCATATCCGGCAAACAAAGTTTTAATTTTCAGTTTGATGGGTGTTACTAAAGTTTCTTGAAACTGCCAAGTTACAATTAACATAATCATGCCATGCAAGAGCAACAACCAAAAACAATCTTGCCATTGTAAATATTGTGTGATGATTCCACCTAAGGTAACAGCAACCCCAATACCAAGTGTAAAAGATACAATGCTATATGCCATAGCATGTTTAGCTTGCTCTTTATTTAATAACTCGTTGATCAGCATAAATGTACAAGCTAATCCTGCTGATGCACCAAGCGCTGTAATCAAGCGTCCAAATAAAAGTAATGAGTAAGCATGCATATTCACGGCAAGTAAACATATGACAATACCAACAAGATTCAATGATAATCCGAAGCGTAAAGCCCATAGTCGACCGAAACGATTTGCTAGTGGCGCATAAAGTAACTGACCAAAGACATAACCTAATAAAAAAATTGATACCACCCATTGCAAACTTGCATTACTAAGTTGGAAGCTTTGTTGGATTTGCGGCAATGCTGGCGTGATAATGGCAGCAGAAATTGACGCTATACATATATAACTCAGCAGCAATGCAATTTTCATTTTATTCATCTCGATACACTCAAATATAAAAATATTAAGCATATTATAACTGTCAACTTTATTATGACAATGCTATATTTAGTTAACAGTCGTCAACTAAAACTAAACAATGAGAAAGCTAATAATGCAAGCAATCACCTCACAGAAATTTGAAGTTTTTCATAAAGTTGCAGAACTTGGCAGCATTACTGAGGCCGCTAAACAACTACACGTTTCTAAAGCTGCTGTCAGCCATAGCATTAAACAATTAGAGGCTACTTTAGAAATCCCTTTATTTATCCGTAGTACTCGGAAAATTACGCTTACCGATGAAGGCAAGCTACTTTACACACAATGCCAGCGCCTGAAGGATGAATTAGATATTACACGTAATCTCATTAGCAATTTTACTGCTGAGCCATCTGGCACTTTGCGCATTAGCTGCAATCCTTATTTGGCTGATACTTTGTTACTACCAATTTTATCTAAATATATAAAACAATATCCTGCAGTTAATATTGAAGTCTTTGCTGAAGAACGCATGCCAAACATGTTCAAAGAGAATATTGATATTGTTTTTGGTATTAACTGGCCAGCACCTGATGAGGTTGTTGCGCGTGAAATTGGTAAAACCCGTTATGTACTTTGTGCCTCACCTCAATATTTAGAAAATCATGGCACACCAACAACGTTAAAAGAATTAGAGAAACATACATATATTCCACATCTAGGTCGTAACGATGAAAACATTATTGCTAATTTAAAACAAAAAATTTCACTTAACCTTAATACTCAATTAAAGGTCAATAATGCATTATTGATGAAACGCTTTGCATTAAATGGTTTTGGCATTACACAATTACATGACTATATGGTGAATGATGAAATAAGATCTAGACAGTTAGTTGAAGTACTGAAAGATACAATGAAAACGACTATTCCGCTTTATATTTATTACCAAAAACACCGTTTTGTACAGCCTAAAATCCGGCAGTTTGTTAGCTTAGTTACAACTGACGCGAAATCCTCTTGATGATATTAAGTCCTAAAGAAACTACGTCTCTGCACTAGAGAAAACTATAATATGTCAATTAATTACTTAAATAGATCCACATACTCACTGAAACAGAATATTTTATTGCGCTTATGGCCTGTTAACTCTTGCAGAATATCTAATCGTATAAAGTCATCGATCAATCTGATGGCTGTTGAACGATCAATGGAAAGCGTATCAGCAACAAGTTGACTATCAACTATGGGGCAACGATACAAGTAATTTAAAAAGGCTTGGGCTGTTTTTAATTTTTTTCCTAAAGAAATAATTTTTTGTTCACACCGATGACGCAAACTGATAATAGATCTAAATGTCTGAATTGAATTTTCAGATATTTGTCTAACACCTTCTAAAAAAAAACGAACCCACTGCACTAAATCATTATGAGTCCGAACTCTTGTTAAATTATCATAATAAAGTGATTTGTGCTTCTCAAAAAAAGCTGACAAATACAACGTTGGTTTTACCAAGATGCCCTTGCTCACAAGATACAATGTTATTAGTAAACGTCCTACTCGTCCATTGCCATCCAAAAATGGGTGAATTGTTTCAAATTGGTAATGAGCAATGGCTATTCGAATTAGTTCAGGCACTAAAATAGATTCATTATTTAAGAATTTTTCTAAATCTGTCATGAGTTTCGATAAATCAGTATGATGAGGAGGAATAAATACGGCATCATTAATAGAGGCACCTCCAATCCAATTCTGGCTTTTTCTGTATGAGCCTGGTTGCTTATGCTTGCCTCTAACACCTTGTAATATGATTTCATGAACACTGAGCAATAGACGACTGGAAACAGGTAACTTAGCCAGAGACGTTACAGCTTCGTTCATTGCCTTTATATAATTTTGCACCTCATCCCAATCATCTCTTTTTTCAGGATCGATATATTCTTTTCTTTGCAGTGCTTCTTCTATATTAGTTTGGGTACCTTCAATACGATTGCTTGATGTTGCTTCCTTGCTTACATGCATCATGATAAAAAAATCAATATCGGGAACTAATTCAGAAAAAGCATTAAGCTCACCGAGTTTCATATCCGCCTGACTTAATAAAAGAATTAAGGCAGGATCTCTAAGCTCCCAATCATGTTCAATTTGAGTAGGCATAAAGCTTTTGTATTGGTACTGCTGTTTAAACTCACCTGATTTAAAATTGCCAATATCCATAAATTCTCTTTATTTTTCAGTGATAAGCACTTGTTTGACTTACATTCCTCTCTAATCAGCTTTTGAGAAGAATCTGTAGTAACTGCAAATATAATAGTTTATATTTGCAGTTAAGGCAAATTCTGCAAATATAAACTATTATGTTCGCAGGAAAATACTGATTAATTAACTTAAAGGATATTTATCAGAAAGAAGGTTTCCCAGGCTTACTTTTTGCATTAGCTCCTTTATTAGCTTGGTTTTTATCCCTTAATGGCTGAGCTCTGTTAGGTTGACTCCAGCCCAAGAAAGTTTTTGCGAATCTATGCATTGCTGACACAGACAAAGGCGCTTCTTGTGGCACATCAGGCTTCCAAGTACGATAGGATCGTCGCATATCTTTAAGCTCGACCTCTTGGGGCAATGCGGCTAATCTTTCTTGCGTTTTTTTTGCTTGCATAGCTTCAATATCCTCTGCTGATATATTAACTCTATGTGGTTGCTTATTATTATCTACTACTTCCTTTAATGCAGAGAACAGTACGACCTCGACATTATCCAATCCTAAATCAGAAAAATAGCATAATAGCTGTTCTGCATGCGGTAATGTATCTGTAGCTACCATAGTAATATCTTTACCAAACACTAAATCTCGCGTTGCACGGTATTCCTTACTCTGTTCAGCAATATCATCACCTTCATAAACTAAAATTATAGGGAAATTCTCATCTGCTAACTGCTGTTGCCTAGATGTAACGTCGAGATGCCTGACTTTTCCATTGATAATATTTTCTAAACATCTCATTCGATGTTCAGTAATACGAATATAGTAATTAACTTTTTCTGACATTGACGGCCACAACTCGTCATCAGCTGTGGTGTATAATGCCAACTCAAATAGGCCAGAGAATCTACCTTTATCTTTTAGAAAATCAATTAAAATCTTACTATCAAATACACATTTTGATGCTGAGCCTTTCTGTGGTCCATCTTTATCTTTGGTAAATATTGGCGTACCGTCATCTAATGTTAATAATTCAATTAGTAACTGTAGTTTCTCTGCAGTAGGATTTTTATATATTGCTTCTATATCAACATTAAGCTTAAATAGTCTTTCAATTAACCGATCAAAGTGTAATTCTTTTCGAATTCTTTTCCTAATAACACTATCTACTTCAGTATATGAATAATATCCTCCAGACATTTCCATATTAGGAAATATATGTTGATTGATAAGCTTCACCAGAAATAATAGTTGACGTGTTTGCTGCAATAACTGTAAAAATTGTTTTTGGTCTTGTTTATCTTCTAATCCAGCACAAAGTGGCTGTTCGCCAATTTGGATATATATTGCAGCAACAACTAATCCATAGTAAGTATCAGAAATTGGATCAATTAGAACAGCAGATAGTTTTCTTGCCGTAGGCTGACCGCCTGAATAGTTGCGCTTGCGCTCTGCATAAGAATTTATTATTTGAAATAGTCCATATTCACAAGGATATCTTTTATCATCTCGCCAACCTTGTTTTAAACGACCAAAAGATAAGTTTGGATTAATATACCAACCATGTAACCCACCGCCATTTAATTCGCCATTTAATGGGGCAAGTCCATAATCTGCCAATAAGTTTATCGGGTGCACTAGCTTGAAATCTGTCATAGCTAATAACGCCAAGGTTCGTGACGTAGTGCCATGGAGATAAGGATCAAATTTCATCTGTGTTGGTTTAGATTCTTTGCCTTGCATAAGATGCACCAAACTATTTAATATAATTCAATTATAGTAAAATTTTAATATTTTGAAACTGCTATTTGGCTAGGTAGATGAAATGGTTTTATTAATAGTAGTTTAAGTAAATCCTGGTTTCGTACGTGCAGCAAGAGACTGATGCTATAACGGTGATGCAAAGATTCCATAAAACGCCAACGTAAAACATAATTTGAATTATTTTGTGAAGAAATTTTTGCTTTTTTGAATAAATGCCATATGGCCCAGGCTCCTGATGTTGATAAGCTAAGCTGCTGATTATTGCTTGCTACAATCGCAGTTAATTGTGCAAAAGGATTTAACGTTTTTGTTGGCCAGCTGAGACTATGCCATTGTTGTGGTCCATTCTCATAATGAAAAAGTTGTCCTGCTGTCTCTAATGTGATTTCGCTAATACCTATCGTTGGCATTGGATAGATACGAAAGCTGACGTGTGCTGAGGATGCATTATTCGGAAAAACTGATTGCGCCAAAAGCGTGGCTTGATTCAGATCCTGTAAGAAAACAGGATCAAATTCAGGATTAATTCCCAACCACTTTCTTACCTGCCAAGTATTATTTTTCCTAACCAAGAAAATCGCTAATTTATTATTAATAAACTGCCATAATATTCCAGAATTTGGTTTAAAAAAATCATCGAACTGTTGTAATGATAAGTCGTCGCCATGTGGATTAAATGGAAAGTAGTTCGCTATGTTATTTTGATAATAACTATAGACTTGTGCTTGCCATTGCTGTTGTATGCTTTGCATAACTTGGCCTACTAATGTTTGCCAAAGCATGGTAGTAGGCAAGAGAAGAACATGCTTTAGTGCTGGCATGATGCTCGTTTGGCGATATGTCTTTAATAATTTTTCAGTAGATAATACTGTCTTGTAGAAATCAGATGTTGCCTGACCCTCTACTAGCGTATTCTTACAGATTGTCTTTAATTGCGTTTGACGATTTGGACTCATGCTGACCGTGGTCATTTTATCTCTTAGTTCACCGAGGCTATGCAAATAAGATAGTAATATTTTATTACGCAACAGCTCATAGTGGATACGAATTTTAGAGAAACTATTAATAAGAGGTCGAAAGCGACTATGTAAGGATGCAATTAATACCTTATCTTGTTGTGCTTGGCTATGTATATCAACATTGTTAGCAATCAAGGTTAATAGCTTTAATAATAAACCATGCTTTGCTATAACTTGATTTTGCAATAGCAGTGCCGCAGATAAGTTATTTACGGCACGTAATTTTAGTCGCTGCATTAGCTGATACCAGGCTTGATAATAATGATGTATATATAAGGTATATAATTTCTCTTTTAACGCTATTTGTTGTTGCTTGCTAAGTCTAACTTGCGGCGCAAGCAGCTTCTCTTCTAAGACGGAGATATTTAGCGGTAAACTTAACACCCAATCCTGATATTTAGCATGAGCAACAAATTCATTTATAGCCGAATGTACATATGACTGCCATGCCTGCCGTGTATAAAGTGTTGAGAGTTTAATATGCTCATCAAAAGCATCAGTATTCAATAAAGTGTTTATTGCGACAGGAAGCCACTTCTGTTTAGCTTGAGTAACAAACAAGCTGTAGATATCATCTATATGCATTGTTGAACCTAGATCTTCCCTTGCTTTCTTAACGATTGCGTTATCAAGATCACCTATTCCTGAAGATATAAAATAATCTTCATGTTGTTGCTGCTTTTTAATGGCTGTGAGATAAAACTTAATAAGATTACCTTCTATATTCAGTTTTGATAATTGCAATGATAGTGTTTGTGATATAAGCGTAGGATTAATACGCTCAGGAATATGCAACATTAAGTATGCCTGTAATAGGCTGTAATACTTATGCCTGCATCGCTGTCGTGCTGTTTCAGTCATTCGCGACCATTGTAAATGATAGTGCTGTAACTTATTAATGATACCGTGCACCACTATAGGCAAGGCATAAGTGCTAATTGCTTTTATGAGGCCATACTGCATTGCTGCCTTTAGTGACGAACCTCGATATAAACCAAGGCGTTGCCAAAAATTTAAATTATATTTGTTTTTTGTGGCGTATAGATAGTATTGATAGAGATTCGTTATTTGCCTTATTCTTTTTCTATATTTCTCTGATGGCTTATATATTTTGGTTAAATGTCGTTGATAGTATTGTTTTGTTCCTGTTAGCAAGCGTGTATTGCTTGAGGATATACGAGCATAACAAAACATACTAAAAACCATAAAGATAATGCCCAAAGAGACTAAGCTTATTTTAGCAATATTTAATAAGCGTTTAAATTCCGGCATTAATTCATAGCAGCGCTGATTATCGGGAAGAACTTTTTTGAACAATTCTTTTATAAAGTATTGATTGCTTTCTTGCTTTGAAATCATGGTAACGTCAGTTCCCAATTGCTTCGCACTTGTAAAATAGATACCGAAAAGTTTAATCGGCTCGCTATATAGATTTGTCTTACAAAATGCATTAACAAAATCATATATCTTATTTTCACAATCTAGAAATGCTTGTGGCAGGGAAAATATATTGAATTTTTCGCTTAGGTTGTTTGCAAAAGCAATGTTTGATAAACATAGTTGGTTCAGTTTTTCATATAAAAGCTTATATTGCTGCGAAAATGCCGTCATTTTATCGCTATATGCTTCAGCGTTAGATAGTTGTATTACAAAATTCTGCTCTCTATCATACATATCCAGCGTAGCGAAAAACTTACTAAACCCTGACAAGGTATCAAATTTTGTTAATATCAAGTAAACAGGAATAGTAAATCTCAGATTAGAATATATCTCCATCACCTGTTGCCGAATCAAATTGATACGCTGTTCAAGCTCTTCCTGAGAGAGAGTTAGTATTTCATCTAATGGAAAAGTTATAACAACTCCATTCAATGGTATTTCTCGATGATATCTTCTTAGCAACTTTAATAAATAGAGCCACTCTGTCTTTTTGTTTTTTGCAAAAGCGTAATCACCAGCAATATCAACAAGAATCATTTCATTAGCACAGTAAAACTCGACATTATTATTTATCGTGTTATCTTGGTTTAGATTATGACTTTCAGGAAGAGTAAAATTCAAGCCAGAAGTTTTTATTAATGTTGATTTTCCAGCATTCTTTGGCCCAATTAATATATACCAAGGCAAAGCATTGATTGCCCGACCTTTCCAAAACAGCAGCCTCAAGTTTGAGTCTTTCATTAGCTGAATAGTATTTTTTAATTTTGTTTTAATAATATTGAAGTTTACTTGCTCGGCAGATAGTATTTTATTTCGATTAATAAATTTATAAAGGCTATGGAATTTATCTGTTTTCCACATCTTGATGCTTAACCAGATAATTGCAGCACTCAGTACAATTAAAACAATAAAGACTATTCTAGATAGAAAACCCTCCACTCCAAATATTGGAGCGATAAAGAATAGGCATAGAATAACTAAAAGAGCTGATATTAGCATTATGCCGCGTCGAGAATATATATATTTACTATAGTGCTCAACGAATCTTAATGTCATATTCATTTAGCGTAAATCCTATATAATATTATTATGTATAATTGACTGGTTAATTTGATTAACATCAGTCACAACTATTTCTGCAGAATGGCTAGTAGATAAACTAAAGCAACCAAAAATAAATAATAAAGCGATGGCAATAATTGCCAAGATAACCTTCACTGATAAATATTTATATATATTCTCAACAAGACTTTTCTTTTTATAAGACTCAATACATTCTTCTGGAGTAGAGAATCTGCGCGCCACTTGGATTTGGTCACGTAACTCAGATAGCAGTGTTGTTAATATATCTTGCTCTTGAATGCTATATTTACCGGCAAAACCAAGCTGCAGGCAATAATAATAGACCTCTAAGACATCAATATATTTATTCGGATGCTGGCGTAATTTGGCAAGACGCTGATAAACCCCCTCACCAGCAATGTTTTCTAAAAAATAATCCAGCTGTAGTGGCTGGTATTGATAGGTAATACTAGCAGCATTCATCAATTTCAGAATAGACTCATCAATAAAAGCAACAATAATATATTTAGCATGCTCTAATGCTTCAATTGTTATGCCATACTCTAATGCGGATTTATCTATCGCTGCGATCTTACTCGCAACATATTCTCTATATTCTGATATTACTGACTCACTCAGTGCTTTATCTTTATATAACTCACCTAGCACAATTATAATAGAGCTAAACAAGCATAAGAGATGATTAGTTTTTACTGAATATCTCATTTCAAACATCATTGGGTTAAAATAATCATTTCTAGCTCAGCATCACAAAATTTCTTTGTTAGATTTGCAACTATATCTCTTTCATTACAAATGGCTTGCCACACTGCACCAGACAGCAATAGTTGGAAATAACAATAATTTTCATTAGGTATTAGAGTTTGCATTGGCTTAGTAATATGCTGCAAATCTAGTCCAGATAAAGCTGACACAATAATATTGTCAATAGTGTTACTTGAACCAAGCTTCATTTGTTTAACAAATTCAATAATTGTGTCTACATCAATATTTATATTCTTTACAGCGAGATACCAGCGCTTATACTGAAAACATTCAATATTAATATCTTTTATAGAATATTTATTCTCATCAGTTTTATTGAAATATAAATGAATATTGCTTTTAGGAACGATCACATCAATTTGCTTTTTGATTAATGCAATTAATCCAGCAAAAGTATCAGTTAATTCATCATGTATGTACGTGGGAAAGCTGTCATAAATTATATCGGCATGCGCCATTAACTCTGCGAATAATTGCAATAACACTTTATACAGATACTGTGGATGCTCAAGGCCATCAACATGTATGCTTTTCAACAATATCATTGCTTGATAGTATGTTTTGAGAAGACTTACATTCTTCCTATTCTTCTCAACCTGTGCAATCTTTTTTTGTAAATATAATAGAAAACAGTTTAGTTTATCTAACAATCCCTTTGAGGTCTTAATTTGTAGAACTGTCGGTATATAATCTTTATTAAGCTCATAAATACCGTTTTGTTGCCGTATCACTTCAGCGATTTTGATACTCTCATAATTTCGATAATTGCTAATATCAGTTACTAACTGCAAATTAGGTCTGGCAATGATAATCTCTCGATGTCGCTCACTGTCATAGAAATCAACACTATCAACATAGTGAGCACTCCATGCAGCCACATAGTCTTGTTGCTCGTAACCACTGATATTTGCCACTTTGTTATTACAGGGCATAACTACATACATACTTATAATATTTTCGTCATAATCATTAAGACTCAGCATGAGCAGTTCATTGTCATTTTCGTCATAATTTATTAAGCACTGATTTTTGAAGCAAAGGCTACAGTAATTTAATTTAAACTTTCCATACGAAAGTAATTCCATATCTATTTTTATTTCTAACAGGCCCCAAAACCATGGCTTTAAAATTATGAGCTTTCTATTATATTCCTCACGAAAACACTGCTCCCATAATTGCAAATGCTGTTGACCTAACAAGAGACCCTCGGCCCAAACAATTTTATTTGTTAAATCCATAACTGCATTCCTCATGACAATAAAACAATAGTATTATTTTGCAAATAGATAGAGATGTGTTCAGATAAAAACGTAAAGTATTTTGATAAGCTTTTTGTGATTTTATAATGTTGAGTATTAGGATGTCTAAATATTGCAATAACACCAACATATTTAGCTGTCTTTATTCTTGGAATAGTGAGCTTTCTGCTACTTTTAGGTGAAACAACAAATGTTTTTGTGAAGACTAAACTATCCGCTAATATCTCTTTTGGCTTCTGCCAAAGCTCATAGAAGTTAGCGCGCATAAAATTTTGCATATCACTTAGCTCATAGATGCGCACCAGAACAGGCAATGACTTTTGCTGTTGATCTAAGTTTAATTTTGCAGCACTACGGGCATGTAAACTTATTGGCGCTGTGCTGCAAGCTATGCTTTGCTGTGCCAAAATAATAATTATGATTAACTTTACTAGCCACTTCATTCTTAACTTCCTCAAGTAAAAGAGAAGCGGCATAGTAGCAAAGCGTTATATGATTACAATCATTTCTGATAAAAATAGAATTTACTTACGACATGTCACACGATCACTGATATTTCTTTAGTTTTTTATTCTTATCAATGTTCTGTAGTTCTTAATAACCGACTCGAAAAGTTTGCCCGGTCTGCAACCCTTCAACACTTTTACTATAAGCCAAAGCAGCACGGGCAGCAGCAACTGACTCATAACCACGAAAGAACGGCGCATAGTCTTCCATCGCTTCAGTAATCACAGTAGGGCTAACGAGATTAATACGAACTGAGCGCGGTAATTCAATAGCAACACCTGTTACAAAACCTTCTAATGCACCATTTACCATCGCAGCTGAAGAACCAGCAGGAATAGGATCAACATTAAGAATACCACTTGTTAATGTAAAGGAGCCTTTATCATTAAGGTAGTTGATCCCTTCTAAAACCAAATCAACTTGGCCTAGCAATTTATTGTTAATGCCTATTTTATATTTTTCTAAATCCATATCAGGAAATGCCCCGAAATGAACATGGCCTGTTGCAGAAATAACAGCATCACATTTACCAATATGCTTATACATTTTTTTTATCGAATCTGTTGAGCTAATATCAACTTGCACGTCACCACTTTTAAAGCCAGCTGTAATAACTTCATGGCGTGAAGCAAGCTCTTCAACGACAGCTTGTCCGATGGTGCCAGTACCACCAACAATTAAAATCTTCATTACTTCTTCTCCATTTTATTATTTTTGTGCTCAGCCTTTACCTGTAATTCTCGTCGTAGATATTCTGGCAGTTCATCCATTTCTTTCTCCAGAGGATATATTTTACTACTCGGATAATACTCTGTTTGTAGCTGTACTTGTCCTGCAACAACTTCACCGGCTTCTGCTGCAATGAAGGCAAGTGCCATATCAATTCCTGCAGAAATTCCCGCTGAGGTCCAAATCGTTTCATTAATTACGTAACGTTCTTCACGAATATCGAGATCATTTAATTGTCTTAATCGAGACAGTGACTTCCAGTGAGTTGTTACTTGTTGCTGTACAAGCAATCCAGCTTTTTCTAATAAAAATGCACCGGTACATACTGATAATATTTTTTGGCATGCTAATGCTTGTTTGCGAATAAAATCTATTAGATGTTTATTATCGACTTCAACTCGTGTACCCATACCCCCAGGTACTAATAAAATATCAATCTGTGGACAATCTCTAAAGTTGTAGTCGCTCATGATTCGCAAACCTTTACGGCACTTTATTTCGCCCCCAGTTTCACTGACAGTAAATAAGTTATTAGGTCCAGAGAATTCTTGTCCCCACACTGAAAACATTTCCCAGGGTCCAATAAAGTCTAATTCTTCAACATCATTAAAAAGTAGAAATCCAATATTTTTATGCATGCGTATCCTTCGTTATTATCAAGATACCGTTACTTGATGATACTGCTGACTCATTTCATGTACAGCATCAACTAATGCTGCAACTTTTTCCGGTAAAATATCGGGGGTAATACCATGACCTAAATTAAAAATATGTCCGCTTCCAGAACCATATTTTGCAAGAATCGACGCAACCTGCTGACGTATTACATTTTCATCGCCATGTAAGCACGCGGGTTCAAGATTTCCTTGTAAAGCAACTTTACTACCAACACGTGAGCGAGCCTGATTAATATCAAGAGTCCAATCTAAACCAAGCGCATGACATCCCGTCGTAGCCATTTTTTCTAACCATTGGCCACCACCTTTCGTGAATAAAATTATTGGTGTGTTTTCAGAAAAATGTTTCACGTCGTCAACAATACGCTGCATAAATGCCAACGAAAATTGCGCATACGCTTCTGTTGTTAAAACCCCACCCCAAGTATCGAAGATCATCACAGCATCTGCTCCTGCAGCGATCTGTGCCTGTAAATATTGCGTTGTTACCGTTGTGATTTTTTCTAATAACTGCATAAGCAATGCCGGTGATTGATAGCGCATTTTATTTATTTTACTAAACGTTTTACTACTACCACCCTCAACCATATACGTTGCAACAGTCCACGGACTACCTGCAAAACCAATTAATGGTACGCGCTGTGTCAGTGCTTGTTTTGTTGTACGAATGGCATTCATAACATAACGCAATTCAATTTCTGGATCGGGCATTGCTAATGCACGCAATGATTCAACATCACTAACTGTTTTATTAAATTTAGGTCCTTCGCCCGTTACAAAACCAAGTTCTAGACCCATAGCATCAGGAATTGTTAAAATATCTGAAAAAATAATTGCTGCGTCTAATGGAAAACGCGCTAACGGTTGTAAAGTAACTTCACAAGCAAGCTCAGGTGTTTTGCACATTTTCAGAAAACTACCAGATTTCTCACGAAGTTTGCGATATTCCGGTAAATAGCGTCCAGCTTGGCGCATCAACCAAACAGGTGTCTTATCAACGGGTTCTCGGCGTAAAGCTTTTAAAAATCGGTCATTCTGCAGATTAGTCATTAAGAGCCCCTTAATATATCGTAAGTCCTATTTTGCTTAGGATTGTAAAGTTTGCAAAACTTTATTTGCCACAGCTCTTGCGGTTTGCGCATCAGTAGGAAAGGTGAGGTCGGCAACTTCTTCGTAGAGCTTTGCTCGCTCTTCACACATTTGACGTAAAACTGATTCTTTATTATTAGTGCGTAATAAAGGGCGTTTTTTATCTTTTTCCGTACGTAATAATTGTTGTTCTACAGAAACCTGTAAATAGATAACAACACCTCGGGACATCAATGCCGTTCTATTTTCTGCTTTTAAAATAGCGCCACCCCCAGTGGAAATAACGACGCCTGTTTCTTGTGTTAGTTCATCAATAATATTAACTTCTCTTTCTCGAAAGCCTTCTTCGCCTTCTATATCAAATATCCAAGCAACATCAGCTCCCGTTCTTTCTTCGATAACTTCATCAGTATCATAAAACTCTCTACTTAAATGACGAGCTAAAAAGCGTCCAACGGTTGTTTTACCTGCACCAACAGGCCCAACGAGAAATACATTCTGTGATTTTGCAATTTTGACTTTTTGTTCTTCTTCCATCTACCCTACCTGCTATCTACTATTCT
Organism: Gammaproteobacteria bacterium; assembly: GCA_021773175.1. Lineage (GTDB taxonomy): Bacteria > Pseudomonadota > Gammaproteobacteria > JAJFKO01 > JAJFKO01 > JAJFKO01. The sequence continues at coordinate 134,156 of JAJFKO010000002.1, forward strand.
GCATAGAATTTGTAACTATTTATTAAATACTTAATTGTTTTCAAAAACAATGAGCTATAATGTCATTTCAGAAAAATTTGTCAAGCTAGAGGCGAAGACGTCAAGTGCCTATTGCGCGTCATTCCCCTAAAAAAATTGTGTAAATTATCAGCACCGTCTATGATACCCCTTTTAGTTCCGGATATAATAATAATGCTGGCAACTCTCTTAAGTAAAAATTCAACAAATTATCAGAGTATCATTCCTACCGTATTGCTGCACGGTCGTCATGTAATATTGGATCTGAGTCACACCAGCAAAGATTTTAAGCAAGTTAATTTAGCTGATTGGCAAACCCTCGCTCAATATACCCAAACATTGATACAACAACAACATGCAGTGCTTGGCATTGGTCGATATGCTGAAGATAGGCAATTATATTTACAGCATGAACTCTATCATGATTCTCATTCTATCGCTTCTGAGCCACGTACGATTCATCTTGGTATTGATTTAACCTGTGCTATTACGCCGCCTGTTTTTGCGCCCTTAGAGGCCCATGTTCATAGCTATAAAGATAATCAAACCCGTGGCGACTATGGGCCAACCATTATTCTGCAACACGAAATAGAAGGCATTACTTTTTATACGTTATATGGCCACTTAAGTCGGCAATCATTATCACAACTATCGCCTGGCCAATACTTACAAGCTGGCGAACAATTTGCAACTGTTGGCTCCGGCTTTGAAAACGGTGGCTGGCCGCCTCATTTACATTTTCAAATTATTGCTGATTTACAAGGTAACAGTGGCGACTATCCTGGTGTCTGTCGACCTTCTGAAAGAGCATCTTTTTTAAAGAACTGTCCAGATCCTAATTTAATATTACAAATTTAAATTCACAAAAATACAATTTCTTTGTAAGGTGTTTATAGCATAGGTATTGTAGTAGGGCTTACGATAAACTTTTTACCTGTGCCCTTTGGGTAGACAAGGCAAAAGATTTTGCGTAAGTCCTATATAGGTTTGGTCAAAGACTTTAAATATCAATCAACTAAAACACCATCATCGTATTTAGCAGCTGAATTTGACGTAGATCTCAACTTCTAATGACTATTTATAATGATCCATTACATGATCACTACCAATAATTTGCGGTGTAATAAAAATCAACAATTCACGATGTATTGTTTTTTTACTCTTATAGCGAAATAAGAAACCAATTATGGGTAAAGACCCTAAAAAAGGAACACGTTGCACATTATTGATTTTAACATCCTCATAAATACCACCCAACACAACTGTCTGACCATTATGAGCAAGTGTTTGTGTTTTAATCTCTCGCGTATCAATTGCCGGACCTTCGGCAGTTTGTTCACCACGCTTATCCTGATTAACCTGGATTTTTAATAATATATGCTTTGTATCAGTAATTGTCGGCAACACTTTTAATTCTAATAATGCTTTTTTAAACTCAACTGCGGTATTACCTTGCCCTGTCGCAATTTGATAAGGAATCTCTTCACCAACTTGAATGTGTGCAGCTTTGCGATCCTCTGTTATTAAGCGCGGTGATGAGATGATTTTTGCCCCACCTTCACTAGCAATGGCTGATAACTCTAAATCTAGCAAATATCCACTACCTAACTTTATTAACGCCATACCCAATGTGGCAGGCGTAGCACCAGCAATCAGACCCTGTGCGGGTAACATATATGAAAAATAATGTGTGCGCTTTTGCGATGGCTCGGAATCATCTTCATCATGATAAACATCGTCACCAACAGCTTTCCCCAAACCAAATTTAAAACCTAATTCACGCGCATATTGTTGATCAATATTGACAATTCTTGCTTTAATCAATACTTGTTTAATGGGTCTGTCAATTGCGTTAATAAAGCGTTTTATTGCCGCCGCATCTTCGTTATTAGCTTTTATCCATAATGTATTAGAGCGAGTATCCACAACGACTCGACCTTGTGCAGACAACAACGTATTTTTATTACTTTGTAAGGCTTTTGCTATTACTGCAGCATTCGCATAATGCAAAATATAATGCGACAAATACAGTTGCTGCAATCCTTTCTGGGCTTTGATATTTAATAATCTTTGTTGTTGCTGCTTAAGATAATTTTGTTGCGACATGATTAACAGTGTATTACCTTTGGTTTTTTGAACTAAGTCAGCAAGATTTAAGATCGAATGCAATGCACTTTGCCAACTAACATCATGCAGTCGCAATGTTATTTTACTTTTAATGTCATCACTAATAATTAAGTTTTTATGCGCTATATCAGCAAGCTTTTTCAATACCAACACCGTGTCAGAGTTATCAAAATTTAAAGTAATGTTGCTCTTCTGTTTATACTCCATCTTTTGTTGCAGTTTATCTTGCGGATACTGTTTGGCAAATGTCATTTGACTCATCATTAACGTTATCATCAGTAATGTTATTTTTAGGTATTTATCATAATTTAATCTTTGCATAATAGTCGCCCCTTAGCGTAGCGAAATTGTTTTATTGATTTTGTCCTCGCCTTTCAACTTAATAAGTATGGCCATTTTTTTTATTGCGATAACAATGCCATGTTCTTTACCTATAACATTACCGACACCAACTTCTATTACTTTTAAATTAGGTGCTTTGATGAGTGCAATGACTTTGCCACTTCTGTTCACTGTACCAATTACTGATAAATTCGTTATTGAATAGTTCTCTAAAACATGGTGCCTAGAAATATTGTTTGGTGTTGGTTGATTTTGTGATGTTGTTTTTTTAGATGATACGTAATTTATCAGTTTCTTTTTAATCTCTAATAAGTTCTTTTCTTGTTTTATGAGCTTATTGTCTAGCTGTTGTGTCTTTATGTTAATATTTTGATTGCGATTATTATTCAACCAATACTGATAACCGATAAAACCTATCTCAAAAAATACTATCGTCGCCAAAACCATTAGTAGTTTCTTATACTTATCTAATAAATTAATAATAAAACTGCTCGGGATCTTTGCTGTATCATTCATGAATTATTTCTTCTAACGAATTAAATCTACACGATATTGTATGTAAGGCATAAATTCTGCCAAGTGACACTTACAAAATGTCAGGCATTTTCTGCTATTTCTTTATAAATATGAGCTTATTTACTCATGACATAAGAATTACCTGGAAAAAATACGAAAAATTGTCTATATAAGTTAGAACGCCGGGGGATCAGCGCTTTAATTAGATGATGTGTTGATACAATACAAAATTATTATAAGATGTATAAATTATGTTACGTTTCCTTACTACACTTGGTTCCATCATTCTTACCTTCGCTATCGTTGTCATTGCCGCTCTCTATATCTACATGCAATTCTTCTTGCCAGATATTGATACACTGCAAGATGTGCACTTACAAATGCCAATGAAAGTTTATACCGCAGATAATAAGCTGATTGGTGTTTTTGGTGAGCAGTTTCGTCAACCTGTCGAGATCAAGGAAGTACCTAAGATTATGATTGAGGCAGTATTGGCAACGGAAGATCAGCGTTTTTATGAACATACTGGGGTAGATCCTATAGGCTTAATGCGGGCAGCTGTTGAACTTGCAGCAACGGGCAAGAAAAAACAAGGTGGTAGTACCATCACCATGCAGGTAGCACGAAATTTTTTCTTATCACGCAAAAAATCTTATATACGAAAATTTAATGAGATTCTGCTCGCGATTAAAATTGAGCAGTCACTTACTAAAGATCAGATTCTGGCATTATATTTAAATAAAGTTTTCTTTGGTCACCGTGCTTATGGCCTTGCCGCTGCAGCAAGAATCTATTATGGCAAAACCTTAAAACAATTATCTCTAGCTGAAGTAGCGATGTTAGCGGGCCTACCTCAAGCGCCATCAAGAAATAATCCCATCTCACGCCCTGAAAAAGCGCAAAAACGTCGTGATTTTGTTTTAAAACGTATGTACAAAGAAAAATATATTACTAAAGCACAATATGAGAAAGCTACAAACTCTTCAATTAGTGCTTATTTTCATGGTCCACGTTTACAATTCCGCGCTCCTTATGTTGCGGAAATGGTACGACGCACTATGGAGAAAGAATATGGCAAGCGTATTTATGTAGCCGGATTAACGGTCCACACAACTGTTAATAGTCATTTACAGACAGCAGCTAATAAAGCGCTTCAAGATGCAATTATGGGTTACAGTAAACGTCATTCAAGCTATCGTCGCTCAACCATTAATTTTGGTAAAATAACGCTGGATAAATATGACGCTGTTGAGAAGCGTTTAAAGAAATTACCAACACTGAACGGTTTGTATGCTGGTGCTGTACTCAAGATTCTACGCAACGGTAAAGCACAAGTATTGCTGGGTAGCGGTATGATTGTTGATATGAATCGCAAAGGTTATCGTCGCAGCTATGGCGCATTTAGAGTTGGTAGCTTAGTCCGTATTCGCAAAAATGATAAGGGCGAATGGGTTACGTCAGCATTGCCTAAAGTACAGGGTGCATTAGTGGCATTAAATCCACGTAATGGTGCGATTCTCGCAATGGATGGCGGTTTTGATTATAAAGGCAGTAATTATAATCGCGCAGTACAAAGTAAACGCCAAATTGGTTCAAACGTAAAACCTTTCATTTATTCTGCAGCACTTGCTGATGGCTATACGATGGCCTCACTCGTTAATGACGCGCCCGTTTACGTTCGTGATGGTAATCGTATCTGGTCACCTGAAAATGCGTCACGACGCTTTTATGGGCCAACACCGTTACGTGTTGCCTTGTACCGCTCACGCAACATTATTTCCGTACGGTTGGTGATGCAAATGGGTTTGCAATATGTACGTGAATTCTTAACCCACTTTGGCTTCAAAGAAGATGAGATTCCTAATGGTCTATCAATTGCATTAGGAACGTTAGAGGTGAGCCCTCTTGAATTAGTAAGAGGTTACGCGGTGTTTGCTAATGGTGGTTATTTGATTAAACCCTTTATCATCAACAGCATTTATAATGAGAATGGTCAGTTAATTTATAAAGCCGACCCGGTTGTTGTCCCTAATGCCGCCGGTTACTTGAGTGGCCCACCTGCACCACGCGTCATTAGCTCTGAAATTGCTTATATTCTTACTGATGTTATGCAAGATGTTATTAAGAAAGGTACAGGGCGCCGTGCATTAGTATTAAAACGTTCTGATATCGGCGGTAAAACCGGTACTACTAATGATAAATTTGATGCTTGGTTCTCGGGCTTTAATCAACATATCGTTGCAACAGCCTGGGTTGGTTTTGATAGGCCACGAACCTTGAATGAATATGGTGGTCAAGCAGCACTGCCAATGTGGATTGACTTCATGCGCGTGGCATTGCATAACTTGCCAGAAGATCAAATGAAGCAGCCCGCAGGAGTTGTACGAGTACAGACTAATCGCACTGGCGCAAACTATGAGCTTTTCAGAAAAGAGAATGCGCCGCATAGTTATTACTCACGACCGCGCAGTAACCATCGTGGTGGTTATAGCTATTCACGTCAGACTGAACCGCTGTATTAAGAAATTTAAAAGCTATGGTATTGAAGATGTATGGCTATCGTAGCTCTAATATCTAAGAAAACTATAGCCATAGATTTAGAGTAAATAGATAAAACTCTAAAACAGAAATTACAGACAATAAAAAAGGCAGAGAAATCTGCCTTTTTTATTTTTGAAATTTTATATATGCTATTAAGCCACTCCAGTCTTACCAAACCTCATGCTGTTTGATCTACCCATAGAAGACTTACCAGCTTCAACACCACATGGAACCATCGCTTTTCTAGGAAGCCTTGCTGTAGCTAAAGCAGCATAAGGAACATTAGGTTGAACAGCTTGCAGAGGAAGCCTCAGAGCAGCTGCTGGTTTTTTAGCCCCACCTAACGCTACAAGCATATTAGTAGTACTGTTTTGAGGTCTTGCCTGAGTTTGAGCTTGTTGTCGAAGCTTAGCAGCTTGTAAAGCTGAAATTGTAAGCTGTGCAAATTGTATATTGCCGCTAGGAACTTGCTCTGGCTTCACACCTAGAGCACCTAATTTTGGCTCGACTTTCGAACGAAGCGCATTAGCTGCTGCCGTATCTAATTGGCCATTTTGACCAGCCATAAGCTCTAAATCAGTTGGACTTACGCCTCTTAGACCAAAAGCTTTTAAATCCCCAGTACTTAATCCCAACATAGCTATATTCCTCCGAAGAGATTGATCATTAATGCCGCACAGATTAACATAAAGTCTAAATCAAGAAAAGCTTTTATTTCGACCTCAATAGCCTTGCGATATCTGTGCATTTTTTATCCAAACTCTTTCATTACTTCGGATTTGCTCCGATTTTATATTTTCCACTACCTGTCTGTAGTCTCTTAGCCGCTTCTGTAGCCGCAACAGTTCTCGGAGTAGCATCTGGAGATGGCCCTGAATTATCAAGTTGAAGCCCGCTAAGACTCTCAAACCTTGACAGAGGTATACCATGTACCATTTTTATTGCATCAGCAGCGTCAGCAGTTGGCTCTTCAGGCCCAGAGATACATTTTTCTTCACCACTATCTGTAAAGCTACCAGTACCACTACCAGAATGTTCTTTCTTTTCAGGGGAACTGTTACCACCATTACTTGAACCATCAGCACTCCCGGTAATTGCGGAGCCTGAGCCTGATACATTCGTGGTTGTTGAGCCTGTACCTGTAGTTACATCAGGAGAACGCTCTGGCGTTGGTATTGCTGGTGAAGATGTACTCACTTCTGAACTCCTACCAAGCGTATCATCATCGCCTCCACCTTTGGATCTTCTTTTCTTCAAATCACTTACCGTTCCGCTACGTTTCTTTCCAGGCCCCGGAGACGTAACCGGAGATTCAGTAGGACTAACTGCTGAAAGCGCTGCACGTAATTCAGGGCTGAGAAATTTTTCCAACTTTTGAATTAAACTTTCTAACGTATAAGTTGCTAATTTACTCTCATCTAGAATAGGTTTAAGAAAACCTCCTAAATCAGAATTAAAAAATGCATCGTTGAAATCAACAACATTTTTATAGTTGCCATCTAAATTTTCTGCATATCTATTTGTGGCGCACTCATAAATTAATTTAGCAACTTGATAACAATATAAACTATTTAAACGCACACTTTGGGTGGCATTCTTTGCTGCATGTTCTTTAGGGTAGTATGTTTTTGATAATACCCAAGAATCTCGCTGTGATTTACTATAGGTGATTCTTATATCTTTCCTATTGATTCTTCTATCACTATTAATTTCAGCAATACGCACCATGGCTTTGGGATCAGAAAGTATCACGTCATGGTCATCAGGATCTAATATAAAAACATTACCAGGTTTTAAATCGGTATAGGCAATAGCCTCATCCAGCAGTGCCATGACATGTAATTTTCTCGCCATTGCTAAAGCAAATAATAGTGACTCTTGTTGAATTCTAGCTAACAACTCTTGTTGAATTTCAGCTGCGGCTTTATCACGTTCCTTATGCAGTTTAACAAAATGCTCTTGTAAACTTCCATATTGCACTGCGCGAGTCATAGATAATTCTGTTGGGTCTTTATCATCTACGCCGTTGTCTTTTGTTTTTAAAAATAAGGTCGGTGCTGTAATAAATTTTGGATCCGCATTTGGCATATGCTCAATAATATATTTTATTGCTTCTTTCTGAGACTTAAGCTGCTTCAAAAACTGCTTTCTTCTCTTTTTTTCTTTTGATGCATCAGACAGCGGCTCAATTTGATTAAATAAGCTCATTAAAATTGCTATATCATTCTGTTGATCTGACAATGATTTGATGGCCGCACGATTATGCTCAAAAAGTTTAGTTTCACGCAGAATCCATGCTTCTAACTTAGCAGCCTCGGTCACTTTAAATATTGTAAATATAGAGGGAAGGAATTCCACCAAAACCCCAGTATCATGGCCTACTCTTCTGCCTGTCCAAGATGTGATATCAGCCGACAAATCCGCTAACGTTGCACCAGCAGGAATAGTGTTAACAGACCCGCCTTTAGTTAACTGATGGTTAACACGCATACGTCCAACAAACTCAAGAAACACTTGTGACAATTTTAGTCTTTCACAACATTCAGAAACATGTAGCGTGCTACAGTCTGTGAAACATCTAAACGTACTAAAATTATCTATTATAAAACTTTGTTGATTCACCTGATCAATTATGACAAGCTGATATGACTCCTCGATTGCCGCAACATCAAAACTTAGACGTATTTTCCTGCCAAACAACATTCCAAATTCTTGTTCTAACGCGGCTTGATTCATCATTTTTGGAAAAACGAGTAAACGAAGCTTATCAAGCAATGTTTTAACATGAGGTAAATTATCTCTATCAGGAACAAGCTCATTAAACTCGATTTCAGTTAAATGCTGTGGTTGTGCCTCGACTAACATTGCGCGTAATAGAGTTGCGATATTTATTTTTCCAGCATAAACACTACGTATTCCACGTTCTAAAGAAACAATCTTATCAAATGTTTCTTTATATTTTTTAGACAGCTTGAGCTTTAATGCTTTAAATGCTCGACAATCCTTAAGCAAATTATCATGCGCTTCTTTCACCGTAGCAGCTTGAGCATAAGTTAATTGAGGGTCATGTACGTCAGAAAGATCTAATAATAATGTTTCATGATTTTCAGGAGAAACGAGGAAGAAAACAACTTTATCTTTATGGCGTAGAGGTATGAGTTGCATATCTCGACCAATCCGTTTAGCAAGTTCCTCACAAGCATTTTTTAAATCTTTTTCAGACACTTCTTTCTCTTTAGAGCCAGGATGAGTCGTTCGAACTTGTGCCATAAAAGTGTTGTAACATTCGGTATCTTTAACCATTGTTAACAGATTCATTAATCTATAATTATCGGTCAACTCTGGCTCTTCATCTTCTAAATTAACAATTGCATATTCTGTCTTATCGCCTTTTTGTCTAGTAAAAATAAAAATTTGTTTTTCAGGATGAATACATTGGTAGCTAACCGCTGTGCCAAGTAAATTGGTTAGCGCGTCACATGGCACGGCTTCTGATTCAGCACTTGCTTCGCTTAAACTGTCATATAAATCAATCAAACTTGTCGAATTGGCATCGGTCATATAATCCATAAATGCCCATAAATTTAATGATGCAATATTGTTCACCTCAAGCTGCTTATTATCATTAACTTGTAGCATATAGCTAGCCTGTTGACTCCTATCTTCAAGAACAATCATGGGGTCATCGCCCGCAATATATTTTATGTTAATCTCTCGATTAAAATTATCTTTGAAGTATTTTTCTATAGACATTAATGCGGCATCTGCATCAGCGCTTGTTATTGCTGATTTTAAGCCACTAATAACTTGAGAGTTACAAATAATGTTGAATAATGTAATAAAATCAATATTTCTTACATCAACGAGCTCAATAGGATTTTTTTGAAAATCTAGTAATACTAAATCTGTTTTATCCGCACCGGTCAACAGACAACATTGATTCTCTCCTTCACAAAGAGGAACAACATTTATTTCATGTCCAAATCTTTCTTGAAATGCTGCGCATTGCTGCTTTAAGTTTTCAGTTTGTTGTTTGGCAGCTTCTAATAGGTACTGAACGTCTTCCGTACCACTCAGTTTAAATATTAATTCAGCGGTACTAAGTTTCTCTGGGTGCAAATTAATAGGATAAAAGTTAATGGGTTGAAGTGTTTCTTCATTAGGGTCGGCTACACAAAGTAGCTTTTCTTGAGTATCCATATCGGTAATTAAAAATATTGGTTCAGCACCCGGCAAATATTCCACTTCAATATTTCGTGGACCAGCATTATTAGCAAAATATCCTTGCTGCTTTAATAAGACTGTGAATTCTTGATTACTCTTAAAAGCTGATTTTACCGAAGCACTTTGCTGTGCTTGATGATAAGTGACGATATGCGCGCGCAGAGCTTTACGAGCATTAAGAAAAATTTCTTTTGCATCCTGAAACAGCGTTGCTCTATTATCAGCGACCGGTCCTTGCATATTTTCTCTACTCTACTTCTACTAATAATTCTATTTCTTGCATAATTTGACATAGGATAATACACGTCAAATATTAAGATAGTATTAAAAAATGACCAGTCTGTCACTATCTAATTTTGGGTAACTTATTGATTTAACTATGCATCCTTTCGGTCGGTAGGGAGATAAAATGTAAGCATCATTATTTTATAGCTGTTCTCCATATTTTAATAGCCTCTTAATCTTGACCTGATAGTTTTATTTGCACTGTATTGTTTACTGGAAATCAAATTGTTATAGGTAGAAGAAAAGGAGCAAAGTAACCTCCAGCTGTAGCTACATCAGCACCTCAAACAAGTACAATCGATCTCGCTGGCGTTTTAGATTTAGTCGATCTTGCAATAAATATAGACTTTCAATTTGACTCAGAAGAACAGCAAAGAACTTACAACAGCTAATCAACAAGCGCCATCACTTCACGGCTTGCCAGCAGGTATGAGCATTGCTGCAGCTCCAGGTGGTGTACCTGCTCATAGCTCACCCGTTGTTTTCTATAAATCAAGTGAAGGCGCTAATGCTTCACATAGAAAAGGCGGTAAGCCGTGATAATTCCTAATATAGTTATCTACTCAGAAAATACCACATCCAACTCACGCGCAGCACGAACATCATCTAAACGCTTAACTGGCATAGTATGCGGCGCCGTCTTTAAAATTTCAGGATGTGTTTTCGCTTCTTCGAGAATTTGAACCATTACATCTACAAAGCGATCTAATTCTTCTTTGCTTTCAGTTTCTGTTGGCTCTATCAATAAACATTCCGGTACTAACAAAGGAAAATACATAGTTGGAGCATGAAAACCAAAGTCTAATAAACGTTTTGCAAAATCCGTTGCTGTAATACCATATTCTTTTGCTTCATTCTTTAAGGTCACAATAAATTCATGTGAGGCACGACGCTCTGAAAAAGCAATAGTAAAACCTGCAGCTTTTAGGCGATGCATTAAGTAGTTTGCATTCAAGGTTGCAAATTGCGATGCACGCTTTAAACCTTCATGACCTAACATGCGCGCATAAATATGTGCACGTAATAAGATTCCAGCATTACCCATAAACGTAGACATGCGACCAATACTTTCAGGACGCTCTTGTTTCGTTAACCAAACATATTGATCTTTCTGTTTGCCAACGACGGGTGTCGGTAAGTATTTTGCAAGGCGGTGATTTGCTGCAACAGGTCCAGCTCCTGGACCACCCCCTCCATGAGGTGTAGCAAAAGTTTTGTGTAAATTCATATGCATAACATCAAAGCCCATGTCACCAGGGCGTACTTTTCCTAAAATTGCATTCAGGTTCGCACCATCATAATAAAGTAAACCGCCGGCATCATGAACCATATCAGCGATTTCTTTAATTCTTCGTTCAAAAACTCCAAGAGTAGAAGGGTTAGTTAGCATGATTCCTGCTGTTTTAGGACCAAGCATGGTTTTTAATGCTTCGACATCAACATCGCCATCTTTATCGGTAGGAACTTCTTTAACGACATATCCACACTTAACTGCAGATGCAGGGTTTGTTCCATGTGCGGCATCCGGCACTAACATTTCAATACGACCATGATCATTATTAGCTTCATGATAAGCCTTTATCATACTCACACCTGCTAGCTCACCTTGAGCTCCAGCCATTGGTGTCAACGACACTTCTTGCATCCCAGTAATGTCAGCAAGAATTTCTTGTAACTCATACATACAAGCTAAAAAACCTTGGCTTATTTTTTCTGGGGCTAAAGGATGGTGTTGTAAAAACTCTGGTAACGATGCTAAACGATGTACGCCACGTGGATTATATTTCATGGTACAAGAACCAAGCGGATACATATTTGTATCAATTGAGAAATTCTTTTGTGATAACCTCGTATAATGGCGCACAGCTTGCAACTCTGATACTTCTGGTAAACGTGGTTTATCTTCACGTAAAAACTGCTGTGGAATCGTAACTTCATCCGAGGCTAATTGAGGTGTCTGTCCATGAGCTTCACGACCTGGTTTAGATTGTTCGAATATCAACATAATTATTCCTCTTCTTCGTAAAATTAGACTTTTGCAGCTTTCTTACTGGTTTTTTTTATTTGGTTTAAAGATAATTGCAAACAAGCAACGTAATTATCCATATCTTGCTGCGTTTTTGTTTCCGTCACACAAACTAATAAACTGTTTTTTAATTCAGAATAATCTTGGTGTAATGGTAAGCCAGCTAAAATACCGTGCTGCAGCATTTTCTCTACAACTTTTTCAGCCGCTATCGGTAAACGAATAACAGCTTCATGGAAGTTAGATGCATTGAATACTAATTCGATATCATCCAGCGCAGCTAATTTCTGTTTTAAATATTCGAGGTTTTGGTGCGATTGGATGGCAACTTTCTTTAATCCTTGCGGGCCAATAATACTCATATAAATTGTTGCCGCTGTAACTAATAAACCTTGGTTGGTACAAATATTTGACGTCGCTTTAGCTCGGCGTATATGTTGTTCACGCGCTTGCAATGTTAAAGTAAAACCTTGTTTGCCATCGCTATCAACAGTACGCCCGACAATGCGTCCTGGCATTTGTCGCACCAACGCTTGCTTACAACACATGAATCCAAAATAAGGTCCGCCTGATGCTAAAGGCACGCCTAATGGTTGGCCCTCACCAGTCACGATATCTGCACCTTGCTCACCCCATTTTCCTGGCGCTTTAAGTAGTGCTAACGATGTTGGGTTAACACTCGCAACAACTAATGCCTGTTTTTGGTGCGCCCAATCTGTTATATGATCGACATCTTCTAAACAACCAAAAAAGTTAGGTTGTTGTACAACAACAGCAGCAATATCTTCATCTTGATATTTCTCTAAATCACTTAGTAATGTTGTACCTTGCTTTTGACAATAAGCTAATTCAATGAATTGAATATTTTGCTTTGCGGCAATGAGATCTAACACTTGACGATAATTTGAATTCACAGTGGTTGCTAACAAAACTTTACGCGCTTTATTACGACGATTACTGCGAATAGCCATTAATACCGCTTCTGATAATGCCGTTGCACCCTCATACATCGAAGCATTAGAAATATCCATGCCGGTTAAACTCGCCATCATGGTTTGGAATTCATAAATTAACTGCAGACCACCTTGGCTAGCTTCAGCTTGATAAGGTGTATAGGCTGTCATGAATTCACCACGCGAGGTTAAATCCCAAACTGCAGCCGGAATATGATGCTCATAAGCACCAGCTCCCAGAAAACAGGAAACTTGCTGATTTAGGCTACCAAACTCTTTAAACAATACTGATGCTTGCATCTCATTAATGCCTGTCGGCACATTCTTCAATGAATCGATCGTTAAGTTGGCTGGCACTTCATCAAACAAATCATCAATTTCGGCAACACCAATGGCTACCAACATTTGTTTAACATCTTCATCTGTATGTGGGATAAATGGCATAATCACCTCTTTGAAAATAGCCCAATAGCCGAGCATAGTGAAATTTTGGGCGTATTATACCGCTCGTGATTCAAAATGCGAAGAATAATAGAGTGAAAATTTACAAATTAATTCTTAAAAATGATTCGGATTTATAGCTCTTTGAATTAATGCGCTTTTACTTATATCCCTCGCGCCAAAAAGAAAAAAAGCATCTATTTTTTAAGGTAAGTAAAACAACGATTTATATACGCCATTTTAGGGGTACACTCCGTTTTTGTACGCCATAGATGGAGTATGACCCACTTTATGGCGTACAAAAAGACAGAAATAATCTTAAAGATAAATTAATGATCTTCTGATTCAATATGTTCTTTATAATCATCAGCACTTAAAAGCTTGTCTAAACCACTATTATTACTTGGCTTAACAGTATATAGCCAACCATCTTCATATGGTTCTTGATTAACTAGTTCTGGTGAGCCTTCTAAACCTTCATTAATAGCTACAACGTCACCAGCAACAGGACTAAAAATATCAGATGCCGCTTTTACTGATTCAACAACACCAATTTCTTCTTCAACAGCAATTTGTTGACCCATCTCAGGAAGCTCAACAAAAACTAAATCGCCTAGTAATTCTTGCGCGTGTTCAGTAATGCCGACTTGAAGATTACCATCTTCTAACACTCTCACCCATTCATGACTTTTACTATATTTTAATTCGTTTGGAATGCTACTCATGTTTTCTATCTCCATTAATACTTAAAACTTTATAGAGCTTATGATAAACCCTATCCTTTATAAACTGCTTGACCATTACGCACAAAAGGAATTTTCACCACTTGGCATAATAATTTTTTTCCACGCACTTCAACATGACATTGACTACCAATTGTTTTAGGTACTCGTGCTAGTGCAATAGATTTTGTTAATGTTGGCGAAAAACTACCACTAGTTATTTCACCTTCACTAGCATCTTCTAAAATAACTTTTTGATGATCGCGTAAAACACCCTTATCTAATAAGATTAATCCCACTAATTTTTGCGTCACACCGTTTTGTTTCTCAGCGAGCAACGCTTCTTTACCGATGAAATCACGATTTTCTGGTTCAAATGCAATCGTCCAACTCAAACCTGAAACAAGTGGTGATGTTGTATCATTCATATCAGAACCATACAGATTCATACCCGCTTCTAAACGTAAAGTATCGCGAGCACCTAAACCACAGGGTTTAACACCAGCAGCTAAGAGCGCCAGCCAAAAAGGTACGACTTGTGCACTTGGTAATATAATCTCACAACCATCTTCACCCGTATAACCCGTACGAGCAATTAACCAGTCATTATCAAACACTGCATTAAATGGTTTTAATTGACGAACATGCTCAATCATATCTTTTGTTAAGGCTCGTTCTAATCTTTCTCGAGCACTAGGTCCTTGCACAGCAATAATAGCGACATCATCACACTCTTGAATGTCAATATCAAAGTTAGCAGATTGCTCTTTAATCCATTGCAAATCTTTATCTCGAGTACCAGCATTCACAACAACACGATAAAATTCGTCACCGAGTTTATAAACAATTAAATCATCAACAACACCACCATGAATATTAAGCATACAGCTATACAGTGCTTTACCTGTTGTTGTGAGTTTATCGATATTATTCGCTAATAAATATTTTAAGAAATCACGCGTTCCAGAACCGGTAATATCAATCGCAACCATATGTGAAACATCAAACATGCCCGCATCGCGTCGCACAAAATGATGTTCTTCTAATTGTGAACCATAATGTAGAGGCATATCCCAGCCAGCAAAGTCGACAAGCTTTGCATTGGCTTGTTGATGCTGTTCATATAATGCTGTTTTCTTTCCCATTATTACTCCAATATAAATCAATATTTTTTACGTTAAACTTGGAAAAACCAAAATAATTATTTGCATCACAATTAAGGAACAAATTCCCGCTAAAATATCATCAATCATGATACCAATCCCGCCTTGGACATGACGATCAAACCAGCGAATCACCCACGGTTTCCAAATATCAAATAATCTAAATAATAAAAATCCTAATAAAATCCAAACCCAACCTTTCGGTGCGGCAATCATCGTAATAAAAAATCCAACAAATTCATCCCAGACTATTCCAGAATGATCATGCACACCGATATCATGTGCAGTAACGTGACAAATCCAAAAACCAAAAAAGATAGCAACAACGACTATAGCCAAATATAGATAAATTGATAGATTCACCATCAATAAATAAAATGGAATAGCTGCAAGTGTCCCCCATGAACCAGGAAAAAACCGAATTGTGCCAGAACCAAATCCAAAAGCAACAAAATGAATGGGATTTCGCCAAACCTCACTATAATTAATTTCTTGTTTCATTTTTATTTAACCTTAACAATTTTATGGAATACTCAAACCGCGTTTTACTGCTCCGCGAGTAGCGATACTACCAAACCAACGTCGCACATGAGGGTAATCATTGATATCAACTCCCTGTTTATCGTGTGAAACAATCCACGGAAATGTAGCAATATCCGCAATCGTATAATCATCGCCAGCTAAGTATTTTGTTGTAGCCAATCGGTCATCTAGTACTTTATAAAGACGATGAGCTTCATTTGTATAACGATTGATTGCATAGTCAATTTTAAACGATATATGATTACGAAAATGATGTGCTTGACCTAGCATCGGCCCTATATGACCCATTTGAAAAAATAACCACTGATTAGTGATTGCACGTTGACACTTATCCACGGGATAAAATCGACCGGCTTTCTCTGCTAAATACATTAATATCGCTGCAGATTCTGCAAGTGCTAACGACTTCCCTCCTGGTCCATCATGATCAACGATAGCAGGAATTTTGTTATTAGGGCTAATCGCGATAAATTTTTCTGTAAATTGTTCACCTTCAGAAATATCAATAATTTTTGTATTATAAGGTAATTGACATTCTTCTAGCATGATAGAAACTTTGCGACCATTTGGTGTATAGAAAGTATATAGATCAATCATGGCAGACTTCCTGTTGAATATTATTTAGCTCATCCATTAATGTTTGTTTTTCTGTCTGATTAAGAAAGCTAGCTTGAATAGCATTTTCTGCTAATTGACAGATTTCTTTGTCTGAGAAATCAAATGTTGCTTGAATAGCACGATAATTCTCTTCAATATATCCACCAAAGAATGATGGATCATCCGAGTTTACAGTGACACATAAACCTTTTCTTAATAATTCAGCAATAGGGTGCTCACTCATATCTTTATAAACACATAATTTAGTATTCGACAGAGGACACATCGTTAAAGGAATTTGTTGTTGCTTTAAATAAGTAACTAATTCTTCATCTTCAGTACAACGAACACCATGATCAATACGATTAACCTTAAGTAAATTTAAGGCTTGCCAAATATATTCAGAAGGCCCTTCTTCGCCGGCATGGGCAACCGCTAATAAACCTTTGTCACGTGCAGCTTGATAGATCTTAGCAAATTTACTTGGTGGATTACCTTGCTCCGCGGAATTCAAACTAATCGCCGCTAATTTATCGATATGAGGTAGTGCTTGCTGCCATAGCACAAAAGCATCTTCTTCTGTTAAGTCACGCAACACACCTAACATAAGTTTACTGGTGATTGAGAAATCTTTAAGGCCTGCTTGCATACCTGACCAAATACCATTTACCACAGTTTCATAAGCAACATTTCTTGAAGTATGAGTTTGTGGATCAAAAATCATTTCAACATGTCGAACATTCTGGGTCGCAACTTTCTGAAAATATGCGTACGTTAAATCATGAAAGTCTTCTTCTGTTAATAACACTTGTGCACTTTGATAATAAATATCGAGAAATGATTGCAGACTTGTAAATTCATACGCTTTTTTAACATCGGCAACACTTTTATAAGGAAGCTGAATATTATTACGCTTAGCAATTTTTAACATTAATTCAGGCTCGAATGTACCTTCAATATGTAAATGTAATTCAACTTTGGGAATTCTACTAATTAAATCCATTAAACACTGCCTCCGAATATTTCGACATAATTTGAACATGTGAAGATTATAGCAAGCGAGCATTATGCTAAATTCTACGATCAAATTCTATAGGACTGATACAAAACCTTTTGATTTACAACTTGGTGTGGAATTTATGCCCAACTATAACTTTACCATGTGTTTCTTTAATTAGTGGTAAAAATAGTAGAGAAGCTAACAGGCACAATGGTAAAACGATCATGGCATGTTCATAATTTCCTGGAGAAAAATTCATAACACCATGAGAGACTTTATGGTGCCAATCTTCATCTAAAAGCCAACCGATTAATGGTTGTAATACTGCACCACCGACCATATTCATACCGTTCATGAACCCTAATGCTGTAGCATTGGCTTTTTGCGGATTGCTTTCGCGCATGATTGAAAAAGCAGGTAAAAAACCACTGGTAAAAAAACCAAAACAAAATAATGCTATACACAATAACCAAATAGGCATACTGACATAAATAACAAAATAAATAGAAATGATGGAACCAACCGATGCCATATAAAGTGGTGGTTTACGACGTTGGATCCGATCAGAGATATTACCAATCAAAGGACTACCAACGACCCAACCAACAAAAATAACTGAGATCATTGTTGCCGCGAGGAAACGATCCATATGATATTTTGCAACAAAAAAAGAAACTCCCCACAAGGCCGCAAATGCAGATGTTGGTGCAAACATTAAACCACCATATAAAGCAGTATACCAATTTTGTTTCTTCGTCAAAATACCTTTAAGCAGTAATAGTAATTGCTTGAAGCTCATACTGATATTATGTGATTGATCTTGCAAACCACTATATTGGACTTTTGACCTTTCAGGGCGGTCACGCACAATTAAGAAAATAAGTGCTGATAATATAATACCTGCGCAAGCTAGCAACCACATTGTATCGCGCCAACCAATTGCTTGTACTAATAATGATAATGGCGCTTCACCAAATAACGCACCAAGCATTCCAATCGTTAACATTAATCCTGTTAAAAAAGCAAAGCGTCTTACTGGAAACCAATTAGCCGCGAGTTTTAAACAACTTACTACAGAAAAAGCAGATCCTAACCCAATAATTAGACGTCCAACTTCTGCTTGCCACAATACTGATGCTGAAGCAAAAACAATGTTACCAATACCACAACCTAATGCAGCAATAGTCAATAATTTACGCGGACCAAAACGATCTAACAACATGCCAACAGGAATTTGCATAGCAGCAAAAGCATAGAAATAAATTGCAGCCAAATTTCCTACTTGAGCCCCATCAATTGAAAATGAAGCCATGAGGTTATGTGACATCACACTAGGAGAAACTTGCAAGAAAAATTCATAGAAATAAAATAAGGCGCTTAAAGTCCAGATAATCCAGGCTAATAAATTAGATGTTTCGCTGTCAGTTAATGTCGTTTTTGAAAACTTATGCATTTCTAATTCTTGGCTCACAATAATCCTACTTAGCGCTATGTTTTGATTTTAGCTAGTTTAAAATCACTATTTACTGACCACATAAAGTTTTGCATCATAGCATATTGTATTTTTGACGACCAGGGAAATTCCCCCGTGAAAAATAGAAATATGCCTGATTTTTATTCTAAAATAAGCCATAATATTGATATCAGCGGCTTCTTTAATCAAAACATGGAGCTTTTTATGTCAATAATAGACCCCAGTCAAAACCAACAAGCTCGCTTACAATTGATTGAACAACTAAAACGCAAAGGTATCCGTAATTTAGCTGTTTTAGATGTGATAGCCAAAATACCACGCCATAAATTTCTACCAACCACGAATGCCATTTATGCTTATGAGGATCATGCTCAAGCCATTGATTGTGGTCAAACCATATCCCAACCTTTTGTTGTGGCTCTCATGACCCAAGCATTATTAGAATCTGGCACGCTAGAAAATGTTTTGGAAATTGGTACCGGTTCAGGTTATCAAACCGCTATTCTTTCTCAAGTTTGCCAACATGTTTATAGTGTTGAACGAATTGAAACACTACACCAGCAGGCTCAAGTAACATTAGAAAATTTGAACATTAACAATATTAAGCTGCGACATGGAGATGGTACGCAAGGTTGGCCTGAACATGCACCTTATGATGGTATTATTGTGACGGCCGCGGCAAAAGAAATTCCTGAGGCATTATTAGAACAATTAACTATTGATGGTCGTTTGATTATTCCTGTTGGTAGACAGTATGTTCAGGATTTATTACTTATTACTAATAAAGCTGGTAGCTATGTCATCAAAAATTTAGATTCCGTCGTTTTTGTGCCATTACTACCCGGTATAGAAAAGTCCTAATCTACTATTTAGCTTAATTATTTTTTCCCTTACTGACTTTTATCCATCACTGATTGAAAAACTGATAAAAACTCTAATGGTAATGGAAATACAATCGTTGAGTTTTGATCTTCACCAATACTTGCCAATGTCTGCAAATAGCGTAGCTGCAGTGCCTGTGGTTCTTTCGCTAATATATGCGCTGCTTGGCTTAATTTTGAAGAAGCTTGCAATTCACCTTCAGCATGAATAACTTTAGCTCGACGTTCACGTTCAGCTTCTGCTTGTTTTGCGATAGCACGAACCATGCTTTCATCAATATCAATATGTTTTATTTCAACATTGCCGACTTTAATACCCCAGGCATCGGTATGCTCGTCTAGAATCTTTTGGATATCTTCATTTAATTTGTCGCGCTCAGATAACATCTCATCTAATTCATGCTGACCTAATACAGAACGTAATGTTGTTTGAGCTAACTGGCTAGTCGCTTCATAAAAATCCACAACCTGATTTACCGCTTTATTCGGTTCAACAATGCGAAAATAAACAACGGCATTAACTCTAACGGAAACATTATCTCGAGAAATAACATCTTGAGTTGGCACATCCATAACAATCGTACGTAAATCACGGCGTCGCATACTTTGAATAAAAGGCACAACAATAATTAACCCTGGTCCTTTTACTTTCCAAAAACGTCCCAATGTGAAAATAACACCACGTTCGTATTCATACAATATACGAAACATTGAAATTAAAAATAACAAAACAATTACAGCTACAACGATAATAACAATATCCATTGTTTAGTCTCCTTCTTGTTTTTGTGTCGTTTCTTTTTCTACTTCTAATAATAAACCATTAATTTTTTTAACTCGTACTTGTTGTCCTAAAATTAAATTCTCACTGGTTATAGCTTGCCATGCTTCGCCATGAACAAACACCCAACCTTTACCATTAGCGAAGTCAGCTTTAACTATCGCTATTTGTCCTAATAGTTCTTCACTACCGGTAACAATTCGCTGTCGTCTTGAGCGTATAACCATAGTAATTAGTAGTATAAAAAAGCTTGTAGATACAATCGTCATCGCGACGATCATTTGCCAAGCAATCTGATAACCTGGTTGCTCAGTATCAAACAACATGATTGAACCAATAATAAATGCGACAATGCCACCAAAGCCTAATATCCCAAAACTCGGCACAAACGCTTCCGCTATCATGAATGCGATGCCTAGAAAGATTAAACCTAACGCCACATAACTTATTGGTAATAGTTGTAAAGCATATAATGCGAGTAAAAGGCAGATTGCACCAACCACACCAGGCACAACAAATCCTGGGTTAGCAAATTCAAATATCAAACCATATAAGCCAATTAGTATTAGGAAGTAAGCAATATTTGGATTAGTAATGATGCTAAGAAATTTACTACGCCAATCCGGATTAACTGTTTCGATCATTAAATTTTTTGTTTTTAATATTTTCTTTTGGCCCGCAACATTAACTTTATGACCATTAGCTTTATTTAATAACTCTGGCATATCAACAGCAATAATATCGATCACATTGCGTTTTAATGCTTGTGTTGCTGACAAACTTTCTGCATGACGCACTGCACGTTCTGCCCATGTAGCATTGCGGCCACGT
This sequence comes from Gammaproteobacteria bacterium, assembly GCA_021773175.1. Lineage (GTDB taxonomy): Bacteria > Pseudomonadota > Gammaproteobacteria > JAJFKO01 > JAJFKO01 > JAJFKO01. Next base: position 155,621 of record JAJFKO010000002.1, read on the forward strand.
AATTCTGCCAAACTTCGAATATAGGCAACCGCATCATTCATTGCTTTGTTTTTAGAAACGTCCTGTGAACTTTTCGATTTGGACTTTTTGGGATCTGCTGTTGGAGTCAGAGGGCTACCTCCTCCGATGCTAACCGGTGATGCAGCACCAAGATTCGTTCCTGGCGCCATTGCTGCAATGGGGCTGGCATAAAGAATGAATGTTCCTGCACTCGCTGCTCTTGCTCCTGATGGAGAAACATAAGTAATAACAGGAATAGGTGAGTTTAAAATACCTTTTATAATATCTCGCATTGAACTTGCTAAGCCGCCCGGAGTATCTAATTGCAAAATAATAACGGCAGCTTGCTTCTCTTCAGCGAGCTTTATTCCACGTAATACATAATCTTTTGTTGCTGGACCAATAGTTCCATTTATATTTAATTGAATCGCTAGCTTTTGTGGGCTAGCGATAACAAAGCTGCAGCAAAGCCATAAGATTATTGAGAACATGTAGTAATATATTGTTTTTGACATATCGAATCCATTCTTACGCCATTTACACATCTTTATATAATTAGTATATCACTTCATGTAACTCTTTGATGTTCAGTATTATTTCATGTAAAAACCAAAAGAAACCCTCAATAAACACATTATTAACTTCACTAAAATCCGTATGCATAGCAAGAGAAGTCATTGATAAAGAATGGGCTAGATAGCGCTCAATAGCATCTAGCATTTCATGCTTAGTTAAATTTGTTTTATTTAAATCAAATGCTGGGGTAAAACTATTCATAGTTTCTCCTTATATTTTGTGTTAACAGAACATGCTGAATCATCCCTTTGGATCTTGTCATAAATTTCAGCACGGTGTACGGTCATATTACGTGGCGCATCAATACCTATTGCAACACGATTATGTTTAATCTCTAAAATTTTGATACTCACTTCATCACCGATACGAATAATTTCGCCGATGTTTCTTGTTAAAATCAACATAAATCTATCCTCTATTTGATTAAGCTAATGTCGACTTATTTTTTTGTTTTTGATAATAGATCATACAAAAATATTTGAGCAATTTATTCATCGTGCGTTTTTGTGCCTGCTTGACTTTACCAGCAGCAATATTACGCAGAGTTATACAAGAAATATTTGTTCTTACCGAGAGTTCTTGATAGCTAAGATTAGTCATGTCGATAATCTCATGTAATAATGACTGACAAGTTGAGTTTTGTGGCATAATCGGTAGCGGATTTAATTTATTACTTTTCATGGTTGCTCCTAATCATCTAATTTTTTCATTAAGTTCTATTTAAAATCTTTAACAATATCGGCCTTACCATTACCGATCGTTAGTTAAAATTACAGCACGGCAATTCTACTCAATATTTGATCACTTTTACTAGGTGCAATTGCTCATTTTTTGTGTAAGATATATCTCACAATTTGACCACCCTGGACTGTTCATATTGAAGCAGAAGTCTATAAATACTCTTACGATATTACTTAACAGTATGTTTTATATATAAAAATATCAAAATAAGTCAGCATATCACAAACTGGTTAAATTTATTGCCAATTTAATTTGACTCATATAATACCAGACATAATTGACAAATATTGATACAAATAGAGCAATCACGACGAGATGCTAACTATCTAAATGGCAAATATGGAGACAGAGCTATTCAAGATCACTCCCCCGGATATAAAGTATGTGTAAAAGCATATGTTGAAAGAGCCAGATTTAAAATCAAATTTTCACCAGTGAATAATCATAAGTCAGCTTCTAAAGTGGCAAATGACATTACCAAAAAATTAGGAGCTAGAGTAGAGAAAAAAATGAATCCTTCATAATAAGATTCAGACACGATCAGCTTGGTACTGCACTAGAGGTTGTTAGAATTAAAGTTGGCGCAACCACAGATGAAGTAAAAAAAATCAAAGCCGATCTTTACACTTAAACTATTTAATGCGAGAAATTTTTGTAATGAAGCTATAAGAGTTGCATTGGCGGCAGCAACGCAAAAAAAACGATATAAATATCCAAGCTTAAAGCACCGCCAGTTTGATATTCAATGACTCGTATTTCAAAGAAATACTTTTCTTTCTCTTCAGGATTCACACTCAAAAGAAGTAGAAAGGTAATAGACTCATGACAACATAAGGCTCATTATATACTAAACAGCATTAGCTGCTTTTCTGGCATTTAAATTATTCGCTGAAAGCTTTTCCATAATCCATGTCTTTAATTGCATGCCTTTTTTTTCAACGATGTAATATGAAAGTACTGCAGCAAGGAGAGACATGCTAATCAATACAAACCAAGTAGTTAAACTAGGTTTAGCATGCATACTTATTAGAATTCCAACTATTAGCATATGATACAAATAGACACCATATGATGCATCAAAGTCTCTTATATATTTTGATAAGTTTGTGAAACTATACGAAAAAGATATGACCACGGTTATCATTAATAGAATTCTAAATAATGTAATCCAGTTAGGTTGATATTTATATGGAAGCCATATTCCAATATGAAAGAAAGTATGGAGCAGCCAGACTACAAAACTGTAGACAATGACCCAATAAATAAATTTTTTCTCAAAAAGCACTTTTATCTCTTTCCAGTAAAGCTTAAATAGGGAGCCCGCTAAAAAAATCCACAAATAGGGAAAAGCTGTGATGGACACTAGATAGTATGGCCGTTTAGTTATAACTTCAGAGTGAATCATGTATACAGATGAATAATAAAATGAACAGCCTATAATTATTGCAATTATGAAAGTTAATACTTTACGATTTTTAAACGGCAGAATAATAAGTGGCAATAAAAAATAGAAAGTAAGCTCTACTGTTAGTGTCCATAATACGCCACTTGGATAGTTTGAAAAAAAAGCATGATAATAATAAGGCTCTTTGATCCCAAGCAACATTGATGAGATATACTTTGATGCGGTAGTGATGTATAAAAGAAGATAGTTAGTATATTCTGATAACGAGATATGAGAAAAGCTTAAATCACCCCCTATCAGCATAAATAGTTCCAGTAACAATATATTAATAGCAAGCCCTGGATAAATTCGAAAAACGCGATTCATAACATATTTAAAGCTACCTCGGCTACGTATACTCTGTACTGAGCTTGTTATTAAAAAACCACTAATAAAAAAAAATATGGGGACACCGGGAAACTGAGATAACACTGAATATAGAATGAAGCTATTAGGTAAATGTAACCATGCAATTCCATGCATATACACAACTTGTAATGCAGCAAACAGCCTTAATAAAGTTAAATTATTTTTTCTGCCTGCATCAATATTTACAGGAGAAAGCTGAGAAACTGATGTGTTCAAAATTAATCCATGCGGGGCACGTTATAATAACAGGACTTACGCTAAATATCACAGTTGAAACAATATATTTTACTACAAGATTGATAGCATTCACTTTAGAAAAGAAGAGTAGTTAGCATAAATTCCGTACCATTCAATAATTAATGATAGTTTATTACTATATTAATATATAGGCAAGCATCAATGCTATATAAACTACTCTGTCAATAAAAAAATTTTCCGTCTATACAGGATATTCAATAATCTCGTGCAAGATATACTGCCCGCTTTCCAAAATGTGAATGACATAGTTGCTCAGATAACATAGAAAATAAGGTTACCAAAATTAATTTTGGTAACCTTATAAGTTTTTAAGATATAGAGAGGAGAGAGAGACTAATCATCCCAGCTTAAGGCTCCGCCGGTTTGATATTCGATAACGCGCGTTTCAAAGAAATTCTTTTCTTTCTTTAAATCCAACATTTCACTCATCCAAGGAAACGGATTGGTTGCGCCAGGGAATTGCTCAGCTAGGCCAAGCTGTGCTAAACGACGATTTGCAATAAACTGCAAGTAATCTCTAAACATGTTGGCATTCATACCTAGAATACCACGTGGCATCGTATCAAACGCATATTGGCATTCTAGCTCAACACCTTCACGAATGATTTGTACCATTTCACGTTTAAAATCTTCTGTCCAAAGATGAGGATTTTCTAATTTAATTTGGTTAATAACATCAATACCAAAATTTAAATGCATCGATTCATCACGTAAAATGTATTGAAACTGTTCTGAAGTCCCCACCATTTTGTTACGACGACCCATTGATAAAATCTGGGTAAAACCGACATAAAAGAAAATACCTTCAAATACGGCGTAAAAAGCAATAAGGTCACGCAATAAACGTTGATCTGCTTCTGGAGTACCAGTATGAAAATTAGGATCACTCAAGCTTTGGGTAAATGGCAAGGCCCAGGCTGCTTTACGTGCAACGCTTGGTTCTTCACGATACATATTGAATATCTCCGCTTCATCAAGCCCTAAACTTTCAATGATATATTGATATGCATGAGTATGTAATGCTTCTTCAAATGCTTGTCGCAATAAATATTGTCGACATTCAGGATTGGTAACATGTCTATAAACAGCTAATACGAGATTATTTGCCACTAACGAATCTGCTGTTGAAAAGAAACCTAAATTACGTTTAATAATATTACGTTCTTCATCTGTTAGACCATTTGAGTCTTTCCATAGAGCAACGTCTGCTGCCATACTAATTTCATTTGGCATCCAATGGTTAGCACAACCATTTAAATATTTTTCCCATGCCCATTCATATTTGAATGGTACGAGTTGATTGAGATCAGCTCGGCAGTTAATAATGCGCTTATCATCGACTTGAACTCGCTTAGCACCAAGTTCTAAACCTTCTAAGCCGGTGGCTCCACCACCTTTTAAATTTTGATCTACAGTATTTTGAACGACTTTACTTGTCGGGCGTGGTTTTACTATTCCCACATTCGTATCGTTATATTCATCCCAACTTAACATATTAAGTGGCCTCCCAATCTTTCTCCCTAGTGCTGACAATAAAAGTTTTATCGTAAGCTCTCTCTCAAATTAGAAACCCAGCCATAATCAAATGGCTGGGCTTACCCCCCAGTTATATACCTACCCAGTAAAAATCTGTTAGGACTTACGCTAAATACCAATTTTTTCGTTGAATGTGCTTTCTAAAATCCTCATGTATTACGTATACTGTCGGCTTTTAGAAAGCACATTCGCCTCAACCTTGGTGTTTATCGTAAGTCCTACTCTGTATATAAACTAGTAACTATACCGCCCGCACTTTGAAGCACGAGCAGTATATTATGCCTTATGAAAGGCACCCTTTATTATTCCTACCCAGAAATAAATTCTTTTTAGCTCGCACGTTTTTTATTGGCATGCCTCACAATCTGGGTCATCAATGGAACACGCTTTCGCATTGCTGACATCCGTTTTAACTGCATTTAATGCACCATCATGAATTGTGGATTTCTCTGCATTAGTCGCACCCATCGTACGTAAGTAATATGTGGTTTTCAATCCTCGAACCCAAGCCATTCTATAAAGAATATCAAGTTTTTTACCTGAGGGTTCACGCATATATAAATTCAATGACTGCGCTTGGTCAATCCATTTTTGACGTCGCGATGCTGCCTCAACTAACCAACGTGGTTCAATTTCAAATGCTGTTGCATAACGACGTTTTAATTCTGCTGGAATACGTTCAATTTCTTGTAAACTACCATCATAATATTTCAAGTCATTCACCATGACTTCATCCCACAGTCCTAAACGTTTCAATTCAGCAACAAGGTAAGGATTAATAACAGTAAATTCACCTGACATATTCGATTTTACAAATAAGTTTTGATAGGTTGGTTCAATAGACTGTGAAACACCGCAAATATTAGAAATTGTTGCGGTTGGCGCTATCGCCATTACATTAGAATTACGCATTCCCATCGTCATTACTTGCTGGCGCAAGGTATCCCAATCTAAATGATAACTGCTGTCCATTTCTAAATAATCACCACGAGATTTTTGCAGATATTGAATGGAGTCGAGAGGTAATACACCTTTACTCCATAACGATCCTTTAAAGCTTCCATAGGCACCACGTTCTTTAGCTAATTTAGAAGAAGCATTAATTGCAAAGTAACTAATTTGCTCCATAGATTTATCTGCAAATTCTACAGCTTCTTCAGAAGCATAATTAATACCTAGCTTATACAGAGAATCTTGGAATCCCATAATACCTAAACCAATTGGGCGATGTTGCATATTAGAGTAACGCGTCTGTGGAATAGTGTAGTAGTTAATATCAATAACATTATCAAGCATACGAATAGCAGTATTAACTGTTTTCTCTAATTTTTTAATATCTAAACCATCTTCAGTAACATGAGCTGGTAAATTAATACTACCTAAATTACACACCGCCACTTCTTCAGCAGATGAGTTTAAGGTAATTTCGGTACACAAGTTAGAACTATGAATAACACCAACATGTTGCTGCGGCGAACGCAAATTACAAGGGTCTTTATAGGTAACCCATGGATGACCTGTTTCAAACAACATACTCAACATTTTTCGCCATAATTGTACAGCTGGAATTGTTTTAACATTATTAATTTCCCCGAGCGCGGCCATTTCTTCATATTGAGCATATTTTATCTCAAATTTAGTCCCATACAAGTCATGCAAATCAGGAACCTCATCTGGAGAGAACAACGTCCAAGAGCCATTTTCAAAAACTCTTTTCATGAATAAATCAGGTACCCAATTTGCAGTATTCATATCGTGTGTTCGGCGACGGTCATCGCCGGTGTTTTTCCGTAGCTCGAGGAATTCTTCAATATCAATGTGCCAGGTTTCGCAATAACCACAAACTGCACCTTTACGTTTACCACCTTGATTGACAGCGATGGTTGTTGCATCAACAACATTCATAAAAGGTACAATACCTTGTGACTTACCATTGGTGCCTTTGATTTTGGCATTCATACCACGTACTGGCGTCCAATCATTACCAATACCACCTGCATATTTTGATAACATCGCATTATCTCGGATGCTAGCAAAAATACCTTCCAAGTCATCAGGGATGGTTGTTAAAAAGCAACTTGAAAGTTGTGGTCTTAAGGTACCAGCATTAAATAATGTTGGCGTTGAGCTCATATAGTCAAATTCAGATAATAAATTATAAAATTCAATTGCGCGTTGCTCGCGGTCATCTTCATTAATGGCCAGTCCCATTGCAACACGCATAAAAAAGGCTTGAGGTAATTCGATGCGTGTATTATCAACATGCAAAAAATAACGATCATATAATGTTTGCAAACTAAGGTAAGTAAATTTCAAGTCGCGCTCAGCAACAATTGCATTACATATTTTTTCTAGGTCAAACGTCGCTAACTCAGGTGAAAGCAATTCATTTTCTATGCCACATTTAAGATACGATTTAAAATAGTCACCATAAAGCATTTTCATTTCATTGAATGTTGCTTGTGACTGTAATTGCAAATAAGTTAATGTTTCACTACGTAATTTGTCCATTAATAAACGTGCTGCGACATACGTATAGTTTGGTTCATTCTCAACTAACGCTCTTGCACTCATAATCAGTGCTAAACTAATTTCTTCCTCTGGAATCCCATCGTAAATATTTTGCAATGCATCTTTAGCAATGGCTTGCGCATCAATGTCTGCTAAATTTTGGCAAGCTTCTGCAATAATAGTATGTACACGTTCTTCATTAAGAGGAATGCGTTCACCATTTATATTCGTTACATAATTTTGAGCAGCAGTATCGATATATTCATCATTATTGACTTGTTGTTTGCGCTCCTGACGACGTTGTTCGCGATATAATACATAAGCACGAGCAACTTGCTGTAAGCCTTCGCGCATTAATGCTAATTCGACAATATCTTGGATTGCTTCAATATGAATAACGCCTCCCCCAGGGAAACGTTGTAAATACGTTGCTGTGATTTTCTTGGTAATTGTCGCAGCAGATTCATGAACACGGCTAGAGGACGCAGCTTTACCGCCTTCAACAGCAAGAAAAGCTTTAGTAATAGCAACATTAATTCGGGTTTCATCATAAGGGATAACAGCGCCATTACGGCGAATAATACGTAGTTCGCCAGGTTTGTTGGCAACCAAGTCGATTTTATCAGCAGCATGTAGCGTTTCTGGAATGAGCGCTTCGTTACGTAGAGGAACCTGTTGCTCCATGATAAAACTCCCTTTTATATTGAGTCTGCCCAAGTTCCTTATCCATACACCATATTAAGAGTAAGACTAACAGCAGATTTTTTCTCAAAATGTCCCTTTAAAGCTCTGTTTTTTTGATGATTTTTAGTTACCGATTAATTTACGTAGAAACATAATTAACCACAACATATAGTTTCGCAAAAAACTTGAGATACAAGATAGAGGGTATTGCGGCAAATTGCAAGTAGATAAGTTGGGGGTAAGTTGTGGATAATTTGTGGAATTCCTGTGTGTTTGCTGTTAAGTCGATCAGTCGTGTATTTAATAAGCTGATTGTACACAAAAAACACTGAAGCTTTTGGCTATAAGACGACACGACTATTCACAAATTATTATTTAAAAATATCCATCAAGTGCTCACAACAAATCTTTATAACAGCATTTTTTATTTAAGAAACAATGAGTTAATTACCAAAAGGTTGGTTTTTTCTTAAGTATTTCTTAATAATATACATATCAATTAATCCATCATTGGGAGTACCTAAAGATCATGTATATTCAAATTGACAATACTGAGCATGAAATTAACTCAATCAAACAGCTTAAAGCACTATGTAATGACTATCCTGGTTATAAACAATCTATCGCAGAGCAAGTGCTACAAAACTTAAACTCATTCGTTACAGATTTTGCTGACTTATTAAAATTTATCAAAGTATTCCCTGAATATGAAGAACGTATTGCTACATTGGTATTAGTTGCAGAAAATTTCCGTGTTTTAGTTGAGAACAGTGCAAATAATGATTGTGGCGAACTAAATGAACTTGTTGAGGCTCTGCCAAATCACAAAACAAAAATTGCCGATTTACTATTAAATCCCGAGAATTTTAAAAAAATGTTCATTTTTTTTGAGCGATTACAACACTTTATAGAACTTTTCCCTAACTACAGACAACGTGTCAGTGAATTAGTATTTACAGATAGTACTTTTGAGTCTCTTTTTGAAATGTCATTTGATATATTAGCCTGTGCAGAACTATTCCCCGAACAGCACTCGCGTCTTATAGAATTTATTTTGTCCCCTAATAATCTCCATATTTTAACTTCAGAACTAGATCCTTTTGAGGATATTGTAGAGACGTTAAAAGAATATAAAACACGTATTGCTGAATTCTTATTGCAAGCTAACAACTTCATTGTTTTTGCAAAATCGATAGATACTCTCATCTTATTAAGAGATGTATTTCCTGAATGTCGACAAGCTATAGTGGCTTGTATAGAAACACATCATGAACATTTTAAGGATTTAATGGAGAAATCTGACGACATACTTGAAGAATATGCAAGAGAATTTCCAGAGGCCTCCGCATTCTTTGCTCAGCTTGGAGGTAAAGACCCAAGAGAACTACAAAAAACCGTTGCGACCAAGGTATTTCGAGAAGGTAATATAACAGCAGCACAAAGGCTAGCGATTAATTATCCTGCAGAGATCTTTGTTGATATTAGAACTGCATACCCCAAGTTACAATTTATTGCTGCACTACTTGCAGTAAGACTGCCAATAGCACATACCACTTGGGAAGCTGCCAATCTCGAAATAGAAGAAGCAATAGCAAGAAGTCAAGCTGACGCTCTCCAAACAATGCTAGAAACACGTCGTAGAGCAGGTATGCTAGCAGCACCAAATGCCTCTGATGCCTCTGCCTCTGATACTTCTGATGCATCAGAAGCATCAAGAGACACAAAACGGGCTCGATACTCCGCACCACCACCAAAATCACCCTCATCACCATAACAAGTGGTTTAATACATTGTCATATCTGCGTTTTCCCTGTAATTCATTGGTTGCGTAGAACCAAAAACTCTGTAATATCACATTAAATTAAGTTTTAAGTATATACTTTTATTATGAGGGTAAAAAAGTGGAAGCCGCTATGAATGACATTAATACTACAGAATCAATTCCAACACCCATCGTCTTCACGATGAGTGCTGCACACAAAGTACATACCTTAATAGAAGAAGAAGGGAATTTAGCTTTGAATTTACGTGTTTATATCACTGGAGGCGGTTGTTCTGGCTTTCAATATGGTTTTACCTTTGATGAAGAAATTAAGGCTGACGATACTGTCATTGAAAAAAGCATAGATGCAAACGAAGAAGAAGATGATGATGATGGAGAAGGCAGCAATACAGGTAGTTCAGTTAAATTATTAGTTGATCCCTTAAGCTTTCAATATTTAGTTGGCGCTGAGATCGATTACAAAGAAGATATCAATGGTGCACAATTTATTATTCGTAATCCTAATGCTAAAACCACTTGTGGTTGTGGTTCATCTTTCGCTGCATAATAAATAAGAATAAGAGACCTCTTTATTCAGGTGAGAGCCTTTTCAAAACAGTCTGAAGGAATTTTCATTAGAAGCGCCCGCTTAGTGACATACATAACGTGTTTTCCTACTTAAACAGAACTTACGCTAAACTCCAATCTCTTCGTTATACTCATACCCATACCCATACCCAAAGGGCACAGGTAGGGCACAGGTAGGGCACAGGCTAATGTTGTCAAAAAACCTCATGTATTGTGTATGCTATCGGTTATATTGAAAACATGACTGCCTTGACCTTGGGTTTAGCGTAAGTCCTGTTAAAATTGCAATCCTATTAAATTTTTCTCCATTTATGTTGTGACAACCGAAATTAATAATCTTAATCACTCATTATATTACTTTCAAACTGCTTAAACATCTCAAAATCTGTGTCTTTTTCAAAGTATGAAATCAGCTTACGTAAAATAGTCGGATCCTCTACTTCAATTTTATTTCCCTCTAATGAATTTAGTAATGCGTCAGGGGCTTTTATTTTAAAATGTTTTATTAAAGAAACGATATAGTCTTCTCGGCTCTTTAGTTTATTATATATTTGATGATCTGACATCCACCAGAAAGTTAGATTAACGTTGAAATCACCCAAATGTTTAAAAGAGTGTAGCCAATCAGCGGGAATATATAACATATCAGCAGGATTCAATACGCCTTCATGCTTAATCACATTTTTAGCATTTGGCATTTGAGCATAGTCTAAATTTCTTATGTCAATATTGCTAAAATTATAATAAGGACTTTCCAACATCCCTTTTAAATATAAGTTTGGAGCATCTTTAGGATCAAACAAACAAAAATATTTAGAACCACCAACCTGCACATTAAAATTATCAGAATGATCTTTATCAAAGTGCAACCAAGAGACTGGCCCCCTACCTGAAATCCATAAACCAATATTTTTTAATGTGTCTTTTTGATAAAATCCTGGAAGAGAGAAATCTCTAAGCAATGCTTCCAATAACGGGTTATATTCATAATTACATAGAATTTTTAAAGCATCGCCAGCTAAAAAATAATAACTTAGTTCATTTGTGTCATTAGATGAAGAAACGTCTTGTAGATATTCCTTTAAGCTGGACTCATAGGTTTCCCAATCCTTCGTAGAGTTAAAATCAGGATGTATATTGGAAGTCGACCTCATGCGATCCACCTTAATATCACCAAGATTTTCTTTGAAAAATTGCATATCCCATTTTTTATGCGCATCCCAATTTATTGCATAGCCTTCAAAAATAACAGGCATCTTCCTTTCAACAAATTTTTCAAATTCTAGTGCTGAAGTAACTTTTTGAACTTCCACTTTATGATTCTCCTCAATTAGGCAGTTTCTAATATTGATTTCACTAAATTTAATACCTGTTTACATATTTCCTTTAATTGTAAATTATCTTTAATCCAGTTCTCATGGTCAAACGCCATTGTAATAACATGACATGCTTTGTTTGCCAACATCTCTTCTAAATAATTAGCCTCCGTGTTTTCAGTATAATATTTGGTTATTTTAGCAGTGTCCTCGGCTGTTAAATCGAACTGTTCTGGTTTTTTTGCGACATTTATAGGCAGCGCCTCTAAGGCTTTAATTAGAACTATGTTCTTCACATTTTCAGCCCAGCTTTTATCTGCTCTTGGCAGATGGTATTTATAATTTATGCTCTCCAAAACTTTATTCGTTAAAGTAATACCTGCATTTTTTACTGCTTTTTTATAATTGAAATAAGAATCCACTAAGATAATAGATTCTATTTTGTCCCCTAGGCCAACGAGTTGCCTTGCAATTTCAACAGCCAAGACACCACCAAAGCTCCAGCCAAACAAATGGTATGGACCTGTTGGCTGAATTTTTTTAATCTGACAAATATAGTCATACGCTAAACTTTCATAAGTGTGATAATTTATACTTTCTTCACTTATTTTATTGCGCATGTAATAACTTATATTATTAAAAATAGTTAGATTCAAATCAGCCAATAGTGGCACCATATTATCAAAATAACTTTCTGCACCACCGCCACCAGGAGGAAACATAAATAGTCTGTCTTGTTGCTCTTCGTTAAACTCCACATAAGGTTCAAAGTCACCAAAGTCACTCATGGTATATTCTGTGGTTTTTTTATTTGCACAGCAAGTTATCATGGCTTCTAAGTTTTCTTTGAACACATTAACAAAATGTGTAAGGTGGGATTGGGACAAGCTACTTGTAATGTTAAATTGTAACTGCCCACCTAATACTAAACCATTTATATTAATGATACTGTTATCAATATTGAGCTCACTCATTGATACGCCGCTACTTTCATTCACAACATTCCACTGATCCACTTCACTTCTAGTATTCTCATCAAATTGCCCTAAATAATTAAAACTTATTTTAGGGCAATCTCTAGACTCATAGCCAATTAAAACACCATAGCCTATACCTTTATTTGGAATGTTCCTTAAGCGCTCTTTATTTTGCTTAATACTTGTAGCAAAATCTTTCTGAACGGTTAGTTGCACAGGATACATTGTTGTAAACCAGCCTACAGTTCTATTGATATCAATTTCATCTGATATTTCTTCTCTACCATGCCCTTCTAATAAAATATGGTTAGTATTACTTTTTGTTAATGAAGATAAAGCATATGCCAATGCTGTTAATAAAAGATCATTAATCTGTGTATTATATGCTTTACCTGCTTCCCGCAATAATTGGTTAGTGGTTATTTTACTAAATGATAAATCTATACTTATTTTCACATGGTCTTCATCTAACAAACTAATCAATTTATTATTATCTATGTGCTCCACTATATTTAACCAATATTTTTTTTCGTCTTGATGCTGTTTTTCATAATGTTTTGCTGTCTCTACCCATTGTCTATAACTACTGCCTTTTAACCCTAGATTATTCCCTAAATACAATTGTTTTAAATCTTCTGTTAAAATGCGCCAACTGACTGTGTCAACAATCAAATGATGTAACGCGAAATATAATCTTGCGCTACCATCAGCATAACCATAAATATAACCAACACTATATATTGGACCGCTCTCTAAATTAAACTGCCCTTGCCAAGCCGTAAACATTTCTGTTAATTCATCAGAGAATTCATTACTCCCTTCTTTATTTTTCATAGTTGAAATATCCAACAAGCGCAATTGTTCACAAGTTGCCTCGTCATTATAGTATTGTTTATATGTTGTCATGTTTTGCATATTTCTATAACGCAACCTAAACACATCGTGATGCTCTATTAGTTTCTCTACACTCATAGTTAATTGAGTAATATTTAATGCTGGCACTTTAACTAGAAATGATTGGTTCCAATGATTAGCTAGACTAAATGCTTGCGAAAAAAACCATTTTTGTATAGGTAATAGATTAAAGCCTCCAGACAAAACGCCTTGTTCAGTTTTAACGATTATCTCTTCTTTTTTTATTAAACGTTTATTAATGAGATTATCAAATAATTTCAATATGGTTTTATAACTGAAAATATCTTTTACACTGATATGGATATCTAAATTTTGCTTTAATTTACTCACTAATTGAATACTTAGAATGCTATCACCACCGAGGCTAAAGAAATTATCTGTAATACCAATTTTGCTTGCATCAAGATTTAATATTTCTGCATATATGGCACAAACCTGCTCTTCCAACACATTTCTTGGCGAAGTGTAATGTTCCATATTTTTAAACTCTGATTTAGGTAATGCTTGGTAATCTAGCTTACCATTTATTGTTAATGGCAAATTTTCTATATGTAGCAACATACTAGGAAGCATGTGATTTGGTAAATATTGATTTAAATATGTTAGAACGGCATGCTCATTAAGTAACTTATCCGACACATAGTAACCAACAAGATATTTATTCCCAGTGGGTATCCCATCCTCAGAGACATGTTCTCTTGTAACCACAACAGCTTGCTTAATGTCCTCATAATTGCTTAGGATACTTTCTATTTCTCTTAATTCAATTCTAAAGCCACGTATCTTCACTTGAAAATCATTGCGGCCAATATATTCTACATTACCATCTGCTAGCCACCGTACTAAATCACCTGTTTTATATAATCTAGCATTCTTATACAACTGCTTTTCTGATTCAGTTTGAAATGGATTTGGAATGAATGCAGTCGCAGTTAAATCTGCTTTATTAAGATAACCACGAGCAAGACCCGCTCCTCCGATATGTAATTCACCTATTGCCCCAATAGGCAATGGTGTTAAATTATCATCTAATACATAGGCTGAGACATTATCGATGGGTTTGCCAATGAGATTAACATCCCCATTATAAACTTGCTTACCTAAAGCATAAATCGCGGTTTCAGTTGGACCATAATAATTATATAATTCATATTCTCTTGACCAGTATTGACCTGTCTCTTTACTACATGCTTCACCAGCATATATTATGCCTATTAAAGAGTGGTAGTTGATTCTTGGTAGAGCAGAAAGCAATATTGGAGGTAAGTAAATATAATTAATATTATGTTTCAACAAATAATGACTTAGTGCCTCTGGATCAACTTTAATTTTCTCAGAAAATATGTGTAACTCACCGCCTTTAAATAATGGAGAAAACAACTCACTGACCGAGACATCAAAAACATAAGACGTGAATGCTGTTACTTTATCACCCACACTCAAGTTATAAACCTCGTGCAATGCAGATATCGTATTGATAACATTCTTATGTTCAATCATCACGCCCTTGGGTTGACCCGTTGTCCCAGAGGTATAAATGACATAAGCCAAATTCCGATTTGACGCATTACTATCAATATTTAATGTTGATGCATTGGCGAACTCAGGTTCCATAGCAATATTATCAATCGCTAATACATGCTTCTTATTTGACGCACTATCTGCTACAAATCTACTATAATATGCTTCATTCACTAATATTAGTGAAGTTTGTGTATCTTTAAGAATGTAGTCAATTCGCTCTTTTGGATAGCTTGGGTCCATGGGCACATAAGCTCCACCTGCTTTTAATACTGCTAATATAGTTATTAACATATATTCATTTCTATCCAAGCATAGAGCGACTAAATCATCAGCATTAATTTGATAATATGCTCTTAAATAATGAGCCAGTTGATTCGCCTTATTATTAAGTTGATGATATGTGAGCTGAATGTTTTTATAAACAATAGCGATATTATCAGGCGTTGCTACCACTTGAGCTTCGAATAAAGCTTGAATCGTTTCATCGCTTACATTGTGCGCTTCCGTCTTATTCCAATCTAATATGACTTGTTGATAACACGAGTCATCAAGATAACGTAGTTCACAACATAACTGCTGAGGATTACTGACTATTTGTGCTAATAAAAATTCAGTCAAGGATAATAGATCTTTTATACATGAATCCTGAAATAATTCACCTGCATACTTTAACTTGAAAATAATTTCTTCATTTAACTCATGGGCAATAACACCTAATGGATAATCCAACTTTTCATCAAAACCTACGGACTCTATATTCAGCTCAGCTTGTCTGGCTGTATTTTCTGGCTGTGGATAGTTCTCAAAAACAAAGAGACTATCAAATAAGCGGCCACTGCCGTGATGTAATGCAGCCAAGTTCACATGACTTCTATCATTGATTTCATTTATTATTTTTTGTATATCATGCAAACTATCAATGATAGGATTCATTGAATTATGATGCTCAATAATTAAAGGTAATGTATTAATATACAAACCTACAGACTGTTCTATATTATCTATCGGGATATTTCTTCCTGATACAGTTATACCCACAACTGTCTGTTGGGTATTACCATAAATGCTTAATATTTTGTGCCAGACATACTGTAAAACTGCATTAACGGTAATGCCTTCAGCTTTACTTAACATTTTTAACTGTTGATAAATGTTGCCACTAAATACCATACTTTGTTCTTTTGGCTCTAAAATATGTCTGTATTCATTAATCTTGATATGTTTAGACTCTGCTTTCAGCAAACCACTTAAATCGCTAACACCCTCTATGCATAATAAATAATTATCCCAATAAGCTTTATTATCATTATGATGTGCTTGTAAATACGCTTGAGTATTTGTATAGCTGAGATCGATATTTTGATTAATTAAATGTGCCTCTCCATGCTCTAATTTACTGTAACTATCATGAATATAATCTAATAATATGGGATGACTCCAACCATCTAATATTGCATGATGGTTACTGAATAGGCAGGTATATAAATCAACTTTTTGTTTAATGATATATACCCTAAATAAAGGCCCTATATCTAACTCATAAAACTCTTCGCGATCTTGTTCTTGTAATGCACTAATTTGCTGTGCCTGTATAGTTAAATCTTGCTCTCCACTTAAATCGATAAAGCGCCAGTCTAATTGAGACTCCTGATCTATAACTTGAATTAATTGGTTTTCATATTCCAAACGCAACCTTAAACTTGGGTGCCGATGTTGTGCATATTTCCAAGCACGCTTTAAATTAGCAATATTTAATTTATTTTTATATCGCCACAATATCTGCACTCGATACGCATCATCAATATCTCCTTGATTCAATGCATGATAGATAAATCCTTGTTGTAAGCTATTTGCCAAATAAACATTTGTTATCTCATGCTGCAACTGCAACTTTTGCAAATAATCAGCGGAAATAATTTTATTAATATCACTGACTGTTAAGTAATGTTTAGATTGCTGCGTAGTATGACAAATTATGCTTTTAAGATTTTGTG
Organism: Gammaproteobacteria bacterium; assembly: GCA_021773175.1. GTDB lineage: Bacteria > Pseudomonadota > Gammaproteobacteria > JAJFKO01 > JAJFKO01 > JAJFKO01. Next base: position 172,816 of record JAJFKO010000002.1, read on the forward strand.
TAAAACTGTCAGCAAACTGCTTTGTCTGAGATTCATTTAATTGACTATTGATAGTAAAACGCAATAGTTGATTTGTTACTGAGCCATTAATACTTAATATATTATGATCTTCATTTTCTGGTGCTATATTTATACCACTGAATTCGTTGCTGATTTGCCACGAAGCCAATCTGGTTTTTTGAGCATCTATTTCTGCAATTTGGTGCTGACGTTGTTCTTGATCAATTTGACCTAAATAATTAAAACTTATCCTTGGTAATACATCAGCATCATACCCAAACAAGGCACCATACCCTACACCCTTATTGGGAACATCTCGTAAATTCTCTTTTACTGACTTGATATTTTCACCAATATCTTCTAAGTTTCTTAATGCAAGCCGAACAGGGTATTGTGTCGTGAACCAACCCATAGTCCGGGTAATATCTAAATCATCAACAACTTCTTCGCGACCATGTCCTTCTAATAAAATGTAATTTACGCATAAACCATTCTGCCCTACTAATAAAAGTTGCGATAAACTCATTGCTAAGGCTGTTAACAATAAATCATTAATCTGTGTATTGTAGGTAGCATTACTTTCTTGCAATAATTTCTGAGTTTCTTTCTTGGACAAACTCATATCAACTAATACATTTGCAGAGCCATTGGCAACCAAACTATTCAATGGTTGCTTATTTATAGCATAATCTGCCATCAATGTTTGCCAATAACTGACTTCATTAGTATACGTTTTACTATAATCTGCAATTGCATTAACCCACTGTCGATAACTACTGCTTTTCGAACCCAGCTCATCTCCTTGATACAATCTATGCAAATCATCCGCTAAAATTCGCCAACTTACGGCGTCAACAAGCAGATGATGAAATGCAAAATATACTCGTGCACTACCATCAGCATAACCATGAATGTAGCCAATACTATACATTGGCCCATGATATAAATTAAATATACGTTGCCAAGCCGTTAGCTGCTGCCCCAATGTATCCGCAAATGCATCACTATCTTCTTCACACAATAAAGTTTTGATATCTAATCGATGTAATTGAGTAAAGACCGCAGCATTATCATAATATTGTTTATAATCACCATTGAGCGCTACTGAGCTTTGCTGGTATCGTAATCTAAAGGCATCATGATAGCTTACTAATTTTTCTAGACTCGATGTTAAGCGCTTAATATCTAAAGCAGGTACTTTAAGCATAAAAGATTGATTCCAATGATTTTGACAATCAAACTTTTGAGCAAAAAACCAAGCTTGAATTGGTAATAAAGCAACATCACCAGTCAACAAACCTTCTTCATTTTTAATCTCTATTTTAGTATTAGTGGCTTTCGTGATGACAAAATCATATAAACGCTCAATGCTTTTATAAGTAAAAACATCTTTTACAGTGATATGTAGTCCTAAGCGTTGTCTAAGTCGACTAACCAACTGAATACTGGAAATACTATCACCACCAAGCTTAAAGAAATCATCACGAATACCTAGTGCATGCTTTGCTAAGCCTAATGTCTCAGCATAAATAATACAGATTTTCTCCTCTAATGCTGTACGTGCAGCAACAAAGTGACTCGTGGATTTGAATTCCGGCGTCGGTAGTACACTATAATCAACTTTACCATTAACCGTTAAAGGGATATTTGCTAAATGTATAAATCTATTGGGAAGCATATAGTCTGGCAGATGTACGCTTAAGTATGCAAGAATATTATCGTCATCAAATGCTGTCTGAGACACATAATATCCAACTAAATATTTATTACCGCTTGCTGTCCCATCATCTAACAAGTGTTCTCTCGCTGTAATAATACTTTGGCTTATCCCACTGTATCTATTCAGTACTGAGGCTATCTCTTCCAATTCAATTCTGAAACCACGTATCTTGATTTGAAAATCATCGCGACCAATATACTCTATATTACCATCAGGTAACCACCGCACTAAGTCACCTGTTTTATAAAGACGGCTGTTCTTATCTGTTTCTTTCTCTAACTCACTTTGAAAGGGATTTGTTATAAATCGGTCTACAGTTAACTCTGGCTGGTTTAAATAACCACGAGCCACACATACACCACCTACATATAACTCTCCTATTGCACCAATAGGTAGTGGCTTAAGCTTGCTATCCAATATATAACATTTTGTATTTTGTATAGCTTTGCCTATATTAGTGACACCATTACTACCATCATAATGATTTAGACTGACACAAACTGTTGCCTCGCTGGGGCCATAAGCATTAATAACCTTAATATTATTTGCCACATAGTGATCTAATACGTTTCGTTTAGCTTTTTCGCCTGCAACAATGAGTGTATCTAATTTAATTATTTTTTCCGCTGTAAGTAGTGCAGGCGGCAATGTGGCTACAGCAATGTGATGATGCTCCACATAATCAGCTAATAAGTCTAAATCCTTACGTACTTTATCTTTGATAAGATGAATAGCATGGCCGTTACATATCGCAACGTATAGTTCAAAAACATGCGCATCAAAAATATAGCTTGAATACCATAAACAATTTTTATTTTCCTCTGAGCCAATATTATTTTTGGTGGTCATTGCCACATTAAATTCTCGACTATGTGCCATTACTAAATTAATAACACTCCGATGTTCAATCATAACGCCTTTAGGTTGACCGCTTGTTCCAGATGTATATATAACATACGCTAAATTATGGCTTGTTATATTGTTATTAGAATCAAGCTCAGAAAAACTTAATAATGATTTTTGTAGTTCATTATCATCAACTGCTACAACAGCGTATTTCGCTGTTTTGCTATGCGGTGTAGAAAATCTATTTTTATATACTAAATTAGTTAAAATTAATTTTGTAATGGTATCATCAAGAATATAGTTGATACGTTCGCGTGGGTAATTCGGATCAAGTGGGACATAGGCACCACCAGCTTTTAATACTGCAAGCATTGCTATCAACATCCACTCAGTTCTATCTAAGCACAGCGCAATCAGCTCATCAGGCTTAATCTGATACGTTTCTTTTATAAATCCGGCAAGTTGATTAGCCTTATTGTTCAACTCAGCATAGGTTAATTCGCCACTGTCAGAAACTAGCGCAACATGATCAGCCGTTGCTGCCACCTGTTCTTCAAATAATTGCGAAATAGTCTTGTCTTCAGTATAGAACTTATCTGTCTTATTCCATTTATAAATTAATCTTTGGTAATCTTTTATATCTAAAGCAACAGTACTATTATCATTGGCAATATCCAATAAAATATTCTTTAAATATTTAGCAAAATAATCTAAATAAGTCTTATCCGTAAAAGTATCATGCGCTCTAAGTATAATATTAAAGCCTATCTCAGCTTGTTGAACCACACTGAAAGAAAATGGAATATTAGTTCTTTCATGGGCATCTGCAATATCTATTTCATTTAAACTTTCATTTAAAACATGGAAATGAACAAAGTTAAAAACGAACTCATATAAATCATGTTTAAACATTGACTTGATCTGAGCATATGGCATGTATTTATATTTATAGAGGTCTAACTTATTATTAAAAACCTCCTGTAAACCCTCACTAATAGACTTGGTATTATTTATTTTAAATCGATAAGGAATGGTATTTAAAAATAAGCCGAACAACTTGTCACCGCCAGTTTTTTCCAACCTATTATTAACAACTAAGCCAATTGTGATGTCATCAATGTTTAAAAAGAATGTTATAGTTTTTAAATAAGCATATAAAAATATGTTATCCGCGCCAAGGCCATTACTCTTAGCTACACGATGAATTAATTGTGACTCTTCAGGCGATAACGAAAATAAAGAAGAAAACATGCCACCTTCTGATTTATCTATAGCAGTAAACTTCCACTTTGCCTGAACAAAATCAATATCGCGCAAATAATTTTCCCAAAAATCTTGGTTCTCTTTATCATTTAAAACTCGCTGCTCATTTTGTATAAACTCGCCATAACTTAGATGGACATCATCACTAACTATCGGCCTGTTATAGATATAACCTTGTATAAACTCATTAATTAAATTTGCCACACTCCAACCATCTTCAATCGCATGGTGTGCAGAAAAAATAAAATCAAACCCTTTGCTATGAGCACTGACAATTAATCTAAATAGTCCAGGCTGCGAGAAATCAAAATCCACTTTACTTTCTTGAGCTATCATTTCACTTAGAGCAATATCTTTGTTGTATTGATAATTCAGCCTCGTCTCTTTATGAATAAAAGTATAATAATTACCCTCTGCATCTAACTGGAAGGATGCTCTTAGCAATGCATGTTTTTGCTTTAGACTTTCCCACGTTGATAGAAATATTTCTTCATTAAATTCTAGAGCGATCTTATATAATGTGACAGTATGATAAGTCCCTTGCTCATTGAGACTTGACTCAACCAACATCCCCATTTGCAGATAGCTGATTGGATAGATATCTTCAATCACAGCAAGGTCTATTTGATCTCTAAATTTACTAACATCTACCAAGGAAAAAGGCAAATATTCAGACTCTTCTGACTGAGCTAAATTATCTTCATTACTGAGTATTATATTTAAATTACTAATGGTTTTAAGCTCAAAAATATCTTTAACCGTGATTTTTATAGAAAATGCTTTATTGATCTTGCTTACTACTCGAATAGCTAAAATACTATCGCCTCCAAGTCTAAAAAAATCATTTTCTATGCCAACGTCTTCTTGCTCTAATTTTAAAATTTCCGCCCAAATCTGGCAGATCATTCTTTCAACATCATTTCTTGGTGCTATATAGCTATCCGTGTTCAACACCTCGAAATTATATAACGCTTTTCTATCTAATTTACCATTAGCGGTTAGAGGCAATTCTTCTAATACTATATAACGCTCAGGTATCATATAAGAAGAAATATGTTCTTCTAAAAATTCTTTAATTTCAGTATCAGAAGGCGTAAATTCATCGGCGACAATATAAGCAATTAACTCCTTAGCACCTGTCATTTTATTGTTTTTCGTTAAAACAACGGCTTTATTAATATCACCATGTTGCTGCAAAATATTTTCTATTTCACCTAACTCAATTCTATAGCCTCGTAATTTTATTTGAAAATCATTACGGCCAATATATTCTAAATTACCATCTGCAAGCCAACGAACTCTATCACCAGTCCTATATAATTTGGCATTTTCATGTCTATTCCTTTCTGTGTCATTCTGATATGGATTATTAATGAAGCGTGTGCCTGTTAAATCCTCTTGATTCAAATAGCCACGAGCCAGCCCTTGCCCGCCTACGTATAGTTCTCCAATTGCACCGACAGGTAATGGTTTAAGAGCGCCATCTAAAACATAGACTTTATAATTATTATAGGGTTTACCAATATGATTTATTGTATTTAATATTTTTCCATTTGCATAAACCGTAGCGAAACAAGCCCCGACTGTTGTTTCTGTTGGACCATATTCATCATAGATAGTTAAATCTTTTTTATTGATTCTATTCAGCAACGTATTGGTTATCTTCTCTCCGCCTAAGATTACGATATTAATTTGGGTAGCAGGAAGTGACTCTGCTAATAACTCAAAATAGCTTGGCACTAACTTAACAATATTTACCTTGTTTTTTAGTAGGTGAGCTTGATAAGCATCAATATCTTGCAAACTCCCTGAGTATATACTGATGGTATAACCTCGACATAAACTACAAATAGTTGTCGTCACAGTTAAGTCAAACCCTAGATTTGTAGAATAATCCACAATATTGTGTTCATTCTTAAAAAGATGCTCTTTTACATTATTAAAA
>JAJFKO010000011.1 GCA_021773175.1 Gammaproteobacteria bacterium
ATTCAGGGCGTCAGACAAATGGCATTTAGACGTTGTTGAACCAACTTCTTTTTTTAAACCAAGAAAAAAAACGCCTCCTAAATTAGATTGCACTCCTGAAGAAAAAGCAACATTACGGATTGCGCGTATTGGCATTAGAGAGCTTGCTTCTCTAAGCTCTGAGGAGCTACAGCTAAGAACTTTGTGGGATGAAGCGCGTTGCGACTATCTTTTAGCATCAGCGAAATTTCAACAATTGGATGGTGTCGGGCCAAATTTAGCTAAAGATATTATTAGCTTGGATTATTTAACTTACGCTCAACTAGCCGCAGCAGAGCCTGTTATTATGTACCAGACTTTTGCTAGAGCTGCTGGCGCCGCTCCAGATTCTTGTGTTTATGACGTTTTTGCTTGTGCTGTAAATCAAGCAAAAGCAATTACGGGCCAGCGAGAATTAGGTAAAGATGAAAATCTTTGGTGGCATTACTCAAGTAAACGACCAGATGACTTGTATGACTTTAAGCTAGATGTGAAAGCTGATGACAAGGAAACTAGAAAAAGTGTTGGCAAAACAAAAAGAAGGTGAGATTATGAGTTTAATGAATAATAAATTAGCTATTAGTGGTGGAAAAGCGGTTAGAACCCGCGAATTTCCAGCATGGCCTCAATATGATAATAGTGAAAATAAAGCTTTAATTGATATTTTAGAATCAGGTCAATGGTGGCGAATGGCAAATAATGCTGTTGAAGTGTTTGAAAAAGAATTTGCAGATTATCATAATGCCTCATCTGCATTAGCTGTATCAAATGGTACTCATGCTCTTGAAGTTGCCTTAAAAACATACGGCATAGGAGCTGGAGATGAAGTTATTATTCCTGCCTTTACTTTTGTTTCGACTGCTCTTTGTGTGCAAAATGTTGGGGCAAAACCAATTTTAGTCGATGTTGATGCTGATACATTTAATATATCACCAGAGAAAATTCTAGCCGCGATAACGCCTAAAACAAAAGCAATTATTCCTGTTCATATGGCTGGGCATTTTGTTGACTATCATAAAATACAAAAAATAGCCGAAAGCCATAATTTATTTATTATTCAAGATGCTGCCCATGCTCATGGAGCTTCAATTAATAACAATAAAGTTGGAGATTGGCAGAATATTGCTTGTTTTAGTTTTCAAAATTTTAAATTAATGACTGCGGGGGAAGGTGGCTTATTATTATTTCCTTCTGAAGAATTAAGAGAAACAGCATTTCTTTATCACAATTGTGGCCGACCTCAAAATGACAAGCAATATCAACATTTGGTAGTTGGTTCTAACTATCGATATAGCCCTTTTTTAGCTGCGATTCTTTCACAACAATTAAAACGTCTACCAGAACAAAACGCGCTCCGACACAAAAATGGTTTAATATTGGCAGATAATATTTCTAAAATTTCAAGTGTTTCAATGCAACAATGCCGATCAGAAATTACAACTCATCCTTATTATATGGCTATTTTTATTCTTGACGAGAATATTAATCGAGATTTTGTTGTGGCAGCATTGAATGCTGAAGGAATTCCTGCCTTTAATGCCTATAAACCACTCTACTATTTAGATTCGTTTTTACATGATTTTGCAGATGAGGATAAATCTGATATTACAGCAATGTATAAGAAAGCATGTCCTGTAACTGATACGATTGGTTCTCAGGGAATTTGGATACATCATCGAGCACTACTCGGTAATGAGCAAGACATTGATGATATCATTGCTAGCTTTAATAAGGTTTTAACGTCAAGCCATAGTGAGCTAAGCGTTAAAAAATTAGAGACATGTTGATGAAGTGGATGCGTAATGAACTTACCTAGTCTTTCTGTCATCATTCCCAGTTGTAACGATGTTTCAAGACTACAATTAACATTGTTAGCAATTTCTAAACAAGATGTTGTTGACGATATTGAGGTTATTCTTGTGAATGATCGCAAAGAACCGTTACCTCTAGAAGTACAGGAAAAACTTCGAACTACTATTCCTTCATTACAAATATTAAACTCTAACCAGTCTGGCGCCGCATCGGCAAGAAATATTGGTGCTCAATTTTCATCATCAGAAATACTATTATTTTGTGATGATGATATTATTTTTAATAATACGTTTATAGCAAACCATTTATTTTTACAAAAACAAAATAATGCTTTAGTGCATATGGGTGGTTACGATATCTTAGAAGTACTTAGAAAAAAAAGTCTCGCGTCAAGTGCTACCATCAATCCTCACTTAGATTATTTATTTCTATTTAAAAATAACATTCAAGATAACTTATATAGATTACATAGAAATAAGCTTGAATTAATTGCTGACTATATTATTAATCAATCAAATCATGTTGAATTTAATTGGCTCGGCGGTATTGGTGGAAATTTATCTTTGAAAAAGCATCAATGGGAAGATGTTTCTGGCTTTGATGAGAATTTTTCCACAAGATGGGGTTGTGAAGATTTAGATTTTGCTTTTAGACTGAATTATGAATGTAATTTACCTATATACTACTGCAATAATGTGAAAGCCTTGCATTTACCAACATATCGGGAAGGCTCTTGGATAATGCATAGCAAAAATTATGATTATTTTGAAAATAAACATACGGCAAGAAGCATTGAAATAGCTGCTATGATTTTTCAAGGAAACACAACAAAAGCTGATTTTATAGAAAAACTACAGTCCCTAGTAGAGTAATAGAATAAAGAACGTTTAAGCTTTGGTGAAGTTTAACTAAAGATAGGTCTTTAAAAGCAAACTTTAAATAAGTTATTGCATATTAACGTCAAGAATGCTTATCTAAAACAATTTTATAGCATCATCTTCTTCAATCAGCTCTAGAGCTGCAATTCTTTTACATTGCTTAACAAGACTACTAAATTGCTGTGTACTAATAGTCTGTTGAGCATCTGATATCGAGTTATTAGGGTCATGATGTACCTCAACTAATAAACCATTTGCGCCAGCAGCAATTGCTGCTTTTGACATTGGTATTACTAGATTTCGTAAACCTGTGCCATGACTAGGATCTACAAAAATGGGTAGGTGAGTTGACTGCTGCAATACAGGAACCGCATTTAAATCTAGGGTATTGCGAGTATGGCTTTCAAAGGTTCTAATCCCGCGCTCACAAAGAATAACTGCGGGATTACCTGCGTCTAGTATATATTCTGCTGCATACAAGAATTCTTGGTATGTTGCTGAGAACGCGCGTTTTAATAATATGGGTTTATTAATTTCGCCTAACATTTTTAAAAGAGAATAATTATACATGTTTCTTGTCCCGACCTGTAAGATATCAATTTTATCAGCAGCAAGGTCAGCTTGTTTTTCATTCATAACCTCTGTGATAGACAGCAAATTATGAGCCTGAGCGGCTTGTTGTAAGTAGTTTAATCCTTTTATTCCGATACCTTGGAATTTATAAGGAGATGTGCGAGGTTTGAATGCTCCTCCGCGGAGTATTTGTGCGCCTTGTGAGGCTACAGATTCGGCAATAATATGTATTTGCTTTTCACTTTCAATTGAACATGGGCCTGCAATAAAACATGGACCTTTTGAGCCTGTTAGCTTTAGAAGCCATTTTGGTTTTTTTGTTGTTGGTTTATGATATTTAAACGGCTCATTCATTATTTCTTCCTTTCTCTATCTTCTCGACTAAATGTCTTGTCATTCTAAATAGAAGTGCTGAAAACAGCAATTCTTTCTTAGTGTCATTTAGCGTTCAGTCGCACAAATATTAAAACAATTAATTAATATGGTCTCTACATATTAGACTTTTTGGTTTTTGAGTAATTTTATTTGTTGAAAAACTTTATTCTAACTTCTATATTAGTTTATACTCATTGAGGTATATACTATTAAGAAATTAGGTTATTCATCCTATTATCGGCAATTTAAATATTCAATAGAAAAAATCGCCATGTCTAATTTCTGGAAAATCTAACTTCCTAAAATATATTGTTGTACTAGTTTATAACGATGAGGACAGAGTCATGTTAAAAGAAAAATTAAAAGCGCTGACGCCAAATATAATGGTGGCGGATGTTGCTAAAACTGTAGATTTTTATAGTGAAAACTTAGGTTTTCAGCTTTATAATTCAATTCCTCTTTCTGAAGAGACTGAAGGCAAGTATGTTTGGGCGTTAATTGGAAATGGTGACGTACTTATTATGCTGCATGAGGAAAATGATATTAAAAATGAATACCCACAACTTAGCACAAAACCTTTAGGTGCGGCATTAACATTCTTTATTGAAGTTGATGATGTCGATGCGCTTTATGCGAGTATTAAAGGAAAAGTAAACGTTATTAAAGAATTAGATACAAAGTTTTATGGTATGAGAGAATTTGCAATAGAAGATTGCAATGACTATATCCTTACTTTTGCTCAGAAAATATCTTGAGTTCGACATTTCTATGTAGTGATGGCTCAACTACTTGAGCCATCGAGCTTTTATCTAAACGCACTTCAAGAAATTCTTCAATTAATGCGCACTGGATTTCTGGATTATTTAGAATATCCGTATATGCTATATATAGCACTTCAATATGTTCACAGCTTTCCATATAACTTTTAACTTGTTGCAAGTGTTTTTGAAAAGCATTAATTACATTCATATCAATTATAGATTCTGTGACATCTACTTTTTTGATATTTGCTTTCATTTTTACTTGTGACTGCCTTATTTCATAAAGTGATCGTTCCATAAAGATAATTTTATAATGTGGCTCAGGTGCTAAATATTCAAGAAGGGGAGATACAATTTTTACAACATTATTTTTAGCGTCATTAAGCCAGGAATTGTTAATCCTAAGTTTTTTCACATACTCATGTTCAAAATAGCCTTTAGGATTATTGATATCTGACTTTCGTAAATTATCAACATAAAGTGTTAATCCTGCTGCATAGAGCATATTCATCATTAGAGATGTTCCGGATCTTGGTAGGCCAGAAACAATAACAATAGCATCATTAATCATAATAGGCTTTTGCATGATTATTCCTTGAGTAACGAATCTGCTATAACAGAGTCCGGTGTTTTTATATTTAATATTGCTGCAATTGTTGGAGCAATACTCTCTGGTTTTATCGGGATTTGAGTTTTCTCACTATCAAACTTCTCAACTGTTGATTTGAGAAAGCAGAAGCCTTCATCACGATGCCAACCTGTTTGTAGATGTCGATTTACGTGGTTTGCCCAACGAAAATCCCCAAGAGGTGGACGGCTTTTATCAAAAGGTTCGATGATTATATCTGGAGCAAGTTGGCTATATGGGCCTGGATATATATCATTTGCATGCCAAGCATTTTTTACCACAGGTTCGAGATCTTCATGTTTTAAATTTAACAGGCATGAAATTGTTTCGCTAACATAGCGATCATATTGATCCGAATCTCTATCACAACAAAGATTTTCTGTTAATATATTAATGCCATGAGAGCCTTGTACGGATTCACATGCAATAGAATGTTTATAATTTATTATATTTTCATCTGCTTGTTGTAAATTATTTTTTTGTAATAGTTTATCAATTGAAACAAAGCTCTTAATAGGGCCAAAACCAATTTCTGAAAAAACTAACATACTATCGTTGGCTCCTTGGAGGCCTTCAAGCTTTTGTAGCGCTTGATCTAAAAATTGATATGCTTGAATAATGTAAGGAGTATAGTCTGTTTGTTGATTTGGCATAACTTCATCCCAGAAAAAATGGGAAAATCTATCTGCAATAGTTAAATTTACAATCAATATGTCAGCTGACTTTCCTAGTTCATAAGCTGCATTAAATTGATTTTCTGCTATCATGAAAATTTTTTCAGATAATTCATTTCTAGCCTCACCTTGATAAAATGCAGAAACATCTTGTGCACAGCGGATTTCTTTTTTGCTCAATGCTAGCTGCAGCTCTCTAGGATAGGTTACATGTAAGCTTTGGTTCATAGGGTAACTAATTAATGAGCCGTGAATTTTTTTCGGGGGATGTGTTAGTGCTATATTTACAACAGCAAAATCAATTTTTTCAGTAGAATCCCATTCCCATATCCTGGGTGACCTTACATCGTTATTCATGAGTATGGATGGTGTTTCATTTGATGGCCTTGCATCCCAATAAGAATAGCAGCCATGGTGGCCAGGAGTTGTTCCTGTAAATGCAGATGCAAGGTGTGATGGTTCATATGGAACAGGACCACAGTCCATATCAACAATTACATTTTCTCTGATATTTTTTTTCCACCATGGTAAGTCATAATTATTAATTGATGCTTTTAACAAGTCTAATGATACGCCCTCTGTAATTGCAATAATGTGAGTCATTGATGATTTCCCTATTTAAATTACAAAAAATTATACCTTGGAGATAGGCGATAGAAGCAATACGTAAAGTATATTTATGTCTTATGATAATCTATAGGTTTAAGAAGAACAATAATATTAAAATATTAACGTTTTATTATTAATCTTTTATTTTAATAGAATTCTTTATTTCTACGTGCGTTTAAATTGTAGTTGGTGGCCGATTTAATGACGAAGCTTAATGCTTACTCGCGCATATAAAAAGCTGGCGTCAAACTTTAAAGTAAAGGCTTTGTTCTATATTAATAAGTTTTGTTTTTTAACAACCGTCAATGTTTTGTTGTTGAAAGTTAATTATTGTTTAAAACTTTAATTTCTAAGACAATAAATATATTATTTAATATATTAATTGTTGAAATTGAACGGAAAATAATTTTTATTATTTTAAATTTGAGTGACGTCCTCTATCTTTTTACATAGCAAAATAGTTAGTAGATAAATTATTCTCTTGTATTCCTAATTTCTTTTCTATAGATTCGACCCATCGTTTGAACGATCGTTTAGTTTTATGTAAGTTAGAAGGAAGACATAGCAATGTTAGGTAGCCAGTTACTTGGATTAAGAACAGTTGTAATTAAAACGAGAGATGTTGCAAAAACAAAAGCATTTTATCGAGAGCTTCTAGGCGTTTCAGCGCATTTTGATCAGCCATTTTATGTTGGTTTTCAAGCTGGTGCTCAAGAGCTTGGTATTCAACCTGCAGCACCTGACGAACAATATAAGGCGATCCCATATTGGGGGGTTCGTGATATTTCAGTAGCAGCTGATATTTTAAGAAAGAGAAGTGTCTCCGTAAAAAGTGATATAACAGATGTTGGTGAAGGTATTCTTTTATCATCATATACTGACCCTTATGGCAATGAATTTGGTTTAATTCAGAATCCAAATTTTACTCTGCAAAAAGCACATCCAGATTTACTGAGAGGCTATATTAGTCAGCACCAAAGTAGAGGTTTATGTTTGCCTGCAGTTGGAAGGAGATCTTGCGGTAATGTGCAAGGTGTTTTTTCAATGATATTAACCTGTCCTACTGATAAATTAACTGACGTTCGTGATTGGTATGCCGAAATTTTTGGTCAACCTAGTTTTGATCAGCCATTTTATGTGGGTTTTAATATAGATGGATATGAATTTGGATTGCATCCTAAAGAAGGGCGTGAATGGGGAATTATACCTTATTTTGGTGTGGCAAATGTTCATGCTTCACATTTAAAACTTACTCGTAAAGCAACTGATGCTCATTCAGTTACAAAGATTAATTCTGTTGGAGAAGGTATTGAGCTAGGCACTGTTGCTTGTACTTCAAATCCAGAAGGAGAGGTGGGGCTTATACAAAATCCAAAATTTTGTTTATCAAATGCTGCAAGAGCTGATCTGGATGAACTGGATGGAAAGTTAGCCAGCACGGTTTCTGTTGCTGCTACAAGACGTAAGAGAAAGAAACCTGAACCTTCAGATAAGGACAAACATCAAGCTAGAGAGGATCATCGAGACTCAAAACGTTTAGCTAAAAAGAAGTAAACGTTAAATAACGATACTGTTGAGTTTTAGAAGGAGCTATTATGCAAAATAGACTATTGTTTATTGGTATTGATGGGGCATCTTGGCCTGTAATAGAAAAACTTCTGCAAAATAATCGTTTACCTAATTTTAAACGTTTAAAAGCTCTGAGTGCTTATAGCGAGTTAGAAACGGTTTTTCCTCCTCATACAGGCCCAGGCTGGGCGTCTATGTTTACCGGAGCAGGACCTGGACAACATGGTATATACCAATTTTGGGCAACGCAAAGTCATGAATATAATCCGGCTTTAACAACAGTTGAAGATTATTCCTGTGAACCGATATGGAGAACCTTAGAAAGGCATGGCAAAAGTGTTGGCTTAGTAAATATTCCAATGTCACATCCTCCAAAGCCATTAAAAAATGGTTTTATGATAACTTGGCCGTTGAAGCAAACTATTCAATATTGCGAACCAAAAAGTCTTATTAAAGAATTAGCAGAACAAAATCTTCATTATCATTCTGACTTAATTAATATGTATCGAGGGCAAGATGATTTTTATCAGTCGTCATTAGATATAATTGATAAAAGAACAGCAACTTTAAAGTATTTAATGTCTAACTATCCAGTAGATGCGATGTTTATGGTCTATACCGAAATTGATCGTATTAGTCATTATTTCTGGGGTGAGAATGATTTTCCTGATGAGCTTGTTTGCCAAGCATATCAACATATGGATACTGCGCTAGGTGAAATATTGGATTTTATTCCAAATGATACGATGCTTGTTGTTGGCTCAGATCATGGTTTTGGTAACTGTCGCTATAATCTCAACATCCATAACATACTTGAGAAATATGGATTACTTCAAACAAAATTAATTAAAAATGATGATATAATTTTACCTCCAGGAAGTGATGGTTTACCAAATGATGGCGCTTCAGCATGGTTTCAATCTATGTTTAATTATAAACGTGTCGTCGACTGGCCTAATACTCAAGTCTATATGCCAACACCAGGATGCTTCGGCTTAAATATAAATTTAAAGCATCGTCAAAAACAAGGGTGTGTTGAGGAAAAAAATATTGATGCAATATCGAAAAATTTAAAAGATATTGTTGCTAATATAACAGACCCTGATGATGGTTCTCAGTTATTTGAATTACAATTATCCGAGACGGTATATTCTGGTGATGAAGTTAAGTTAGCCCCCGATTATATTTTGATGCCTAAGAAGTGGGATATTATGCCTCATCCTAGTTTAGACACCGGCATATTTGTTGCCCCAACACAAAAAGCGATTCATCGCATGGATGGCGTTTACTTCTTTAATGCAAGAGCTGTGCCATCGCAGAAAACAAAAATTAAAATAACTGATATCACTCCATCAATATTGCATTGTCTGGAGTTACCTATTCAAGACGGTTTGGATGGTGACTCAGAAGTCTTGGGTATAAATATTATGAATATTATTAAAGAGAAAAAAATCAACTACAAGAAGTCTGGAGCTATGTCGGCAGAAGAAAAACAATTGATTGAAAATCAATTAGTAGAGTTGGGTTATCTATAATGGAGAAAAATAAAATAGACGATATCACAAATCCGTTTAAGACTATGGTTGATTTAAGTAAACCCAAGCCATTCAAAATTGCATTTCCAATATTGCTCGATGGTGATTTAGTCTTAAGCCCGGAACATTTGGGGCCTGCATATTTAATGGCGGTTCTTAGGGGGGCTGGTGCAGATTGCCAGTTGTTTGAGATTGCTTTATCAGAGAATTTAGACGATTCTATTCAACAATTAGTTGCTTGGAACCCCGCGGTTGTTGGCTTGTCTTTAACAACTATTAACATCAAGTTGGCCAAGAAATTTGCTCTTAAAATTAATGAGTATTTACCAGACAGTTACTTTCTTGTTGGTGGTCCTTTGGCGACTCATCATGGACGTAAAATGTTTGATTTAGAAGGCTGGGAGTTTATTGATGGGTTAATTCGTGGTGAAGCTGAGGTGCCTATATTAAGGTTTGCTGAAGCATATCATGAGCACCAGAACTACAACTTAGTGCCAAATTTAATTTATAGGGATGGTCTTGAAATTAAAGAAACTCAATTGATTGCTGGAATTTCTGATCTAGATCTACTTCCTAATCCTGTGCGCGATCAATGTGAAATTCATAATGCAAAACTACCTTATTTAAGAGTTTCGACAAGTAGAGGTTGCACTTCTCATTGTACTTTTTGTAATGCTCCTCATGTGAAAAATAGAGTTGGACCTCCGATCAAAGGGTGGCGAGGTCAATCACCTTCACGAGTCGTTGATGAGGTAGAAGAGCTATATTATAAGTATAAAATCAATACTTTTGATTTTGTTGATTCTACATATGAAGATCCAGGTGGAAAAGCTAAGGCCAAAGCGAGAATAAGAGATATTGCAGAAGAAATATTGAATCGTAATTTACACGTTTTCTACAATGTTTGCATGCAAGCATATAATTGGCATGAAAAAGATAGGGATTTATTAAAAACGCTATGGCAGTCAGGTCTAGAGAAAGTTTTAATTGGTGTTGAGTCAGGTAGTCAGCAGGGCTTAGCTCGATGGGATAAACGTTCAACTGTTGCAGATAATGTTAGAACAATAAATTTGTTAAGTGAACAAAATATTTATGTTGCATTTGGTTTTATTTCATTTCATCCGTGGAGCAATTTTGAGGAGATTAGAGAGAATTATAATTTTTTGAAAAATTACATGGGCCACAATTTGCGTCGTTTTACAACACGTTTAGAATTATATCCTGGAGCTGAAGTCGTTGAACAATTACGAGAGGCTTCGCTTTTACTAGATGATTATGATAATAGTCTTAATCCTTTTGCTTACAGCTATACCGATAAGCGTATCGAAAAATTAGCATATAGTCTAAATGCATTATACGGTGAAGGTTATGCTGAAGATTGCACAATAGATAAAGAACCTTCCGCATTTAAAATGGATACGTTTGATATTATTCTACATAATTATCATTCACGGTTGTTACGTTACTATCATAACAATTCAACAGCTTGTGAAATATTGGGAACATTTAAACATAATATCGAGAATATTAAACAAAGACTTGCTGATTTCAATTATGAGTTATTAATGGGGTTTACAATTTTGGCAGAAAAGGATGAGATTAGTAGTTCGGTTGTTGCAAAAGCTGCTGTTGATGTTGAAAGTAAATATCAAGATGCAATAAAAAGTATGCAAACGTTTCAATTAAAAACTAGTCGTGCTTTATATAAAGCAAATTGTAATATTAGAGAGATTCAAGGCATTAGAGAAGAAAGTATTGCCTAATCCAAGGAGAATATAATGGGAAAGTTGGAGTATACAGCTATACTTGGTAATGACTTTGTTATAAATGAAGATAATTGTAATCTGAGTTGCCAATATTGTTTGACTGGACAAAGTAATCTTAAAAAATCTCATGAAGAAAAGTTGATCTTTAATAGTCCTCGCCCTGATAATTACTGTGCAGGTTCAAATTTAAAATTTAGCATTGATACAATTGAAGAAAGGCTACATGATAAGTTTAATTTTTTAATGTTAAAGCTAACAGGAGGCGAAATATTTTTAATAAAAAATTTTAGTGATTTTATAGCAAGAGTTGCAGATAAATATGAAGCTGTTGTTCTTCAAACTAATGGTGTTCCTATTAAGGATGAAGTATTAATTGAATTAGAAAAATATGATAATGTGATAATTCAAGTATCACTAGACTCCCATATTCATAAAGGTAATTCATATAGAGTTAATAAAGAAGAACTGCACAATAAAGTATTAGTTAAGATCGAGAAAATTTTTGAATCGACATTGCCAGTAGAGGTATACACAGTAGTAAATGATCGCAGTGTGAAATATTTGCCTGAATTCGCTGAGTATTTGGCCGGGTATGATAATTTGACTTTTTTCCCTTTCCCAATTAGAGGCCCTGATGCGGATGACTTTGTAATCAGCCGCGATGATATTTCTTATATACACACGTTATTCAATAATAGTCATAAATATCAACACATTATGCCTCCGGCTGCGTATTTTCATAGGTTATTAAGTTATTATGAAAAGGGTAAGCGTACCTTTCGCTGTCATTTACCGCGACTGGTTCTTTCTAGTTTTAGTGATGGTATTGTTACTGCATGCCCCAATATTTGGTTTAGTGAACTAGGAAATGTTTTAAAAAATGAAGTCGATGAAATCGAAAATACTGTGGGTAATAATGGTTTATATAAGGCTTTGTTGAGTAAAACTCCTCGTTTAGATGCTTGTAAAAAATGCTTCACGCCATGGGATATTTTATCGATGTATTTCGATGATGAAATATCAATAGATGAATTATGTAATACACCACTGTATTCAAAACCAAAAATTCGACAGTTTATTACTGATGCAAAGCAAATGTATCAGCAAGAAGGAGCTGATGGATAATAGTATGACTGTAGTTAAATTTTATAAACATGATAATTATAAAGATCAATTAAGTTTTAATGTCACTAACTTTCTTTCTAAAGACGGTATTGCGAGCGTGCAATGTTACGAATCGCTCAAGACTTTTATAGATAAAAATAAAATCATTAATCGTAAAGTCGGAGTGAAAATTCAAAATAATATCGAATGCTTGATATCTTTGTTAATTTTGCTGAAGAACAACAATCAAGTCTATATATTAAATAAATGTAATACTCATTATGAAGAAATGCGGTTGTGCGATGAGCATAGTGTTTGTGTTATACTTCGCCAAAATAATGCTGCAAATTTATATATTGAAAATATCTCTAATGATACTAATGAAGGAAAGATTAATGTTGCATGCATTTGTTTATCAACATCAGGAACGACAGGTCAACCAAAGTTAATTAAGAGAACTGTAGATTCTTTTATTGATGAAGGCTATCGTTATATAGATGCTTTAAAACTTACAACTGAAGACCATATTTTAATTCCTCTTCCAATATCGCATGCTTACTCACTGGGTTGGGTTTTTGCCGCCATATTGTCCAGTGCAAGACTTGAGATAACTGGTCCTG
Source organism: Gammaproteobacteria bacterium (assembly GCA_021773175.1). GTDB lineage: Bacteria > Pseudomonadota > Gammaproteobacteria > JAJFKO01 > JAJFKO01 > JAJFKO01. The sequence continues at coordinate 12,923 of JAJFKO010000011.1, forward strand.
AACATTTCTCACAAATCACAGATTCAATTACATCACGAGCAAGTATTATTGTTTTAACTAATGAAATTGCGAAGTTATTAACTCTTAGGGTGAGGCAAACAAAAACAAAAATTACTAATAGGTTGCGTATAGCCATGGTCGGCGCTGGTATGATTTCACAGAGATTGGCTGATGAATTTTCTGATGTATTTTCTATTGGGTTGTCAGGGAATTATGGTAGTACTGAAACCGGGACTCTATTTTACCAGATGCCTCCTATGAACCTATCTTCTATAGGCATTCCATTTCCTTCGGTTAAATTTGAATTAAGGAGTGAACGTGGAGGACTTTGTGAAAATGATGAGATCGGCAGGCTATTTGTTAAGGTGCAGAATTATCTTGAGTATGATACTGCTGATTTGGCTTATATCGATAGTAATAATAATATTATCTTTTCAGGAAGAGCTTCAAATAGTATGCGTAGATATGGTCGTTGGATTTCACCAGTAGAAATTGAAAGTGTAATATTAAGTGTTAGTGGAATAGAAGATGTTAATGTCTATTATGATAGTGAAAAAGATGTTATCTGTGCCACGGTAGTTGCTAAAAAAGGCATGGACAGCATATATCTTAAAGATTTTTTAAAGGGTAAGTTATCTCGATATAAAATTCCAGATATGATTGATTTTGTCAGTGAAATACCGCGGAATTTTTTAGGGAAAATTGAAAATCCTACTGGGAAATTATTTCTTAACAGTATGGAATATTATTCTAATATTTTGCAGCAATATAAGTTGAGTTCCTTTTTAATGGCATTGATTGATTCAAAGTTACTTGGTTATGTTCAAATGGGTTGCTCTCTAGATTTGATGTCAGAAAAGACAGGCATTCCAAAAGATAGATTAGAGCAAATTTTATCTATAGCAGAACAATTGGGGCTGCTTGTTGGGCAAATGGTTACAGGAAGAACTGATCTTGATTTGCTGGAAAAATATTCTGACTTAGAGCAAGTTTTGGCGAAAAAATATAATAGCATCGAAAATTTACAGCATGTTATTACCAATAAAACATATGAGCCTAGCAGTGCAAGTATTGATTTAAGGCTTAAGTATCAAGATGCTCTTCACGGACAACAGCATAATTATCGTATTTTATATGCTATGAAGAAGATAGGGAAGCTGCAGCAGAAAAATATATTAGAGATCACTGTTAGTAATGGCACGTATATTAACTGCATTAAAAGGCTATATAAGGATAATACATTTTTTTTATATCAACCTGAAAACGCTATAATTAACGCATGTTTTGACGCAGGCTCACATGATATTGAGATATTCAACTCAATAAGCGATATCTCTGATAACAGTATTGATATTTTTATTATAAATAATAGCATTCATTATCTTTCTGGCTTGAGCCAGCTTATATTGAAAGCTGCGAAGCAAGGTGCTTTTATTATCATTGATGATATCTTTTCTGATGACTCATCTAATGCGGTTATGCTCATTGACTGGTTAAGTCATGGCGGTCAGAATTATCTAACGTCTAAGACTCTTATTAATGAGCTTAATGAAATAGGATTTCGTTCTACAAGAATTGATGATCGGAAATCTTTTTATCAATCTTTGTTTCTTTTTCACCATGAGGAGTATATTTGAAATGACTAATATAGAAGAAAAAATTAAGTCAATTGTTATTAGAGTCATGAAGCTAGATGTTGAACCATCTGCAATGGATTCCGAAAATCTTATTGACAAATATGGAGTTACATCTGTTGATGCGCTGGAAATTTTAATCTTTGTCGAGTCAGAGTTCGATATAATTATAGATGATGAAGATCTAAATCAAAGTATGGTGGATTCATGTTCTTATCTTGAAAATTATATAATAAAAATTAAAGAATCATTACCTGAGAGTTGAGCAACAATGTTAAACGATCTTGAAAAAAATACTGTTATTGTCTTAACTGGTGTGACAGGACTTATTGGTAAGGAAATATTTAAAAGCCTTATTGATTTTGAATTAACCATTATTGCTACTTATTATAAGAGCGAGAGTGTTTGTGAGTCGTTAAAGAAGCTTGTAAGCACTGCTAAAGCACAGGTTGAGTTCTGTCAACTAGATATTGCCTCTCAAGACAGTAGTAAGATGCTGATTACGCATCTTAATAAAAAATATCAGCGTGTTGATATTTTAATTCATGCTGTTGGAGCTAAACTCAAAAAGGCTGGGATGATGACTGGCGTTAAAGAAATGCAATATATGGCAGATATAAATTTATTAGGAGTTTTTTATTTTACCAATCAAATTTTAAAGATGATGCTGCGTCAAGCAAATGGAAAAGTTATTTTTATTGGCTCTTATGCCGGACAAAATACTTTTCCTGGACAGTCATTTTATGCTGCAACTAAGGCATCATTAAATATCTGGGTGAAGTCAATGGTTCATGAGGTTGGAAAATATAATATTCATATTAATATTGTTTCTCCTGGCGCGCTAAAAAGTAATGACGATACAATGTATTCTAATGAGGATGTCAAAAATGTAATTAATAGAATTGCTCTGGGGCGTCTTGGCTGTGCTGCTGATGTGGCAAACTCCGTATTATGGCTATGCTCATCTTACTCTTCATATGTAAACGGGGCAAACATAGCGGTTGATGGAGGAGCTAATTTTTGAATATCTACTTTATTTCTCCCCATTTTGACGATGCGGTTTGGTCCTCTGCAGGAAGAATGCGTCTATTTAGAGAGTTAGGTTATAGTGTTACAGTAATTACTGTTTTTAGCCAATATAGTAGCTATATACGCCCCAATGAAAATCTAGCAGCCTTAAAACTATTGGATGTTGAATCTATTTGTCTCGGCTATAAAGAAGCTTCATTACGTGATTTTGATGGGGTGGCCCTCTATGCAAAAGAACATGAACTATTATCTGCTGATATAAATATACATGATATTCCTTTAATAAAAAAAATTGCTGATGATTTAAACTCGCTTATTACAATAAGTGATCTGGTTAATGTTCCTATCGGAAATTCTCCTCATGTTGATCATAAAATCGTCACGCGAGCTACAGCTAACCTTAATACTAAGAATGTTCTCTGGTTTGAAGAGTTTCCATATCCCTTGCTTTGTCAGTATGAGAGCAAACACTATAAATCAGTTGAAATTGATATCGATAGTTGGGTGAATGCTTCATTGCAATATACCAGTCAAATTTATAATCTTTTTTCTAGCGAAAATATATTTGCATCTTTATTAAAACGTTTTTCTCGAAAATATATACCTAAATCTGAGAAATTATTTTTTGACCGTCTTTGGTTTGATATAAATAACACCTCAGCTTATGAGTATATTTTTAATGAGGTGGTGCAAAGTGAATATTCATAAAATACTTCCTTTAGCTGTTACAATGTCGGATGATAAAAATGCTTGTGTGGCAGGAATTAATAAACACAAAGATTGGATACGTCCCGGACCAATAGACTGTGAGCATATTGAAAACGCATTATATTCTTATCAATACTGGAATCAATTAACTCTTATAAAGGACGACTCTATTTCCGCTCGTCCAGAAGATCACATTATAAAATCTGTTAGTGAAGACAATCATGAAGCTGTAACTGAAAAGAGTAAACTTCAATTAATAAAAGTAATTGAAGATGATTGTGCAATTGACTCTTTTTCAAAAAATAGAAGTGTTGGGATTATAAATGTAAATGTTCATAATTTATATTGGAAGCGCTCAACAGGTGGCAGACGATTTCTACGGCTATGCTTTACTGATTCTACTCTAGAGAGTTTCGACTGGATTGTTCCTGAGTTGAGAATAGGTGAATATGCTGATCAATTCAAAATAAAAGAAAGCAATGAAATAACCCCTTTGCTTCAGAATTTAAAATCGACAGAAGTTTATCTAACTATAGGGTTAACTAAACCTAATAATCGATTCCCTGGTAAATTTAGAGGTTGCCATCCTCTTATTGTTGGAGTGCATACTTTTCCTGACTATCAATTAATGAGGCTTTAATAAACATGTTAGAAAAAAAATCAAATGAATTATTTCTATCACAAGAACAATTAAATGAATTCTCTAAAATAATTCCAACACTAAAGTGTGTGGTATTAAATTCAAGACAATTATGTGATATAGAGCTATTGTTGAATGGTGGTTTTTATCCTCTTACTGGGTTTAATACAGAAAAAGATTATAATTCAATCTTAACAAATATGCGCTTAACGAATGGCACTGTATGGCCTATACCAGTTACATTAGATGTTTCTAATGAATTTGCTGATAGTCTTGTTCCTGGTGAAATGCTTTTATTAGAAGATTTTGAAGGTGATAAAATAGCGTTAATGCAGATTTCAGATATTTATAAACCAGATATAGAACGTGAAGCTAACATGGTTTATTCTACAAATGATATTGCTCATGCAGGTGTTTCTTATCTATCTAATAACACAAAGTCAGTGTATTTGGGTGGTACTGTTTTTGGCATTAAAACACCAAAGCATTATGATTTTACAAATGTTCGTTTATCACCTTCACAATTAAAAACTTTATTTTCCAAGTTGAATTGGGGGAAAGTTATTGGTTTTCAAACGCGAAACCCTATGCATCGAGCTCATCAAGAATTAACTCTACAGGCAATGCGTTTACATGACGCTAAATTGCTTATTAACCCAGTTGTTGGCATGACAAAGCCTGGTGATATTGATCATTATACAAGAGTTCGTTGTTACCAAAAGTTACTTTCACACTATCCTGATAAACATGTTGTATTAAATTTATTACCACTAGCTATGCGTATGGCGGGGCCTCGAGAAGCCTTATGGCATGCTATTATTCGCAGAAATCATGGTTGTACGCATTTTATAGTCGGTCGAGATCATGCAGGGCCAGGCCCAGGCTCTGATGGGGTGAATTTTTATAAGCCATATGACGCTCAGGAACTTGTTAAAAAGTATGAGCGTGAAATCTCAATTGAGCTAGTTCCATTTCATGAAATGGTCTATGTCAAAAATAAAAACACCTATATCCAGGCAAATAAAGTTGAAGAGAATGATGTTGTTGGTAAGGTATCAGGAACTGAATTTAGGCGCTGTTTAGCTGAAGGAGGAGATATTCCGTCATGGTTTTCTTATCCTGATATTATTCATGAGCTTCAAAAGTCTTATCCTCCTAGAGAAACTCAGGGGTTCACTTTATTTTTTACCGGGCTCTCAGGAGCAGGCAAGTCAACTATTGCAAATATTGTCATGAGTAAACTTATGGCTTTTGATGGTCGTCCTGTAACGTTGCTCGATGGTGATCACGTAAGGAAAATGTTATCTAGTGAGCTAGGTTTTTCAAAAGAACACAGAGATTTAAATATTAAAAGAATTGGTTACGTCGCAAGCGAAATAACAAAACACCGAGGGATCGCTATATGTGCACAAATAGCTCCTTACCAAGCGGCTAGAAATCAAGTGCGTCAATGTATAGACCCATATGGTGGATTTATTGAGATATATATTGCGACACCATTATCTATTTGTGAGAAAAGAGATCGAAAAGGTTTATATGCAAAAGCTCGAAAAGGATTGATTAGTGATTTCACCGGCATTGATGATCCTTATGAAGTGCCTGAAAGGCCAGATATAATTATTGATACACAAGAGTTAACTGCTAGCACTGCGGCGGACAAAATTATAAGCAAAATACAAAATCTAGGATATTTGAGGAGTTAATTCAATGGGTGATAATAATGTTAGCTATTATTCTGACATACACTACCGAAGCATTGCAAAAGCAATAACATGGCGAATATTAGCAACAATTACAACAATGATTATCAGTTATTTTATTACTGGAAATTTAAAGTTTGCTTTGGCAATTGGCTCCACAGAAGTTATATGTAAAATCATTTTATATTATTTTCATGAAAGAGTTTGGACTCGGCTTTGTAAGTTTGGCATTAAGTCATCCGACGGTAATGATTTTAAAAAAACTGAGTCACTGCTTTAATGTTTGAAGAGAATATGTTGGGACTTAAATTTGAAAAAATTACTCGTGCTTAATGGGCCAAATATAAATATGCTTGGAATTAGAGAGACTGAAATTTATGGTAAGTCGTTTTTGTGTGATATTGAAAAAGAGTTGCTAGGTATCGCAAATTCACTTGAGTTCGACATACGTTTTTTTCAAAATAATGCGGAATTCATATTGATTGAATATCTACAAAGCTTATTGAATGACCCCGTTGATGCAATTATTTTTAATCCGGCTGGGTTTTCTGGAAATAGTATAGCTTTAAGAGATACTTTGTTATTAATTGAAATTCCTTTTTTCGAAGTACACATTTCAAATATATATCAAAGAGAAGAATTCCATCAAAAGTTAATCTTTTCTGATATATCTAAAGGTATTTTGATTGGACTGGGTTGTGACGTATATAAAGTTGCAATGCATGCAGCGTATTATTACTTAAAGGGGAAAATCTCAGGGATTCCTTCCTGAGCAAAGAACGCGACAGCTTTATTTTTATACATCACAATATTTATAGGCTAAGAGTTGATGCTAGAAAAAGATTTAACAAACAATGTTCTAAAAAAACAGTTATATGTTTTAGATGTTGGAGCTACTAAAGTTGATATTCTTGGGGTTGGAGAAGATGCCTTTTATTTTCGATATAAGTTGCCTTGCACGAATTCCATTAATAATGATTTGGCTGATTTATCAGATAAGCTAGCTGTTATTACTAAAGATAATGCGACGGTTATTATCTCCTTCCCGGGTTTACTACAGGATGGCGTGATTTTAAGTTGGCCTAATAAACCGTATTGGAATGGATATAATATTTTAGATTTTTTTAAAAAAATATTTAAAAGTTCGAGTATATTTATTGATGACGATGCTAATTTAGCTCTGCATTATTGGCGATATTTCAACGATTTCAGTGGGAAGGATATGTTCTATATTAATGCTGGAACAGGAATTGGAATGGGAATATATCTGGGGAATGATATTTACAAAGGAAGTAATGGTTTTGCTGGTGAGTTTGGACATGTTTGTGTTGACATGAGGAGTAAAATAAAGTGTCCTTGTGGCCAACATGGGTGTCTACAGTTGTTTTCATCAGGCAAAGGGATGCTTCATCGCTATATGGCACTGCCTGATGCTAAACTGGCTTGTCTTGACTTTAAGGAATTAAATGACTCTGTCGAGCTAAATACTTTTGCTAGAAACATTATTACATTTGGAGCTGAATTGCTGGCACAACAGATAATGAACCTTGTTATTTTATTTGATATTACCCTGATATTTATATCAGGTAGTCTTTGTTTATCTAAATTATTCTCTCAGGTCTGTTTAAAGAGTATTAACTCACATCCACAAGCTTCTGTTAGAAAAGTAAAAGTAATTATGAATGGAAGCATCAATGCAAGCTTACTTGGCGGCCTTGTTTATGGGTGCGAGAGTATTCAACCTAATGATAAAAAGTATATTAAAGATATTGTGACAGTATCTCAAAGGATGATAGGGCGTGTATGAATGAAGTCGCTGTATTAGGTATGGGATGGATATCAAGCAAAATTTATATTCCATATTTCTCACAAAGGCAAGATATTACAAAAATTCATGTTTTTGAACCTGATACAAATGTCCTTTTGACAGAAAATTTATATATTGCTGACTCTATATTAGATATTGCACTTAACAACAATATATCAATGGTGATCATCGCTTCACCAAATAATGTGCACTTCCAACAAATGCAACTGCTAATTGAACATGGGAAAACAGTAATTTGTGAGAAGCCTTTTTGTACCTCTTTAGCTGATGTTCAATTATTCAAAAAACTATATCAAAATTGTAATAATATTTATTTTAGTACACCATTCCGTTTTCGAGAGGAAATACTGTTTTTAAAAAACAGATTCGCGACTATAAAAAATATTTATAAAATCAATGCAAGGTGGTTGCGTAAAACAGGCATTCCAACGAATAATTGGCGCTTAGATAGCTGCTTAGCTGGAGGAGGAGTACTTATTGATTTAGGACCTCATATGCTTGATATTCTATTCTGGTTATTAGGTACATTGAAATTCGATTTTTATAAATCTTTTTCCTCAAATCGCAATATGCAAAATAGTAATAATTTTTCAACTTGGTATAACAGTAATCCTGAAAGTATAGTTTCATCTTCAAATATTGAAGATACAATCGATATATATTTTAATACAAATGAAACCATTTGTAATGTTGAGTTAGCTTGGAGTAGTGCTATTGATGGCGATATTGTTGAATTTGAATTTCTAACTGAAAATGAATACATAAAGTTATCTACAATTTTTGGTTTTAGTTGTGATACAAATATTTTAAATGCAAATGTAAGTTGTTTTACCTCTAATGGTAATATAAAAAATGAGTTTGATATTACCTCTAGAACAGATTGCTATTATAAAATGCTTGATAGTTACACAGAGGCAATATTTGATGCGAGGTATAGAGGAGGAATGAATACTTCTGCATCTGTCGCGGCAATGGAGCTTATTTGTAAATTATATAGTGCGCAGGCACGGAATACTGATAATGTTTTCTAAAATATAAATACTCGACTCATGTTTTGTGCCAGTAATTTTGTTTAGAAATTTTTGATACAGTTTGATGTGATTTATCTGTCATTTCTTTTTTATCAACTTGCCCCTATTGACCCAACCGAACGATCGTGATTTAATTTGACTTGAAGCATTTCGCTTCTTAGTTTGGGATTGAAATTGATTTTAAATTCATGGGAGAAAAATAATGTTTAACAATCCAAGTCAAAAAGATCTAGATGAAAGTATCTCTGCTTTAAATATTCGTAGATTACTTGATGCTCTTCAGCATGGAGCTGATGTTCGTAAAAAAAATGAGGCAGGAAGAGCTCCTCTGCATCTTGCTGCAGAAATTGGAGCGCGGTTTTTATCAAGTATTCTTATCCACCGAGGTGCGGATATTAATGTGCTAGATTTAAAAGGTAATTCGCCAGTAATGGTTGCCTTACAATCAAGTAAAACAATTGCTGGAGTAGAAGATTTTATAGAGTTAATGGCATATTATGGGGCTGATTTTTCGATAGCTAATAGTGATGGCGATACAGCTAAAGATCTAGCGGCAGGGAATGAGGCTATGAGCACACTCCTGACAAGATTATCGGCAAGTGATGTTAGCCTGAGAAGGCATTCTGTCAGTGATGCTGAGAATGCAATAGCGCATGGTGAAGAAGATAGATTTCTTTCTGAAATTCTACCTACTTTAAAAACTATTCAGCTCCCGTCGTTTTGGAATGATACTTTACTACATTATGCTAGCTTATTAGGAGAAGCAAGGATAGTTCAAAGCTTACTATCTGATGTAAGATTTCAATGTGATTTATCAGCAAAAGATAAATGTGGGTTAACTCCTTTACACCGTGCTGCAAAGGGTGGTGATCTAGCAACGGTAAAGCTTCTTGTTGAAGCTAGCAGTGCAGAATTAGCGGCTCAAGATAAATGGAAGAAAACCCCTTTACATTGGGCTGCACACAGTGGACATGAAGATGTATCGAAGTTTCTGCTAAGTAAATCTAAAGAGCTTGGCTTTAGCGTCGAACATGAAAATGTTTTTGGGGCCACTCCTAGCCAACTTGCAAATGCTCATGGGATTCATTTAGCTGCTAATGATGAAAGGGCTAAAGAGGCTAGCCTACCGAAGAAAAGAAATGGCTAATAAATGATGATTAAAATACTCGTAAGTAGCCTTGACTAGTATTTTAAAAAGGAAATTCCGCAGTGATATATACTCACTGCGGAGTTTAATTGTTTTACTCATACTCATCTTGTAATTGAGTAGATTATCAAATTTGGGCAGTTACACAATCAGAGCTTACGCTAAATACTAAGGTTGAGTCATTTTATCCACTCTGACATCACTAAAAAATTATACTATGGATATATGACGTCTAAAAATACCAGCTTATCATCTACTCCCATATTTTTACGTACTTTTTCATCTTCTTTAATGACACTTTCTGGCTGTTTCATATTAGCCTGTTTGGTATTCTTCGGGGCTTTTTATCGGCTATAATCTAATCGATGTAATGGTTCTGTAATACTTGTAAATTTATATTTTTAGTTTGTAATCACTCATAATGAAAATAGCTCATAGTGAGTGGTGAGTTATAAGGTTCGCTGTATATTTAAGGTTTAATTTAGAGTGGAGAAAATCTTATCAGGGTTTAAAATTCCATTTGGGTCAAATACTTTTTTAATATCTAGCATCAACTGAATAGCATGTGGTTCAAGTTCTCGACTAACAAATTCACGTTTATCAATTCCCACACCATGTTCACCTGATAAAGTACCGTTTAATTGCAAAACCAGATCAAAAATATTACTTAAGCACTCATCAGCATTGTCAGCTTGTGCGGGATTATCTGGGTCAAACAACATATTAACGTGAATATTGCCATTGCCGGCATGACCAAAATTAACAATGGGAATATTATATTGTTTACTTAATTTATCTAAGCCGGCGATTAGCGTTGCTATTTCAGCAACGGGTACAACCACATCTTCATTAATTTTTTTCGGGGCAATATGACGTAAAGTGGGGGATAGAGCTTTGCGGGCTTGCCATAACTGTTTACTTTCTTCATCTGATTTTGCAACTTGAAATGAAACTAGCTCAGTAGAATTTATTGCCTGTTGAATTTGTTCAATGGCGTAATCAATTGCTGCTGATGATTCATCAAGCTTTATGAGCAACATTGCTTGGGCTTGCTCAGCAATATTTAGTTGCTGATGGTCGCGTAATAATTGCAAAGCATTGTGATCCATAAACTCTAGTGCACAAGGAATAATCTGCTGTGCCATCACATTGGCAACGGCATGACAAGCTGCAGATAAACTACTAAAACAGGCTTGTATCGTTGTTTCTTGAGCTGCTAGTGGTGTCAGCTTTAACGTGGCCTCAGTAATAATTGCTAAAGTACCTTCAGAGCCAATAATCAATCGAGTTAAGTCATAGCCAACCACGCCTTTAGTGGTATAAACACCAACATGTAATGATTCACCTTTGCCTGTGACAACGTGTAATCCCAACGTGTTTTCTCGGCAAGTACCATATTTAATTGCTCGCGGACCTGCTGCGTTATAACCGAGATTACCACCTACAGAACAAGTAGAAGCACTACCTGGGTCGGGAGCCCAAAAAAAGCCATGTTTAGCGGCTGCATCTTGAATAGCTTGATTGGTTACACCAGGTTCTACCTGCATAATGCGATTAGCAACATCAATTTTCTTGATTTGTTGCATTTGTTCTAACGACAGAACTAACCCCCCACGAGTAGGAATAGAACCTCCTGGCGTGCCTGTACCACGTCCACGAACAACTAATGGAATTTTATAAGCATTGCAATGCTTAACAATATGAACAACTTGTTGATGGCTATGTGCGAAGGCGACTATATCGGGCAACCCTTGATGTCGACCATTATCAAAGCTATAAGCACAGCATTCCGATGCGTCTGTTAGAACATTGTCAGAACCAAGATCTTCTTGTAAAGCTTGGATGAATAACTCTGGAAGTTTCATAAGTTATCAATCATCCTTTAGCGACAGGTGTTTCTATATAGTTATATATTCTTACGACACGTTGTACACCATAAGTATCACGAATTACATTATAAAGCTCTTTGCCTTGCTTTGGATAAAGTGTAGCAAATACATAAACAGTGCCATCGATAGTTGTAATATTGATCGCTTTTGGATTTAAATCACCAGTAAATAGAATTTTAGTATTAACTTTGGCTGAGATCCACGAATCATTGATCGCATGATTAGGTTCATGCAAAGGACCGGTATGAATGTCATTAATAATATAGCGAACATCAGGTACTTTACGAACTAAATTAATCACTTCAGTGCGTAAAGCTGGTGTTTTGGCTGTACCGGTTAACAATACTTCGCGGTAGTAAGTGTAGATATCGATGTTAGTGTTTTTAGCGAGGTATTTATGTGCTTGAATGTCATGTTCAGATTTATGTTTAATGTGCTGGTCAATATAGCCCATTTTAATTTCATGATGATCATAGGCTAAGCCTGCACCCGTGGTAATGACATCCATACAGCCTTGTAATTGGCTTAGGCAAAATAAGATGCTGATGATTTTAAATGTATTTTTTAGGAAGCTATACATTACTAACTGTTTTTCCTAGCTATTAGCTTTGGTATTTTGATATAAAAAGACTTTTACAACTTTCTCCACACCGGATACGCCACGAGCAACATTGGATGCTAGTGTTGCTTGTTCACGATTGACAATACCCATTAAATAGACGACTGAATCTTCAGTAACAACTTTAATTTGACCTGACTCCAAACCGGATTTAGTGATCATAAGTGTTTTAATTTTTGCTGTGATCCAGGCATCATTGGTACGCGTAAGCATAGTGGTTGGTGGACTGATCGTAACTTCATTAACAACACGTTTAACAAGTTTATTATCTCTTGCCATACGACCTGCGGCTATGCGAGCTTTCTCCGAAGGCGCTTGACCAACAAGTAGAGCGAGATGATGAAAAACAGCAATGTTCATATGTGAGTTGATTTCAGTAAGTCGTGTATCGGCAATTTTATCCTGAATTTCATATTTGGCGACATTGTCATCTTTTATTGTATTAAAGGTACGGTGGTCATAAACAACGCCTGCAGCAACAGCAGAGCCAACTGCAACACCATTACAACCTTGTAGCAAAAGAGGAACGAATAGGACAAGAACAAATAATAATTTTTTCATAGTTATGCCTCACCAAATAAGTGTTGATCGATAATATCACACAAACAGTGCAGTATTAATAGATGTGTTTCTTGAATACGCGCGGTATTGTGACTTGGAACAACTAGCGCTAAATCATCAGTAAAAAGTAATGACACCATTTCACCACCTTCTTTACCCGTTAAGGCTAAAACTTTCATTGAACGATCATGGGCGGCTTCGATTGCTTGTAAAATACTTTGTGAATTACCACTGGTTGAAATGGCAATTAGCATATCACCCGGTTGACCTAATGCGCGCACTTGTTTTGCAAAGATTTCATCATAACTATAATCATTAGCAATAGAGGTTATTGTTGAGGTATCGGTTGTTAATGCGATGCCAGGCAAACCTGGACGTTCTTTTTCAAAGCGATTTAATAGTTCTGCTGAGAAGTGCTGGGCATCTGCCGCAGAGCCACCATTACCACAGGCTAATATTTTATGATCTTCAGTTAAGGTTTGAGCTAACATGTCGCCAGCTTGGACAATTGTTGCCGGCATAGTATCCGCAGCTGCTATTTTAGTTTTAATACTTTCACTAAATAAATGTTTAACACGCTCAACTAAATCCATTTTTATTCCTAAATTAATAATTTCCAGGATTTTAAACAATTTACGTACGTGTTACCAGTGAAAAGTATCCCGACTGTTTATAAATTCATCAGTCGTTAAAAGCATTCTTATGCCATTTAAGCTCCTGCTGTTGTTGACCGTGTAGCGTCACAATGTCATAGCGATAACAAAGTTTGTCAAATAATACTTGCTGACCTAAATAATGCTTCGCTGTTGCAATGATTTTCCTTTGTTTATGTGCATTCACGCTATTGACGGCGTCACCATAATAACGATTTTTACGATAGCGAACTTCAACAAAAACTAAACATTGTTCATCTCGCATGATCAAGTCAATTTCACCATAGTGGCACCTATAATTTTTAATGATTAATTGTAAGCCATGCCGACATAGATAATGGCAGGCTAAATATTCTGCATGGTAACCGGCTTGCAAATGTGGCGCTAATTTATGTAATTGTCGCTTGCTGCGCCAAAACATTAATGTTTTAATTTTGTTTTGTAATTTTATGAGCATAGTTGATTATGAGTACGCGATATACTGTTGAGCCAGGAAGTTGTTATATTGTCGCAACACCGATTGGCAACCTTGGTGATATGACGGCACGAGCCGTAAGTGTTCTACAACAAGTTGATAGCATTGTTGCCGAAGACACGCGACATAGCAAGAAGCTCTTACAATATTTACAAATTAATAAACCGCTTATTTCGATGCATGAGCATAATGAAGCAATGCGTATCGACTATTTATGTGAATTATTGCAACAAGGAAAATCATTAGCATTAATTTCTGATGCTGGAACGCCTTTGATTAGTGACCCGGGTTATCAATTTGTTACGGCGTTACGTCAGCAAAATTTTCCTGTGATTCCTATTCCTGGTGCTTGCGCATTAATTACCGCACTATCAGCAGCAGGACTAGCGACAGACCGTTTTATTTTTGAAGGATTCTTGGCTGCAAAAACTGAAAAGCGCCGCAAACATTTAATGGCATTACAGAATGAAACGCGAACTGTTATTTTCTATGAGTCACCGCATCGTATTATTGATAGTTTGCAAACGATGCAAGATGTCTTTGCTGATACTCGACAAATTGTTTTAGCGCATGAATTAACAAAACTCTATGAATCCTTTACCTGTGGAACGGCTGTGGAATTGCTGGCATGGCTTGAAGAAGATAAAAGGCGAGCACAAGGAGAATTTATCATTTTGATTGGAGGTGCTAAGGCAGCGGCAGAAGAAGAGCAAGATTTTGAGAAAATACTGTCTGTCCTATTAAAAGAACTACCTCTGAAGCAAGCTGTACAGTTAACCTGTGATATTACCGGATTGCGACGTAATAAGATTTATGAGTATGCTTTACAGCAGAAGGTAAATTCAACTCGTTAATGCAATACGCCACATTTTAATAATTAGCCATAATTGTCCTTTTTCGAGGGAGAATTTCCAGAACTCTACATAGGCTACCTTATCGCTACTTTTTAAAAATCTTATCGAACAAGTTGATTCATCAGGCAGCACCAGGACCAGCACCAGCACCAGGACCATTTGAGTCCTCATTATAATCAAGCTGAACAGTTTTGTCTTCAGTAGATCTAACGACAAGCTCTGATCCGTCAGTGAAACCAAAAGTCATGGAGAAAGGTTCTGGTTGTGCCATACCTGCAGCTATTAATGCAGGTAGTAAGTGTTCATAATCATCAGGTGCTTCTAATTTTATTTCTTTTCGTATGTCTTCTTTTATTGCAAGAGGGATTTCTGATTTCCCGAAAGCGTCTTGAGCTTTTGCTGTTGTAATTGATGCTGCTATTTGACTAATAGTCGTACCTGCTTCCTCAGGAAGATGAAAGCCAGTAACTCCACGTTGAGCGTCGTTATGACGTTCACTAGAAATATAGTATGGTGCAGCAAGTAACGGCGATGGTTCCTCTGCTGACAATCTGTCAATGATAATAGCAATACCATCATACCAACCTATATGAGCGCATAGCTGCAAAATAGTGAAATATGAGCATTTATCTAGTCGAAAGCTGGGGCGCAAGTAATAGTTAGGCTCTTCCTCTATGTTGCGCAATACATCTAATGACGCTACGTCAATAACAGCAGCCATTTCTCTTTTTGGAGAGTAAGGTTTACTACCAACGCTGTCAAAAAACATATCCTCTGTACTATCCAGCTTTTGTGATAAAAGTGCGCTAGCGTCTGGATTGCAAGCGTAATAAAACATCAAACTGTCATTGTCGCTTACTGCCTCATCAAGAAATTGAACCAATGACGTGGCATCACGACGTATAATAGCTTGGAATAGTTCTTCGGCATCTTCAACATCAGGAATCTCAGGTCTGTTAACTAACTGAGTAGGCACAGGTAAGTCAACATCCTTGCCCAACAAGCAACATGCTCTGGCATACTCGAAAGATCTATCAACATTTTCGCCTGTCTTTGCACTTGTTTCAAAATACTTAAGGCTATGTTTATCCGCAAATCCTTGAGCTTCAGCAGTGGAAACCGCTCTAGTCTCACCGGCTTCGATAAGATCAAGCTTTGTTCCTATCAAAATCACTTTTATTCCACGTCGTGCTCTCTCTCGAATTTCACCTAAATACAGTTTAGCCTGTATATATGACACGTGACTAGTCAGGTCAAAAAATAAAAATACTGTATGAAAAGGTTGATACGCTCTTGGATTATACCAAGTCCTATAATTGCTCTCGTCAAAAATGTCTGCAAAAATATATGTACTATTCCTACCATCACCAACTTCATAAAGGCATTCATACTCCACATTTACTGGCCTGACACCCATTAGCATATAAGTATTCTCAACACCATAAGTATCATCAACCAGCCTATTCATCCATGCCGTCTTTCCGATTTCTGAGCTACCCATTAAGAGATATAGGTACGGTGGAGCACCCGAACGTTCTCGGCTATGTAATTTTGCACTATAGTCGCTTGCTGCTGCTCTTTCATTGGCTCTTTTCATCTGAATATACCTCCATTTAACAAATAATGTGAATTTTGATGGCCGCACGGAATGCTTGAAATTTTGCCATCATAACATGACGTCCACATGTTTCAAGATTTGTTGCGGTAAACGACAATTTTTGGCTAATGTCATGAACGCAGCAAGTTCAATTATTTAATAAACGTTGCATCTGAATTTTGAATTCACATAAGTCCTAAATATAAAGAAGATATAGGGTTTTGCGGAAGTCCGATAAATGTTCTAATCTTAACCAACAAGAATAGAATTAGGTGCCTAATAATGTCAGAAAAGGACTTCGTGGCAACGTTACAACAAGGCTATGAGAGAGCTGGACCAGCGATTATGATTGGAAAAGCACTTTATCAACAACAACTTACATCTGAAGTTGCGGTTTCGATACCACTTTCCACTTTGAATCGACATGGTCTGATAGCTGGAGCAACAGGTACCGGTAAAACTAAAACAATTCAATTGCTTGCCGAACTACTCTCAGCAGAAGGTGTTCCCACCCTATTGATGGATTTAAAAGGAGATTTATCTGGATTAGCCGCTGCAGGAGAGAGTAATGCTGAATTAGTATTGCGTCAGCAACAATTAGGCGGACATTATGAGCCTCGTGCTTTTCCTGTCGAATTATTGACACTTTCAAATGAGCTTGGTGTTCGATTGCGGGCAACAGTCACTGAATTTGGACCGGGTTTATTTGCCAAAATGCTAGGTCTGAATGATTCTCAAACGAGTCTATTAGTCATTATTTTTAAATATGCAGAAGATAATGATTTACCGATACTCGATCTCGATGATGCGCGACGTATGTTGCAATATGCTCAACAACAAGGACGAGAAGCCATTGAAGCTGAGTATGGTGCTATTTCATCACGTTCTGCTGCAACAATATTACGTAAGCTAGTTGAGTTACAAAGCCAGGGGGCAGAACAATTTTTTGGTGAACCTTCCTTTAATGTGGCAGATTTAATGGGTAAATCTGTAGAAGGCTATGCCCCTATCAATATTTTGCGATTAACCGATATCCAGACTCGGGCAAAATTATTTTCAAGTTTCATGTTAAGTTTACTTGCTGAAATTTATCAAACTTTTCCTGAAATTGGTGATGTCAAAAAACCAAAACTCATGATTTTTATTGATGAAGCGCATTTACTTTTCGATCAGGCGACCGATGCATTGCTTGACCAAATAGACATGATCATCAAACTTATTCGCTCAAAAGGTGTTGGTATAATATTTTGTACACAAACGCCACGCGATATTCCTGACTCGGTTTTAAGTCAACTAGGTTTGAAAATTCAACATGCACTTAGAGCATTTACAGCCAAAGATCGCAAAGCGATTAAGCTAATTGCTGAAAACTTTCCAATCAGCGAATTCTATAATATTTCCGAATTAATTACGTCTCTCGGTATTGGGGAGGCCGCAGTGACCGTATTGAATGAACAAGGACAAGTTACGCCATTGGCCGCGACACGATTGTATGCGCCGAGTTCTCGTATGGGGTCACTAAGTTTAGCGGAAATTTCACAACTCGTTACTAGGTCAGCACTAGTCGATAAGTATGACAAATCCATCGAGAAAGATAGTGCCAGTGAGATTTTACAAAAGCGTTTAGCTGAAATTAAAGCTGAAACAGAGGAGACAAATTCACAATCAGATCAAAAGGTAAAAACAAAAACACGAAAGAACAAACCTTTTTCGAGTCAAGATACAATGGACGTATTAGAAAAGCTTTCTAAAAATCGTACTGTAAGAGCACTGGCTGCTGGAGTCTTTGCGGCACTGGTGCAATTTGTTTTAAAACTATTAGGCCAAGGAGATAAAAAGATTAGTAAATCATCTACGAAATTCTAAGATTAATGATAGGAGAACTATGTTATGACAACATTACGTAAAATTGAAGGTATCGGCGACTTGTATGCTAGGAAGTTATGGAGTGCAGGTCTACATACTCAAGAAGAGCTTTTACGACATTGCGGTGAGCGTAGAGGGAGAAAGTTGATAGCTGATCGCAGCGGTATTAGCGAAGGTTTACTACTTGACTGGGTAAATAGAGCTGATTTAGAACGCATTCATGGTGTCGGTGAAGAATATTCAGATTTATTGGAACACTGTGGTGTGGATACTGTGCCAGAATTAGCTTTACGTAATCCAGAACAATTGTATCTAAGAATGACAGAGACGAATGAAAAACGTCATTTTGTAAGGCGATTACCAACGCTTGAAGATACAAAACATTGGATTAATGAAGCAAAAACTTTACCTAAGCAAGTATACCACTGAGTTGTGACTGCATATGCTTAGCGTAAGTCCTGGAATTATTTGAGTACGGTAGATAAATTCTATCGTACTCAAATTACCAAGATTCTTTCAACTGTGGTTTCTAGGTTTAAGTATTTTTGGTATAATTCAGCCAATTTATTGCTAGCTATAGGAAGATGCGATGCTGCAATGGCCGCCTCCATTCACCATTAAACAAAGTGCACGAGCAAAACATTTACAGTTACAGATATCGGAGCGTAAAGGCTTAGAAGTGATTGTGCCGCGGCGTTATCGACATACAGATATTGAAGCACTACTTAATTCGAAGCGTACCTGGATTGAAAAACATGCTGCTATTATCCATGATGCAAATGTACCTGTTGAAATCGCGCTTCCAAAAGAGATTTCTTTGCGTGGGCTCGAGGAAGTCTGGCAAGTGCGTTATGAACCATGTGTATTACGCGGCCGCGGCAAACCGGTGAAATTATTATTGCGCCCGCAACAACAAATTAGTATATATGGTTATGTCGATAATAAAGATGCTTGCCAAAAATTATTATTACAATGGTTAGCGAGTATGGCGGAACGTTATCTTATTCCTTGGTTAGATAGATTAAGCGAGCAAACTGAACTTGGCTATAAAGATGTGATCATTCGGGGGCAGCGCACGCGCTGGGGTAGCTGTTCCAGTGAGAAAGTGATTAATCTAAATTATAAATTGTTATTTTTACCGCCAGAGCATGTTGTTAATACCTTGCTACATGAACTATGTCATACCGTCTACATGAATCATTCTGCTCAATTTTGGCAATTGCTTGCGCGCTTTGATGCGAACTGGCAATATTTTAGGAATAATCGCAAAGATCTCTCTACTTATGTTCCAGCTTGGGTGGAAGCGGATGAGATTACTGCTGAGCACTTGCCGCAAGCCATAATATAATCAGGACTTACGCTAAACACTAATCTCTTTGTTGATTATGTTGTCAAAAAACCTCACGTATTGCGTATACTATCGGCTATTTTGACAACATAATCGCCTCGACCTTAGTGTTTAGCGTAAGCCCTGATAATCCTAGATTCCGAGTAGATGGCAACTGCGGCATCTAGGGTAATGCCTTATCTTACTGAAATTATTTGGTAAATATTATTCCAAATAATATGTCGTTGTTGTTGTTAAATCGACAAATCAGTATTGCCTGCTAAACTTTATATGATATACCACTCGTATTTTGAATATGTATATGTAAGCAAAGGGGATATTTTATATGTTTGCAGATAAACATGAATCCGAGACGACAAGAGGAGAGCTAAGTATTGGTGAGGCTTTATTGTATGGTGCGAATAATCTAACACAAGTTTTATTACAAAGTTTACAACCTCATACTCTTTTTCTCGCGCCAGTTTCTCAAGCAAAAACGACACTCCAAGCTGCAGTTGTGCAATATCAACAAAGAATAGAAGCAGAAAAAGCAAGTCTAAAATTATTCTATTTACAATACCTTCTCGAGTTGTTTGACTTGTACGAGCTAAAAGAAGGGCGTCCACGCATGATCCCAGAAAACAAAAAACCACACTTTGCTGAAGATTACAAAGAACAAATGCGACATCTCATTATGGTTGAACTAGGTAAATTAGAAGAAGCGTTACAAGAAATTAGCAGTGAAATAACGATTCATGTGCAGCAATTGCAAGCACAACAAAGCGTTGCCCAAAAAGAATTTAATCAACAAGTTAATAGTATTACACATAATTTTATGCAGAATATATTGCGCGGCATGTTAGCCAAGAAGAAACAAGCTAGAGCCGCTAGCCCTCAGCCTACAGTGCAACAACCGTCAGGTTCCGCTCAACCAGCAACGGTGACAACAAGTGCCATCCCTACAAGCTCCATGCAAGCAACTAATGTGGATACAGATGATAAGATTGAGGCGTGGCTTGAAGCAATGGACTTTAATAGTATGCATCAAAGCGCATTAAGCTCATCAAAACCTAACTTTTTAAGTATGTGTCATGAAAACTCAGCATTGGCTGAAGAATGTGAGATTTATTGTAGTGAATTAGGCTTAATTGCAATGCCTGATGATACGGCTGACATCAGAGCTGCTCAAAGTTATACTCAAAGACTCATGGTGCAAATGTTATATACTTTATTTGATCAGAATCCCTTTGGCTTGGAGCAAGATTCTACTGCATTCATGCAAGTTGTGCGTGACTCAGGTCAGGGTATGATTTTTGTAAGCGATATGAATTATGCGATTGATAGTCATCGACAATGCCAAATGCAACTCTTATCAGATTTTAATATGGCAACTCAGCCTTTGTTTTCACGCTCTATAGAGGTTTATGACTGTTATAATGGGCAAGCAGAAGATGCATTAGCAAAATTTAATATAACATCAAAAGTTAGAAGGCCAATAGCGGGAAATTGCTTATTACCAAGTGAATTACATAGTCTTGGTGTTGATGTCCATAGACAGAGACCCGTCGGGGTATTGCATGATCTATAATTTTCACCTGCAATGATTATTTTAGATTTCACAGTAGATGCTAACTGCGGAAAGCCGGGTAAATTAATCAAACACTACGAATATGTGCGCTGCAAAGTTCAATCGCTTTTTTCAACTTGTCATTATTACTCGGTACAATGGTGACATGGCCAAGTTTACGGTTTTGGCGGGCATGTTTGCCATAAGTATAATAATGCGCACCTTGAATATCTAAAATCTCTTCGCGTTTAGCAAGGTTACTGATCATATTAACCATTGCACACGGAGCGACAAGATCAGTTAAGCCTAATGGAAAATTAAATAAAGCGCGGATATGATTTTCAAACTGACTGGTATAGGCGCCTTCGATAGTCCAATGTCCAGAGTTATGTACTCGCGGTGCAATTTCATTGGCGATAAGACCTTTACTAGTCACAAAAAACTCGATAGCAATAGTACCGACATAATCAAGGTGTTCCATAATCTGTTGAGCATATTTCTCAGCAGTTTTTTGCAGGTCTTTTTTAGCTACAGGTATAGTGGTATAACGCAGAATACCTTCCGAGTGACAATTTTCACAAAGAGGGTAGAATTTACAAACTCCATTCTGATCACGTACCGCAATAATCGAGACTTCAGTATTAAATTTAACAAAGCCTTCTAAAATAAGTTTAGATTCTTTGCCTCCAAGCTCAGCCCAGGCTAAAGTGATGTCTTTATTGTTCCGAAGTAAGTATTGACCTTTACCATCATAGCCAAAACGTCGTGTTTTTAGAATTGCCGGATAGCCATGTTCTTTAACAGCCGCATTTAACTCTTCTTCACTTGTCACATTCGACGTCGGGGCTGCTGGGATGTTTAATTTGCTGAACAATTGTTTTTCTAGTAAACGATCCTGTGTGATTCTAAGTGCTTTAATCGAAGGATATACTGGAGTGATCGGTTCTATCAGTTGTAAAATATTGGCATCAATATTTTCATTCTCATAGGTGACGACATCTACCGCTTCGGCAAAATATTGCAATGCTTCGGCATCATTGGGTGCGCATTGAAATAATTGAGCGACAGGAGCTGCAGGTACCTCCGGATCTTGTGCCAAGCATAAAACTTCAATGCCAAGCGGATTAGCTGCTAATGCGAGCATTTGTGCTAATTGTCCGGCGCCAATGATACCTAAAATCATAATTTTTCCTTTCTTACTGAATACCTTAGGACTTACGATAAATCTTTATAGACTAGGCGAAAGACTTTTCAAAAAGCCGATAGTGTAAATAATACACGAGGCTATTGGAAAAGTCTTCCAACAAAACATAAAAGGGTTTGCGTAAGTCCTAATATTTGCTATTTAGGTTGTTCCGCAACACTATCAGTTTGCTGTTGTCGGTAGTCTTTTAATGCTTGTTGTAAGGCTGGGTATTTATTACCGAGCATTGCTGTTGCGAATAATGCAGAATTAATCGCACCAGCTTTCCCAATAGCCAAGGTGCCAACAGGAATACCGGCAGGCATTTGTACGATTGATAATAACGAGTCTAAACCTTTTAAAGCTTTACTCTGAATGGGTACGCCAAGCACAGGTAAATGTGTTTTGGCTGCAACCATACCAGGTAAATGTGCCGCACCGCCGGCAGCGGCAATAATAACTTCAATACCGCGGTCGCTGGCATTTTCAGCGTATTGAAATAATCGGTCTGGTGTGCGATGTGCAGAAACGATTTTACATTCATACGGAACGTTTAATGAGTCGAGCATAGTTGTTGCATGTTGCATCGTTTCCCAGTCTGACTGTGAACCCATTATGACGCCGATCAATGATTGTTTTTCTTTACTCATTCTAAACAGCCCTCTTTAAATATAATTAATGTAAAAAGCAACGTTTGCCAGTGAAGTACATGGCAATACCATGTTCGTTACATGCGGTAATAACTTCCGCATCACGTTTGGAACCACCAGGTTGAATAATCGCTTGTAATTTATGTTTCGCAATAGCATCGATGCTATCACGAAAAGGAAAAAATGCATCAGAAGCTAATACCGCATCGTGACATTCACTTTGAGCTTTATGGATAGCAATATCAACAGCATCAATACGTGATACCTGTCCAGCACCCACGCCAAGAGTGGTTTGATTTTTAGTGACGACAATGGCATTTGATTTACAATGTTTGACAACTTGCCAAGCAAATAATAGTTCATTAAGAGTCGTCGCCTCTGCTTTTGTATTGGTTACACATTCAAGGTCATTAGCCGTTAGAATCTGCGTGTCAATACTTTGCAGTAACAAACCATTCTGCACAAATTTACCTGAAAATAATTGACTGGATGCTGAAAGTTCACCTGTTGACAGTAAACGTAAATTATTTTTTGTTGCTAAAATTTGTTGTGCTGTTGTTGTAAAGCTTGGGGCAATAATTATTTCAATAAAAACACCCGCTAAAAATTCTGCAATTTCTTTTGTGCACTCAGTATTCAAAGCAATCACACCACCGAATGCAGATTTGCTATCTGCTGCAAAGGCTTGCTGAAAAGCTGTGTTAATACTATTGCTACTGGCAACACCACAAGGAATGGTATGTTTAACAACAACACAGCTTGGTGTTGTAAATTCAGATACACAATTGAGAGCCGCTTCTGCATCAACAATATTGTTATAAGAGAGTTGTTTGCCTTGGAGCTGCTTAGCCGTTAAAACGCTATTACCTTTAGTGAGCATGCTTTTATAAACTGCGGCTGTTTGTTGTGGGTTTTCTCCATAACGCAACTCGGTATCTTTAATAAAAGAGAGATTTAGTGTTTCTGGATAGCCTTCTTTGATGTCTTTTAGATAACGGGTGATGGCTGTATCATATTGAGCTGTATGCGCAAAGGCTTTAGCTGCTAACTCTTTACGTGTTTCAATGTTTATAGCGTTGTTATTGAATAATTCTGTTTTTATTAGATTGTAGTCTTGCGGCTCAACGATAACGGTGACCCATGAGAAATTTTTCGCTGCTGCACGGATCATGCTGGGGCCGCCAATATCAATATTTTCTATGGCCATTGCTTCACTACAATTTTCTTGCTGGAGCGTGGCTACAAAAGGGTAGAGATTGCAAATAACTAAATCGATAAATTCGATGCCATGTTCAGTTGCTTCTTTAGCATGTTGATCGCGTTTTGCTAAAATACCACCATGGATCTTGGGGTGTAGTGTTTTAACTCTGCCTTGCATAATTTCTGGGAATTGAGTGACATCAGCAACGAGAGTTACAGCTATGCCGGCTTCTTGTAAAGTTTTTGCCGTTCCTCCTGTAGAAATAATACTGACACCTTGTTGCTGTAGAAATTCAGCAAATTCAACAATACCGGTTTTATCCGATACAGAGATTAATGCACGTTGGATAGGGCGCTTAGTTGTGCTTGTCATTTATTTTCCTCTTCGATAAATTTATTTTCTGCGATGTTTCTAATGGCGTCAAGAATGGCATCACTTTCTAATTTTTGAACGCGCATTTTTAATGTTTCAGCTGTGTCAGTCATCAGAACGGGACAGGATTTCTGAGTAAGTATAGGGCCAGCATCAACGTCATGTGTAACATAGTGGACTGTGCAGCCTGTTGTCTTGCGCTTAGCATCGAGTACGGCTTGATGTACTTTTAAATCCATAAGGCCGCCAAAATCTGGTAATAATGAAGGGTGAACGTTAACAATCTTCTGTTGCCAGTGGTCGACAAATTCCTTTGATAAAATGCGCATATAGCCAATAAGAACAATTAAATCGACATCATAACGTTCTAATAATTCGGTAAGCGCACTATCAAATGCTGAGCGTGTTACCCCTTGTAAAGAAATAACATGAGCAGGAATATTATAGTTTTGGGCGCGTTTTAAAATAGGTGCAGTTGGACGATCACTAATGACTGCTTCAATGTTGGCTGGAATTTGTTGTTTAATCATTGCTTGAATAATAGGTTCAAGAATTGTACCGCGAGTTGAGCCTAAAATGGCAAGTTTTAACTGTTTCATGATGCTTATCCTTTCTTCTTATAAGACACTACGATTTCTGTGTATCCGTCACTTGTTTAACTTGCTTGTTAAGTAATTCTGAGGTACCGATATCTCGTCTATAAAAAATTGGGCCGCTAATTTTTTCTATTTGTATTTGAGCTTGTTGTTCTGCTGTAGCAAGGTCATGGCCTTTACCAAGTACAGCAATGGCTCTAGAGCCTAATAGCACAATATTTTCCTGTTCTTTGCTAACAGAAGCAAAAAATAACTGTTCTGGATTAGTGACGTCAGAAATATTAATAATCTCTTGTTTTACTGGGTTATTAGGATAACCTTTCGGTACAATATATTTGCAAACTGTCGCTTGTTGAGAAAAGACAATATCAACTTTATCTAGAGTATCATTAATAATTGCTTGGCAGATCGCAATAAAATCTGTTTCTAATAACTCGAGTAAGCTTATTGCTTCAGGATCTCCAAAGCGTGCATTATATTCAATAAGGCGAACACCTTGTGCTGTTTTCATAAAGCCGCCATACAATATACCTTTATAAGCGTGGGAGAATTTGTTTTTTAATGCTTCTATACAGGCCTCGTTAATAGCTGCTGCGGCAGCGATATCTTCTGCTGTTAAAAAAGGGAGTCGATGATTTGCACATGAATAACAACCCATGCCTCCAGTATTGGGGCCTTGGTCATCTTCAAAAGCGCGCTTATGATCTTTAATAGTTGGCATATGCATTGAGTGATAACCATCAGTAAAACTCAATAGTGAAAATTCTTCGCCATAAAATTTTTCCTCAATGACAAAGCGTTGTTTCTGGGCTGTGAGTTCTTGGCAATAGCTAAGCGCTTCATCATGACTATGTAAATGGTCGCCAGCAACTTGCACGCCTTTACCGCCCATTAAACCATCGGCTTTGATAACATAATCCTCGCCTAGGGTTTGGAGCATGTCTTTAACTCCATCCAGGCTCTTAAAATTCTTATATTGAGGGCCGCCAGGGATGTTATATTCCTGTAATAAGTTACGAGCAAAGCCTTTGCTTGTTTCTATCTGTGCCAATTCTTGTGTTGGCCCAATGGCTGGAATATCTTGTTCTGCTAATCGATCAACAATACCTAAAGCTAAAGGGGCTTCAGGGCCAACAATCGCAAAATCAATGTTTTGATGTTTAGCATAATGAATAATGGCATCAAGCTCGGCTAAGTTTGCAATTAAGTAATCATGACTTAATGCCATGATGGCTGGGTTAGCATGACTGGCAAAGCAATATAACTGATAGGCTTGTGGTGAGCGAGCAATGGCTTTTGCGATAGCATGTTCTCGTCCACCAGAACCAATAAGTAAAATTTTAATCATGAGATTACTACCTTGTTTTATCGTAAGCCCTATTTTGTTGTTTGCTGGCTCTCGTTTTTAGGACAACGTTTATTTTCGAATTTAGTGAGATTTTTTTCATTAATATTCCCACTAATATAATCACCATCAAGGCATGCCATGCAAGGGCGAACAATATGGTGCTTACCTTTCCGTGTTACTGCTTCGACAAGATCAGGTATTTCTTGATAGAGTAGAATGTCAGCATCTAAGTAATCACGAACTTTTTCCAATGGTTGTTGTGACGCAATCAATTCTTTGCGTGTTGGAATATCGATACCATAGAAACAAGGGAATTTCACTGGCGGGCAGCTACTAACAAAATAAACTTCTTTGGCTCCATATTCACGTACCATAGATATGATTTCTTTACTTGTTGTGCCGCGAACAATGCTGTCATCAAGTATTAATACTTTTTTGTCTCGAATCTCAGTTTCTTGAGGGATGAGTTTATAACGTACTGAACGTTTGCGCTCTTGTTGATTCGGCATAATAAACGTACGGCCAATAAACGGATTTTTATATAATCCTTCTGAGTAACGGACTCCAATTTCATAAGCAAATGATAGTGCTGCTGTATTAGATGTAAACGGTGCTGGTATGACAACGTCTGGCTTTATATCAGGATGCTCTTTCAACCATTGATGAGCAAGATTCTGTCCCATACGTAATCGTGCTCGATAAACACTAACATCATCAAGTCGCGTATCGGGTCTGGCAAAATAGATATATTCAAAAATACAAGGGGCAAATTGTTTTTGCACTAGTTTCTTACGAAAAATTTTGCCTTGTAAGTCAATAAAGATAACCTCTCCTGGTTGCACATCGCCTGTATATTCAAATCCTAAAGGATAAAACATCGTGGTTTCCGATGCCATGATATAGTCTGTATGGTTTTGTTGTTGGCGCTCACCTAAAACTAACGGGCGAATGCCATGAGGATCGCGAAAAGCTATAATACCTTTACCAATAATACTCGCGACAATGGAGTAAGATCCTTCTGCTATTTGCATGATGTTATTAGTTGCTAGACAAATTTGCTCAAAGAATTGATTACTGTCGGTAATAGTTGTTTTAGTATCAAGGCCGTCGGCAAATAGATTTAATAAAATCTCTGAGTCGCTGCCGGTATTAAGATGGCGTTGGTGATGTGTATAAAGTTTCTCAGCGAGAGATTCTGTATTTACTAAGTTACCATTATGTGACAAGGCGATGCCATAAGGATTAAATATTTGGAATGGCTGTGTTTCGTCAGCTGAATACGTGCCGGCAGTAGGGTAGCGAGCATGAGCAAGGCCATAATTTCCTGTTAATTTACTAATATCTTCCGCATTAAAAATTTCTCGGACTAAACCAGCACCACGTTTACTATGAAAGCGATGATCGCAGGTTACAATGCCTGCGGCATCTTGGCCACGATGTTGTAAGTGAATTAAACTATCATAAAGCTCACTAGCAACAGGCTGCTGACCAATGATTCCGACTATGCCACACATATAAAGCTCCTAAATTTCCACGAATTTCTATTTGCATAGAATTTTATAAGACCCTTGATATTTTTATTTATGTTAGGGCTCGCTAGTTTTACTGCTGTAATTTCTGCTGCTGTTGATGCAATAATTCTGTTAATTTAACGCCATGAATTACTAATTGGCATTGAGTAGGAATTTTTTTAGCATCAAGAAGAGGGGGATGCGGCCATTTTTGCCCATAATCAGCAGTGAATTGTTGAGCGTATTGTTTTGCACGCATGATCTGCTGCATATTCATATTAGCAGCTAAAAAGTGTAGAGTTCTCTTCTGTCCTTTTAATAAAATAGGATTTTTTGTTTCTTCAAGTTGATGGTTAGCGACTAACGCCCAAGCATAAGCCAAGACAGGACTTTTGTTTACAGGTGAATGACCGACGAGATAATATGCGCTCAAGGCATTTTGATAGCCGATAATTCCTATTTGTGCACAGCGTTGGATTTTGTCGAAAGGCTGGGCAAGCAATGCCATGGCGTATTCAAGTTTAATTTTTTCAGAGGCAGAAATTTTTCCTGCTGGTATTGTCGCTGTTGCAGACAAACTGTAGCAAAGCGTTGCAACTGATAAAAGTAGCATTAATAACCTTTTCATCTTCATTATGTCTCCTTAAAAAAATCTGTTTGTGTTAGTATTTCGAAAATTTGTATATAGCTTTTTGCTACCTTGATAATTAGTTCCTCTGGTGCAGCCGGTAAAGTTTTATCGTTATATGGATCGCAATGTTGACGATACCAAAGACGGATAATTTCTTTATCAAAATTTTCTGGCTCTTGTTGTTGGACTAAGCGTTGGTGATAACTTGCTTTTAACCAATAACGACTAGAGTCAGGAGTATGTATTTCATCAACTAATATGATATTGTCATTTGCATCTTTACCGAACTCGTATTTTGTATCAACCAGAATGACACCATTCTTATCTGCTTGTTGTTGACCGAAGGCAAACAAAGCTAATGCCGCTTGCGAAGTTTGTTGCCATTCAGCTGCTGTCATACGGCCTTCTGCAATAATTTCTGTTGCAGTGATAGGGCGGTCATGATCTTTATCTTTAGTGGTCGGGGTGATCATTATTTGAGGTAAAATTTGATTTTTTTGCAGTCCCTCAGGCAATGTATAGCCATTGACTTCACGCAATCCTTCTTTATACAGCGTCCATAATGCTGTATTGGTGGTTCCAGTAATGTAATTACGAACCACAAACTCCACAGGAAAAACATGACATTTTTTGACGTTCATAGTGTTTGATTTAGGAAGATCGATAACATGATTGGCAATGATGTGTTGAGTTTGTTGAAACCACCAGGCACTTAAGCGATTTAAAACTTCACCTTTGAAAGGAATTGCTGTGAGCTGGCGGTCGAAAGCACTTAAGCGGTCAGTAGTCATGATTGCGAGCTGTTTGCCTAAATCATACGTATCTCGAACTTTACCAACATACTTTTTCCCTTGATGCTTGGTTGTCGTAATACAATGTGGTATTTGTTGCTGGATGCGTTGTTCGATCGTTTCAATATTCATGCTAAAATCCATGCTACCTACTAAGCTTTATTTAATAATGTTGATGCTACGATCACCACTGACAACTTCGCCAATCATTGCAATGTTATAATCATTAAAATGCGCTAAATCTTTTAACATTCTCTCGGCATTTTCTTCATCTAAAATACAGATATAACCAATCCCCATATTACAGCTACGATACATTTCATGATCTTCAAGCTGGGCTAATGCTTGTAGCATGGTAAATTCTGGTAAGACTTCCCACGTCGATTGATCTAAATTAACCGCACAGTTCTGTGGTAAAACACGAGGAATATTTTCTAGTAAGCCGCCACCAGTAATATGAGCCATACCTTTAATATCAATGTCAGCTTTTAAACTTGCCATGATAGGTCTGGTGTAATTGAGGTGTGGACTTAACAATATCTCACCGAGAGTATCATTGAAATCTGGAATGTAGGAATCAACGTCATAGCCTTTACTAAAAAATACTTTACGTACTAAAGAGTAGCCATTGGTATGAAAACCATTCGAAGCGAAGCCTAAGATTTTATCGCCAACTTCAACACGGCGGCCATCGATAATTTTATTTTTATCAACAATACCACTGACAATTCCGACAAAATCATGTTCGCCAGATAAATAGACGTCGGGCATTTCCGCTGTTTCACCACCAATCAATGAAACATCGTTATCAAGGCATGCTTGAGTTAAACCAGTAATGAATTCATCAATCATATTAGGATCGAGTCGATCATTAGCAATATAATCGAGCAGAGCAATAGGTTTGGCGCCAGTAACGAGAATATCATTGGCGGTGGCACTCAATAAATCAATGCCTAGTGTATCGTAACGTTGCATCATACGGGCAATGATGGGCTTAGTTCCTAAACCATCAATACTTTGTACGAGTACTGGATGCTCATAACCTTCTGTTAATGCCTTTAAGTCGAGCATGGCTGCAAAACCACCAATTTGGCTTAATACATAGCTTGAATAGGTGGCATTAACTTTATCTTTAATGAGGTTAACAGCTGCATTACCCGCATCAATATTGACACCGGCACTTTTATAATCAATTCTACTCATAGTGATATTCCATTTATGGTGGGATTTATGGGGCGGATTATACCTGCTGTCTGTAAAAATGCGAAGTTGATTACTGCATAGAAATGTAAAGTTTATAAAAAAGATTCATATCTTCACCAATTTTGTATTATGATTCGCCCCAAGAGTCGGCTAAGCAGTCGCGCTTATACAGCTTGCTGTATGAGGGAGGAAAGTCCGGGCTCCACAGGGTAAAGTGCCAGGTAACGCCTGGGAGACGTGAGTCTACGGAAAGTGCCACAGAAAATATACCGCCTGATGAAAGTTAGGTAAGGGTGAAATGGTGCGGTAAAAGCGCACCGCGCTGCTGGTAACAGCAGTGGCAGGGCAAACCCCACTTGGAGCAAGACCAAATAGAGACCAACTAATCGCAAGATTAAACGTGCGACCCGCGCGTAGGTCCGGGTAGGTTGCTTAAGTCATATAGTAATATATGTTCTAGATGAATGATTGCTCTCGACAGAACCCGGCTTATCGGTCGACTCTTAACCTTAATTTACCCATCATTATTATTCATGCTTTATTTTGTTTTCTAGGCTTAACCTAGAAAACACGCTTGAGTGCATTTATCTGGTGTAATAGATTGATTTAGATGGTGTAACAAAGAATTGTGACATCACTTTATTGGTGAAAAACATATTTTTTGTATAGCCAGATGAATCAAGATGTTGTGCCAGGAAGTGTGATGCAACTGTGTTTTCTAGGTTTAATCTGACTTTGTTTTTTCTTCATCAAACTCCCTTTCTAAGCATTTGATTTCAAAGTTGTTCTCTGTTTGTCACCCATATCTGAGCCACATCAGAACAGTTTCATAAAAAACAATTAATTAACCCAAAAACGTGTTGACAGTAACGCTAATGAATTAATATAGTGGCGACAAGTGGTAAGAAGTAGTAATTAAGTGGATCATTGTGGGAAACAAGAGGGTTAGAAATTGTTCAGAGGGATCACCGCACTAAACTTGGATACAAAAGGGCGATTAGCGATACCCACTCGTTATCGAGAAGCCTTGCAAGAAGAATGTGATGGACAAGTGGTTTTAACAATTGATACCGAATCTGCTTGTTTACTTCTTTACCCGGTAACGGAATGGGAAGTAATAGAAAAGAAACTGGAGGCATTGCCTAGTTTCAATCGAGCTGCTCGTAGAATACAAAGATTGTTAATCGGGCACGCTACAGATTTAGAAATGGATAGTCATGGAAGGCTATTAGTACCGACCTTGTTACGTGAGTACGGCAGCTTTGATAAGAAAGTTATGCTTGTTGGACAAGGCAAAAAATTTGAGATGTGGAGTGAAGATCTATGGCTCAAAGAGCGTGAAACATGGCTAGGTGAAGAGGTGAATACCGATGAATTACCTGATGAAATGTTATCGCTTTCGATTTAGATGGCTAAATAATAATAATAATAAGAAAGTAAAATGGAAGTAGGGAAGTTTGAGCATACACCAGTATTGTTCAACGAGGTTTTACAAAATCTCAATGTTAAACAAGATGGTGTGTATATTGATGCAACGTTTGGTCGTGGCGGACATAGTCGAGGCATTTTAGCTAAGCTAGGTTCAAACGGAAAATTAGTTGCAATTGATCAAGATCCTGTAGCAGTGGCAGCTGCTTCGGAAATTGAAGATCAACGATTTCATATAGAACATGCAGCGTTTACGGATTTAATAAGTATTGCTGAAAAATATGAAATCAAAGGTCAAGTAAATGGAATATTACTTGATTTAGGTGTGTCATCTCCACAGTTAGATGATGCAGAAAGGGGCTTTAGTTTTATGCATGATGGTCCGCTGGATATGCGGATGAATACAACATCAGGTATGAATGCCCAAGAATGGATTCAGGTGGCCAAGGAAGAAGAGATAGCCACTGTACTAAAAACCTATGGAGAGGAACGCTATGCTAAAAGGATTGCGCGAGCGATTGTTCAAGCAAGAGATGCTGAACACATTACAACAACGGGACGTTTGGCTGACATCATCAAGCATGCAAACCCAGCTTGGGAAAAGCACAAGCACCCAGCAACACGAAGTTTTCAGGCCATTCGATTATTTCTTAATAAAGAATTGGAAAGTCTTTCTGTTTGTTTAGAACAGTGTATAGACGTATTAGCAGTGGGCGGTAGATTAGTCGTAATAAGTTTCCACTCACTAGAAGATAGAATTGTAAAAAGATTTATACGGAGAGAAACTCAAGGAGCGCCGGTACCGAAACATATACCGATAAAAGATGAGGCTATTGTACGACGTTTAAGTGTTGTACATAAAAAAATTACCCCGGGAAATGTTGAGGTAACGGCGAATCCTCGAGCTAGAAGCGCAGTAATGCGAGTAGCGGAGAAAATAACATGACAGCGGCAGCGCAAGTATTACAGCAGCAAAGATTATCAGGCCGCGTATTACTACAAAGTTTAAGCAAAGAAAATATTGTTATGACATTGTTAGTAAGTTTAGTTTTAGTCAGTGCCATTAGTGTGATTTATGTGAAATATATGAATCGACAATTGATTAGTGAAGTAACTATGCAACAGCAAACGGCACAACAGTTGCAAGTAGAATGGGGAAAGTTATTACTACAAAAAGGCGCGTTATCTGCACCGAGTCGTATACAAAATATAGCTAATAATAGCTTGAATATGTATGTGCCAAGGGCAAAGAACGTGATAATGATAAAAATTTAAGTGAACGGTGTTGTTCACATAGAAGGACTTAGGCTAGACATCTTACACCTAGCAAAACCAAATTCTGGCCTAAGTCTTTTTATGTGAAGAACATCGATAACGAGTAAGTAGAGAATTTATAGAGATTACATGAATTAAACGGGTTTAAATGTGAGTGGCTTTCCAGTCTTTCTCCCATGTCCTACACCAGTAAAAAATAAGCGGAAAGCCACTCTCGTTTGAATCTGTAACATTACTTAAATATAATTATTAAGGCCTCTCACATTGTAACTTTTTATGCTAGAATGCTTGCAAAATGTCATATAGGTCTTTCATAAACTTATGAAATTTCATGATTTAAAGAATAGGACTGCAAAGCCAACAGGCAAATCAGAGTCGCTCTATACATTTCGTTTTATTCTTGTCTGTTTATTTTTAATACTGTGTGCTGCTGGCTTGCTGCTGCGCATGGTTGACTTGAATGTTATACAGAGAAAATTTCTGTTAAAAGAAGGTAATGCTCGTGCTATTCGCGTTATGAAATTACCTGCATATCGGGGTATGGTATTAGATCGCAATGGTGTTCCTTTAGCGATTAGTACGCCGGTAAAATCAATTTGGGTTAATCCGCACTTATTCAAAGCTAAAAGCTGGCAATGGCAGCATCTCGCTAAATATTTACATTATTCGGAAGCTCAACTTAAGCAATTAATCCATGAAAATCATAAGCGTTACTTCTTTTACTTAAAGCGAAATCTTGATCCGAGTTTGGCTGCAAAAATAAAAGCTTTATCGATTCCTGGTTTGTTTTTGCAAAAGGATTATAAGCGTTTTTATCCGCAAGGCAGTAGCCTGGCCGCCATTATTGGTTTTACTAATGTTGACGATCAAGGTCAGAGCGGATTAGAGTTAGCATACAATAAATGGTTGCGCGGTATTTCTGGTAAAGAAAGAGTGGTGCGTGATCGTATCGGTAATGTTATTGCAAGGTTAGGTATTTTACGAAAACCACAGCCAGGCCATAATTTACAATTAAGTATTGATTATCGTATTCAGTATTTAGCTTTTCATAGTTTAAAACAAGAAGTTGATCATTCAAAGGCCAAGTCGGGAACCATTATTGTCTTAAATTCTCAGACAGGTGAGATTTTAGCAATGGCGAGCTATCCTTCTTATAATCCAAATTTGTTACATAAAAGCGATGATCCTAACTATCGTAACCGTACGGTCACAGATGTTTTTGAGCCAGGCTCAACAGTCAAAGCGTTTACAGTTGTTAATGCTCTCGATAGTGGTAAATATACGCCGACAACAAAAGTGAATACTAATCCTGGTTGGTTACGATTTGGAAAAGATTATATTCACGATTCAGGGCATGTGAATAATGGTATTTTAACGGTTCGAGGAATTTTACAAAAGTCGAGTAATATTGGTGTAACCAAATTAACCTTATCATTACCGCCAGATAGTTTATGGCAAGTTTTTCATAAAGTTGGATTTGGGCGCTTATCGAGTATTGGTTTTCCGGGTGAGTCTCCTGGCGTATTAATTCATCATCGTATTTGGCGTCCCGTGACACTTGCAACATTATCTTATGGCTACGGGCTTTCGACAACGACATTGCAATTAGCGCATGCATATATGGTTTTAGCAGAAGATGGCATCTGGCGGCCGGTTTCATTATTAAAATTAAATCATATTCCAGAAGGCAAACGTATTTTACATAAGCATGTATGTTCAGAAGTTTTAAATATGTTGGAATCTGTTGTCGAGCGTGGTGGTACGGCGCCGCGAGCTAGCATTCCTGGTTATTGGGTTGCTGGTAAAACCGGTACTGTGCGTATGGTTGGCCCGCATGGTTATGAGCTGAATCACCATATTGGAACCTTTGTCGGTGTTGCTCCGGTAACGCGACCACGTTTAGTTGTTGTTGTTGAAATTCGTGATCCACGAAAAGGATCTTATTATGGCGGCCTTGTGGCGGCACCCGTGTTTGCCAAAGTTATGGCTGGGGCATTACGAATTTTAAATGTAGCACCGGATAGACCTAGGAAAACAGGAGGGCCACATGCTTGAATGTCCTCTTCGTGAATTACTTCGTGAAGATGATGTCGTCACGACTATTCCTGATATTACAGTTAAAGGTTTAAGCTTAGATAGTCGACAATTGCAAGCGGGTTGGGCTTTTGTGGCATTGCCGGGTCTAGAAGTAGATGGTCGTGATTTCATTGCTAAAGCGCAGCAGGCTAATGCGAGTTGTGTCTTGTTACCAGAAATTAAAGATTATCATCACACCATTCCGCAAATAGTTATTCCAAACCTTAAATCGATCCTTGGGAACATTGCCAGTCGCTTTTATCAACACCCATCAAAGCAACTCACAATGACAGGCATCACTGGTACCAATGGCAAAACATCCATTTGTCATTTTTTGGCACAAGCATATGCTTTATTAGGGCAAAAGTGTGCGATTGCAGGTACAGCAGGTAACGGCTTATATGGTGAGTTACAACAATCAAAGCTAACCACATTAGATGCAATTCAAATTCAAGCTTTTTTAGCGACAATGCTTGCTCAAGGTGCTAAAGCAGTGGCTATCGAAGTCTCGTCGCACGGATTAACGCAACATCGTGTCACGGGTATTGATTTTAATATCGGTGTATTTACGAATTTAACTCATGAGCATTTAGATTATCACGGCAGCATGGAAAATTATGCTGCTGCTAAATCACGTTTATTTAGTGATTTTAAATTAGATTATGCCATTATTAATGCGGATGATGATTACAGCAGTAATTTTATTAATACTGCACAACAGCAAGCAGAGGTTTTTGCTTTTAGTCGTCAAAATAATAAGCTTCTTGATGCCAGCCATATGATGCTTGCAAATAATGTGCAATTAAATACAGTTGGAATCTCAGCAGATATCGTAACACCATGGGGTGATGCAAGCATTCAATTACCGTTGCTTGGTCATTTCAACATCGATAACTTACTAGTGGTTATTGCCGTATTATGCTTAAACCAATTTAAATTTACAGATGTTATAAATATGTTACCGCAATTGCATGAACCCAAAGGGCGCATGCAAGCATTTGGAGGTAAGACTCAGCCACTAGTTGTTGTCGATTACTCTCATACTCCTGATGCATTACAACAAGCATTAATGTCTTTGCGACAACATGTCGCAGGCAGTGTGTTTTGTGTGTTTGGTTGTGGAGGCAATCGCGATATAAGCAAACGTCAGCTTATGGGCAAAGTTGCGAGTGAATTTGCCGATAACCTCGTTATTACTAATGATAATCCACGCAAAGAAGATCCAGAAGAAATTATTAATGATATCCTGAAGGGGATTGTAAATAACAATAACATTTGTATTGAATCAGATCGCGCCAAAGCGATTGCTTTAGCTGTACGACAAGCTGATTCTGGTGATGCTATTTTGGTTGCGGGTAAAGGGCACGAAGATTATCAAATTATTGGAGATAAAACCTTTGCTTTTGATGATGTTGAGATTGTTAAAGCGCTGTTAAAAACATCAATATAAATGTACACTTGCATAAAATTCAGCAAGAAGCTGGTTAACTTATAAGCAACAGGGGCGTGTGAACAAATGTTATATTGGTTGGCGCAATTTTTACAACATTATATTAGTGTCTTTCATGTATTTACTTATATAACTTTTCGAGCAATTTGTAGCTCACTTACCGCCTTGGTTTTGGCGTTGATAACTGGGCCAGCCATGATTAATTGGTTACGTAAGAATCAAATTGGCCAAGTTGTACGCAGCGATGGTCCGCAATCACATTTAGAGAAAGCTGGAACACCAACTATGGGAGGGGCTTTCATACTATTATCGGTATCGATTAGTGTATTGCTGTGGGGTAATTTAGCTAATTATTATGTTTGGTTAGTACTTTTAGTTACATTAGGATTTGGCGCTATTGGCTGGGTCGATGATTACAAAAAGTTGATTCTAAAAGATAGTAAAGGTATATCTGCACGCACTAAACTTTTATCTCAGTCTATCATTGGCTTAATTGCAATTATTATTTTATATGTTACTGCGAGCACGCCGCAGCAAACAGAACTTTTAATTCCGTTCACTAAAAATATTTTATTACCACTAGGCTGGTTTTACATTGTTTTAGGTTACTTTGTTATTGTTGGTACCAGTAATGCTGTTAATTTAACTGATGGTTTAGATGGTCTTGCCATATTACCAATTGTGCTTGTTGCTGGCGCACTGGGTATCTTTGCTTATGTCGTTGGTAACGTTGAATTTGCAAAGTATTTAGATATTCCCTTTATTAATGGTGTTGGCGAGGTTGCTGTTTATTGTTCAGCACTCGTCGGTGCCGGCTTGGGTTTTCTATGGTTTAATACTTATCCTGCGCAAGTTTTTATGGGTGATGTTGGAGCACTAGGCTTAGGTGCAGGTTTGGGTATTGTTGCTGTTGTAGTGCGCCAAGAAATTGTTTTATTTATCATGGGTGGTTTATTCGTTGTTGAAACACTTTCCGTTATTATGCAAGTTGCATCCTTTAAACTAACCGGTAAACGTATTTTCCGTATGGCACCATTACATCATCATTTTGAATTAAAAGGTTGGCCAGAACCGCGCGTGATTGTTCGTTTTTGGATTATCACGGTTATGTTAGTTTTAATTGGTTTAGCAACATTAAAGTTACGTTAAGCCTAAAAACCTCAGTAGATCACGAAGGGTATAGGTTAAGAGTGGAAGACTATGATTACTAAAGACGTGCAAAATTATGATTATGTTATTGTTGGTTTAGGGATTACGGGCTTATCTTGTGTTCGCTATTTAAGCAAACAAGGTTTTCGTATCGCGATAACCGATACCCGCTTAAATCCACCAGGCTTACAAGAGTTAAGTTGCGAGTTTCCTTCGGTAAAATGCTCTTTAGGCAAACTTGATCAACAATTATTAGCAAAAACCAATGAAGTGATTATTAGCCCTGGCGTGGCAATGGATACTCCTGAAATTGTTGCTTGTATTGATCGTGGAATTACGGTTATTGGAGATGTTGAGTTATTTGCGCGTCATATTGATGCGCCTGTATTGGCTATTACTGGTTCCAATGGTAAAAGTACGGTAACCACAATTGTTGGGGAAATGGCAAAACGCTCTGGTGTTAACGTAAAAGTTGGTGGTAACCTCGGTTTTCCCGTGCTTGAAATGCTTGAAGACGAGCCTGCAGAACTTTATGTTTTAGAATTGTCGAGCTTTCAATTAGAAAGTTTGTTTTCCTTGAATGCGAAAGTTGCCACCATATTAAATATTAGTCCAGACCATATGGACCGATATTGTGGTTTAGCCGGTTATGTTGCTGCTAAACAACATGTTTATTTACAAAGTGAATATCAACTTATCAATCGTGATGATCCATTGACCTTAGTTGTCAATGAAGAATCTGCGAGCAATATTATTAGTTTTGGTTTATCTGAACCAAGGCCAGGGCAATTTGGGATCCGTAAAACTGACGGTCAAACATTCTTGAGCTTTGGTACAGAAAATTTATTTGCTGTCGATGACATGAATATGCCTGGAAAACATAATTGGGCTAATGCGCTTGCTGCATTGGCAATCGGGCATTATGCTGGTTTTTCTTTAGTCGTCATGCAAGAAGTGCTGCGCGAATTTCCTGGTCTTGAGCACCGTTGTCAGTTTGTAACTAAAAAGAACGATATCGCATGGTATAACGATTCTAAAGGTACTAATGTTGGAGCAACAATTGCAGCGATAGAAGGGTTGGCAGAAACTTTATCTGGAGATCTTATATTGATTGCCGGTGGGCAAGGTAAAGATGCGGATTTCTCAGCTTTATTACGCCCGGTAACGCAATTTGTTAAACAAATTATTCTCTATGGCCAAGATGCTGATGACATTGCCAAAGCACTAACAGGTTTCACAGATATTACTTTTGTAGATGACCTTGAGTTAGCGGTGTTAACCGCTAACGAAGTTGGGCAAGCGGGCGATGCTATATTATTTTCCCCAGCCAGTGCTAGTTTTGATATGTTTAAAGACTTTGCACATCGTGGCGAAGTGTTTACTGCATTAGTCAATAAACATATCAAGTAAGGAATATTAAATTGCGAGCGACTATCTCCGAAACTAAAGTAATCCCTGCCGTTCTATTTGATCGATGGTTTCTATTTGCTGCTTTAGCATTACTCTTTCTTGGTTTAATCATGGTTGCGTCTGCATCCATTGGCATTTCTGAACGAGGCTATGGCACGCCGTTTCATTATATTATTCGTCAAATCTGCTATGTCGGTTTAGGCGGATTTTGTAGTTTTATTATTTTACGTATTCATTCTGATTATTGGCAACGTTATGGTGGCTATTTAATGTTATTAACGCTGCTATTATTAGTCATTGTTCTTATTCCTGGATTGGGGCGAGAAATTAATGGTAGTCGGCGTTGGTTAGGTATTGGTCCATTGGGTTTCCAAATTTCTGAATTAGCAAAATTTACGGTTATTATTTACTTGGCAGGTTACCTAGTGCGGCGTGGTGATGAAGTGCGTAGTCAGGTTGTTGGTTTTCTAAAACCGATGTTACTGCTAGGTATTGTTAGTTGTTTATTATTATTAGAGCCGGATTTTGGTGCAACGGCTGTAATGATGATGACCGCATTGTTAGTTTTGTTTATTGCCGGTGTGCCATTACGCCATTATCTTGCCTTGATTTGTGTCGTGGGTGCCGGTATGGGAGGACTTGCTGTTTCATCTCCCTATCGATTGGCACGCTTAACCTCTTTTTTAAATCCTTGGGTACAACAATATGCAAGTGGTTACCAATTAACACAATCCTTAATTGCATTTGGTCGAGGAGGTTGGCTCGGTGTTGGCTTAGGTAACAGTGTACAAAAATTATTTTACTTACCAGAAGCGCATACGGACTTTTTATTTGCTGTATTAGCTGAAGAGTTAGGTCTTATTGGTGAAGCGGTGGTAGTTGGTCTCTTTGCATTATTAATTACGCGTATTTTTATGATCGCTCGTCGTGCTCATCGGCTTGGCAAAGATTTTGCTGCTTATCTCGGCTATGGTTTTGGAATTTGGATTGGTTTACAAGTGTTTATCAATATAGGTGTAAACTCAGGAATGTTACCTACCAAAGGCTTAACATTACCATTAATGAGTTATGGTGGCAGTAGCTTATTGGTTATGCTAATGGCTCTTGCAATGATATTACGTATTGACTATGAGTGTCGACTTGAAGAACGCTAACTAGGATTCAATGTATGCAAATTCATCAATTAAATATGAAGTTTTCAGCGCAAGAAGATAGAATCTTATTCCGTTTAAGTACTCATGCAAAAGAAGAATTACGTTTTTATTTAACTCGGCGTTTTGTAAAGCTCATGTTACCCCTGGTACAAGAGCAACTTGAAAACTTAGCTATTACGGATACGGGAAGTGCCTCGGTAACAACTAAAAAAGCAATGTTTGATTTTCATCATGAATCGGCGCTTGATGAATCAAACTTAGCAAAAAAATATATTGCAGATGAACAATATACATTGCCACTAGGGGATAGTCCTGTGTTATTAATCAGTTTTGGTTTGCAGGCTGAATCTGTAGACAATATTGTGATGAATTTTGCAACAGTTGATAGTAAAGGTATAAAATTCACCCTAAATGCCAAGTTGTTACACTCTTTTTATCATTTATTACTACAAACAATAAAAACGGCTCAATGGGAGCTCGTTGTAGCAGGCCTTCACTCCCCACAAGCTAAAAATAAGTTAAATTAAACAACTCGCTGAAAAACAGACCATTTCTGGTCGTTTCGTGATGAAATATTTTCTTTCCTTAAGCTTATCTTAAGATCCAGGTAATATATTAGCTAAATGGTAAAAAATTGCTAAGCGTCATGTTTAGGTATAATAACAATTAAAACAGCTTGAACAAAAAACTCGCGTTAAATTAAGAATAAAGCAATAAGCGAACTTTTGTTAATGCAAAAGTATAGAAGTTCGCTAGTAGAGGAAGTAAAGTTCATGTTGTCAGGAAGTAGAAAATCACAACGCAATAGGCGCGACAGGCTTAGCGCACCAGTATTCGAGCGAGTAGCAGGTCCTAGCAGACGACAAATTGAAACTAAAGAATTACAAACGAAAATAAAAAATACAACTCAATACATTCTTGAGCATGGTACTAGTGCTTATGCTCAATATATGGCTACTGGAATACCCTCTAAATTACCTTTCATCAAGCATCAACATACTTTTAGTCGTAAAAATGATGTACAAGTTTACGAAATACTACAATTATTGGCGAAAATGGGATTTGCTAATGCTGACATACCTGGAAAACAAAGAAATTACCTAAGATTGTTACATATCCGCTTACAAACATATGACGGTGATAACCTCCATGAGGAATTTCTAGATAGTTGTTACCGTATGTTCCAAACAGCGGTTGAAAGCCATAAATTTGATGACGCTACTCTCAAAAAATTAAAAAAGGCGTTGCATGATTTTGCCGAGCAGCACGAAGCGTTGGGTTTACGTAAAAAAATTGTAAACCTTATGAAGCAACGTAAAAAAGAGCGTGAAAAAGGGCATGACACATTAACAAGCTATCAAGAGCTAAACGCTATTTTTGGTGAAGAGCATCTTTTTTCTGAGAAATATATTGCACCAGAGTTCGCTAACTTATCAAATGCTGAAGCTGAAACGCCAGATGACGAAGACAAAGGTCGATTTAAAGAATACTTGGATAGCGTTATTCCAGAGACTCTACCTGATGAAGAAAAACTGAAGATGCGTAGGAAAAAATGGTGGGTAGATTCTTTTGCTAAAATTGCAACGATAGTGACTTCATTTTCTGAAGGTGTTGTTGCGGGAGCTCTAGCGGCAGTACCTGGTTTTGTCGCCGCATTAGGACATGCTGCTGTTCTTGTTTTTCGCTATGTTATCGTCAATGCGGGTGGTTATTTTGCTAACTACTTTTTAGTGAACGAGCCATGTAAGCAAGCTTTTCGACAAATCTTTATTTACGGTTTTAAACAAGATAGTCAAGGTAGAGCTCTTTCTAAGAAGAAACAGTTTGCTCTGTATGTTGCTTTTGCTATATCCGTTGTTGCTGGGATTACATTTGCTTGCTTAGCCATAGGCTCAATAATAACGGCTGCTGGGTCGTTGGGACTTGCCTGGCCTTATTGGTTTATCGCTATTCCAGCTGCTATTCCTGCGGCCACTGTGTTTTTATCTTTAGGATCATTATTTTTTGTCACTTATGCCGATATTATTATTGAAGAGCGCCTGACTAAAGGAATCAAACAATACTTGTTAAAACATTATTACTATACTGGTTGGCTGCATGCTACATTGCTACAAAGATCGATACATGCTGTCAAATGTATTGCTAATACAGTATTTTTAATAGTGCTTACTTATGTCTGGACTTTGGTTCTAGGAGCATTAGTTGGTTTGTATCAAACAAGTATGGTTTCATTTATCATGCATGCTCTTCCTGCAACAAAAGCCGCGCATATTGCAGCTGTTGTGACAGCCGGGATCTTTGCGTCATTTATATCTACAGGTGTAGCATTTGGCCCCTTCAACTATAAAGCACTGCTATTATTTACGACATTAATTTATGATACAGCTAAGAGTATTTTAAAATCTGCTTGCTACAAACTAAAAAGTGGCATTGTTTTTACTGCAAAAATAGTATCAAAAACACCAGGTTTTATCAGAGACTTTATTGCTCGCCCACGTGCTTTTTCACATGAGAGCTATGATTATGTAGTATATGATGTGCTTCCAAAATTTAAAGATGCTTTTTTTGAGAGCGTGGAAAATTCAACCAGCGTGATATCAAATTCTTTCCGTCGTGGCTTTTTAACATTTGTGATGGGTTGTGTTGCAATAAATGGTTACGGTCAGGGTAGTGGCATGAGCAAAGGCTTAAGCCGATATGTTGATAAACATTTTTTTAGTTTTCATCCAGGTGACGCATCAGATGCTTCAGGGCAGTTTAATTCTGATGCGGGTAATGCTAATGGAGCTATAGATGAATTATCTAGTACTCCTAATGCCTGTAAAATAGAAATTAAAGACGCGCATAGAGAAGAAGCCATCAGACTGATTAGCGACGCTGCTGAAGCTAAATTTGATGAGGCGATTGATGAGCTCTTTAGTCAATATTGTAAATGGTCTGGTATGACTACCCCGCCTTACAGTAGAGCTATGATAAAAGATGCGCTTAGCAGTGGTTTTATTAGTCGTCGAGGCAGAACGACAACAGATGGTTACAAAAATAAAATTTCTTATGGTATTACCTTTCGGAAACGTTGGAATCTATGCCTGCAGTTAGCTTTAGTTAAACTAAACTCAGAAGATCGTAATTTCAATTCTTTAAGGAGAGCAGAGCAGCAAGCTAGAATAAAAGCAGAAGCTGCTGGCATGATGCAAAATGAATGTCAGCATCGAAATACCTATTACAAAGATTTAACACCAGATAATATTGATGTTCGTACTGGTGAAGTTGCTAAACAGCAGCATGATAAATTTAGAGACAGTATGGATGACCTTTTTCAAGATGAAATTGCAGTTGAAGGGCATCTAGTCGAGGAACAAGATAAAAAGTTTGCAGCAGATTGTGACAGTGAGGCTGTACGAGTTGATAATTATGCTAAGGCTCGCGCTGGAGATATTCAGGTAATGCAACATGGCGTTAGATATACTCTCCCTCGACAAAGGCTTAGTGGTACGAGTCACTATGTTAGTCCTCGTAAAGTTGACGGTGACAGTATGACGAGAGATCAAGTTAGTACTGCTGAGAGGCTAAGTATTTTACGAAAAGGCTCAAAATACAAATATCGGGCAGAATGTCGCGTCATTGCTGAGCAAGAAGTTACAAAACATGCTGCTGTGGAATCATCACTACCAACGTCTAAACGTATAGCAAAGCAGACAGAAAAAATCTACAAAGCTCATCCTCCTAGATCTGCATATATGAAAGAGGTCACTACAGGTAGTATTATTAGTGATATAGGAAAGAATGGCATCTTCAAGCGTGGCATAACAACGCGTCG
The DNA here is from genome assembly GCA_021773175.1 of Gammaproteobacteria bacterium. Taxonomy (GTDB): domain Bacteria; phylum Pseudomonadota; class Gammaproteobacteria; order JAJFKO01; family JAJFKO01; genus JAJFKO01. The sequence goes on from JAJFKO010000011.1 coordinate 57,293, forward strand.
TGCTGAAGATAGGGCTCCTCGTCGTTGTTATCGTCCTACTGTTGCTTAAGCTGAACCTGGATATGGATCTAGCTGAACACTAATAATTACTCTCATACTATATTGAGACAGTCTCGCGTAAACAATATTATTACTGCCAATTCACAATTAATTCCGGCATAATTACCAACATTCATTACCACTAAAATTAGCAAATCATCCTAGATTTCGCAGTTGGCATCGTAGCTAGAGCGCTTAATGTGCGGAATCTAGGATTATAGAATGAATTAAGGTAAATCAACATGAACAATTCGTCAGCCATGAAAAGAATTAAATGTATCCACTTTGTTGGGATTGGGGGCACCGGTATGGCCGGTATTGCTGAGGTACTATTGACCGAAGGTTGCACTGTTACAGGCTCTGATGTAAATGAAAATGCGGTGGTGAAATATTTACGTGACTTAGGTGCGCAAATATTTATTGGTCATAAGCTAGAAAATGTTGCGAATGCCGATGTTATCGTCATTTCGACCGCTATTCAGGATGATAATCCTGAAATTATTGCTGCAAAGGAAAAGCGTATTCCCATAGTACGTCGTGCTGAAATGCTTGCTGAGTTAATGCGTTTTCGGGAGGGTATTGCTATTGCAGGAACTCATGGTAAAACCACGACGACCAGTTTAGCAGCAAGTCTTCTTGCTGAAGGCGGTTTAGATCCCACTTTTGTGATCGGTGGATTGTTGAATAGCGTTGGTTCCAATGCGCGTTTAGGAAGTGGTAAGTATTTAGTTGCTGAAGCTGATGAAAGTGATGCCTCATTTTTATTTCTGAAACCGCTGTATACCGTTATTACCAATATTGATGCGGATCATCTTGGTACATATCAAGGTGAGTTTGCACAATTAGAACATACTTTTTTACGCTTTTTACATCATTTGCCATTTTATGGTTTAGCGGTAATGTGTTTAGATGACCCGGGTGTTAGGGGTGTGTTAGCTGACGTTTCGCGGCCAGTTATTACTTATGGTTTTGCTAAAGATGCCGATGTGCGTGTCAGTAATTTTAAACAGACCGGATTACAGTCTGAATTTACTTTACAACAGTCGGGCTATGATGAATTGCAGGCTTGTTTAAACTTACCAGGTGAACATAATGTATTGAATGCAACGGCTGCATTGATTATTGCACGTGAATGTGGTGTCAGTGATGACGCAATTTTAAAAGCATTGCGTGAATTCCAAGGAATAGGACGCCGCTTTCAAGTTCGAGGTGAGCTGAGTCTGCCTTCTAAACAAAAGGCCTTATTAGTTGATGATTATGGACATCATCCTCGTGAAATCTCAGCAACTTTACTCGCGGCACGTAATGCTTGGCCAGAGCGCCGTATTGTTCTTGCTTTTCAACCTCATCGTTATACACGAACCAAAGATCTTTATGAAGATTTTACGGTTGCTCTTTCGGAAACCGATATGCTGATATTATTTGATGTTTACACTGCCGGTGAAGAGAAAATATCGGGAGCTGATGGTCGCAGTTTAGCGCGTTCGATTCGTCAACGGGGTAAAGTCGAGCCTGTTTTTGTTGCCGATAATGATGATTTCAAACAAGTGCTCGATAATGTGATTCGTGATGGTGATATTCTCATCATGCAAGGTGCGGGTAATATTGGTGTTATGGCTCAAGAGTTAGCGACTGAATTTGCATGACAAGATTTAGTCTCACTGAACAGCATGGCAATCTAAACAAGGATTTAATAGCGCAATTAGACAACCCTTTTTGGCAGTATTCCTTATGTGTTTATGCTAATCCACTTATTCAAAAGCAATGCTTAACCTGGCAAGAACAATATAATATCAATGTTAATGTTCTATTATTTTGTTGCTGGCTAGCGAGTAGTGAAAATATAGCATTAACAGCAAATGACTTTAATCAAATCTCAAAATCATTGGACAGTTGGCATACTGCTGTTGTTTTACCATTAAGACAAGTTCGGCAATATTTAAAACAACAAGTTGATAATGACCGTATTAAATCGTTACGACAACAAATTTTAAAAAATGAGCTAGCTGCTGAAGCGTTTGAACAAGCTCATTTATATCAATTTTTTATTAAAGGATATGAATTTAGTCGAAGTCAACAAACAGCGGCGCAACAGCTACAAGAGAATATGATTGCTTACTTTAGTAGTTTGATGGTTGAAAGTAAGAGGACACTATTTAAAGATGTTGAAGATTTCACTGCAGTTTGCTCAATACTATAAGATAAGGTGCTAATGGCATGATAAAAGTCGCATCTTCAACTACGCTGGATATATATTCTTATAAATAGTTATTCAGCTAGATCTTTTAATTTATCTAAATATGTTTGCTCATCTGGCATTTTCTGCTGGCTTTGGGCTTCCCACAGTGATTCTGCCAAGCATTGCATCATCACATGCTCTGCATCATGTTGATTTGTTAATTTATGACATGTTTTTTTATAGATATCGCGAATACCTGTAGGACGATCCGTACTAAGTTGTTCATGTAGAGCCAAGTGTAAGCCCATATGCAAGAATGGATTAGTTTCACCAAATTCAGCAAGATAATCCTTATCTAAAAATTTATCCTCAGAAGTAAAGAGTTTATGATATTCGGGATGTTGTTGAATGACGCTCACAATTTGTTGTTCTAATGGTTCAAGCGGTTGCTGCTTTTGATATTTCTGCCAAGCATAAAAATAAAAGGCGCGTAAGTCTTTGCGGTCATTGCTGAACATACTTAATCGTCCTCAGTTTTATCTTTATATTCACACAAATCATGAATAACACAGGCATTACATTTAGGCTTACGAGCTACACAAATATAGCGACCATGCAGAATTAACCAATGATGGGCATCATGTAAATATTCTTTAGGAATAAGCTTTACTAATTTATCTTCGACTTCGCGAACATTTTTGCCAGGTGCTAGATTAATACGATTAGCAACGCGAAAGATATGTGTATCAACAGCCATAGTTGGGTGACCAAATGCCGTATTTAAAACGACATTTGCGGTTTTACGTCCAACGCCAGGTAACGCTTCTAAATCTTTACGGTTATCTGGTACAGAAGACTGATGTTGCTCGATTAATATCTTACAGGTTTTAATAATATTGCTACCTTTAGCATTATAGAGGCCGATAGTTTTAATATAATCTTTGAGCTTTTCTTCTCCTAGAGCATAAATCTTTTCTGGTGTATTTGCGGCAGGAAAAAGTTTTTTAGTGGCCTTGTTAACGCCAACATCCGTTGCTTGTGCGGATAAGATGACTGCAATTAATAATTGAAAAGGGGAGTTATAAATTAATTCCGTAGTAGGAGCGGGGTTTTCCTGCTTTAATCTTTCAAAAATAGCTGCGCGTTTTTGTTGATTCATTACTGTTAGCCTGTTTGTAATTGCTGCTTTTGTTGTTTTTTTGCTTTTGCACGTGCAATCGCGGCTTGAACCTCACTCTGTATAGAGGTTTTCTGTTGTGATTCATTATCTGCTTTATTTTCCATTTTATTTACTAACGCTTGTTGATGTCGTTGCTGTTTTTCATTAGCGATTTTATCTAAACGTAACTGGCGTGATTCATAACGTTGTCGAGCCGTATCTTTATTAAATTCTGGTTTTGATAATGCTTGCATATCAATACAGTCCATCGGGCATGGTTCTACACAAAGTTCACAGCCAGTACATTCACTGCTAATCACTGAGTGCATGAATTTCGCGCTACCAAGAATGGCATCGACAGGACAAGCCTGAATACACTTAGTGCAGCCTATACAAAGATCTTCTTGAATGATTGCGCGTGATGGTGCTCGAGTTTGTTCTGTTACTTCATTGATATAATTGTTTGCATCAATATTAAGTAGACTTGCTAAGGCTTGTAGCGTTGCTACTCCACCAGGCGGGCAGCGATTAATAGTTTCGTTTTGCTCGACAATCGCAACAGCATAAGGACGGCAGCCTGCATAAGTACATTCTTGACACTGAGTTTGTGGTAGCAGTGCATCAATAGCATCAATAGTGGTAGCGCTGTTTGTCATTGCACCGGCATGCCTGGTTGTGCGCCATCTTGTGGCTCAATTAGCCAAAGGTCACCATCACTACCAGCAAAAATCATCATACCTTCAGAAAGACCAAAGCGCATTTTGCGTGGTGCTAAGTTGGCGACAATAACCGTATATTTGCCAATTAAGTCTTCTGGTTGAAAAGCTTTTTTAATGCCAGAAAAGATTTGACGAGTTTCACCACCGATATCAACTTGTAATTTTAATAGCTTATCAGCGCCCTCAACATGTTCAGCCTGAATGATTTTAACAATACGTAAATCAAGTTTTGTGAAATCATCAATAGCAATTGTGTCTTTTATCGGATTATTGGTTAATAAACCATTATCTAAATTATTTTTTTGATTTTCTGTTTGTTGTTGACTAGCAGAAGCTATTGCTGCTTCTTGTTGTGCCTCATCTAACATGGCCATAACTTTATCCTTTTCAATTCGCTGCATTAGAGGTTTAAACGTGTTAATGGAATGATTTAACAATGCTGTTCCACTATCCATCCACGTTAATTCAGGAATATTTAAAAATGCTTCAACATCAGTCGCCAATTTAGGTAATACTGGTTTCAAATAAGTAATAAGAACTTTAAATAAGTTTAGACCCATGCTGCAAATTGCCTGTACATTCTCAGCTTGATCGGCTTGTTTGCGTAGTGTCCAGGGTTTTTGCTCATCGATATATTGGTTAGCCAAATCAGCTAATGCCATGATTTCGCGCATCGCATGGTTATATTCCAACTTCTCATAAAGCTCGGCGATAATGTTGCTTTGTGCGGTGAATTTTTCCCAGAGCTCAGGGTTATGGAGTGTTGCTGCTAATTGATTGTTAAAATCTTTATTAATGAACTTGGCACAACGGCTAGCAATATTAACAACCTTACCCACCAAGTCTGAATTAACGCGCGCTTGAAAGTCATCCATATTAAGATCAATATCTTCAATATGGCTATTAAGTTTAGCCGCATAATAATAGCGTAAGTATTCAGCATCCAAATGATTTAAATAAGTTCGGGCTTTAATGAATGTGCCGCGTGATTTCGACATTTTCTTACCATTAATGGTTAAGAAACCATGAGCAAAGATTGCTGTCGGCGTACGTAGATTACTGCCCATGAGTATTGCTGGCCAGAATAGCGAGTGAAAATAAACAATATCTTTACCAATAAAATGATAAAGCTCAACATCAGAATCAATTTTCATGAAATCGTTATAGTCTAAATTTTGTTGTTCGCAATATTCTTTCAAAATAGCCAGGTAGGCAATAGGCGCATCTAACCATACATAGAAATATTTACCCGGATGACCGGGAATCTCAAAACCAAAGTAGGGTGCATCACGGGAAATATCCCATTGCTGTAAGCCTGCCGTGAACCATTCACTAAGTTTATTCGCAATTTGCTCTTGTAAATGACCTGCTGCGATCCATTGTTTGAGTTTATCTTGATATTTGGGTAAATCAAAAAATAAGTGTTCCGATTTCTTAGCAATCGGCGTGCTGCCAGAAATAACCGAAGAAGAATTCTTTAGTTCCAATGGTGAGTAGGTTGCTCCACAATTTTCACAGCTATCACCGTATTGATCTTCTGCAGAACATTTTGGACAGGAACCTTTAACGAAACGATCCGGTAGAAACATACTTTCTTCAGGATCGAAAGCTTGCTCTATAGTTTTTGAGACGATGTCACCATGTGCTTCTAAACCTTGATAAATATCCGCAGCAAGTATTTGGTTTTGTTTCGAATGAGAGCTCTGAAAACTATCAAATTCAATTGCAAATTCAGCAAAATCAGCAACAAATCCTTGATGCATTTTCTCAATTAATTCTTCCGGGCTGATGTTATGGCGACGAGCTTGCAACATAATCGGTGTGCCATGAGCATCACTTCCACAAATATACAAACATTGATGACCACGCATCTTTTGAAATCGACACCAAACATCTGTTTGGATATATTCAATTAAATGGCCAATATGCAGGGGACCATTCGCATAGATTAAAGCGCTAGTAGCAAGAATTTTACGTTTATCCGACATTTTTGTTCTCAAAATATACAGGTTGCTGACAATAAGTGCATAATAATAACGCTTATATTGTGAAATTACTACGCCAACATGAGATTCAATCATTTTTGCTTTTTATCAATGTTTAACGTTGCTGCTATCTTTAATTTTAGAGGGGAATTCCCCCGTTCCTTTTGGATTAAATATAGCCAAAATTAAGGTTGCTTTAAGTATATATTCGTATTGTGTCGTGATACTTATTACAGAATGTCAATCATATAGGTAAGCAATGTTAACAACTATAAAAGCCGCTCAAGTTGAGAATGATTCAAAAAATTTAAGAGGATGGCTAACATCACATAAAAATTCTACTTTTAAGACTCTCTTGAGTTGTATAAATAAACTGAACCCAAAAATTCTAGACTTAGAATTTACTAATTTTTCGGATCCTGATTACGAGTTTAATATCGTACGTCTTGCTTTATATTGTTGGCTTACAACAGATAATTTTACAATTGAGTCATTTGAAAAGATATTGATTCTAGGTCTTCAATGTAACAATCTTCTACGAAGCATTATAGACAAAACAAATTTTGGTATCATATTAAGGCAAGCCTATTCTTCTGTTGGTAAGACGGATGTGGACTCTGATAAATTGAAAGGTTATTTCAATTTAGTGAGTTTATTAATAACCTATGGTTATGAAGCAGAATTTATTGCGTTTGCTCAAGATCATTATTCAGAAGACTTGATTGTATATGTTAATTTTCATGCAATGTTATTACGAGCGAGATTTTCAGCGCTGCTTAGCTTGTCGATGCAACATAATTTGTATGCACTAATTAAAGATAGAAAATCCCAACGTTTTATTCAGATTATTAACAATCAACCTCCTGCTAAAGAACACCTTAACAAGTTTACTCCTGACTTGTTTTGCTACACAGTATATATGGCAGCGAGAGAATTCAGTGCGTTCGAAGATATTCTTCGCTATTTAAGTCCATTATTTCGACCAGAAGACTATGATAATAAATGTTGGAGTCCAATGCACTGGGCTATGCTCGCTGCTAGTGAAGAGGTCGTTACGTTTCTTCTTGAGCAAGGCTGGGATATTAACTGCCAAACTCAATGGGGAGAAACGCCGGCCCACGTGCTAGCAAAAGTTGTTTACCCAAAAGCTCAAAAGAAAGGGCTGAAAGAGCGAGTATTAGCATTTTTTAAGTATGTCATACAATTACCTAACTTTGATCCGCTGACGGTTGATAATTTTGGAAACAGTGCTTACCATTTTGCAGCCGCAACGGATTCGCAACGATTTTTAGGATTATGTGGTGTTCGTAGAATTATAGCTAACACAGATAAATCGCATAGAATAAAGTCTGGGAATGTAAATATAGCAGATGCTGATATTGTAATTGAGCATAATGAAGCTCCTGCTTTAGCGCAAAACATCACTAATCTAAGACCAAATGCTGTGGGTCATAGCGTTTTTAAGTTTGCTTATATATTTGATGAAGCTGGTACTTTAACGTTACTAGTAAACAGTTTTGGTTATCATAATACATACTTGTCTTCATTGCTTCTAAATAGAAGGAATGAAGATATTTGCTTAGAGCTTTTACAATATTTTTTTATTAATGATGTTGGTAGACTGTACCTTTCTGAAGAAGATTTACATGCTCCTGACAGTGCTAATAATCTAACCGGAATAGCATTGTATTTATGTATGAGAAGTGCTATTTCAATTGCAGAGTTTCTGCGAGTATTAAAACTTAATATTCATTGTGATAGTCTCGGTAGTATTCTGAGCCAACGATCGCAGACTGATAATGCTTTAAATCCATTTATAGAAGATGTTGTTTTTAATAAGTATTATTATAATAAAAGAGAATTCTATATTGACGTGTTCACTAAAATAGTTGCAAAATTTGGCAATTATTTTCTTGAAAAAATACTGGATGCGTTTGCGAAAATCTATCCGGGCCAAATCAACTATTTATTTAGTCTTTTTAATGATGTTCGTTTAACACACCTTGATAGCTATCTAAAAAATAGTGAGTGGATGCAGGATGTTGATGCCGAGAGACATGAACATTTAAAAGTTCTGCAAGAAACAACTCAATTTCAAGCGGCTCTGCCACGCTTAATAAGGTTTGCAGCACGCAGAGGTAATAACATATTTATTAGAGATTTTGGTGCTTCTGATCCCGCTGTGGCTAAAGACAGCTTGGATTCATACTCCCCATTACATTATGCTGTTTTAGTTGGTGAGATTGAAACAATAAAAGAGCTATTGGCATTGGGCTGGAATATTAATACTAGATCTGCAGGTGGTGAAACGCCATGGTTGCTTGCGGTAAAAGTCTCTGATGCAGCATTTTTACAAGAGCTTGCAGCACTTCCTGATATTGATGTTTTAGCTGAAGATTCACTTGGCAATAATGCTTTACACTATGCAGCGTTTGCAAAAGAACCTGAAAGAGAAGTGCTTCTATCGATTGTATGCAATGCTTGCCAACAACCATGGCCTTTTAATTCAACGTTAGAAACAAACTTAACATTAACCACTTGGCACTTTATGAATTTAGCAGGTGACACTGTACTGCATTATGCTGCAGCTGCGGGAAATTTTGAGTTGGTTGAGGCTTTTCATGAAGCTCTTGCTGAGCCATTTTGTCGTGACAGCCACGGTTATATATTTTTACATTACCCGGTACTTACAGAGAACTTGATATTTTTGAAAAGGTTTTTCGCTGATGTTTTATTAATGCGCGACAGCAGGGTTTTGACCGTACTAGATGAATTGCTCAACTTTTCAGAAAAGCATAAGTTATCCGAAGTAAAAGGCTTATTGATGGACTTTAAGCTAGATCTTTTAAGTATGGTTATAATTGATATTCTTTGTGATAAGGATCTTTTAATTGAGAAAATGCGCGAAAAAATATTTATAATAATAAGTGAAAATCCAGAATGTTTTCGATACTTTTATTTTGAAGAAAGTACTGTGTGCTCTAAGTCAATATATGCAGCGCTACAACAGGTGACAGGTGATAACTTTGATATATTGAATGGGATTGTGCAAAGTTTACAGTCACGCCCAGAGCTTTCTGAAGAGATGAGTGCTATATTTTCTGAGGCAGTAATTGCAATGAATGCTGCGATGTCGACAGGTAAGGCCCGGGTGAAGTCTATTAATAAGATTATTGCAATATATTGTTCTGATGATAATGCGAGGTCAGCAAATAATATCTACTTATATAGGCTTCATATGTTAAAGGCAGAGACGTATGCTGGCGAAAAAAACTATCATGAAGTATTAAGCTCTGTTGCGCATGCTATGCAATATGTTAGGAATGTCGCGGCTGTGACCAGAGTGACAATGCAGAATATTTATAGTCTTGTTGAGTCACAGTTAGTAACCATAGTTACTCTGTTAGCAAAAAACCTACTAGAGGATTACTCTGAAGTATTAGCTAGGTCAAAAAATGTTAAAGCACTTAATGATGCAAGAAGTTTTGTTGCAAATTATTTCAACGTCTTTAAGCTGTATTTACAAGATTTCCAAAAGCATAATGTTGGTGAGCCAAACCTCTTTGAGTTCTATTATAATTGGAGTTGTTGTCGCCTATTAGAATGTTATATAAAGATGATAGTTCATTCAGAGAGTGCAAAAAAAGAGCTTTTGTCCGCTATATTAAAAGAGCATGCTCAGCATTATAAACGCGCTCTAAATTCTTGCGTAGCTTATGGTGCACAAGGGAATGCTGAGTATCAATCACTATTGCCAGATAGTCATCTTCAACGTTTTTCAGATGAACATAAAGAATTTACACGAATAATTGCGGCTAGTGATGGATTGAAAACAAAACATGACGTGGCTAGTCGAGCACGAGGTAAGGTGGCAGCTGACATTGATTCATTACTAAAAGAGATATTTATCCGCTTAGATATTTTTACTGGCGCCTCTATCAATTATAACGAGTCTACATCCGTAATCAGTTTCAAGCTAACAAAGACAGGGAAATATACTAAGCATAGTATCTCTGGTGCTGAATTGGCGGCTTGTTTTAAACGTGTTGCTGCAGAATATAATATGGATATTAAATTAGAGACGGAGGGTAAGTCTAAAAAACAAAAGGTAAATGTTCATATCGATCTAAATACACTTGTTTCTAAAAATGGGAAACTGGAGTTTGATAAGAATAATCTGATCCGAGATATTGTAAAAAGTGTGGTAGAGAGAAAATCATCACAACATAAAAAGCAAGCAGCCAAGAAAAGGATGGGCGTTGCAACGACTAGTTCTGCAGAAGTAATGAGTACTGCGACCGCAGCTGAACCTGTAGAGGAAAATGTATCCACATCTGTGACTCAGCCTACTTTGCCTGTTAGTTCTATTCTTGATTCTGTAGAGCCTGCTATACAAGTTAACGAAGAAAATGGTACCGACAATGTAACCGCTGTTGATAAACAAAAATCTCCTGTCAAGACGCCCGCCACTGAGAAAAGAAGAAATAGGAAAGCTCGTCTCAGAGAAAAAGCTCAAAGCAGAAAAAAGGAAAAAACTGTTATTGCTTTACCTGCTTCAACAACTATGGGTCCTGAAAATGCAGGTCAAAATGAAGAAGCTAACGCTGCTACAACACATACGCTTGTTATGAAAAATCTTCCTGGCGAGGCGAGTAGAGCTAAAGCGGAGCCAACATCACAAAAACCAAAAGGACAGTCTCGAAAATTTGTAGCGCTAAGTACCGGACAGGCGGTTTCGCATACCCCGCATTGTTCTCATTTCGCAAGCCCTAGACCACAAGAATCGCCAAGCAAAGGAATTCACTTAATGTATGAAGAACATGGAGGATCTTGTCAGCAAGATGACATAGTGATATTGCCGCGTAATAGTAGCTTGAGTACATTACGCTTCGGACCAGGTACCAAGTGAAATTATTAATGCCATAGTTGGAGGTCAAACAGTATCATCAACTCTATGTGGCGATTGCAGATAGAAAAGAAACAGGAACTCTCGCATTGTAAAATGCTTAAATTTACGGGGCAATTGACGACACCGCAATGAGAAACTTTTCTAGACAAGGAGTACAGAGCGGTCTAAAATTGCTCTGACATTTTATATTTAACAAACTTTTGATATGAAGGGGATGTGTTATGGCTGGTGGACTCGCAAGTGCAATTAATTTTGGTGGTGTTATACGTTCTGGCAGTTCAGCTGCAGAAACAAATACTGTTACGGTAAACAACTTATTAGCTGCCATATGGAATGCGATAAGGTCTGATCGTTATGCTTGTGAAACAAAACAGAAATTTGAGGTTGTTGCAAAAGGTTTAGAGACTTATAAAGCTGACCCTGAAAAATGTCAGTTAATGGTTGTCGGTCTCTATAATTGGATTTGTTCACGCTACAAAGATAGTGCTGTCTATTGGCAGTTTGAACTAAAAGATCAAGAAAGATTTGAGACATTGCAGACTCTTGCTGATAAACTTTACGGACAACAACTTGAAAATTCAAAAGTATGGGAGCAAGAATACAAGAAAAGAGTTGATCAAGGACAAGGAGCTGATAGAAAAGGATGGGAGGTGTATTCTGATGCAGTTCAATCACTCGACCCACAAAATCAATTTAACGCCTTATGGATGACATATCTTTATAAACTTGGTCAGTATGGCTTTTTGTTTTCTTTGGATCAAATTGAGGCAAGACCTGTATCAGGACAACCTGTAGGCGTAACGTCTCCTCTTTCTGAGTTAGAACAGTTGGCGCCAGAACTCTTTGCATTACATCCAGCACAACTTGAGAAAGTCCAGCAATTTATTCAGCCGATTGATCAAAGAGCGTTGAAAAAATAGCATGTGTAAGAAGGAAGGATAAATGCCGCTAAATTTTGTAACAGATGCTTTAGAGCAACAACCCTATTTGCCGCAACCCGAGGAGTAGCACGGTTACGTGCAATGCTAAAAAAAGAGTCGATCTCTGATAAATATACTGATGACGATAAGCACTTTATCCATTCAGCAATGAACTTTATGGATGAGCATCCAGAGAATGTTGCTGGGCAGCGGCGACAATTAGGATAATGTTGTGGTGCCCCACCCAAATCCCGCATTGAATTATAGTTAATTGAAATTTAAATGATCCATTTTAAACGCTGCATCAACCGCATCAGCCAATAAATAAAACTTACCAAAGAAAAAAACACCTCAACGCAAACCTTCCGGTAGGTTTGCGCTGGGTTATTGTTGTAAAATAATGTACAAAATTAAGGTTTTCTTAAGTATTTGCACATATAGTGGCCCAACATCTGTTAACGAAAGAGCATGTCGTCAATTTGTACTGGCAAGCTTCCAGGGTTTTTAAGAATAAAATAGGTATTTCATGCTTGCTACTCTCGTCGAACATGGTTCAGATCAAACATTAGAAGAATGGTTAGCCATTGGAGAGCGTGATGAATTAAAAAACATAAAAACGTTTATTTCTGAGCAACTTGATCCTAGTATTTTGCAACTGACAGCATGCAGTTTTTTTGATCCTAATCATCCACATAATATTATTCGTATTGCCCTTTATTATTGCTTACTTAAACCAGAGGCTCAGAGCTATGAGTTGCTTGAAATCTTAACCTCAGGAATTAAATGTAATAATCTTTTTTCGGCTGAAATTGATAGTACAACAATCAGTAAGTTATTAAGTACAAAGAAAGGCTTTCTAGACGTAAAAATGCATTCATTTAAGCAAAAAGCAAAAGTTGCCGTTTGTTTTAGACTTTTAGCCCTTTTTGGTTTTAGTGTGGAGCTTTATGAGTTTGCTCAAGAACACTTAGCTGCCGATCCTTATTCTTATATGATTTTTTATAATGCCTTACAAAAAGAAGAGGTCAGCCTTGCTTCGAAAATAACAAGTCAAGCGAGGATATATCACTTAATCAAGGAGAAAAGGTTTTCTGAAGTAAAAGAGGTACTAGAAGCTGACGATTTTGATCTATCGCTCATCAAGGCATTGCAACCCGATCTATTATGTTATGCTATTTTCTTAACTGAACAAGATGATGATGCTCAACTTTACCAAATTATTGAATATCTTTTAAATTATTTTCCAGTCGAAGACTATGATGGTAAGAATTGGAGCCCGGTACACTGGGCTATACTGGCAGGCAATAAAAAAACATTAGAAATACTATTAAAAGCCGGTTGGGATATCAACTGTCAAACCATATGGGGAGCAACGCCAGCACATATTCTAGCTATGCGCAATATTACTAGCGATGATCAAGAAGCCCATGATTTTGTTAAATTCGTTTGCATGGTTACTGATTTTGATCCATCTAAAACTGATAACTATGGAAACTCAGCATATCATTTTGCTGCAATGAAAAGTTCTGATTGTTTCTTAATGCTTGCCGGTGAGCTTGATCTTGATGCTTATTATGCAAGGCAACGTCAATCAGAAAGTGAAGAAGCTGAATCTGCCGATGCTGCTGAGATTGATATTAATAACGATGCTGACGGGGTGATTGAAAGAGAGCAACTTGAAGCAGAAACAGCTGAACAGACTGCATCAACAGTATTAGGTAACAATATCGCAAGCTTACAAGCTAACCGCGCAGGTCTTTCTGTTCTAAACATCGCAACAGCATTTCGCCAGACTCACATTATAAATTTTCTTTATAATAATACAGGTTATCACAATACTTATTTAACACAGCTTCTAACTGGAACAATAGTACCGAACAAATGTGCTTTTGCTGTTTTCGATCATTTATTATTAAATGACATTGCGTCACTCTATATTCCTAAAGAAGAACTGCATGATCCTGATAGCACAAATAATCTAATAGCCATTGCTTTGCGACTATTTATAGACGGTATTATTGGTCATGATGAGCTTAATGATGTCTTTGCTTATGGTGTGAAATATAACTGTCTCGCTGAAATATTGATCGCACCTTTGCGTGAAGAGGGCATTAACCAATTCATTTATGATGTAGTGCTGGAGAAATTTCAAAAGCATGATCGGGAAACCTATATTGAGCTTATGAAGTCCCTAGTTATCGAGTATGGTAATAGATTTCTTGATGAGCTAATCGCTAACGTATTATCAACTGTTCCTGGTTATGCTTTTCGATTTATTTTGTTTTGTCATGATGTTAGGCAAGCTTATTGGGAGGATGTGGCGAAGCAAGATGCATGGATAGCAAAAGTTGCTTATAAGAAACCGGTGTTTCCTGAAACTGAAGCGCAAGATGGTTTTCAAGCCACATTGCCAACACTAATCAGAGTAGCTGCTCGCAATAATAATATTGAGTTTATTCGGCGTTATGGAAAATATAATAACGCTATTGCGACAGATGCTCAGGATAGCTGGTCGCCAGTACATTATGCTGTGGTCACTGGTAATATCGCGCTATTAAAAATATTAATAGAGCTTGGCTGGGATATTAATATTGCGACTCCAACAGGCGAGACGCCTTGGCTATTTGCTACAAAAATGACTGGAGTTGATTTTTTACGAGAAATGATAACGATTCCTGGAATTAATTTTTTGGCAAAAGATAGTCTGGGTAACAATGCTCTGCATTATGCTGCACTACATGCACATGATGATGTATGGGACTGTGTTTTCCAAGTAATGCGAAATGCTGTAGCAGAATCACCATTAAATTCAGATTCTGATGCTGACACTGACACAGTACTGATTACTGAGCATTATATTAATCATCGAGGAGACAGTTGGCTACACTATGCCGCAGCAGCAGGCAATGTTAATAAATCAAAAAGAATGTTTAGTGTGGTGCCAAATATTTTTGGAACTAATGAAGACGGCTATATTTTCTTACATTATGCTATTCTCAATAATGATATTTCTTATATTAAAGAAACGTTGGCGTATTTTTTAATATCAATAAACTATGCCGGCTATTTAAGCCTTACTGATATAATCACTTTTGTAAAAGCAAACTCCAATCAAGAAGTCATAGATTTATTAGTTAATTTTGATATGAAACTGTCTTGTATGTATGCTCTTGCTATTTTAAGAGGGCAGCTAAAAGAAGAAGATGAAGAAACTCAGCTTTTGTCAATTATTCAACATGAACCTCGATATTTTCAACTATTCTATATTGAAAATGATTTATCAAAAGTAATGACGCTATCTGAACGATTTTATGCGTTAGATGCCGCGGATAGAATCCATTTATATGATATTTGTTTGCGTTTAACAACAAGACCTAAGCTTGTCGAGTCTGTAAGGACTATGTTGTATGAAGTCTTATGGTCATTACAGGTAATAAATGGCAATTTGGCTGATGCTCGCAAGGCAATGAAAAAGTTAATTAATAAATATGAACAAATTACAGAGAAAACAAATCTTGAGTATTTATACTTATGCAGACTATATTTATGGCAAGCAAACCTGCATATTGAGGGAGGCAATTACAATGCTGTTTTATCTACTGTACAAAAAGGCATGGAATACACTCTCAAGTTGGTAGCATTAGAGAAACGCGAGGTTTATTACATTTTCGAGCATATTGAAAAAGCATTATTAGGCTTAACGTGTAATCTGGCAGAAAGAATAATACAAGAAGCCCAGAAAATAAAAAAACAAAGAAACAAGAATGCTATTAATGCCCCTATTCATTTTATTGATACTTATATTAGCATATTTCGACAATTTCTCGCTGATTTGAGAGTCCTTTTTAGGGCCGATGATCTAAATTATGATTTTTATATAAGTTGGAGTTACGTGCGTTTTCTTACTGCTTTCGCAGCGGAACTTATAAAGCAGAATGGTGATACTGAACTTTTAGAAAGTGTTCTAAACTTACGAACTCAGCAGTATGTTCATGTAGCTAGCTTGGCAATGCGCGATCCCGGAGCCGCGATAATCGAATTAATCGTTCCAAAGCAAGATTTTGATCAGCTGAAAAATGAAAACCTCGTATTTGCTACTGTTGTTAAAAAATATAGGCGAAAGCAGAGTGAAGTTAAAGCTAAAGTTGACGCATTAGCGACTCTCTTTAACTGCATTTCATTATTCTATGGAGATGAATTAAATATCGATATGGACCTTGAAAAGAAAGGTCTTGAGCTCAGAATTATTTTCAAGAATAGGGGTGCGAATAATAAAAATAAATTAATAGTGGAGAGACTGATTAGAGCTATAGAAACAGTTCTTACGCAAAATAACATTGAGAGCAGTATTGTTGAGACAAGATTGACAATCAAACTAGAGCAATTTCATGATACTGAAAAGAATATTGATACTGAAAAACTTGAGAAAGAACTTAAACAAGTTTTTGCTGAACTTACGAAATCTGTTTCAAAGAATACTCCTGTAAGCTCAACAAAAAAGAAAAAGAAAAAGAAAAAAGGAGCATCAAAGGAAGAGCTGCAAGACGCATCACTAGAACCAGAACCAGAACCAGAACCAGAACCAGAACCAGAACCAGAACCAGAACCAGAACCAGAACCAGAGCCAGAGCCAGAGCCAGAGCCAGAGCCAGAGCCAGAGCCAGAGCCAGAGCCAGAGCCAGAGCCAGAGCCAGAACTAGAGCCAGAACTAGAGCCAGAACTAGAGCCAGAACCATCAGTAATTGAAAAAGACGTTAGTGCAGCACAGGAAGAAGTACACGACAGTTGGCGAGTTAGCCGATCATCAACTCATGCAAAGGTTCTAGAGAAAACCAACGGTCGAGGTCGCGGTAAAGACCGACAAAGCAAAGGTCACGGTAAAGACCAACAAAGCAGAGGTCACGGTAAAGACCAACAAAGCAGAGGTCGTGGTAAAGACCAACAAGGCAGAGGGCGAAGTAAAGACCAACAAGCCAGAGGGCGAAGTAAAGGCCAACAAGGCAGAGGGCGAAATAAAGACCAACAAAGCAGAGGGCGAGGTAACGTCCAACAAAATAGAGGGCGAGGTAACGTCCAATATGGAAAAGGCCGTGCTCAACGTGGTGGCAAAGAGGCTCCAGAGGTGATCTCTTTATTTTCATCCATGTTTGCATTACAAGGACATCTTCCAACTAATGGTATAAGTCCAGGCTCAGAAGTGCCTCAAAGAGGACTGAGCTTAATGTATAAAGAACAAGGTGGTTCTAGGGAGATGGATGAGGTAGTGAAATTGTCAAGATGATTGCAAGGACACCTTGCACTTAGTGCTAGCTGCTAAATGGTCATTTTCAATGTTGACACTAACAGAAATGAATATGCTCACAGGGACTACCGTCTATTTTAAACTTTGGCTTAAACTCACCTAGTTTATGAGCTTCTTTACAAATTTCTAGCAAATCTGAATTCACCAGATTATATAATTGCTCAAAATTATTAATGACATAATAAATCATTTGCAGTTGATCAATTCTATAAGGTGTTCGTAAAGCATTAACACCATTGTCTAATGGTCGACGCTCGGGTTCATCATTATTGACACTATAAACGGTCTCTTCAGGGGATGATAAAATACCGCCACCATAAGCGCGTATTTCACCACCTTCATTTATCAGGCCAAATTCGACAGTAAACCAATATAATCTTTGCAACAGAGGCCATTCAGCTTCCGGTGCTTGTAAGACATATTCGCCGTAAGCTTGCATAAAATCTGCATATACGGGGTTAGCAAGCAGAGGGCAATGACCAAATAATTCATGAAAAATATCAGGTTCAGTGACATAGTCTAATTCTTCGCGCGTGCGAATAAATGTTGCTGCTGGAAATTTTCGGTTAGCGAGTAATTTAAAAAAATCAACATGTGAAATCAGTGCCGAGACTGGATGCACATTCCAGCCTGTAGCATTCCCTAAAGCTTTATTAACATCGGCCAATTGTGGTACGGCAGATTCATTCAGCCCTAAAATATCTAAACCAGTAAAGAAATCTTGGCAGGCATGCTGCTCAATAACCTTGATTTGACGAGAATAGAGGATTTGCCAGGTTTCATTTTCTTCATCAGTATAATCAACGTAACCGTTGGCATCGGGTTGCTTAGATATGTATTTACTAACAAACTCGCCGCGCGATTCAGATTCCATTACTACATTACCCCATATTCTACAAATTGGCTTTAATAAGCACCTAACAGATTTAGGACTTACGCAAAACCCTTTAGACGAGGCGAAAGGATTTTGCGTAAGCCTTAAAATCATTGATTATTAAAATAAAATAACCTGTACCATATCATGCCTTTAGTGGCAACGTAAAGACTTAACGTGATAATCGATAGCAAGATAATTTTTGAGATGCAGTCATAAAACGAGAGTTTAGATTCTGCTAAACATTGATTGTTTTTGTTTATATATTGACCGTTAATTTGCTGGTGCCCATCTTGCATGATTAGCTATAAAACGTTAATGTTGCAAAACTTTCGCAACTAAAATTAAGGATCCGCGATGGTCGATGTTGTACTCAGTGCTACTGGTTTATATGCACCAGAGCCAACTATTTCAAATGAAGAATTAGTTACTGCATTTAATCGTTATGTTGAACAATTTAATTCTCAATATGCAGAACAAATTTTAAATGGTAAAAAAGAGGCTCTACATCCTTCTAGTGCCGAGTTTATCGTTAAAGCTTCTGGAATAAAGAATCGACATGTCATTGATAAAGAAGGTATCTTAAATGCAAGTGTGATGCATCCTTTGGTTGCTGAGCGTGACAATGAGGCTATGTCTATACAATGCGAGATGGCTTACCACGCGACTAAACAAGCGTTACAGCGAGCAAAAAAAACGGCGAATGATATCGATGCGATTTATGTGGCTTGCTCAAATGTGCAACGAGCATATCCTGCGGTTGCTATCGAGCTGCAACATGCTTTAGGCTGCTCAGGTTACGCTTTTGATATGAATGTCGCTTGTTCTTCCGCGACGTTTGGTTTACAAACCGCCGTTGCCGCTATTCAAGCAGGGCAAGCAGACTGTGTTTTAGTCGTGAATCCTGAAATTTGCTCTGCACATTTGAATTTTTGTGATCGCGAGAGTCATTTTATTTTTGGTGATGCTTGTACTGCAATGTTGGTTGAAAAAGCCGATAACTGTCAAAGTGATGCTGCATTTAAAATTATTGATTGTAAATTACAGACGCATTTCTCAAACAATATTCGCAATAATTTTGGTTTTTTAAATCGTACGGCGCCTACAACGAAAGATGCCGATGATAAGTTATTTAAGCAGCACGGTCGAAAGGTTTTCAAAGAAGTTATTGCCTTAGATAGTGCTTTAGTTAATGAACAGCTTACGGAACTTAATATACAACCACAGCAGTTAAAGCGCTTGTGGCTACATCAGGCCAATCTCAATATGAACCGTTTAATTGCAGAGAGAATTTTACAACGAGAGCCCGAACAGAATGAATGGCCATTGATTCTTGATGAATATGCCAATACCAGCTCTGCTGGCTCAGTGATTGCTTTTCATAAATACCATGATGATTTTGTCGCCGGAGAATATGGCTTACTGAATTCATTTGGCGCGGGTTACTCGATTGGTAGTGTGGTATTACAAAAAGTATGATAGTACAGCAACGTGGCTTTGCATTATTAGAAGTGTTATTAGCGTTGCTGATCGTAGCTATTGGACTGTTAGCGTTGGCTAAATTTAATTATATTACCGCACAAAGAACCAATAGTGCTCTTGAGTTAGATCAAGCCAGCGCAATTTTTAGTGGCGCTTTAGCGTTAGCGCGAATGCTGCCAGGAAAATCAACCGAAATAACCTCATTATTAAATAATCCGATTAAACAAATTTTACCCAGTGCAAAATTGCAAATTCTGTTTAGGTCTGGGCAAGCACACATAACCATGCAATGGTCTCAAAAGCATAAACAACATATACTGCAAGAATCTATTAATACTTTTTCTATACCCGGTGCGATAAAATCCTAAAAATGAATCGCTACGGGTATATGCTATGACATTTATACAGACTTTCTAAGTTTTTACTGTAATCCCGATGGATTATGCGGTTAATACAATTTAAGGTGTTGCCAAATTTAAGGATGTTTGAATGTGGCAGCGTGGATTCTCTCTTATTGAAGTTATGCTGAGCTTATTACTGAGCACGATAATCATGACAGGTTTACTTTCTTTGTATATTAATCAAAAGCGTCATTTTATTTGGCAGCAAGCTTTATTAAGTATGGCTGAGCATGGACGTGTTGCACGTTTTTGGTTAGGTACCACCGTGGAGAATAGTGGTTACCTTGGTTATGCTCGCGCACAATTATCAGAAACACTCAAAAAAATAAAATTTATAACAATTTATCATGCATCTGCAAATCATTGGCAACCAGTGTTACCTCAATACTTAAAGAATAAGGTTGTAAAGGGGGCTGATGTTTTGCACGTTAGCTTGAGTAGTGATTATGTGGGATATCTTATAGAAGATATGCAGCAAAAAAATAATTTATTACTCTATTCGCGACAAAATCTTAAATCGCAAAAACGTTTGCTACTAGTGTCGCCACATTATACCGACATTGTTATTCCAAAAAAATTATGGCGTGTCAGTAAGCAGGTTTATCGTGCCACGCTGCAGGGCAGTATTCAGCAGCTATTACCGAAACAAACCGAGATAAATGCTTTTCAGGATATTTATTTTTGGATTGGCCGCACAAGCCGAAAGAATCAACAAGGAAAAATAATATATGCATTATATATGGCGATTAATAACAAACAACGCGAGGAATTGGTGCCGGGCATTGTTAAGATGCATATTGATGAAATCATCAGGAATACTAATGGTAACGTAAATTATACTACCAAATCCACTTGGCTATCAGGGCAAAAAGTATTGGCAGTAGCATTTACATTAACGTTACAGAGTCATCGTATTCTGCCGGAGACTCATACTCGTTTACAGAAAAAATATTGGTTCGTCGTGCCAATATACAATTCATTTTGATTATTAAGATTTAATCGTTATGGGTATAATATGCAACAAAAAGGTATGATTTTATTGATGGTATTAATCTTTCTATTGATCCTATCAATATTGACAATGGTATTGAGTCGACATGCCATTTTACAGTTAAAGTCGATAGCTTATTATCGCCAAGCAAAATTAATTAAGCAGCTTGCTAATAATACATTGGTGAAAGTTAGTTATGGGCTCAGCCACGGTCAGCGTTACAGCTGTATTTATCAACACAAATCGTTACAGTATTTTTTACAACGTTCTACTGCTTGGTGGAATCAGGCTCAAACATGTAGCGTTGCTAGTCAAAATGCGATTCTTCACTATGTTGTTAATGTGGCAGCAACATTGCCATGTCAAAATACAACAACAATGCCTACAAAGAAAATCAATAAAGTAGAATATTTGACAATTATTGTCCATGCTGTTTCTAAGCATGGGCTGGTAGCAACGCTACTACAACTATCGCTTGCATTGCCGCAAATTTTTCATCATGATAAGCAACAACTTACATGCCACTATCATGCCCGAACAATAAAATTTGGCATACTTGCTTGGCGACAACTATATTAATTGACTGAAATCTTGCATGAGTCCTAATAAGTTCTAAAAGGAGAGAGAGATGACCGAACCAGTTCTGCTGACTGTCACAGATTCAATTGCACGAATTACATTTAATCGTCCTGCGACATTAAATGCCTTAGATAAACACATGATTGCGGCTTTGGCCCAAATTACTGAGGAAATTAAAGCTAATGATGCTGTGCGAGTGGTTTTATTAAGCGGGCAGGGTAATGCCTTCATGGCTGGCGGCGATATTCAATTTTTCTATGACAATCTTGATGGCATTAGTGATAAAGCTAAAGCAATAATTACGGATTTGCATACGGCTATTCATAATCTGTGTAGTATGCCGAAACCTGTTGTTGCTTGTGTGCATGGTGCGATTGCTGGGGCCGGTATCTCGGTAATGCTTGCTGCTGACTTAGTCTTGGCTGCTGAAAGCACTAAATTTACCCTGGCTTATAGTGGTATTGGAATATCTCCAGATGGTGGTGCTACATACCATCTATCGAAAATTGTTGGTAAACAGAAAGCCATGGAACTATTATTATTATCAGAGCGTTTTGATGCTGCCACAGCTCATAAATTAGGTTTGTTAAACTGGGTTGTTAACGATACGGACTTAAACGTTGCTACAGAAAAACTTTTAATGCAACTAGCAACCGGACCTAGTGTTGCTTATGCTCAAATCAAAGAATTAGTTCAGCAATCTTTTACGAATAATCTTGAGCAGCAGCTTGATGCTGAAGCAAAGGCTTTTGTTCATTGTACGACGACAGAAGATTTCAAACGTGGTGTTAGCGGATTTATTGAGAAACATAAACCAGAATTTTATGGGAGTTAATAAAAAAATATGACTAAACTAGCAAATAAAACAGTATTTATAACCGGAGCAAGCCGTGGTATAGGACGTGAAATTGCTTTACGTTGCGCCAAACTTGGCGCCAATGTTGTTATTGCTGCAAAAACAGATCAACCACATCCTAAATTAGAAGGCACTATCCACACTGTTGCAGAGGAAGTCGAGCAGTTAGGCGCTCAAGCATTAGCTTTACAATTAGATGTGCGTGACAATAAACGCTTGGTAGAATGCATGGCTGCGGCTGCAGAGAAATTTGGTGGTATTGATATTTTAGTAAATAATGCCAGCGCAATTAAACTAGCATCAACAGAACAAGTTAGTATGTCACGTTTTGACTTAATGTTCGGAGTTAATGTCCGTGCAACTTTTGCATGTTCTAAAGCAGCATTACCTTATCTAAAAGAATCACAACACGCGCATATTCTAACCTTATCTCCACCTCTTAACATGGAAGCAAAATGGTTTAAAGATCATTGTGCCTATACCATGTCTAAATACGGCATGAGTATGTGTACCTTAGGCATGGCTGAAGAATTTAAACCTTTTAAAATTGCGGTGAATTCATTATGGCCACGGACTACCATTGCTACGGCAGCAATTGCGGTACATTTTCCTGAGGCCGTCTTACAAGGTAGCCGTAAACCTAATATTATGGCTGATGCGGCAGAAATTATTTTAACGACACAAGATTGTCAGGATAGCGGTAATTTCTATATTGATGAAACCTTGTTACGCGAACACGGCGTAACGGATTTTGATCAATATGCCGTAAATCCCAAAGCAAATTTATTTAATGATTTATATATAGATTAATAGGGCAAAAATAATAATGACAGTAACAAATGAACGTTGGGGTAAAGTTGTAGAGTTCTGGTTTTCAGGTATTGATGATGATGGTCGAGTGCCGGCAGAACAGCTACAAAAGTGGTGGCAAAAGAATGTTAACTTCGATGCGCTCATCAAAAGTAATTTTCTGCATGATGTTGAGTTGGCTGCAAAAGGTAACTGCCAAGATTGGTTAGCGAAGCCAAAATCAACAATGGCATTGATATTATTATTGGATCAATTTCCTCGACATATTTACCGGCATTCTGCTCAAGCATATGCTATGGATAACAATGCTGTGCAAGTTGTTCAAGAAGGGTTAAGTCTAGGTCACGATAAAGCTTTACCACCAATTATGCGTTCATTTTTTTATATGCCTTTAGAACATAGCGAAGAATTAGCTATACAGAATCAATGTGTTGAATTATTTAAAGTCTTATCTAAAGACGTACCTGTAGCGGATGAAGCTCTCTATAAAGGTTATATTGATTATGCTGTTGATCATCAAAAAATCATACAGCAATTCGGTCGCTTTCCGCATCGTAATGTATTTTTACAACGTCAATCAACACCAGAGGAAGAAGCTTATTTAGCAGATCCAGATTCAGTCACTTTTTAAATCTTATATACATCTCTTACGCTAAACCCCAAGATCGAGGCAATTCATCTTTTGTTATAAGCAAAAAAAAGCAGGCGCATCAAATAATGGGCCTGCTGACAACAATTAACTTGGACGAGTATCCAGATATTACATATACCTGGTAGAAATATAATTAGCCAAAAGCAAAAGGGTTAAAAATGTCTCTATTATACATTGGGACAAAATGCTACCATTCGCTTTATGGACGTTAGCAAATGGTATTCCTCTACGTAAGTATTTCTTTTTCCTTTGCTAAACAGAATTTTATTTTTTCTTCTTCGAGCTCAATGAGTCGTTTTAAGAAGGTGATACGAGCAATATGCTGTTCAAATTGTTTGTGATTTGCTGTTATTGATGCGTGCCCAGTTAGGGCCATATTGTTTATATTTTCTGATAAATGTAGTCTAGCCATTTCCTTGTTCCTTATGATTTATACGAACATTAGCAAATAGAATACAAGCGTACTGAGGGTTAGCACTTGCATGACAGTCATTAAATCAAAATATTTAAGTTCCATTTCTTCCATGTCTACATCCTTCCACACAAGTTATTTCGCAGGAGTATGAGAACATAATGCTATCGGATTTGAAACATTTCAATTTCATTCCGTATTATAAAGCAGAATTCCGGATCACTTCTTTGTAGTTAAATTCCTTGAATAATCGTTTAGTTGTACATAAGCTCAACATATTTTAAACAATAAAGGATATAAACTTTGGCAAATGATAGTTTTTATAAAGATGTTAGCATTAGCGAGTTAGCTGAAATAGCGGTGCTAGTAGGCTTAGAAAAGCACTGTGATATCGCCAATATCAAGAAGTATTTTCTTGACTCCAAAGTTGTTTTAGAACTGGGCGCTGGATATGGGCGTGTTATTGACGCAATCATTTCATTAGAAAATATTGAGAAGATAGTCGCTATTGAAAAGCATAAGCAATATATCGAATCTATTAAGAATAGATTTCAAAATAATCCCAAACTAAAAATAATCCATGGTGATTTCCTAACGACTGATCTGGAAGCGAAATTTGATCTTATCTTATGGATGTGGTCTGGAGTTAATGATTTTTCGAATCAAGAACGTTTTCGCGTTATTCATAAATTAAGTGACTTACTAAATGACAATGGACGCATCATTATTGATGCCGTACCTGAAAATATTTTAGATGCTGTACCTGAAAATATTTTATCTGAACTTTATGGAGAGAATAAAGGAGAGAATAAAGGAGAGAATAAACAGGATGAATTTATCACATTAACTTATCATCAGAAAAGTATAAGAATTTACCCAGTTAATAAAGAAATGATGCAGTCTTACTTCGTCGAAAGTAATTTGTTATTAGAAGACGTCATCCACTATCAAACTGCAACTAATCGCGAAAGGTTTTGTTACGTTGGTATTAAGAAAGGTATTAGCTAGCCTCTGATTTGTTTGTAATTCTAATACAACCTTTTACAAACGCACAGGTCGTTGGAAAATCATCATAAACTTTACCATCAATTGTCGTTAATAAATATTTATCTTCCTGCGGCATTCTTGCACTATCACAAATATTATTCTCGATTTCAGATTTAGTATGGAAAAAAGTAAAATCTACATTCTTAATCACTTCAAATAGTGTTGTTTTTTCAATATTAAATTGATTTTTTGCAATCTCTTCGACGTATTTAGCAAGTAAATATTGAATCTCATAAAGATCTTTAAATAATGTTGTTCGACTTCTTGATTTAGGGCCAAATTCAATTGAACATGGAAACTGTAAAGAATAATACACTGGAGAAGAGTCCGGGTTAAATAACTGAAATCTAGTTGGATGCATAATGATAGGAGGATACGCTTTTAAACCATAATCATTAATATATGCGGCTTGAATATTGGCAATAGGGCCTGCAATTTCTGTTGTTGCTGGCGAGAAACCTGACATGTAACCCATTCCTATGCCAAGTAGATATTTCACTGTGTCTGCAATATAAGGACTAAGTCGCAAATTACGATTATGTTGAATGAGCGAGAAGATTAAATCCCAAAAGAATTGGTTACGCCAATATTCACTAGCTTGCCAGACATATTTATATAAATAGTTGGTGAATTGTTTCCACGCTGGATCATTTAGATGTGTAAACCAATCTTGAGAGAAGAATAAAATTTCAGCATTCCAAGATTGAGCAAAATCCGGATGATTCGCAATGCCTTTAAAAACAGACCAATGATCAACAAGGTTTTTTGGAGGAGCGACATTTAGTCTATATTTCTTCATTAGCTTAAAATGCTTTTCTGCTTCAGTTACTTTTGGTAATAAAAACATTGAGCGTGAACCTGCGGTCATATCCCAGATAAATGCAGGTTGATTCGTAGATTGTGGATTAAGAATCTTATAGGTTCCAAAAATTGAGCCTGGCTGAATTAATCCATAAAGAGGAATTGTTCGATCATCTAAAGGTAAGAAAATCTCAAAGGAATTCTGCAAAACCATACTAACGGGATTCGAGCCCAGGTTATAACCGATGTGTTTTGAATAGGTATCACCGTGTGACGGGTCATCGAAAGCAACTAATTCACCATTTTTATTGGGGAGTTGCATTTTACCGTGGCGTAATACATATTCGCCGTAAGGATAAGACGCTAAAAAAAGCTTATAGTTTTTATCAGGAGATATTTCATCTATAATTGCCGCGAATTCTGGATTTAATGCAGCAACGCGGTCACGGGCTTGAGCCCAGTTAAGCTCTTTAATAGTTGTTTGTGTTTTGCTCAAAATTCGATCCGTGAAATTGATTAGCGCGAAATTATTTAAGCTTATCAGTATTATGTCTGACGATAAACCCAAATTTGTAGTAAGTGGCGTTTAATAATGATTAATGGTACGAAATAACAATGAGTAAGCTATTTGTTTTATCTTTTGGTGAGTTTTGGGATGGGTTTACTTATTTTGGAATTCTCACAACATTAGTACTGTATGCTACCAATGTTTTACAGCTTAATGTTACTCAAAGCTATGCTATATACAGTATTTTCGCGGCACTCATTTTTGCGTTGCCTGTTATTGGTGGCATATTAGCTGACCAAGTTATTGGTTATCATCGAGCAATGATAGCAGGAGCCATAGCACTTATTGCTGGTAATCTCTGTTTAATGTTGGCGAATCAAAATGTTTTTATATTAGGACTCGTTTTGATTGTTTCTGGTGTTGGTTTATACAAGTCTAACGCAACGAACTTAGTTGGTCTTTTATTTACGGGGGCAGATCAGCATTCAAAACGTAATCATGCTTATACTTTCTTTTATGCCATGATGAATCTTGGCGCTATTCTTGGGCCTGTTTGTTATGGTGTTATCTCACATACATTGGGATGGTCGGTTGCATTTGGATTTGCTGCCTTCGGTGTTTTTATTGGCTTACTGCTTTTTTTTTATCGGCGCCATGATTTACCTAATATTACAACGGCAATTCAAACGTCAACAATATTTCTTTTGATTGTGGCAGGGGCTAGTCTTATTGTCATTATTTTCATTACCATGCTGAATCCAAATGTTTTTCCTTATATTTTAGTATTATTATGGTTATTTCTAGGCTTAATTTTTATTTTGCTAATTATTCGTAATAATAAAAAATTTAGTACAGTGTTATTAACACTATTAATTCTATATGCCTTAGGAATGTGCTTTTTTGCCGCAAGTTTGCAAATTGGTTCTAGTATCACTCTATTTATACAACATTATGTACATCGTCAGGTTGATGGGATTACTATCCCTACACCGGTTTTGACTGCTCTCGATCCATTCTTTGTGGTGGTAATGGCTCCGGTATTTACCGTGATTTGGAGCGTGTGTCGTAATAAAAATAAAGAACCCTCCGTAATTATAAAGGTCTTTATTGGTTTGTTGATGGCAAGCTTAGCCTTTTTAATGTTTATTCTAGCTGCAAAATGTAGCGGACATGGCGTTAGTAAATTACAGTTGTTTTGGATTGTGCTCGCCAATCTCTTTTTAGGTGGAGGAGAAGTTTGTTTAGCACCAGCAATATTAAATACAATTAGTCATATTGCTCCAGAGCGCTTTAAATCAACGTTTATAGGCATTTGGTTTTTATTTATTGCAATGGGTGGGTGTATTAGTGGTTTTATCGCTAGCATTAGTTTACCGTCTCAGACAACGTCTAGAATCATTATACCAACGCTTAATAGTTTCATTCATACGTTTTGGCTGGTTTGTATAATGAGTATCATTGTTGCCATCATTGCCTTATTGCTTAATCCTCTCTTAGCAAAAAGACTTAGTACTTAAATACATAGTATTATGTCGCTACGGGTATACCAAGCTTGCTGGAATTTAAAACATACACTACCATAAAATTAATTAAGCTAATTGAGAATCATGGTGAATATTATGAATAAAAAAGCAACGTGTATTTGTGATGTAAAGGCAATGTTAGGAGAAGGACCTGTTTGGGTTGCTCGGGATAATAGTCTTTATTGGATAGACATTTTAAATAATAAATTATACTGCTATAACCTGCATAACCAACAGCAATCATGTTGGGATTTAAGCGAGCAATTAACGAGCTTTGCACCACGTCAAAAGGGTGGTTTTATTGGTACAAGTCGTCATGGATTTGCGTTTTTTGGTATCGATGTAGATTCAAATTATATA
Source organism: Gammaproteobacteria bacterium (assembly GCA_021773175.1). Classification (GTDB taxonomy): domain Bacteria; phylum Pseudomonadota; class Gammaproteobacteria; order JAJFKO01; family JAJFKO01; genus JAJFKO01. Next base: position 85,801 of record JAJFKO010000011.1, read on the forward strand.
ACGTTGCAGAACATTGTTATGCCAGAAAGTGAGCCAAAAAATAATTGTTTTAATGATGGCAAAATTGATGCTCAAGGGCGTTATTGGGCGGGTAGCATGGATGATCAACAGATATTGCCAAGTGGAAATCTTTATTTACTTAATAGTGAATTACAATGCAGAGTTAAAGATAGTGGCTATATCATTACGAATGGACCAACGTTTAATCGTGACCAAACTATTTTGTATCATACTAATAGCTTAGAAAAAGTTATTTATGCTTTTGATCTGAATATAAATGGTGAGCTTGCAAATAAACGTGAATTTATTCGATTAAATGATGATGCAGGAATTCCCGATGGTATGACGATAGACAGTGAAGACTGTTTATGGGTTTGCCAATTTAATGGTTGGTGCATTACGCGTTATTCTAGTGCTGGTGTGTTAATCGGGCGTATCGATTTACCGGTAGCCAATATCACTAGCTGTACTTTTGGTGGTTCAGAGCTTGAACAAATGTTTATAACCACCGCACGTACATTCTTGACGGAGGAAGAATTAATCAAGCAACCTCAAGCTGGAGGACTATTTACTTGTAAACCGGGAGTAATAGGCTTAGCTTCGCCTGATTTTGCAGGTTAATACTTCAGACAACGATTAACTAATATAACGCGTTGTAATCGGATAACGACGGTCTTTACCAAAAGCACGCTGTGTTATTCTAACACCAGGAGGTGCTTGGCAGCGCTTATACTCATTACGAAACACCATTTTTACTACTTTATTTACTGTATCGGCATCAAAACCACGAGTAATAATTTCTTTTGTATCTAAATCCTGTTCGACATAGAGAGATAGGATCTGATCTAAAACATCATAGGGTGGTAAGGTATCTTGATCCGTTTGTTCATGTGCCAATTCTGCACTTGGTGGGCGGATAATAATCCGCTCTGGAATAATAATTTTATCGCGATTACAGTAATGAGATAGACGATAGACTAAGGTTTTAAAGACATCTTTTAATACGGCAAAACCACCAGCCATATCACCGTAAAGCGTGGCATAACCGACGGCCATTTCGCTTTTATTGCCGGTTGTTAATACAATTTTATTCAGTTTGTTTGATAAGGCCATCAAGATTACTCCGCGACAGCGCGCTTGTAAATTTTCTTCAGTTGTATCGGCAGCTAAGCCTTTAAAACTATCCGCTAAAGTATTTAGAAAAGCTGAAAAAGTGTTTTCAATATCAATGATACGATAATCAACGCCTAGGTTTTCAGCAAGTGTTTTGGCATCATCTAAACTTATTTGAGCGGTGTAACGTGAAGGCATCATCACAGCGGTCACATTGTCTTTGCCTAAAGCATCAACGGCGATACACAGTGTTAGAGCTGAATCAATTCCGCCAGATAAACCGATGATCGCTCCAGGAAAATTATTTTTTTGTACATATTCGCGAACACCAAGAGTTAAGGCTTGATAAGCGAATGCTTCAAGACTAGGTGAAGGTGGAATATCTTGTTTGCTGATATCAAGTTTACCAGAACTCTCCGTAATCGTGAAAGTCAGTAATTCTTCTTCAAAAAACTTGGCTTGTTGGCAAACTTCACCGGCACTATTCATTGCCAACGAGCCACCATCAAAGACAAGTTCATCTTGAGCTGCGGCCCAGTGTGTATAGATAATAGGAATTGCACCATCTTGTTGTTGTCTTTCGCGTAGCATTTGTTCACGTAATTCTGCTTTAGCAAGGTGAAAAGGTGATGCATTAGGGACAATTAATAATTGTGCTCCAGTACTGATAGCTTGTTTAACAGGACCATGATTCCAAATATCTTCACAAATAAGTAAACCGATTTTTATATTATTGCATTCAAAAACACAACTATCATGACCTGCAATGAAATAACGTTTTTCATCAAAAACACTGAAATTAGGTAAAAATTGTTTACGATAATTTGCGACAATCTTGCCATCGCGAATAGCACAAACACTATTATAAACACCGTCATCGGTAAATTCCGGATAACCAATAATTGCTGTAATATTCATGGTTGCTGCCTGTATATCAGGTAGAGCAGCACTAATGTGTCGATATAGTCCGGGGCGTAATAACAAATCTTCCGGGGGGTAACCGGTTATTGTTAATTCTGGAAATACAATTATGTCGCTTTTTAATTGCTTAGCTTGCTGAATTCTATTAATGATTTTTTGACTGTTGGCAGTGATATCACCCAATGAAAAGTTAATTTGGGCTAATGTTATTTGTAGGCTTGGAGTCTCTGTGCTCATATTGAACTGCTTCCTGAATTGTTTAGTGTTTTATGTGTGCTGTATATTGAAATTGCAATGATTATCCTAGATTCCGCCGTAGATGCCAACTCCGGAATCTAAGATTATACCCAAAGGGTGCCGGTAATAAACATTTTGCTGGTCGATATCTGTGTTTGTAAAAATGGCAGGTCATTTTGTAAGCTAGAACTGAATTATTTTGAGTTATTAACTGGTTATCTTCCAAACAGAAACTTGTTATACTAGCCGCAGTTTTGAGAGGATAAATATGGTTTCGCAAAATCAACTTACTTACCTAAAGGCGATGGGCATTGATGCTTGGCAAACTCGCAGTAGCGTGGAGGCCATTATTACTGTTGAATCTGAAGTTGAACTACAATCTGCAGTGCAATCTATCGTTCCTGCATCTTCAAATGCTACGGAAGCCATTAAAGATGATGTGGCAACACTTGATTGGCAAACTTTACAACAAAGAATTGCAAATTGTCGCGCATGTGGATTACATACGAGTCGGATACAAACTGTTTTTGGTGTTGGCAATCCACAAGCAGATTTATTGATTATTGGCGAAGCGCCGGGAGCTAATGAAGATAAACAAGGCGAGCCTTTTGTTGGGCGTGCCGGACAATTACTGAATTCTATGTTAGCTGCAATTGGTTTGCAGCGAGAAGATGTTTTTATTGCCAATATTCTCAAATGTCGACCGCCACAAAATCGTGATCCTAAACCAGAAGAAACAACCAAGTGTACACCGTACTTAGATCGGCAGGTTGCGTTATTGCAGCCAAAGCTGATTATGGCAGTAGGGCGGATTGCGTCTCACTACTTGCTACAATGCAGTACTCCGATGGGACGTTTACGTGGCCAGCGCTATCAATTCCGTGATACGGGTATTCCTTTAATTGTTTCTTATCATCCTGCGTATTTATTACGTTCGCCACAAGAAAAACGCAAAGCCTACGAGGATTTAATTTTAGCAAAAAATCTAATTGCTGAAGTTACGGAGGCAGGACTTACGATAAACGCCAAGGCGAGCCAATAATGTTTCCAAAATAATCGATAGTATACAAAATACACGAGGTTTTTTGGCAACACTATTAATAAAGAGACTGGTGTTTAGCGTAAGTTCTGTAAGGTCTAAATTTACGAATAGAAGTAGTATTAACGATGTTGCAGCGCGGCATGAGTTTACTGGAAGTGTTAATTGCTTTAACGGTTGTTGCCATAGTTATGACTGCAGCAATGCCTTTGTGGAGTAATCTAGTACAACAGAATCAACAGGACGCGAGTATTTCAAGCTTACTTAACTTATTACAATTCGCTAAACAGCAAGCTATTTTTCAAGGCAATATTATAACAATTTGTCCACTGAGCGAAAAACGACTGTGTATTAATGATTGGTCGCAGAAAATTGCAGTTTTTCATGATGACAATAATAATCATGAATTAGATAAATCTGATAAATTACTGCAATCATTGAAAGTTATAAAAGCTGGAGCCAAACTACAATGGCGAGGTTTTCCATCAAAAAGATACCTGCAATTCTATCCGGGGCAGCGCTTAAGCAGTCACAATGGCCGGTTTATCTATCAACAAACGCATTCAGCAACTACTCGCAGTATTATTTTAAGTAGGACAGGAAGATTGCGAGTGGAATAATAACTCTCATTAAATTGTATTCCAGGTACAACGATTAGCTTGTTGGCAGCGACAATAACGTTTTTCATTATTGACATTTATCATGGCGCCAGCACTATAAAGTTTATTAGCATAAACACATAATTGCGAAGCATGTTTTTGTAGATATTGCGAAACGGCATTATCAGGTAACTGTGTAGGTGTAGGTGTTGATGTAGGCTTTGCCACGTTTGCAGCAGGTTGATTCGTTTGAGCGAAGCAGATTGATACTACACTTAATCCTAGAAACCCTAAAAGCAAACATTTTTTAAGCATAGTTTTTTCCTTTACATGAATAAATAAAATTAGTAGATGCTCAGCATAGCATTAAATACAAATCTTTCGGTATTGTTTGCAGTGTTTTAAAGATCTGTCATAATTCATTTTTCCTTATTATATGGATATTCTATGCGACGCAATGTTCCTCTTGGTGTCACATTAATGATTTTAGGTGCTTTGACATATGCCATCATGGGGCTATTTGTAAAGTTAATAGGTTCTAATCTGCCTACATCAATGACCGTTTTTTTTCGCTTCTTAATTAGTTTCTTCATTATACTGCCTTGGTTACTATATGATAAAAAATTCACACTAAAAGTAAAACGTCCTTGGTTAATGCTTGTAAGAATAGTTACGGGAGCATTATCTATAGGGAGTTTATTTTATGCGATCAATTATATTCCATTAGTTGATGCCAATTTGCTAATAAGTACTGCGCCATTATTTGTTCCTTTAGCTGTATATGCTTTTACGCGTGTTAAAACACCTAAAAGTGTGTGGCTGGCAACAATTCTAGGTTTTGTTGGTGTCGTTTTAGTATTGCATCCTACATCTGGAGCATTCCACCCAGCTGCAATTGTGGTGTTAATAGGCGGAGCATTAGGTGGTGTTGCCTTTGTATCTGTGCGCTTACTTGCAAAAGAAAACTCTACAAATCAAATTCTTTTTTACTACTTTGTTGGGTCAAGTCTGTTTTTAGCTATTTTAATGGCGTTTCAATGGCAGATGCCTTCAGCAATAGATTGGTTATATCTTCTTGGTGTTGGTGTTTTTGGTGGTATCTGGCAAATACTATTTACAGTTGCAATGAAAATAGCACCGGCTCGTTTAATCTCACCTCTGTATTTTACCGTGGTTATTTTTAGCGGTATTATTGACTGGGTTTTTTGGCAGAAAATACCGTCATATTATACTGTTATTGGTTTTATAGTGATTCTCTGTGGTGTTATTGGAACACTGTATTTCGGTCGTGGTGATAAACTGACACCCGAACATTAAACTAAGATACATCTTAATAATGGTTCATAATGGGCTTTGACGACTTGCCAGTTTTCAAATTCCATAGCCCGCGTTAGCTTTAAGACATGTTTAGGACTTTTTTTGATAGCATCAAATATTTTTTCAAGATATGCAAAGCAATGTTCAAAATTTTTATCGATAGAATAACGCAACACATTAATTCGTCCTCTGGGTATTTTGTTATCTTCCCAGGGAAGAGATAAAAAATACCAATGAAAACCACCCGCTCAGACTTACGCGAAACCTTTTTACAAAGTTTGCGAAAGTCCAAAATAAGAGATGTGTAAGATTCAAGCTCCTGTCCTGACAAGATTTAAACGTTTGCCAGGACTAAAAACAGCAGGGTCTGACATTAGGATGCCACTATTCCTTCGCGATATTAGAGGTATCAAGCTTAGGACAATATTGCGCAGGGCTATTATCAAGTTTTAAAAATTTAGTTAATATATTTTTTCCTTTTTGATATTGGGAGGGTGTTGCTCCAGACCAGAGTGTAGTACTGCAGGATTTAGTATCGCATTGACCACCTAAGGTAACATATGTGTTACTACGAATAATATTGCAGGTGCAGTTAGCCTTATTTGGCTCTGTTGGATCATCAACAATACATTTTTTATCAAGGCAGTCTGTCCAAGCAGTGCCAGCAGGGCATGTCATTACTTTATGATCACGAAATTGGGCAAAAGAAAATGTAGAAATTAATTCTACCGCACCTTTTTTACCGATAGTCTGTTTACGAGCGTCACATGAGCTAAACCCATATGAAGCGCCTTCTTCAACTTCACAAGAACACATTGCTTTATTTTTAGTTCCTGGAATTTGTCGGCAAGGCGCATCGGTACAGATGACATATTTTTGATTACAAATAATCGGTTTTTTTGTTTGCGTACTACTTGTCATATTATTTTGCGCAAAACTTTGCGATACAAACAAGCAAGCAGTGAGAAGAGTCGTGTATATTATAAGCTTCATTATTATTATCCTTAATTGTTAAGTAGTTCCTTCTGACAAACATCGACAGTTTTCTCGATTTGGATTATTTTGATCAATAGTGATTCTCATAACGATTGCCTTTATTCTTTTGTTTAAAATTATAGCAAATCATGATTTAAATGCTTAAGAACCAAGCTATTCTCTTACATATGTTCGCATGAACTTGACGATGAGTAAAAATGGACTACTTTTAAAAAGTGACTAATAATAATTTAGTTTTTGGGATAATAGGGGGCAGCATGAGTTATCAGAGCTGGATGCAAAATAATGAGCATCGACTTGTAGAGTCATGGCAACAACGTAAAACGCATACCACGACACCGCATTTTTTTCATAATCTTGGTTGTCCAGAACAAGAAATTGTTTTATTAACTAATTTAACTCAGCAATTGCGAGACGCTTATATTAGAGAATTAGATGTATTTATAAAATTAGAATACCAGCGTTTGCGAGCCGTACATCTCGATTGGTATCAAGCAGGAGAAATAGAGAAAAATATAGATAAAAAAGCATTGCGTCAATTTGAACGGTATAATGAGCTAGACAATATAAAAGTATTAAAAAATGAATTAAAAGAACTAAAAGCATTGCAATGCATTCTTGAATTGAAACAGTCTTTACTAATGTTGCAACAACGAATTGAGCGACTCAAACCTGAGCATGAGCCTGCTCTAGATCGAATTAAAATAGCAATTTCAGCTCTTTTTATAAAAAGCCAAAAATTTGAAACACCAATCTTAGCTAGCTCTGTTAAAGCAATTACCTTGTTAATTGATAAATACAACAGTGATCATTCATCAGATATGTTGACATGGGATAATTGCAAGCAGGCATGTGACCAAGACTTAAAAACAGCTAGTGAAGAAGGGCGAAAGTGTTCAACAATCTATAAACCTGAAATGAAAGCGTACTTTCGTACGGAACGTTGGCAAGCTTACGATAAGTATCAAGCTTTGCTGACGACCGGCATACGTTTGCTGGAACTGAAATTGCAACGTAATGCTGCACTGCAACTAGAGCAGCAAACTCAGAAGATGACACCGAATGAAGTAATTAAGAGGTTAAATTTGCTCGAGACTAAGTTTCAATATAATGGGCGGCGTTTTTTAGGCCTACAAATTGATGCTATTCCTGCTGAAAAGCTTTATGAGTTATCAATATTAAAGTCAGCAATGTTATCGTTGTATCATGCGGCACAACTTTATGTGGAAGAGCCTGAACAAGCATTAACAAAACAAGATCATGACGCAATTACGGCGATGAAAGCATTTGCTAAACAATCAACAGTATTAAATCTATTTACTAAACATCATATTATTTCACAGCTTCGACGTACTGCCGGGAGTCGTTTAGCAACAGGGATGACGGGGAAAATCAACTCAGTCGTAAAGCAGCAAGTTAGAAGTCATTAACTATTCTGTTTCACGAAATAACTCGCGACCAATTAACATACGGCGTATTTCCGATGTGCCAGCTCCAATTTCATATAATTTAGCATCACGTAATAAACGTCCTGTTGGATATTCATTAATATAGCCGTTACCACCTAAACATTGAATGGCCTTTAAAGCCATTTGTGTTGCATTCTCAGACGTAAACAAAATTACAGCTGCAGAATCTTTACGTGTTGTTTCTTTACAATCACAGGCTTTGGCAACACTATATAAATAGGCGCGCGAAGCATTAAGCGCGGTATACATATCAGCGACATGGCCTTGAATGAATTGAAACTCGCCAATAGCTTGATCGAATTGTTTGCGTTCATGAATATAGGGGAGTACCACATCTAAGCAAGCATGCATAATACCAACTGGGCCCGCAGCTAGGACGACACGTTCATAATCCAAGCCACTCATCAAGACTTTGACGCCACCATTGAGCTCACCCAAAATATTTTCAGCAGGAACTTTACAGTTTTCAAAAACAAGTTCTGAGGTGCTTGAGCCACGCATGCCGAGTTTATCAAGTTTCTGAGCGGTACTAAAACCTGAAAAATCTTTTTCAATAATAAAGGCGGTAATACCCTTTTTGCCGGCAGTTTTATCTGTTTTAGCATAAACGACGAGGACATCAGCATCCGGACCATTGGTGATCCACATCTTACTGCCATTTAAAATATAATGGTCACCTTTATTTTCAGCATGTAAGCGTAAACTCACAACATCAGAACCGGAATTTGCTTCGCTCATGGCGAGGGCGCCGACATGTTCTCCTGAAACAAGTTTTGGTAAGTATTTCTGTTTCTGTTGTTCGTTACCATTAATATGAATTTGATTCACACAGAGATTTGAATGAGCACCATAACTTAAACCAATAGCCGCACAAGCGCGGCTGATTTCTTCCATGGCGACAACATGCTCGAGATAGCCCATAGCGCTGCCACCATATTCTTCGGCAACGGTAACGCCTAATAAGCCTAGTGAACCCAATTGTGGCCAGAGCTCACGGGGAAACGTATTATTTACATCAATTTTTTCAGCAAGAGGGGCAATTTCACGGGCAGCAAATTCACGTACCGTGCTGCGTAGCATGTCAATCGTTTCACCTAAAGCAAAATTCAGCTGATTGTACATATGTTTGTTCCTATTTATGTTTCATTAACTCGGTAAAAATCTCGGGGGAATGCAAACCAAGTTCTTCAAATATTTGGGTGGCGCGATTCCAGCTGCCTTCTTCTTTAATACTCTCAATAATCATTTGTGTACCGAGTTCTGAGTTTTTGGCAACACCCCAGCCACGAATATTCGCTAATCCTAAACGGCGTTTAGCAAGAATATGTCCTAAATTAACTGCTTGCTTTAAATAAGAGTGGGCTTCTTCAAAAGCTTGTTTAGCATATTCTTTATGAATTTGGGCATGAAAAATACTATTGCTTAAATCATGCCAAAAAATACCTTCTCCTAATTTAGCATTACCGAAATCATAACATGCATCGTTATCACCTAGAATTGCTGCTGCTCGAAAACATTCTTGTGCCAACCACTTCGCATTAGGAACATTACGGTCAAATGCGAGTTTTTGATAAAGCACACCTAATTCTTTTTGAGCGGCAATCTCTTTTTGCGAGGCGCGGTTATCACCTTCATCTCGCAAGTGTATGAACTTTTCAATTTTCTTCTTTAAGGAATTTAATTTCATGCGTTGTAACATATTCATAACAGGTTTCCCTTAATTTAATCTAGATTCTATAGTTGCCATCTACTACGAAAGCTTAATATGCTGAATCTAGGTTTAACCTAAATAGCTTAGCCATTTTACCAAACGACGTACTTTCTTTGAGAATAGGAAATTTGTATAAAAACTTCCAGCCACGCGCTTATTGATTTCACTTAGCGTTGGGTAGGGCACTATTAACTCTGCAATAGCATTTAATTTCAATTTCCGTTGAATTGCAAGGATCCAAGGCATTAATAGCTCGCCAGCATGTTGCCCAACAATACTGACGCCTAAAATATAGCCTTTACGATCAGCTATGACTTTTATTTTGCCATGAGTTAAGTTTTCTGCTCGAGCGCGATCATTTTCTGCATAGTCAAAATGTAAAATTTCAATATTATCATCGAGGCTAAATGCTTGTTGTTCATTCAATCCTACATGAGCTAACTCTGGATCAGTATAAGTTACCCAAGGAACGCTACGAAAATCTGTTTTAGCAGGAAGACGAAATAAAATATTTTTCAAGACAATACCTGCGTGATAATTTGCCATATGTGTAAATTGATACATCCCCGTAACATCTCCAATAGCAAAAACTTTTTTGTTATTAGTTCGTAAACGTTGATCAACGTTAATCCCCTTAATACTATGGATAATTCCAGCAGCATCAAGATCTAGATCAGTAAGATTAGGTTTGCGTCCAGTTGCCACTAATAAATGTGAACCTGTCAGTTGTGATTCACGTTGTTGTTGTTCAATGTTAACAACAACCTGATCATTTATTGTTTCAACTTTATCAATTTGACAGTACTCATAAATTTTGATGCCATCAGCAAGTAATTGTTGGCGAACGACATCAACCAGTTTGCGGTCATCTTTAGGCATAATTTCAAAGCATTCTAAAATAGTAACCTCGCAACCTAAACGCCGATGCGCTTGTGCCATTTCACAACCAATAGGACCGCCACCAATAATGATTAAGTGTTGTGGTGCTGTTGTTAAGTCAAAAACAGTTTCATTAGTGAGAAAAAATGTGTCATTTATGCCTTCGATTTTAGGTATTGCTGGACTCGAGCCTGTTGCAATAACAATACGACGAGCTTGAATACGATGAGACTCTGTTTCAATAATTCGTGGAGCAACAAATTTACCTGCTTCTAAAATCACTTTAACACCAAGTTGCGTAAAACGTTCTACGGAATCATTTGGTTCAATACCGGCAATAACATTTTTGATATGTTGATTGACCTTGGCAAAATCGATTTCACAAGTGGCATAGTTAATACCTAGCTCAGAAGCATAACTCTTAACATGAGCAAGTTTGCTGGCAGCAAGTAGAGCTTTGGATGGAACACAACCATAATTTAAGCAATCACCACCCATTTTATCTTGTTCGAGTAAGACAACTGATGCGCCCATTTGTGCGGCCCCGGCGGCTAAAGATAAGCCGCCAGAACCTGCACCTAAAATACATATATCAGTTTTAATTGTTGTTTTCATTCTTCAAAAATCCCATTCTTGCCATGCGGTTAGCAGCGGAAAGTAAAGTAATAGTTTAATTGGATGATTCTGCTGGCTGCTCTCATCATACTGTTGCATCGCAAGAGCATAACGTTCCAACTGTGGACGATAAAGCTGTTGTTGAGCTTGTAAAAATTGTTCTAGATCCATTGCTTGTGGTTCACTAGTTTTGTAATCAATAATCCAACGTCTATTATCCTGATCGATGAAGGTGCGGTCAATGATATGTTGTGTTTTGTTCTGATCTTGAAATGTTGTTATCGCAAATTCATTGGCCGCGTTTTGATGCTCTGTAGATAGCAACCATTGGAATTGTTTATCGTTGATGATGTTGTGTAAGCTTGTTATTAATCTATCTACACAAACATTTAACTCGTTATTACTGATCCCTTGCTGCGCTAAACCGCAACGAAAGAAATATTCATTCCTGGTGATTTTCTCAGAAGTCCAGCTAGTTAAACCATCAGTGGCAATTTGTTGCAATAATCGATGTAAGAAAATACCAAACAAACGTTGTGTATCTTGTTGCCAAGTTAGATGGATTTTATTAAAAGGTGATGTGATTGTTGCCGGTGTACTATCCTGTGGCAATGACTGCAAACTTAAACGCTGTAATTGTTTGGGTTGATGCTTTTCTACTGAATCAATGGCGGTAGCTTCCTGACTAATTTGCTGATTAAATTGCAATGCAACGCAGTTCCAAATATGACCTAACATGCTACTTTTACTGGGTGCTTGTAGAGTAGGGACGTCATCTGCCGTTTTCAATTTTTGCAGCTCGAGCTTAGCAAGCAGGTGCAAACGTTGTTTGGCACGCGTAACAGCCACATAAAGTAAGCGTCCTGTTTCATAATGCTGTTTTATCGATTCAATACGTCGTAAATAATCATAAATGGCCTCATCGGCATGACCACTACCTTTAATCGGAGCTAAAATTAAGTCTTCGCCATGTTCGGTTGGACGCTCATACCAGGCTAATAATCGGGCTTGATCAACCTGAGGTGTTTTCGCTAGACCTGGCAAAATAACAACGTCGAACTCTAAACCTTTAGACTTATGTATCGTCATAACATGAAGCTTACTGGTATTATTAATATTACGTGAGTAAAGTTCAGCTAATTTTGTTTCTAATAATGAATGATCGAGAAGTTGACCACTCGCATCAAGACTATCCAATAATTGCCAAAAGCTGTCGACATCAGCAAGTTGATCGCTTGATAAACACTGTGGACCGAGCAATTGACACCAAGTAGATTTAATCCAATCCGTTAAGTTCTGGCGCTGTCGTTGTTGCAAAGCATGCTGCAAAATAGGGAGTATGAATCGTAAGCGTTGCTGACCATCATCGGAAAGCTTACAAGTAATAGCTGAATTTTGCAGTACATCCCATAATAATGTTGCAGGATTCGTCGTCATTAATTGATGTAAATCCGCTAAAGTTAAACCACACCACGGTGCCCGTAAAATAGCAAACCACGCTATTCTATCGCCAAGATGTAATAGTGCTCGCGTTAAGCTTTGTAAATCACGAATAGCAGGATTACTGGCAAGAGATTCTAGCTCCACGGCTTGAAAGCTAATGTCAGCAGCTTTTAAGGCTGGAATAATATGTAATAAGTGACTACGAGATTTAACCAGTATCGCAATGGATTGCTGATTGTCAGCTTGTTGTTCCTGTTGGATAAGTTTAACGACTTTTGCTGCTTCATTGACGTAATCTGTTTCTAAATGGCAATGTGTTGCGATAACACTATCATCTGAGGAATTCTTTGCTGCAATGGCCTTGCTATAAGGAATGGCGCCAGTACTAATATCAGCAAAATCAGGAAAGCTTGCCGCAAAAACTGTATTTACCCAAGTAATGATATTTGCAGTGGAACGAAAATTTGTACGTAAAGTCAGGGAGTCTAAATGGATATGGCCAATGCCTTGTTGTTGCACACGTAAAAACAACCCAACTTCAGCTTTTCGAAATCGATAGATTGACTGCATGGGGTCGCCGACAATAAATAAACTACGTCCATCATTAGCTTCCCAGCCGGCGGTTAATTTTTCTAACAAATGTAATTGATTAATTGCGGTATCTTGAAACTCATCAACTAAGATATGACGAATTTGGTAATCGAGTAATAGTGCTAAATCACTAGGATCGCTAATTTTCCCTAAAGCTTGACTCGCTGCTTGGGAGATTGCGATGAAGTCGACTTGACTCTGTTGTTGTAGATTAATAAGTAGTTGCGCATTTAAAACCGGTAAGATTTCTAGTAAAGCTAATAAAATTTGCCATTGTTGTTCGGCATAAGTAAGAGGCGGGGCATTTTGCCATTGCTCAAGTAAAACCTGTAGCTTGTCATCTTCAGCTAAATGCTTATTAAGTTCGGTGATACGTTGTTTCATCTCTTTATACAGTTGCCGACTTTCTTTATCTTCTTGACTGGAGGCGGCAGGAAAACCAATACGTGCATCAAAACTTTTACGACAGAAACCAGCATTCGTTAATAACAAGCTGCTTAAGCCATTCCAATAATCTATTTGCTGTTGTTGTGTTTCAGGAACAACACGATAGTCGTTATAAAGACATAATGGATGCTCTGGGTTGCGTAGCAACATGTGTTGCCTAGCAAAATTTGTTAATAGGCCTAGTTGCGCAAGTATATCTTTAGGAAATTGACTGTGTAATTCGGCTAATAAATCGTCAGTAATATGCTGCAAACCGAGCTCAAGGGCGGAGCGTAATTGCGTTGCGTCATCATGCAAATAGAGATAGGGCAGCCATTGGTCACGCTTAGCTTGCATTTGGATCAGTAAGTTTTCTAGCTTATCGAGTTGATTATCTAGATGTAAGGCTAGTTGCTGTAAAGCCCCAAGCCATGGCACATCGTTATGAATACTTTGAATAATTTGTCGAGCAGTTTGTTGGTAATATTGATTGGCATCAACACAAACTTCTGGGGTAATGCGGCCCTCAGCCAACAGTGGCATTTGTTTTGCCAAACTAAAACATAGTGAATCAATCGTAAACACACGTAAACGTTGTGGGTTTTCTAATAATTGCCATTGTAGTTGCTGATCTTTTTTTAATACTTGTTCTGCCAAACGATATGTTTTCTGTGCATGTTCAGCCTCTGGAATAGGGTTTGCACAAGCAAGCAACGCATTAATAATTCGTGCGCGCATTTCAGCTGCGGCTTTGCGAGTAAACGTAATGGCAATAATTTCTTCAGGTTGACTGACCGCTTGACTAAGTAATGCCAAATAACGTTGGGTTAATAATTCGGTTTTACCTGAGCCTGCGGGAGCTTGGATAATGAATGATTTGCTTATATTTAAAGCAGCATCGCGCTGTGCTTGATCGGCTATAGAAGGTGTCATGCTGTAACTCGTTGTATTGTTCAAGGAACTTACCAAATAGCACTATAAGACATGCAAGATTTCATGAAGTTGTTAACAAGTCAAGGGCTTTTTAGAAATGAGTCTGAAGAGTGATCTTGTCTTCTTGAAATCATTAAGAAGAGGCTTGTAATGCATTGTTTTTAAATGGATTTATCCTTCGGTCCAAGTTTTGCTCAATTTAACTTCGATGCCCGTCCTTCAAGCAATAAGGGACATTATTTTCGTCTTATCCACAGAGTTATCAACAGGATCTGTGGGTAATTTTGACTAGGTAAATAAAAACAGGGATTTACGATTTTTTAACCAAGACAAGCTTATGAAATTTGTTATAATGCTCAACTTGTCAATACAAAAATTTATCTATTTCATATAGTCATGGAGAGAGACAAATGACACGAAGAATAACAAGATTAATGTTCAATGTTTGTGCTTGCTCATTACTACTGCTAGCTACTCAAATTACTAATGCTAAAACGATTACCCCAACAGATGCATTTCAGCAATCACAAGAAGTTGTGGCATTGATTAGCAGTATTCATACTTATAAAGGATTGAACACTTTATTACCAAAAATTCCAATTCCCAAAGAAAAGATTCCTACTCAGGTTTACTTTAAATCACTAGAAGTCTTGCGCAAAATTGCTCTATTTCAGAAAGAACTGGGCTTAACTCAAGTCGCGGTACCCGCATTACCAAATAAAGAACTCGAGCCACAGGATGTTTACAATAATCTGCAAGTGATGGTAACGGCATTACAAGCTATTCGTCATAAAGTCGGCGTGCCTGGAAAAGTTGAAATACCAGTGAACACGGGTGAAAAACAGCCTGCCGATGTTTATCGTAATCTAGCCAAAGCCGATATGTTATTGGAGGATATTGTTGGATATACCACGCCAAGTTTGGTGTATCGCAATACGCAATATATTTTAGCGGATATCAAAGCTATTGCAGAGAAGTATTCAATTAAGTTTACTTCGCCAAATGTTATACGCCCAGTTATTGCTTTACCTAAACATGCTAATCGACAAGCCGTCAGATTGTTAGATAGTGTTATTAAATTACAAAAAGAATTGGGGCTCAATCCTTCTTCGGTAAGTGTTGTTAAAGATGCAACAGCTTCATCAGATGTATTAGACGTTACGCAAAATGTTTTGGCGCGATTAGCTCGAGTTAAAGCTAAGCTTAATGTGATGCGACCTAAGCAAGAAATAGCAGAAGACAAATACATGCAACCAGCTGATGTAATGGTGCAACTAACCACCGCAAATATTTTTATCGAACAATTGCTGTCTGAAAAAAATATTAAGAAATTGCAGTAGTTTAAATTTGGCCTGAGAATCTTTTAACCTGGATTCCGCAGTAGATGCCAACTGCAGAATCTAGGTTTAATATGGAAGAGCGAAAATGACGACTACACATCGAGATACACAAAACCACCGAGGCGTAATGCATCCTTTTTCAAGCACAACCAAGCAATTTATTGCTTATGCTAGTGAGTGTAATGATGCGGATGCTATGATTATGGACATGGGGTGTGCCTACGGTAATGTTGTAAATGCCGCATTGAATGCTGGTGCTAACCATATTATTGCTTGTGATATGGCTCAAGAACATTTAGATGTTGTTAAGAGTGATCTTGCCACTGAAAATTTATCAAAGTTATCAACTCACCAAGGAGTTTTCCCTCAAGACTATAGTTTTAATCATAGCTCTGTTCAGGCTATTCACGCGTCACATATTCTAGAATTTTTAAATGGCTCTGAGCTTATGGCGGGATTAGCTAAATTTCATAATTGGTTGTGTCCTGGCGGAAAACTTTTTATTGTTTGCTACAGCATTTTCATCAAAGAATTAGACAATTCTACTTTTAAAACAGAGTATCAGAGCCGTAAAATCTCAAATGTTGCTTGGCCTGGTTACTTGGAAAATTATAATAACTACATTACCATAGAGGACAGTGAGATTGATGATTTGTTTCCATCAGCATTTCACTTATACGAAAAAGAAATACTAGAATCAGCGTTAGCTCAAGCTGGATTTAGCATTGAATCATCTGTCTATTTAAATGGCCGCGATAATGGTGCGGTTGAATATACTTGGCATGATGGACGTGAGTATATCGGCATTGTTGCTACGCGTATTTAAATTCTCTTTATAGACAAGAGTTGTAGCCGGCAGCAATGATAATGGAGAGCTCTTTATCTACTATCTCATCCTTATCCTACCTATGAGAGTGCGTTCATCGCTTGATAGAAAATCTCTTGTGCTGGAGGACGCTGATTATAGTGACAACTCATTACTCTACCATAAGCACCTGCCGTTGCGATTAAAACAACATCGCCTTCTTCTGTTTCTGGCAACAAGCGCGAATGCCCAAGCGTATCACCTGACTCACAAATTGGACCAACAATATTAGCAATCACTTTTTTAGGCGGAGCTAATTTCGTCAAATTTACAATTTCATGGTATGCACCGTATAGAGCAGGGCGGATTAATGAATTCATGCCTGCTTCGATAGCAATAAAGAACGTGTCACCTTTTGTTTTAAGCTGCGTTACTTTAGCAACAATCACGCTAACATCAGCAACTAAAAATCTATCTGCCTTTATTCATAACGTTTTATCCTTTTCCTAGGGGAACTCCCCTGGTTTCTATGAGCTAGCATGCTAGATTTTTAATCGTCATGGTTGTAAAATAGCCAACGTCTTATACGTGTCTGTCAATAACGACGTAATATGGGAGAAATATAGCTCATGCTCAACAAACTATTGAAGCTCTGTTTACTGGTATCTTTACCAGCAGCATTATTAACTGCAACCGCATATGCAGAACAACTTGATATCTATTGTCCTCAAACGGTTACTATACAGTGCTCGTCACTCAGTATTTACAGCGACGATTGTAAAGTTATTAAAACATCGTCAACAACAATGACTGGCCTTGGTGTTGGCGATTTCAACATTGGGGTAAAAGTCCCTGTGCAGATGAGTTTTACGGGTACCTATTATGCAGGAGGCGGAATGGCGGTATGTGATTATGCTTCAGCTCATTTTTCAGCTGATGTCGGCGCGATTGGTGGTTTCTATACTCCTGATAGGAAGCATGGATCTTGGCATTTAAACATAGTACCGGTGTGTCCATCTTCGAGCAGTGCTCATTCAAAAACGATGACTGATACGAGGATTTGTCCGTATCATTTTACAAATCAGCAAACCAAAAAATAAACTTCCGAGTGAAAATGGACCTGATGTGGTTTCGTGTTTGTTTCGACATGCAAACACGAGGCTATTGCTTTTAAATTAGGGGGCACCTAAAAGAAGCAGACATTTAGTAGCATAAAATAAAGCATTTTCTAATTATATAGTATCGTTATTTATAAAGGAAAAATTACATACATGTGCTTATGAAAATTTCTTGTGCTGGAGGACGTTGGTTGTAATGGCAACTCATTACCCGACCGTAAGCACCAGCAGTTGCGATTAAAATAACATCGCCTTCTTCTGTCTCTGGCAACAAACGTGAATGCCCAAGCGTATCACCTGACTCACAAATTGGACCAACAATATTGGCAATCACTTTTTTAGGCTGGTCTAATTTCGTTAAATTTACAATTTCATGGTACGAGCCGTATAGAGCCGGGCGGATTAATGAATTCATACCAGCTTCGATACCAATAAAATACGTATCACCCTTGGTTTTAAGTTGTGTTACCTTGGCAACAATCACACCAGCTTCGGCAACAAGAAATCTACCTGGTTCCATCCACAATGTTAGGTTTTTATGTGTTTGTTTAAATGCTGTTAACGATTTATCAAATTCTGTCATATCTAATGGCGTTTGCCCTGGACGCTCAACAACCCCCATACCGCCACCAAGATCCAAAATGGTTACATCGGGGAACTGCTGCAATAGTCCTGCTAGCGTTTCGGCTGTTTGCAGCCAGTTAGTTGGGTTCAAAATCCCGCTACCTGAATGCACATGTAAGCCTTTAATGGTTATCTTATGTTGCTTCACGAGTCTGCTAACTTCATCTAACTCTATCAATGGAATACCAAATTTCGAGGCATCACCTCCGGTCACCACAAACTTGTGATGCCCAGCACCATAACCTGGGTCAACGCGAATTAAGATTGATTTTCCTGAAAATAATTCTGGCCATTGTTGCAATACATATAGATTATCAATCGTTAAATGCACCCCTAGCTCTAACCCTTTAGTATATTCTTCACGTTGTGCAAAGTTCGGCGTAAACAAGATACGGTTACGATTAATCTCAGGGAATAAACGTAATACAATATTTATTTCTTCTAACGAGACGCATTCGAAATTTAGCCCTTTATTGTAAAACTCAGTTAAAACCTCTTCGTTCGCATTGGCTTTCATTGCATAGAAGAAATGATCAATGACGGTCGATTTCAATAATTTGTCTGCCGATGCACGCAAGGTTGCTTGGTCATAAACATAGGCCGGTGATGCTGTTTTAGCGAGTTCTAATAATTCAATACGTTGCTGTTGCCACCAGGGCATTGGTTTTTCAATATATTGCCCAAATTCTTCTTGCCAACTTTTACTTAAATGCTGGCTGCGCGGATTCTGATCAACCAATAATGTATGTAGTTTTTTAGCTAAACGTAGTGCCTGGTCTTCATCAACAACAAAGGTTAGGTTTAAATCATTTGCAGCTTGTGATAATAAGTAGATATTTTGTGATTCAAACAGTTCAAATACACCACCTAGCTGATGTAAAATCGCACGTATATTACGACCGACTAAACTTATAGAGGCACATGGACCAATTAAATTCGCTCGTGCAAATGTATTTAACTCTTTAACAACTCGATTAATCGCGAGCGGATCTTTTTCGGCAATGGAGCGATCAAGCGACACGGTTACACTGGCTTCTGAAGTAGAAACCAAATCGATTGACAAACCGTGTTTTTTAAAACATTCAAATACATCAGATAAGAAACCAACTTGATGCCACATTTGCACGGTTTCAATTGAAATCAATACCACACTATTTTTCGTTAATATTGATTTAATCTGAATGCTGTCGCCATCACTATCACGCGAAATAATAGTGCCACTACAATCCGGGTTTGAGGTATAGCAAATATGAATGGGGATATCAGTTTGACGACAGGGCTCAACGGCATTTGGATGCAACACTTTTGCTCCCATTGAAGCAATTTCTTGTGCTTCATCATAATCTAGCTGACGCAAACGCCGTGCAGATGGAATAGCTTGTGGGTTGGCGGTATAGATGCCAGGAACATCCGTCCAAATTTCACAACGCTTTGCCCCTAATTTAGCCGCAATATAAGCAGCTGAAACATCTGAACCACCTCGACCCAACAATACCGTTTCACCTTGCGCATTACTTGCAATAAAACCTTGTGTTAATAACACCATATTTTTTTGTGCCTGACATTTAGCAACAAGCGTTTCATCAAAACTCACATCACAACGAGATATTAAATATTTTGATACTTGATTCACATGATTTTCATCAACACTTTGTAACCAGTCACGCGCGTCACAAAATGCAACGTTAATATCAGCTGCGCACAAGAACGCGACACCTAATCGTGTCAACATGATTTCGCCAAATGCTAATACTTGCGCTTGAATACGTGGACTTGCTTCTTTAACTAATGAGATACCTTCTAGTAAACGCGATAATTGCTCAACATCATCATGAATAATATCGCTAGAGACATCTAAAGTAGCTGCTAAGGCATGATAATTAGCAGCAAGCTTATCCAATGTTGGCTGATGCTCACCTAATGGTGAAAGCGTTAATAAGTTCTCAAGAAGGTTTGAGGCTTGACTTAAAGCAGAGCAAACAATAATAGGCTGCAAACCTTCAGCTACACGTTGCTGCACAATAGAACGAATATTATCCCAAGATGAACGACTGGAAACACTGGTCCCACCAAACTTTAATACTACAAAAGACATATCCACCTCAACATTAAGAATTGAAGTATTAAGTATGCCTTTTCCATTCGATTAACTCAATGAGCTTTCAAAAGACGTGATTGCGTTCATTAAGAAATACAGGTAAATCAGTTGTTGGTGGCTTAGAGGGGATTTGATAAAAAATATCAGCAACGAAGCCTCGATGATAAGTCGAATGGTTTACAATATGCAGCAGAATTTCACCTCGTGTCATGATTCCTTTGTTACCATCGATTAATTTAAAATTTATGGTTTGATTTAATTCTTCTGCGGACAATGAGCGCGTGTAGGTCGTATACCAGTCGTCTATTTGTTGCTGTGAAGACCATAGTTTTTCCAATGAAGGCGGGGACTTAGTATTACGCTCATTGAATCCATGCTCACGCTTTTCAAGATGAGCTTTCCAGATAAGGTCGATAACATAGCAATGATTAAGTGTATGCACTATATTTTTAAACAATGTTTGGCGCTCTTTTACTGCTTCGTTAGGTTCTAGTTGAGCTACTGCGCCAAAAGTAAGTTTATTTGCCCATACTTTATAATCTATAAACATTTTTACTGTATTAATATCCATTGGTTTCCTGAGTTTGAAAAAACGAGGGTAAAATTATTCCCGTATAAATTGTAAATTATGATTACTAAACTAGTCTGATATTTAATTTAATATACTGATCTTTAAAATAAAAGAGAAGTTAGTATTTGATCTTCAAATCAGCAGTCAATATGTTGGTTAGATATTTATCGTTACGCGACTTGCGGAACATTAATGTAAACCAATATGTTTAATTAATGTTTACATCTGTGTTTTTTGTATCTATACTCCATTTCGCAAATTAATAAGTTTAGGAGTAGAAAAATGAAAAAAATATTAATCCTTGCATTAGGTTCTCTTGTTCTAAGTTCAGCAGCATTTGCTATGCATTGTCCTAGTACCTATAAAAGCAATAAGTTTGATCGTGTTGTTATGGGACTAGGTCATGATGGTGGTGTAGCTTGTCTTTATAATAAAACCGCCAATCCATGGTTACCGCCAAGCGTCATGTATAAACTCAGCGGTACTTTCAAAGCAACGGGTGGAGCGTGGAGTCATACTTCAGCGCCGTTTGAAATCACTTGTTCTACTGGGAATCAAGCCTGTCAGTTTAAGAAAGTGAGTTAGTTTCGATCCTCATCATGCTTTAATATACCGTGTTTTTATATGTTTTTGCTATTTTGTTGTTTGGTATTGCGAAGCATGATGAGGACTCTTGATTTATCGTGAAAGTTCTTACTGAGGAGAAGAAACCATGAATGATAAACAAAAAATTTGGTTAAGTTGGAGTTCAGGTAAAGATAGTGCTTATGTATATTATTTACTGCAACAATCTGATGAGTATGAGGTCGTAGGTTTATTAACAACGATTGAATCTGAGAGTCAACGTGTAGCAATGCATACTACTCAGCGTATTTTGTTAGAAATGCAAGCTGCGAATATGAATTTACCTCTGCATATTGTTGAGCTACCAAAGGATTGTCCCAATACGGTTTATGAAAGTAAAATACTAAAAGCATTACAAATTGCTCAACAAGCAGGAGTAGATGTTATTGCTTTTGATAATATTTATTTACAGATTATTCGTGAATATCATGAAAAAGTATTATCTAATACTGGAATAAAACCGATTTTCCCCTTATGGAATATGGATAGCTTTGACCTTGCGCGAGAAATAATTGATATTGGCATTCATGCTGTCATTACGTCTATTAATACTGAGGTTTTAGAGTCTGAATTGTTAGGTAATCGATTTGATTATCAATTTATAGCGAGTTTACCGAATTATATTGATCCTTGTGGCGAAAATGGTGAGTTTCATACGTTTGTTTATGATGCCCCATTTTTTATGAACCGTATCGCGATTGAAAATGGAGTATTACTCAAACATAATAATAAATTTCATGCAATCGACCTAAAACTTATTTTTTAGAGAGTTTATGCTTAGTATTGCGCATACCGGTAAAAATACTTTCGGCAATAACTACTGGAAAATCATTTGGTAATATCTCTGTGACAGTTGCGATAACACTCTCAACTTGCTCAAGCATTACATCAAGCAATTGTTCTGCCCGGCTTGTTGAATAATTCGCATGATCTGCCATCTCGATAAAATGACGTCGTTGTAAAGTATGCCAATGATAATGGTTATTTTTGCCTTTCAACGCCATTGCCATTTTGATTTTCTTTGTTTGTAAATGCTTATTTTCAAGTAGGGGATAAGCAGACATGATGTCATATAACGGTGTAAGTCGATATTTGCCTTCGGGCTCAATAAACAGACTAAAGTTTTTGGCGTGGCCATCAATACCTGCAATTAACCAAAATAAAATTTGTGCTTTAAAAAAAATATCTCGATCTTCTGCTGGTTGATTAGAGCCTAATAGCAAACGCATAATGCGCTCTATACCCGGGCCGCCATCAGATTGATACTTTAAATTTGGTGATAAGCCTAAAGCCTGACACATATCTTCTTGTGGTAAGCGCAATAAAGTATGGCCATCTTTGGCAAGCTTGCGATCAAAACGTTCAACGACAAGTACTTTAACATCTTCAAATGTTGCTATTTGACACTTCGCAACAGGTAATCCGAATGCTGCGGCAATTTCTGAACATAACCACTCATTTTCACAACTATCACTTAAGTCAATGTGTTGTTGCTGAATATAACCGATGGGTAGTTTAAAGATATGGCTAGTTGGGGTTGTGCCGAGCGGTTTGTTCCACCTTTCATCTCGCCAAAGAAAGGCTGATTTTTCTTGCGCGCCAGCAAGTGAAATTCGAAACTCTTCTGTTTGATCTAACATGCCCAATGGTGCTTGTTGATAAGAGCGTAAAGTATTGGCTATATCTGCGTTACTTAAAGGCTCAAACAACATTTGCTGCTGGTCTATTCTCGCATCACTTTCTAGAAGCTGTATGGCGCCAACGCAATCACGTCCAATATTACTTAATAAGTCAAACGGTTGATCCGTTTGACTGTGAAATTTGGTTTGGATACGGGCGCGAATTTGAGGGTTATCAGGTAGCAAATTATCAAAAAAATTATAAACGTTATCACCGATATAAGTCTGACCTAATAACGGTAACGATAAAGAAATAGGACGCGCACCAAGGCGATCTAGCCAGCTATCTTCATATTGAAAACGCATACCCGCACTTTTGGTTTTTTCTAAATAACCGACAATAATTCCGTTCATCAATACGGTCAATTGCTTGTTTGCGCCTTTATTTTTTACCATTCTTCAGTCCACTTGTTTTGTTTATCAGAATTATCATCTTTGCTACTCACGCGTAAATCCAGATTAAGCGCAGCAAGAATGCTGAATAAGGTTTCGAGCTTGGTACTTTCTGGTTTATTTTCAAATGCAGATAAGGTCGCTTGCTTAATACCCACGCTATCACTGACGGCTGTCTGGCTGATCTTGAGCTTTTTGCGGTGATTATTTACATATAAAGCTAGCTCTTGTGGTGAATGTACTATCATTTTATCAACTCCATAACGGCTTAATTGTATTTATCCCATACGGGGGATAAACATAAAAATATACCCTGTAGCGGGTAATGTCAAGTTTATCCGCCATAGCGGATATTAATAAGGATGCAAAAGTCTCGTAGACTGGTATAAACTTTGCAACAAACTAACGATAGTTATAAAAACGTCTAAAAGGGAAGGATTCCATGAAAAAATTACGATACTTCTGCATTGCAATCTTAATATTGACTTTATCGGTCACCGTATTTGCAAGTCCATTAAAAGAATTCAAAGCGGCGGCAATTGAGTTTAATCCTGCCTTTCAGCAACGAGAACAAAACTATCCGGCGATGGCAGAAGCTGTAAAAACAGCTGTAGTGAACGGAGCAAAGTTGATTTTATTTCCCGAGATGTCGACGACCGGGTATTTATATGGTTCAAGACAAAGCATAAAACCTTATGTCGATACTATTCCAGGTAAAACCACAGATTTCTTTGTGAAGCTTGCGCGACAATATGATGTTTATATCGTGGTTGGTATGCCGGAAGTTGATAACAAAACCAAGCTTTATTACAACGCTGCTTTCCTAGTAGGGCCACAAGGATTAATTGGTAAATACAGAAAAACCAATTTATATACATTGGAATCAACGTGGGCTGCGCGTGGTAATCTCGGTGTTCCTGTATTCAAAACACCACTAGGCAATATTGCTATGATCATTTGTTATGATGATTACTTTTATCAATCTGCACGACTAGCAAGCCTAAAAGGTGCAAATATTCTGGCTTTTATTTCTAGCTCTGGCCGTATGTTACAAGCTAAACCTAAAGGTGCTGGAGTACATGTTTCTATTGCGGCTATGCAACAACAAGCCTTACAAAATGGTTTGTTTGTCGTTGCTGCGAATAGAAACAATATAGAAAAGAACACGAAACTAAATGTTGGAGTGCATTATTTAGGCGGTTCAACAATATGGAATCCTTTAGGTAAGAAACTCGCGCAAGCGCCAGTAAGTCAGCAGGGTGATAATCCGCCAGCTAAGACTCCGCCAACAATTCTATACGCAACAATTAATCCAGAGTTGTATGAGAATGAAAATAAAAAATTATTAACTGAGCGCCGTCCGGAGCTCTATCAAGAAATCGCGTTGTTTATGGCGCCTCGTGAAGTTAAAGCGTCATCCAAGTCTCATAATATTCATGCGTTATTAGTGCAATATGCGCCAAAATTTAATGCGGTAAGTGATAATGAAGCCAAGATCAAAAAACTAATGACGACACATGTTCCTGGTGACACTAACTTAATTGTGTTTCCAGAGTATTCATTGACAGGATTTTCCAGCTCTATAACAGCTATGCAGCAATTGGCTCAGTATGCTGAAAAGATAAAAGCTTTTTTTCAAGAGATAGCAAAACAATATGCAAGTTATGTGGTTTACAACACGATAGTTGAAGTAAAACAACATTACTATAATGTGGCAATCATGTTAAATCCTGCCGGCGAAGTCGTTGCTACTTATAAAAAAACACATCTTAATCAGCATGAGAAGCAATGGTTAACTGCCGGTAATGACTTGTCCGTGTTTGATACAAATATTGGTAGAATAGGCTTATTAATAGGGGATGAAACACGTTTTCCAGAAGCCGCTGATGTGCTAAGTGTAAAACGCGCTGATATGATCATTGTGCCAGCAGCTTGGCATGGACAATACGGTAAGGCAGACGCTATTGATAAAAGCTTTTTAGTGAAGCCTTATCCAGAAAATACCAATGTTATTTGGTATGCAACGGCCAAAAATACACAAGCTTATGTGCTGGTTGCGAATTTAGTTGCTACCAAGCAACAATACGTGGGTAGTAGTGCATTGTATTCGCTGGATCCAGTAAATGGTTATTATCCGCCTGAGGTGGCTTCGAAAGATAAAGAACAAGTATTTGCAGTGAATTTTAAAACGATAGCGCCAAAAATGTGGTGGACCAGCCAGCAAATCATCACTGATGGTCGGCGACCTGAGTTGTATGTGCCATTATTACTAGATCCAAAAGGTGAATGTTTTAAAGTTTGGCAAGAGAGTAAAGATTTTTTTGTTGGGTGCTGGCGTTAAAAGCTAAGGCTGTGGTGGCTTAAAAGCACTCTGTTGTCGCAATGGCTCTGGTTTATTTGTTGTTGCGTCTGAGCAGACGATTTGCATGTCACTACTGACAGCCTTAACTCGATTACCGGTAATATTAGCAAAGTCGAGTGGACAAGCTCTGTTTAAAATATTTAAAACATGAGTAAATGTTTCAATAGCTTCTGAAGTACCTAAATTATCAAGCTCAAAAAATGCTTGTGCAATAGGGTGCACACCAAACCCCGTTGTTGTAAAATCATCCCAGGCGCTATAACCTGGAGCAAGATCAGGGTGACTTTTAATGTCTGCCTCTAAAGCATCATAATAACGGTTAAATAATTCTTTTATTGCCGCAACATTAAATAAATGATCTAACAAGTTGAGCTTATATAAAGACTCAACAACGTGATGATGGATAGTGGCGGAACTCTCTCCTAACCATAAAGTAATACCAACTTGACTATTTGCTGATAGAGCAATATGTTTTTCAAACTCACTTGTAATCACATCTGTTGGCATCATTGCGCTGATATGGGCTAATAAATTCACATCATCAACCGTAATGGCTAAAGCAGAACATACTCGCAAATGAGCGGTTATTAAATGTTTCTGTTTTACTGCTACACAAGTACTTTGTTGAACATAAACTGTTTGCTCTTGAGGATGGCCTGTACTTTCAGAATACCTCTCTATCATTTGTCTTGCGAGACGAGCTTTTTGTTCATGAGGGTATATATGCATCATATGCTAATATCCATTTATAACTCTATATAAAAGATAGCAGTGCTCGTATATTATGCAAGTGCATCTATGTTTGTTGGTATAAAGTTTGCAGGTATGTCAATGAGTAACCAAGGAGTAGAATAATGAGTTTTGTGGAACAAAATATAATTCGGACTATGTTCTCAAGAGCAATGTCCGATATGTATAAAAAGGAAGTACCACAATATCAAGCTCTATTAAAACTGGCTGCTGAAGTGAATCAACAAACTTTGGAAGCAGACCCACATTTATACCACTCACTCAATGAAGCCAATGAACTACAGCGCATTAATGAAGAGCGTCATGGTGCGATTAGGCTTGGTAAAGCAGAAGAGCTAGCAATGATTCGGCGTTTGTTTGCCGTTATGGGGATGCATCCAGTGGGTTATTATGATTTATCGGTCGCAGCTATGCCGGTTCATTCCACTGCATTTAGACCAATAAAAGATACAGATTTGAAGAAAAATCCATTTCGTATATTTACATCATTGTTACGAACAGAATTAATTGAAAATACAAAAATAAGGCAAATGGCAGAGGAGATTTTGGCGTCGCGTGATATTTTTACTGCACATGTTCGTGAATTAATAGATATTCATGAAATAAATGGCGGCTTAGATCATGATGAGGCACAAGAGTTTGTCAGAGAAGCTTTAGCCACATTTCATTGGCATCAGCAAGCAACAATATCGTTTGAAAATTATGTGTTGCTAACAAAAGTACATCCGCTGGTAGCGGATGTGGTGAGTTTTAAAGGGCCACATATCAATCATCTGACGCCAAGAACATTGGATATTAATGCTGTGCAAAATATAATGCCGAGCAAAGGTCTTAATCCTAAAGCCGTCATTGAAGGGCCTCCTGAGCGCAAAATACCAATATTACTACGTCAAACATCATTTAAAGCGTTGGAAGAGTCGATCTCATTTCCATCTAATAATAACAATTACCAAGAAGAGCAGCATAAAGCACGTTTTGGTGAGATAGAACAACGCGGAGCAGCATTAACACCAAAAGGGAAAAATTTATACGAGCAGAAAATAGCTATAGTAAGAAACAACATAATCCCCAATCTTGATGGCAGTAATGCTGATGAATATTATGCAGTATTAAAACAAGAATTTGCTGATTTTCCAGATGATATTGCGTTAATGCGGCAACAAGGTTTAGTTTATGTAGAGTATGGTGCTACGAAAGAGGGCATAAAAAAAGCAGGAAGCTTATCAGGTGAAGAGCTGAATACATTAATTGCAAAGGGCTATATAGAATATAGTCCGATTACTTATGAAGATTTTTTGCCGGTTAGTGCCGCAGGTATTTTCACTTCTAATCTTGGCGAAAATTGTCCGCAAATAATCGTCGCTGAAGCTAATCAAGAAGCGTTTGAAGACGCGTTAGGTACAAAAACACTCGATCCTTTTGCACTTTATGAGGCAAAGCAAGTCAATTCATTAAAAATGGCGTTAGAGCAACTTGGTATTTCTAATTGACTACTAAGCAATACGACATAAGCTCTGTAAATCACAGAACTGACAAGTGGTGTTGTCTTTTGGATCGACCTCGGCATGACCGGCTGCAAACTCTTCTGCTAGACGCGTTAAGGTTGTTTGCCATTGTTGACGGATAGTATGCCAATCGATTTTATATTTTTTTTCAGCTTGCCAAACGCCTTTGATTTGTAAGTCGTGTTGACTGACGCCACTAAAGCGACAAGCGTCGCTACGTACCAAACCAAAACAAACGGCATTAGCCTGTTGCGTTTCTTGATCAATGATAGCGTATAGAGGCAGTTGTGGCTCATCAGGACGCTCGCCAAACCAGGCGCTAATGTTAGGCTTGCCGGTTTTATAATCAATAATGACATAATCACCGTTGTCTAATTTATCGAGACGATCCAGCTGTAGGTTAAATTTTATTCCTGCTAATTCATATTGGCAGCGTTGCTCTTCTTGCATCACTGTAAAGGCTGGTCTTTGCTTTTCTTGTTCTAACCAATGTAATGTTAATTTGACTAATCGCGTTTTCTCTAATTGCAATAACTGTTTGGATCGTCGACTTTCATCATCTTGAGCTTCGCCAAATAAGACATTCGTTACGATGTTAGTAACGAGTTCTTCGAGTTGTTGCTCGGAATAAGCGAGTAGAGTAGCTTGGTCTCCCAGTTTTTGCCAAAGTTTTTCTAAAATACGATGCACTAACGTGCCGCGTTCCATTGCTGTTAAACCTAAACTTTGTAAACCAAAACCTTGTGCATTTAAACGTAATTGCGCGAAAGCACGAAATGGGCATGCTGCTTGTTGTTTTAAAATACTACTACCACCACGGACTTTTTCATCTTTCTGAAGTGGGGGGGCAGTATTATCGATGAAATTTTCTAGGTCCATTGTTGCGGCATCTAGTTGTGTTGCAGGTGCCTCTGACACGTTAAGTTCACTAATGCTAATGGGTTCAATATGACTGATCAGTGGACTAGGTTTTAGTTCACTATCCTGTTCTTGTTGCGCATGACTGAAAATAACGGTTTGTGCGCTAGTACTTAAACGTGCCGTAATTTGCTTACAATAATGATATTCACGTTGATTACTACTGTGCGGCAAATTATGCTCACGTTGTAATTGAATCGGAATAAAAGGGTTGGCACTAGCCGCTGAAGGCCATGTATTGGCATCTAGCCCTAAGACCCAGACCGCATCAAAATTTAATCCTGCCGCTTCTAAGAAACCAAGGATTTGAATCGGCGTGTCAGTTGACTCAGGCTGGAAGGTTGTTTTATTCGCTAATGCTGTGAAATATTGTTTTGCTTCAGCAAAGGTTAGCTGTGGCAAAATATGTTCAAGTGCTGCAAATTCTTTTAATAAATTTACTAGACGTTGTACAGCTTGATACTCATGACTATTGGGGTTACGTTCGCCAGGCCAGCCACAAACTTGTAAGCGTTGCAGGAAGTATTGACTATATTCAGAAGCTGAACCTTGCTCAGGTGGATGTAGATTCAATAATGCACTACAAATACTCGTTAACTGCGGTGCTTTGTATGGCGTTGTTTCACTTTCTGCTAATTTTAATAATAAATGTAGCAGTTTACCTAAGCTGGTTTGTGTTTCACCTGTGGCGCGCAATAAACCATCAATATACGCTCGTGCCGATATTTCTTCATCAGCACCGAGTAAAAAAGCTGAACGGATAATATTACTTAAGGTTTCTAATGGAATCTGCTTTTCGATATTGAGTAATTGCAATGCAGTATTAATTACTGGATAACTCGCCAAACTGCTACCAGCAGAAATATTAAAGACTTGTTCGGCATCCATGTCGGCAAAAACCTGCTGAAATGTTCTAATAATGCTAAGGCGTATACTCGTTAAATTAGGCACGATGCAGGCAATTTTGTGTTGCGGGTTGTGCTGAACGTATTGTTTAGCCCAACGTGCCATACAGAGTAGCTCACTTTCTTGATTTTCTAATGCGACACGCTGTCGGTTTGCAGTTTGTGTCGTGGGTGTTTGCCATTCAAATTTGGTTTTTTGTTGAGTCACGAGTTGTTGCAACTGTTCTAAGCTTGGTGTTAGTTCATCAAAACCCAGTAAAATAATTTCTGTGGGTAGATTTATGTGCTGTTGTTGAATGGCATCAAGAACAAGAGGGAATAATTCTGCCTGACTTTGTAGATTTTGTTGTTGGCAATGTGTTTGAAAGTCTAGCATCCAACGATAAAAGCATCGATGCTGTTCACTATGAAAGATCTTACTATCAATAGGTACACGCCAAAGCTTGATTAATTGCCAGGCTTGTTGGGCAAGCTCAGCAAGATAGTTGATATTAAGTAATGGCTGAGTAGTATTTGATTGTCGAATAATATCTTGCCAAATAATTTGTTCTTGCCAGGGAGGCAGTAAATATTTTGCCGGCAATAAGCTGCGATGTTGTAAATCTTCCCAAACTTGTTGTAACCAGGTACTAAGTGGCAAAATAGTCGGCGTTTGCCAAACATAAGAGCCAACAGTAATTTGCTGTTGCTCAAATTGCTCACGCTGAGCACTTGCCAAACGGCGGGTCGCTGTAAGTATTAATCTGCTCACATAATTCCCAGTAATGAAATTTTTTTAAATTGTAACGTAGAAAATCTTTGAGCTTAAGCTTTTCTTAATAAAGCTTGCCTAAATTGAAGTTACAGTTAACAAATAGTTTTATTTTCGGGGAGATATAACTATGGCTAGATTTGCAGGACCAAGAACAATAGCAAGAGCTGCTCAACGGCGATTTCCACTGGGAAAGACAAACGCTAAAGCTAGCGCAGCTGAAGTAGTTGTACCTGAAGCAGACGTAGAAAGTACTGCAGCAGCGCCATCAACTGACATTCCAAGCGGAGAAACTTCTGCAACTCAACCAGAAGCAGAACAAACATCTAGTTCTGAATTTGTACAACTTCGTAAAGCATTAAGTATATTAGAAGTTCAAGTAGGTGAATTGAAAAATCTTGACCCTACTATCAGAACGGCTGTTAATGAAGGATTTATTACTACAATCTTGACAAATACAACTGATGATCGTTGGATTCCAAGTGGAATGAGTCCATTTAAAAAATTTTCAGATACATTAAAAGCCGCATTAGATCAGATGCAAAGCGCATCTATTGCTACAGATGACATGGCTAAATTAGTTAATTTAATTATAGCGTTTATAAATAGTGTGAAACTTCCAACTTTTCCGGGTGTAGCATGGTACTCATCAGAAAGAGTTACATCTGAGGTGGCTGCATACGTTGATAGAACGAAAGTTGAGTTACAAGCAAAATTTGAGAGATATCAGCTAGCACATCCAGAATGTTTAGAAGAAAGCACCAATCCATGGGCAGAAAAATCAACAGGTGAGATTGTCGCTGCACTTAAAGCTGCAGGAAAAGAATCAGAAGTTAGTACGTTAGGTACACTTACTGCTCATTTAACGGTACAGCTTACAGGAGCCTCAAATGTTAGTGCTGTACGCAGCACAGAAAGTGCTCAACTTGATCAATTAATATTAAGTACTGAGCGCACTTGTTCATTATTAGCTGATATGGACACAGAACTAACGGGAAAAGTTACTGCTGCTGGAGAGTCTACGGAAAGAGCCGCCGAGCTTCTCAGTAATACACAACTTATGTTAGGAGCACGACGCAGTATGTTAACTGCTATCAAAGGTGATAGTGCAAAAGGAACAAAGGCTGCATTCCCAGAGTTAACGCCAGCGTTAGAAAAAGAACTCGCTCTCGAGCCTTCAGAAGCAGAGCTTTGGCGTCAGCAACATGCAGAACAAACATCAAATGTTACTTGGGCAGTTAATCAAGCCTGGAGTGCTGGTGCCGCAGTTGCTTCAACTGTTTCTGCATTGGGTAATTGGCTTTGGTCTGATACGACAGCAGCAGAGGCCCCTAAAGCACCTACTGCAGCAGAATTAACACAACGCATAGAAACAAAGCTTGAGCAACGTGTTAGTGCTTTAGAAGACAATGAACAACGTATGCAAGGTGAGCACGATCTTTCACAAGCTTTTCAGGCAGGGTTAAAGCAGGTACATGGAGACGTCAGAGTACAGCAGCAACAATTTACAGATTTTGGTAATGAATTAAGAGCGGCTAAAACAACAGGTTTAGGCAAAGATTTAAAAAAATTACAATTAAAAAGTTTCATGATGCATACGATGCTAGCTTCGCCCTTAGTGAAATTAGCATCTATCATCACCAGGAAAAATGATTTACGTAAAGCCGTACACTCAGTACATTTACAAACATGGCAGCATGCTAAAGAGGTTGAGAAACAAGTTCAGGCCGGGCCTGATGCGAGAGGAGCTCATGCTCTTTCGGATTCTTTTGCTTCGGCATTTAATTCTTCTGCGGCATTAGATGGACATGATAAAATTATGGGTAAAGCAGCCGTTGACCCTGTCGCAAAACGATTATTACGACAAAATACACAGCACAGAAATGAACTGGGCGGTATAAAACAATCGGCTGCACGAGTTCGAATAGGTCGAGTAGCAGCATA
Organism: Gammaproteobacteria bacterium; assembly: GCA_021773175.1. Taxonomy (GTDB): domain Bacteria; phylum Pseudomonadota; class Gammaproteobacteria; order JAJFKO01; family JAJFKO01; genus JAJFKO01. The sequence goes on from JAJFKO010000011.1 coordinate 118,477, forward strand.
ATGAATAAAACTGATTTATGATTTCTAGGGTAGACTCTCAATAAGATAAAGCCCTGATGGTTCCCCGACTGTCAGGGCTTATTCTTATCTGTTTAGCTTAAACTTCTGCTGATATCGTTTGCGCAATAGGATGTAGTTATGTTTTAATTTTGCAACTCAATAATCACGGATCTTGATAAAAAAATGCACGAAAGTATCTACACTCCCGTTCCTCTACCTTGGCAACAAGAACAATGGCAATTGTTAATGCAAAACCAACGTGCTCAGCGCTTAAGTCATGCCTTATTATTTACTGGGCCAAAAGGTGTTGGTAAAGCGCAATTTGCAAAAGCTTTAGCTATGGCGCTATATTGCCAACAGGCTAATGCTCAATATCAAGCTTGTTTGCAATGTTCTCAATGCCAATTACTTTTAAATGATACCCATCCTGATTATTTTTATATTCATCCAGAAGAAACTAGCCGTATTATTAAAATCGAACAAGTGCGGCAACTCGTTAGCGAGTTGCAAATGACCAGCCAACAAGGCGGTTGGAAGATTGTCATCATCGATCGTGCCGAACAGTTAAATACGGCAGCCGCAAATGCATTATTAAAAACTCTAGAAGAGCCGCGACAGAATAGTTTATTAATACTCTTGAATGAACAAATTAGCCAAGTATTAGCAACATTACGTAGCCGTTGTCAAATTTATAAATTTCCAGCAGTGAAAACTGATCAAGCAAGCACATGGTTAAAACAAAATTGTGAAGCAAGCAATATAGAAGAGTTACTGTTTTTCGCACCAGGCGCGCCATTACTCGCAAAGCATTTTACTGAAGCTAATTTTGCTGAGCATCGGCAACATTGGCTTGCTCAATTTCAAGCGTTATTAACGCAAAAAATTGATCCGTTAATGATAGCTAAGCAGTGCAGTGATGATGAGCCTGCTCGCGTATTATGGTATTGGCAATTATTGGTTACAGCCATGATTCAAACACTGGCCACAACTGTCACAAGACAAGATTTACCTGAAAATATCCAAGCAATAATACAGCGAGGAATAGCACTTTTTACTGCAGATGAACTATTGGAGCGTTGGCAGCATTTACTTAAGGCGCACCAACAACTGATGATGCAGTCGAGTAGTAATAAGCAATTATTGTTAGAATCTGTCTTTATACAGTGGATTAAGTAGTTTTTTCTACATGTTATATTTAAAAAAACCTAAAAAAGGCTATACTTTAACAATAATAAAAGAATGAAGAACCATAAGAGAAATGCAAGGATAAAGGACTATGATTGTCGATTCACATTGTCATTTAGATCAAATTGATCTGACGCCGTTTAATGGCGATATCAGCGAAGTAATTAATCAAGCAGAAGAGCAGGGTGTTGCCTATATGCTATGTGTTTGTATTACTATGGATAATTTCCCTGAAGTATTTAATATTTCTAGCCAATACGTCAATGTTTTTGCTTCACTTGGAGTACATCCCGCAGAAGAAAATACACATGACCCGAGTGTTGAAGAACTTATTAAACATGCAGATCATGCTAATGTTGTTGCCATTGGCGAAACAGGATTAGATTATTTTCATTGCAAAGGCGATGTAACTTGGCAGCAAGATCGTTTTCGCCGTCATATTACTGCCGCGAAAGTTTTACGCAAACCACTTATTATTCATACTCGTGATGCACGTGAAGATACGCTTAAAATTATGCGCGAAGAAAATGTGCAAGAAGTCGGTGGTGTCATGCATTGTTTTACTGAAACCTGGGAAATGGCTGAACAAGCTATTGATATGGGCTTTTACATCTCATTTTCAGGTATCGTTACCTTCAAAAATGCAAAAGCACTGCAGGATGTTGCAAAAAGGGTGCCTTTGGAGCGTATGCTTATCGAAACAGATTCGCCGTATTTAGCGCCAGTCCCTTATCGAGGTAAGCCAAATCAACCTGCGTATGTGCGTCATGTTGCCGAGTATATTGCTGAATTGCGTGGTATTACTTTCAAGGAGGTTGCAGCAGCGACCACTAAAAATTTCTTTGACTTATTTACGCATGCAACAGCGTCATAAGGGTTATAACTTATCTGCAAAAGTATTTTTGTCTTGTTGATATTTAGAGCGTAACACTCGACGCATAATTTTATTTGATGCTGTGCGAGGCAATGAATCTAAGAATACTATGTCATGTATCTTAAATAATGGATTGAGCTGTTTGCTTATTGTTTGTTGTAATATGTCTTTTAATTTATTTTTAGCCACATCTTGTTTCTCAGTTAAAACCACTGCGGTCACTAAAAGGTTAGGCCCGCCATTCTGCGGCGGTACAGCAATGGCGGCAGATTCTAGAATCATGGGGTTTTGATTGATTAAGCGTTCTATTTCAATAGAACTGATTTTAATACCACCTAATTTCATGGTGTCATCAGCACGGCCTAAAGCACGATAGTAGCCATTATCTAACTGTTCTAACTCATCACCATGGCGTCGAGTTATATGGCCATTGATTATTGGCATGCCTTGATAATAGACCTCATCGTGACTGCGATTAAGTAAATCAATGGAAAAACCTAAAGAAGGCGGAAGCAACGCGATTTCACCACTACTTGCGGCGTGTTGATCTTCATCTAATAAATAGAAGTTTAATCCCATGGTTGCAGTGGAGAACGTTGCAGGAATATTTGCTTGCATCACAGAGCTGCTAATATAAGCAACGACTTCGGTGCCACCGCAATATTCAATTACGGGTTTATAGTTGGCTCGTGACATCAACCAAAACATATCCTCTGGGTTTGATGCTTCAGCTGTCGATGAAAACAGTTTGAGATTAGAGAAATCTAAACCGGCAAAACAATTTGTATTGCGCCACTGTTTAACAATGCTCGGCACTGTACCTAATATATCAACTTTAGCGTTTTGAATAAATTCACCAAATTCACGTTCTGTTGGTGCTCCATAATATAAACCGATCGTCGCTTTATTGATTAGCGTGGCAAATAGCAACCATGGTCCCATCATCCAACCTAAGGTGGTAGGCCAAGTAACAACCTCACCAGGCTGAATATCTTGATGCAAGTGACCATCGCTGGCACATTTAATAGCAGTAGTGTGATACCACGGAATTGCTTTTGGTATTCCCGTTGTGCCGGATGAAAAAAGAATATTTAAATGGGCCTCTGGAGTCATCGGGCAAGAGTTGAAATCATCATTTTCGACTAAGAATTCATCCCAATGCAAATCCTCTGAGCGTAGTGTGACAGAGGATTTATCTGTTGCAGAGATAACAATACATTTAGGCGTGTTTTCTGCAATAATTTTTGTATATAGCGGCAGGCTTTTACCTTTACGCAGTATGAGATCTTGCGTAACAATGGCTTTGGCATTAACGATGTTTAAACGTGTTTGAATTTCTTCTGTTGAATAACTTTCTGCAATTGAAGCCACCACCATACCGCATTTAATAATACCCAAATAAGTAATAATAGCTTCTACGGTCATTGGCATGATAACCGCAATGCTATCACCTTGCTCAAAACCTTGTTTAATCAAACTATTCGCAACCTGACTTGAGGCCTTATTTAATTGTGCCACAGACAATTGCTGTAATTCACTATTTTCTTGTTGATAGATTATTGCCGGGCTATTTTGATCTTGATGCTGAAAACAACTATCCGCGATATTTAATTTACCACCATTAAACCAATGCGCTTGCTCAACACCAGAACTTGTATCACAAATTTTTTGATATGGTTGCTGCCATTGAATAGTTAATTGCTCTGACATAGTTTGCCAAAAGTCACTTTTATTTTGATAAGACCATTGATACAAAGCAGGGTAGTCAGCGATATTTTTCTGCTGTAATAACCGCATCAAATTACTGTCGTTTATAGTTTCGTTATCAGGTAGCCAAGTAGGGTAATTAAATTGATTTGGTTTCGCGCCATACACATGCCGATAAAGTGATAAATGCAGTTCAAAGTCAAGCTCAGGGCTAAGGATTTCTTTACTAACTCGCTGCCAGCACTGTTCGCTAGATAGAGTTCGTTGCCATTTTACTAGCTTTTGCAAAATATTTTCAGCTTGCGATGCGGATAGCCCATGGGCGATAAGTTGTTGTTGTGACAGTCCTTTTGTCATAATTATTGTTCCTGAACCTGCTTTTTGTTAATCATAGAAGTTATAAAGCACTATAACAACCTCAAGTTTTTAAAAACGGGAATACGCATAAGGCTGAATATCGATATCAGCAGTACCTTTTTCAATAATATCTGCCAATAATTTTCCAGAGCCGGCAGCCATGGTCCAGCCTAAATGGCTATGACCAGTATTTAGATATAAATGTTCAATAGAGGTTTCCCCAATGACCGGCACACCATCTGGAGTAACAGGGCGTAATCCACACCATGGTGATAGGTTATTCGCATCGATATAATCACTAAAATTTGGATATATTTGTTTGAGCATATTTACTAAATTATTAACGCGACGAGATTTAATTGATAAATCATAACCGGCTAACTCTGCTGTTCCCGCAACACGCATACAATTATCTAATGGCGTGACTGCGGCATGCAAATCATCATCAGCAACAGGAATTGTCGGTGGAGTAGGCCAGTTTTGCATAGGAACTGTAATAGAATAACCTTTTACCGGTTGTACTGGTAACTTTAAACCTAGGGGTTTTAATAGACAGGGGCTATAACTGCCTGCTGCAATAATCAAACGATCAACTGCAACATGATGACTTTGATATTGTAATGATTGCACTCGCGAGCCATTCAATGTAATGCCGCTAATATCACAGTTAAAATGAAATTTTACACCTTGTTTTGCAGCATGTTCAGCAAGCTGTTGGCAGAATTTGTGTGCATCTCCCGCTTCATCACTTGGATAATAGAGTGCACCAACAATTTTATCTTCGATATCTTTTAACGCTGGTTCGAGTTTAATGAGTTCATGATTATTCAATAATTGATAAGGAATATTATATTGCTCAAGCTTACATGCTTTTTTACTAGTGGCATGTAGCATACTCTCATCTCGAAATATATGTATTACACCTTTAGTAATCTCATCATAATTCAATGTGACGTGTTGGCGCAGTTCTTGTAGAGTTTGTAAGCTGTAATGTGTGATTTTAGCATTACTAATCATACTCTCTATATGGCGCTTAGAATTCGAATAATGTGAAAACTGGATTCCCCAACCTAATAAGGATGGGATAACATGTGGTCGTAGCAATAAAGATGAATCTTCTTTGCCAATGGAATTAAATATTTTTTTTATGGCGCCAGGAGCATTCCATGGATCCGATAAGCTGGGAGTAATAATGCCAGCATTAGCAAAACTGGTTTCTAAAGCTGCAGCTTCTCGACGTTCATAGACACTAACATCATGACCATATTGATTTAAGTAATAAGCCGTGGTTGTGCCAATGAGTCCCGCACCAATAATTGCAATTTTCATATTTTTACCAAAGATGATGACAGATAGCGTTTATTTTAGTTTATGGATGGCTTAAATGGAAGCTATGTTGTACTATTCACCCAACAATTTATGATGTAAATCAAGAGAGTATGATGGCGAAAAGCACACAAATCGAAAAAAAATTATTACATTATTCCAGCAAAGCTATTGCTGATTTTAAAATGATTAGCAAAGGCGATCGTGTTTTAGTTTGTTTATCTGGTGGTAAAGATTCCTTTTCAATGCTGAAATTACTGCAACATATGCGTATTGAATCACATTATAAGTTTGAAATTTTATCTTTCACCTTAGATCAAATGCAACCAGGTTGGGATGATAGTGGTTTACGCAACTGGTTAGATGATAATAAAATTCCGTTTGAGATTTTGTCTGAAGATACATATTCGATCGTTATTGATAAGGTCCCCGCGGGCAAAACATATTGCTCTTTATGTTCGCGTTTACGTCGAGGTATTATTTATACGTATGCCGAACAACATGGCTATAATCGAATAGCATTAGGTCATCACCGCGATGATTTAATTCGTACTTTAATGATGTCAATTTTGTATAATGGCCAACTTAAATCAATGCCGCCAAAATTATTATCTGATAATAAGAAGAATATCGTGATTAGGCCATTAGCCTATTGCCAAGAAAACGATATTATTCAGTATGCTGAAGAACAAGCATTTCCAATTATCCCGTGTAATTTATGTGGCTCACAAGAAAACTTGATGCGACAACGGGTTAAAAAATTGATCGATGATTTGGCAAAAGAGAATCCAAAAGTTCCAAGCAACATATTACATGCACTAAGTAGTATCCAACCTAGCCAGTTGATGGATCATAAGTATTGGGATTTTAAAAATTTACATATTGAAGAAGCATTAGAAACAACAGAATAAAAAGACAGTAAGGCTTAAAATGGTAAAGGATAACCTGCAAATACCGCTAATAAAATATCTTCTCAATTCCCTATTATTACTGAGCTTAATAGTGGGGCTTACTGCTTGTGGTGATCAGCCTGTCAATAATCCGCACCGCAGCAAAGATGCGAAAGCCAATGTTCGTTATGGTGTATTCACTGAGCGTCCCAAAACCTTAGATCCTGCGCGCTCATACTCTGCAAATGAAGCTATTTTTACCGGGCAGATCTATGAGCCGCCGCTGCAATATCATTATTTAAAGCGTCCATATCAGCTGGTACCATTAACCGCAGAAACTATTCCTGTCCCGATTTATTTAGATAAAAATGGACATGCTTTACCCGAGAATGCGCCGGCAAAAGAAGTCGCTTATAGTGTTTATAATATTGCGATTAAATCTGGGATGTATTATCAACCGCATCCGGCACTTGCTAAAGATAAGCAGGGACAATATCGCTATCTACATTTAACGCAACAACAAGCAGGAAAATACAATACGTTAAGTCAGTTTAAGCATACTGGAACGCGTGAAGTTACGGCCAAAGATTATGTTTATGAGATAAAACGTTTGGCTAGCCCGAAAACACAATCTCCCATAGCAGGGCTAATGAGCCATTATATTTTAGGTTTTACAGCTTATATGAAAACGTTAGATAAAGCCTTTAAAGAAGCGAAACAGCATGGCAAACACTTTGTGAATCTATGTAACTATCCTTTGGCGGGAGCTAAAGTCATCGACAAATATCACTATCAAATTGTCTTAAAAGGTAAATACCCACAGTTTATTTATTGGTTGGCGATGCCGTTTTTTGCACCGATTCCTTGGCAAGCGGATGCCTTTTATAGTCAACCAGGCTTAGCCAAAAATAATATTAGTTTCGATTGGTATCCGATTGGTTCTGGCCCTTACATGCTGACAGTGAATAATCCAAATAGTAAAATGGTATTAGAAGAAAATCCCAACTTTCATGGTGAGAAATATCCAACAGAAGGAATGCCTGGAGATAAAGCCAAAGGTTTGCTTGTAGATGCAGGTAAACAACTACCTTTTGTTAAACGCTATGTTTTTACTTTAGAAAAAGAAAGTTTACCGATGTGGAATAAATTCCTACAAGGCTATTATGATCAATCAGGGATAAGTTCAGATAGTTTTGACCAAGCCATTCAGGTTGATAGCAAAGGTAATCCACATTTAACGGCAGAAATGAAAGCTAAACATATTCGCTTATTAACAACTGTCGAACCAAGTTTGTTTTACTTTGGCTTTAATATGCTAGATCCCGTTGTTGGCGGTAAAAGTGAAAGAGCGCGAAAATTACGTCAGGCAATTAGCATTGCACTAGATTATGAGGAATTTATTTCCATTTTCTTAAATGGTCGAGGGGTTGCCGCACAAGGGCCATTACCACCAGGCATTTTCGGGCACCAATCTGGTAAAAGTGGTTATAACAAAGATATTTATCGTTTGCGTAATGGACGGCTAGAGCGTCGATCCATTCGTGAGGCGCGAAAATTATTGGCCGAAGCAGGGTATCGTCACGGTATTAATCCTAAAACAGGCAAACCTTTAGTTTTGCATTATGATGCTGTTGTTTCTGGTGATCCCGCACAGAAAGCACAATTTTCATGGCTACGTAAACAGTTAAATAAGCTAGGCATACAGCTTGATATTCGTACTAGTCAATATAACCAATTCCAACAAAAATTACGCTTAGGTAACACGCAAATGTTTATGTTTGGTTGGAATGCAGATTATCCAGATCCAGAGAATTTTATGTTTTTACTGTATGGACCGAATAGTAAAGTCAAAAAGGGTGGTGAGAATTCGACAAACTATAGCAATAAAGAGTTTGATGAACTGTTTTTACAAATGAAAGATTTACCTAATGGACCAGAAAGGCTAGCAGTGATCAAGAAAATGGTGACGATTGTACGCCATGATGCACCGGCGGTATGGGGATTTTATCCTAAGCAGTTCGTGTTAACTCATGAATGGAATCGTATTAGCAAACCTTTAAGTATTGGTACTAACACCTTGAAATATGCACGCTTAAATCCAAATCAAAGAGCACAAAAACGTAATCTTTGGAATAAGCCTTTATGGTGGCCACTATGGGCATTAGCGATTATTATTGTATTCTTAATTATTCCAGTATTGGTAAATTATTGGCGCCGTGAACATAAAACTAAAAAACATATTACTAAATAGGATGACCTTACACTCATGTTAGCGTATTTATTTCGCCGAATTCTTTATGCCATTCCAATTCTAATTGGCGTTAATCTGATCACGTTTGCATTGTTTTTTATGGTTAATACACCGAATGATATGGCGCGTGCGCATCTTGGTAATAAGCATGTTACTCAAGTTGCAATTAACCGCTGGAAAGCGCAACACGGTTATGACAAACCGTTATTTTATAACGCCAAGGTCAATGGCTTACAAAAGTTCACCGATACATTATTTTTCCAAAAATCAATTAAACTATTTAGTTTTGATTTTGGTGTTTCTGATTCAGGCCGCGATATAGGTCATGATATTTCACAACGTATGTGGCCAAGTTTAGCCTTAGCAATCCCGACATTAATCATCGGTATCCTCGTTAATATCACGTTTGCTATGATGATGGCGTTTTTTCGTGCGAGCTATTTAGATGTCTCTGGTGTGATTCTTTGTGTCACGATGATTTCAATATCGGCATTATTTTATATAATTGGCGGGCAGTACTTAGTTGGTAAATCCTTAAAGCTGGTACCCATCTCAGGTTATGACACAGGCATTCATGCTTGGAAATTTGTTATTTTGCCTGTCATTATTGGTGTCATCAGTGGTATTGGCTCTGGCTCACGTTGGTATCGCACAATTTTCTTAGAAGAGCTACATAAAGATTATGTACGCACCGCGCGCGCTAAAGGTTTGTCAGAAGGCAAAGTCTTATTTAAACATGTATTGAAGAATGCCATGATTCCAATCTTAACCGGGATTGTTGTTGTTCTACCTATGTTGTTTTTAGGTAGTTTGATTATGGAGTCGTTTTTTGGAATTCCTGGACTTGGTAGTTACACGATTGATGCGATTCAACAGCAAGATTTTGCAATTGTGCGCTCGATGGTATTTCTCGGCACCATTCTTTATATTATCGGGTTAATTCTTACGGATGTATCTTATACGCTGGTGGATCCGCGAGTGAGATTTGCTTGATTGAGCGTTACTCATGAAATGACAATTTTTATTGTAGTAATAAATTTAGCGTTCTTAGATTTAAAACCTAAGAACGCTAAATCATCAAGCTCCACACTATTGTGATGTTATTGGACACAAGTAACATTGTGTTCGATTAGGATTAATTCTATCACCAGATACGTGAGGCCCACACTCAGATTTTGAGGCAGTAGCACAAAGCTTGTAATTTGATATATAGACATTAAGTGCTGCACCACTGTTACTTGCACGCTGTTGTGCATTCATATAAAGACAAACAGCTTTGGTTGCTGGTACTGCTTGCTCAATACCATAAAATTTATATTCAGCTACAGCCGGGCAAATTTTTGTTGCAAATGCTAACCCGGATAAAAATAACATTGATAAGACAATAGAGCTTATAATCAACTGTTTCATAATGACTTTTCCTTATATTTGACAGATATATGTCGACTTAAATATAGACTATATTAAGGAAACGAGCAATGAAAATGGTGTTTTATGTCGCTTTTGTAGAGACGAAGCCTAATTGCATGAAAACATCAGCAAGGTCAACTTAAACCATTGGCGTTAAAAATGAGTTCTACTGAGTTCTGACCAATCAATT
>JAJFKO010000012.1 GCA_021773175.1 Gammaproteobacteria bacterium
TTACCGTTGCGTGTTGATGCGCCTTCTGATGCGCCGGTGCTTGAGGGATTATTTGCTTTACAGCAACGTATACAACAGGTGAATCAGTATAGTTATGTTGGTCTAGATACGGTGCAGCAACAAGCGTCATGGTCGAACGAGTTAGGGTTGTTTTCAAGCATATCGGTATTTGAGAATTATCCGACGGAAAAGCTTGCGACGGCACAACAGAAGATGAGTAGTGTTGAGCGTGCGCATTATCCGTTGACATTAGTCTGGGGTGGTGGCGCTGGTTTACGTTTAGATGCTAAGTATGCGGTTGATGTCTTTAGTGCGGAACAGATAGAGCAGCTTGTGCACCATATTGCGCATACGTTGCGTTGGGTCATCACGTATGAAGAGGCGATGCTATCTGACTATGTGATCTTGACTGAAAAAGAATATCAACAGATAGTCTATGATTGGAATGCGACGGCGACAGATTATCCGCGTGATAAAACGATTCTACAGTTATTCCATGAGCAAGTGATCAGGACACCTAATACGATTGCGGTGAGTTTTGAAGATAAGACTTTAACGTATGCAGCGTTGCAGAAACAGGCTCAGCATGTCAGTGCGTACTTGCAGCAAAGCTACTATGTAAAACACAAGCAAGTGTTACCGAAAGACACGATTATTGGTGTCTGTATGGAGCGTAGCTTGAAGTTGGTGATCACATTGCTGGGTATCTTAGATGCGGGTGCGGCGTATTTACCGCTTGACCCAGATTATCCTGCTGCACGGCTTGAATATATGTTGGAAGATAGTGAGCCGGTATTAGTGCTTTGCCAAAGACATATTCTAGAAAGTTATGCTTGGTTACAATCTACAGAGTATAAAGTTGAGAGAATTGAAGATATTTTGGCTGCTCGTAAGCTGCGTGTGGCCGCACAAGCGAAAACGCGTTTTAGATTATCAGCCAATGACTTAGCATATGTAATGTATACGTCGGGTTCAACGGGTATGCCGAAAGGCGTGATGGTTGAGCATCGTAGCATTGTGCGATTAGTTAAAGCGATAGATTATATTCAAATTGAACCTACTGATGTCATGGCTCAACTTGCTAGTATCGCATTCGATGCGGCAACGTTTGAAATCTGGGGGGCTTTACTAAATGGTGCTCAGTTAGCTATCGTCAGCAAAGAAACATTATTACAGAAAATGGAGTTTGCCAGGTTTTTGCATGATAGAGGCGTGACAGTGGCATTAATATCAACTGGGTTGTTTGCGGAGTATGCAACAATTAAGGCTGGTATTTTTTCTGGGATACGTTATCTAATTGTTGGTGGTGATGTTTTAAGTATTGAGACAGCAAATTTGATGCTCGTTGCTAATGAGCAAATAAAGCCGAAGATAATTAATGCTTATGGGCCCACTGAAAATACCGTTATAAGTTCATCCTACTGTATTAAAAATGTAACTGAGGATTGTAAAAGTATATCTATTGGCAAACCGATTTCAAATTCAACAACATATATTTTAGATAAGAATCTACAACCGATACCTATCGGTGTTGCGGGTGAGTTATATGTTGGTGGCGAAGGCTTAGCGCGTGGTTATTTGAATAAACATGAATTAACAGCAGAGCGTTTTATTGCGAATCCATTTGCGACAGAAGAAGAGCGCGCAGCGGGGCGTAATCGTCGCTTGTATAAGACAGGCGATATGTGTCGCTGGTTGGCTGATGGGAATGTTGAGTATATCGGTCGTGTAGATTCCCAAGTGAAGTTACGTGGCTTTCGCATTGAGTTGGGCGAGATTGAGCGTCAGCTAGAAGCGCACGCAGCAGTACAGCAAGCCGTCGTCATCTTATCAGAGGAAAAAGGTCATCAACGCTTAGTGGGTTATGTGGTGTCTGCAGCAGTCATCGATGCTGAAGTTGTGTTGAATATTGAATTACAGCGTTGGTTAGGTGAACGCTTACCAGATTATATGGTGCCATCATTATTTATAGCGTTGGATGCGTTACCGTTAACGTCGAATGGTAAGGTTGACCGCAAGGGTTTACCTGCGCCAAATTGGTCGGGCATGGCATCAACAGAAGACTATGTTGCACCGCGCGATGCGATAGAAGAAGCGTTAGTGGACGCCTGGGCGTCGGTGTTACCGGTTGAACGCGTAGGTGTGCAGGATGATTTCTTTGCCTTAGGCGGCCATTCTTTATTAGCGATACGTTTATCGATGGCGATACAGTCGCACTTTTCGATAGCATATCCTGTAACCTTAATCTTTAAACAGCAACGCTTAAGTTTGATGGCGGATTATATTCGTCATGTCTTGCAAGGTGGCGAGGGTGACATTGCTGAGCCAGGGTTGCCGGCCTTAACACTCATCACGGCAGAGCCGGCGGCGTATTATCCGCTATCTTCCGCGCAACAACGCTTATGGTTTTTAGATGCGTATGAAGGTGGGAATAGTGCGACCTATAATGTGCCTTACCGGTTTCACCTCGAGGGCGAATTGGATGTTGCGGCCTTACGATCAAGCTTTGCTTATTTATTCTTACGTCATGCGATATTACGTAGCCATTATGGGATGGAAGATAATCTTGGTTGTCAGTATGTACCAGATGAGATGGATATTTGTTTTATTGAGCGCGCAGTTGACGAGTCCGCATTATCAACGGTGTTGTCTGCTGATATGCATACGGCATTTACATTATCGACGGGGCCGCTATTTAAGGTCTTCCTCTACAGATTGAGTGAGACATCGCATGTACTACTGATTAACCAACATCACAGCATCACGGATGCTTGGTCCTTGGGACTATTGTTAAGCGAACTCAGTACGTGTTATGCAGCGTATGCAACGAAAGACGATCCGACCTTGGCACCGTTAAGGTATCAGTATGTAGATTATGCCGTGAGTGAAGCGGCATATATTGCCGATAATCATTATGCGGTGGCCTTGGATTATTGGCGAGAGCAATTAGGGAATGCATCGGTATTAGACTTGCCGACAGATTATCCACGACCTTTACAGAAGCAGCATGTGGGTGCGACGTATGGTTTTGAGCTGGGTGGCGATGTTGCTGCACAAGCACAACAATTAACAACGCGAACACACAGTACACTTTTCATGGTGATGTTATCGGCGTTTATGGTGTTATTACAACGTTATAGTGGTCAGGATGATATTGTTGTGGGGACGCCGGTTGCGAATCGCCAGCATGCGGATGTGGCATCGATGCTTGGTTTTTTTGTTAACACGCTGGCATTGCGAACGCAGCTTGAGGGAGATGAAACGTTTATCGATGTTGTTGAGCGCGTCAAGGCGACATGTTTATCAGCCTATGGCTATCAAGCGTTACCATTTGAGTATTTGGTGGATGCGTTAGAGCTGGTACGCGATACGCGTCGACCGCCGTTATGTCAGGTGATGTTTACGATGCAGCATGCAGATGACGAAGCCTCCTTATCATTGCCAGGATTACAGAGTAGAACTCAGGCTGGAGAGTTTACGGTATCGAAGTTTGATTTGACGTTGAATATGAGTGTGCATGCGGATAAATTAGTGTGTGGCATGAATTATGATACGGCATTATTTGCAGAAAAGACGATAGCCCGCATGGTGTGTCATTTTGAGGAACTGTTGTGTGGTTTGTTGAATGCTACTGATACGCCGATACATCAACTATCGATGCTCACGGCGGAAGAATATCAGCAGATAGTCTATGACTGGAATCAGACGGCGACAGATTATCCACGTGACAAAACTATCTCACAATTGTTCCATGAGCAAGCGGCAAAAACACCGGATGCGATCGCCCTAAGTTTTGAAGAGTGTCAATTAACGTATGCTGAGCTTCAGAAGAACGTCCAGCATGTCAGTGCGTATTTACAGCAGCGCTATTATCTTGAACATCAACACGCCTTACCCAAAGATACGATTATCGGTGTCTGTATGGTGCGCAGTCTGGAGTTGGTTATCACACTGTTAGGAATATTAGATGCGGGTGCAGCGTATTTA
>JAJFKO010000013.1 GCA_021773175.1 Gammaproteobacteria bacterium
CATTATTTGGATAAAGAACTGATGATAAATGCTTTAGACGAGGCAAACGCATTGTATAAAGTATTTAGCGAAAGTTCGATTTTTACTACCGATTTATGCCTGGTGACCATAGCAAGCGGGTCCCACCTGATCCATCTCGAACTCAGAAGTGAAACCGCTTAGCGCCAATGATAGTGTGGGGTTACCCATGTGAAAGTAGGTCATTGCCGGGCACCATATTAAGAGGAAGCCTCTGTTGAATAGTAAACACTATTTGGCAGGGGCTTTTTTGGTTGTACATCAAAGTTTTTATCGATAGATTTATTTATTGCGTTTTTTTATGTAGATGCAAGTATTCGGATGAATATTTGCATCAGATGGACGCGCATCTGTATAAAAGAATCTTAAAGCATTTTTTTGATAGCGTTCAATGGGAGGTGTAGATTTAAGCAAAGCTCTTGCTGAGAAGATTTCATCAATCCATGCGTTAACCGTGATGATTTCAGCAGCGTTAACCTGAGGTCTATCTGCTTGATCTAAGCCCTGTGCTTTACTAATTTTATCAACTGAGTCGGCAAATACTTTACGGGTATAGCGTCTTAGCTGTGGGAAAAGTCCAGTGTTTAATAGATAGGCATGCAGCATTTCTGGTGATCTGAAGCCGGGTTTGTTGTTAGGAATAAAATTTAAATCAACCGCGCGAGCCCAGTGTTCTGCCAGCAACGGAATTAAAATAGTATTTACGTGTTCTTGTGTATGAGGAATTTCTACTAATAATTCTTTAAGTGTAGCTAAAATAATATACCATTGGATACGGTGACTATAAACACCGTGGAAGCATTGCGAGAAAGCTCGGTCTTCTACAAATATATTGCCATCTTTTCGACAGGCATCGGCTTCCGCTCCGGAGACAAAATCATAAAAAATCATGGGAGCATCACTTGCCGTATTTAATCCAAACTGTTGCTCAAGTTTGAGTAGTAATTTGTGTAAAGCGCGGTTAGCTTTATGGTGCAGCCCTTGTCGTCGACGATATAAACTTGGAACCGGCCATAGTAGAGAACTTTTGCTTTTGATAATACCATCAATTTGATCATACTCGCTAAGGTCTGTATCACTATCTGAAAGTCTTGCCGCTAGCTCTTCTTCTAATTCTTTTAGTTTAGCCTCACAATGCTCACGATCATTTAAACAAAACATTGCTTGAATAATGGCGTGATGAATGGCTGAGGCTCCTTCTTCTTCGCATTGTTTTTCTTGCCAATCAGATGTATCAGGAAAAGGCATGTAATATTTATAGTGAAACTCAAAAATTTTTTCTGAATGACCTATTAATTGCATAGTTTCAGCAGTTTTGTCTCCACCAAGTAAGGATGCACATAAAAGCATAATCCCATGAAAGGCATTCTGATTATATGGTTTATTGTATTGTTTCCAGTTACTACGAGAATAGTTTATTTCTGCAATTAACCAATCATGAAGAGCTAGAATAACTTGGAGAGCTGATTCATGAGTATTTCGAAAATGCATTAATTCTGAAAAAGTTACGTGTTGCCGAATATATTTTTTAATCTCTCTAAGAAAGTTCGTCCATAGGGATAGGCCAAAGGTTCGCAAATAATCTTTCTGCATAAACTGTTTAAAAGCAGCTAATTCAGCTGCTGATATTACTTGATTTGCTAGAGCTTTTTTGATGATTGTTAGAGGAAAGTCGCAAAAAAGCTTTTTTACTGTAATTTCGTCAATAATATCGGTAACAGTTTTGTCTTCTATGGACAATTTTCTTTTGCCATAACCCACTGATTCCAAGATGGAGCTCTTTATACTGCTATCAGTATCTAATAGCTGTGAAGCAAGAGGTTGGGGGTTGGATACTGGCATAGATAACCTATATATTGAAATTGCTCAGCCTTATTCTGGTTTAATATAGAGCATTTGTGTTTGGTGTCAACTTTAAACTTCAATTTTACATATTGGTTTTGCTATTAGTTATTTTGCATAAGTTGCCTATACTTAGAATTGATATGAGATATTGCTAGGGGCTATGCATGAAAACACTATTTTCAATGTTGATATTCACTAATATTATTAGCTTTGCCAGTGAGTATTGCGTTTGCAGAAGATTGCTCGAGTCATGGTGCACCTGTGGTTCAGGTTAGTGGTGGAGGCAGTGCTTATAAAGGCGGGGAGGCTGTTGTTTTCAAAATTCCCATGTCATATTCTATGTGCAACTCAACAAACAAATGTAGCTTAAGTTATTCGCTTACTCTAGATATTGGCACGGGTTCTGGTGTAACGATACCAACAGAAGTATCTGCATTCGATAATCATGTCCATCATCAATGTGCCGGTTGTGAGTCTCCAGGTCCTGGCTTATCAGGTAATATGACGAATATCTATGTTGATGAAAGTCGACAATCGGACACGATGCTATGTATTGCTGTTGATAATATACCGAAAAATGGCGGCGTAAGATTGCAGTATCATTTGAACTAAAATAACTAAATAACATCTTTTCTACAATCACTATTGCATATTTTGCTGAAATCTGGCACAATTTATTCTGTTCTAGATTTGAACAGATTTATTGGGAGCTGTATTATGAAAAAATACAAAAATGAAAATATTTCTATAGATGAATTAGAGAGCAAACCTGGTTTTATGACGGAGATATGGAATGACTAGTTATTTTATTTTTTGTAATTCTTTCTGGTTCAATCAGCCTGATTGTGGCTACCTACTGACCTCTCAATATTTCACTTCATTTTTCCGTAAACCTCATTTTAATAAACTTAAACAAAAGACATTAAGCATCTGTTTTTAATGGTTTTTAATTTTGTTTTTTAATTTAATGAGGGAAAGTAATGGCAATACAAAAAACTCAACGGGGCTCCTTAACCGTTTTTAGTCTCGTTATGATTACTATTGGTTCGGTAGATAGTATTCGTAACCTACCTACAACAGCACTATTCGGAAGCTCACTGATCTTCTTTTTCTTGCTAGCCGCTATTTTCTTCTTAATTCCTTGTGGTTTAGTTTCAGCTGAATTAGCGGCTGGTTACCCTGAACAAGGTGGCGTATATGTTTGGGTAAAAAAGGCATTTGGTCAACCATGGGGATTTTTAGCGATCTGGTTCCAATGGATTGAAAATGTTTTTTGGTATCCGACCATATTATCATTTACTGCAGCAACGATTGGCTATGTTATTGCTCCACAGTTAGCTCAGAATAAAATATTTTTAATCTCGGTGATTCTTATTGCCTTTTGGGGCGCAACACTTATCAATCTTCGTGGCATGAAATCCTCAGCGCGCTTTAGTAATTTCTGCGCGGTAGCAGGACTGCTAGTACCAATGACAGTGATTATTGCATTAGGTATTAGCTGGGTGGCAACGGGGCATCACTTACAAGTGAATTTATCACCTCATTCATTAATTCCCAACTTTCATGAATCCACTATGTGGGTATCACTAACCGGAATCATTCTATCTTTTTGTGGGATTGAAATTGCAACGGTCCATGCTCAAGATGTTAAAGATCCACAGCGTGGTTTCCCTAAAGCTTTAATGTTTTCAACATTTTTTATATTAATCACTTTAATACTTGGTGCTTTAGCTATTGCTGTGGTGATTCCTGCTGGAAAAATTAGTTTAGTTTCAGGGATAATGCAGGCATTTAGTATTTTTTTTGCAGCTTATCATTTAGAGTGGTTATTACCAATTATGGCGTTGAGTTTAGTAATTGGTAGTATGGGAGGCGTGAGTAATTGGATCATTGCGCCGACCAAAGGTTTATTAGTTGCGGCAAAAGATGGTAATTTACCAGAACATTTTGCTGCAGAAAATCGCCATGGCGCACCGCAACGCCTACTTATCTATCAAGCTATAATCGTAACACTACTAACAAGTGTATTTTTGTTAATGCCCAGTGTGAATGGCTCTTATTGGTTATTGACTGCATTGGCTGCACAGCTTTATATGCTCATGTACTTACTAATGTTTGCAGCAGGCATCTGGTTGCGATTTAAAGATCCTGAGCATGCACGACCATTTAAAGTTGCTGGTGGCAAACTAGGTATGTGTATTATTGGCGGTATGGGAATGTTAGGTAGTTTGATAACGGTAATTGTTGGTTTCATTCCACCAAGTAATATTAAAGTAGGAGGTACAGCGCATTACGAAACCTTATTAATTTTTGGTTTAGCGATCATGACATTGCCGCCGATTTTGATGTATATGAGGCAGAAACATTGTGGTGAGTTAGCTCTTCCTTCTACTTAAAAGCGGTCGCATCTTCATGTAAGAAATGCATGTTCCGCTCGCACTCCAAAATCAAGTCAGACCCAAAGGTTAATTTTATTTATACCGACCGTTAGCTACACTTCGCTTTAAAATTATATTTTGTAAGAGCCTACTATAAAGCTTGCAACAATTTTTAGTATAGTTATTATTACGGCGATATAAATATGAGTGATTACTGAGAACGTTATTCTACGTTATTAATATAGTTTGCTCACAAAAACATAAAAATTTTATTTCAAAAATAATTACTGGAGTACATGATCGTGAGCTTAGGACGTATCGGTTTTTTAGGTGCTGGGAAAATATCACAAAGAATGATGACAGGATTGCTTGCTTCTGGTGTTCCACCAACGAGTGTAATGGCGAGTAGTCGCAGTCGAGCGAGTCGTTATCAACTAGAACAAAAGTTTGGTATTAAGGTTAGTGCAGATAATGCTGCGGTTGTTGCTGAATCAGATATGCTTGTTTTAGCGGTGAAAGCGTATGATGCTGAAGAGCTTATTGGAAGTGTTGCAGATATAACAAGACAGCTACGACCGTTAATTACCTCAGTTATGGCGGGTACATCAGTATATGATTTGCATAAAATGTTTGGATCAAGCGATCTAGTCATTACCAGAATGATGCCAAATACTGCTGTAGCAATTCAAAAAGGCTTATCGGTGTTATATGCTGACCCTCATATTAGTGCTCAAGATAA
>JAJFKO010000014.1 GCA_021773175.1 Gammaproteobacteria bacterium
TTACCGTTGCGTGTTGATGCGCCTTCTGATGCGCCGGTGCTTGAGGGATTATTTGCTTTACAGCAACGTATACAACAGGTGAATCAGTATAGTTATGTTGGTCTAGATACGGTGCAGCAACAAGCGTCATGGTCGAACGAGCTAGGGTTGTTTTCGAGTATATCGGTATTTGAGAATTATCCGACGGAGACACTTGCGACGACACCGCATGTGATGAGCAGTGTTGAGCGTGCGCATTATCCGTTGACATTAGTCTGGGGTGGTGGCGCTGGTTTACGTTTAGATGCTAAGTATGCGGTTGATGTCTTTAGTGCGGGACAGATAGAGCAGCTTGTGCACCATATTGCGCATACTTTGTGTTGGGTGGTTGAGCATGAGGCTCGTGAGTTGGCTTCATTAACTATGCTGACGCCGGAAGAGTATCATCAAGTTATAAATAAAGGGAAGCAATTAACGGTAGAGTGTTCTCGAAACAAAACGATCCCAGAGCTATTTTTAGAACAGACAGTGAAAGCCCCAACGGCTGTTGCATTAAGTTTTCAAGATAAGGAATTAACGTATGTTGAATTGAATGCTCGCGCTAACCAGTTAGCGCGACATATTCAATTTGTCTATAAAGAGCAGTTTAATACAACACTACCTATTGGTGTGTTTATTGCTATTAGTCAAGATATTTGCCCTAACCTGATAATTAGTATTTTGGCTGTATTGAAGTTAGGAGGTATTTATCTACCTATTGATCCTCGTCATCCTGAGGAGCGGCAGCAGTTTTTATGGCAAGATAGTGCACCGAGTTTATTATTAGCTGATAGAAGTGTTTCTCCGGGATTGCTAAAGCTTGCTGACAAGTGCGCAATAGATGTCTCGGTAGCTATGCCAGAATATAGCAAGGAAGCACTCAGTATAAAAGCTGATTCGAACCAGGCGGCATATGTGATTTATACTTCGGGCTCAACTGGACAACCTAAAGGTGTTTTAGTCAGTCACCACAATGTTGCTAGGTTATTCTTTACGACAGCGTCAATATATAACTTTGATCAAAATGATGTGTGGTGTTTATTCCATTCTTATGCGTTTGATTTTTCTGTCTGGGAGATTTGGGGTGCTTTGCTACATGGTGGAACATTAATTCTTGCTGATTATGCAACTACACGTGATACAACCTTATTTTTTGAGATGCTGCTAGATAAAGGTGTGACCGTGTTAAACCAAACGCCATCAGCATTTGGTTTGTTATGTCAAGAGGCTTTAGCGGATAAACGAAATCTAGAAGCATTGCGCTATATTATATTTGGCGGAGAAGCCTTAGATCTACAAAGTGTAAGAAAGTGGTGGCAGCGATATCCTGAAGAAACGCCTCAAATTATAAATATGTATGGGATAACAGAAACGACCGTGCATGCTACATATCACCGCTTGACTAAATCTGACTTGAAAAATAGTGTTGTAACACCCGTTGGAACACTGTTGCCAGATTTATATGGTTATGTGATGGATAAAAGAGGTAATTTACTACCGGATGGAATTACAGGTGAGCTTTGGATTGGCGGTGAAGGTGTGAGTCTTGGTTATTTAAACCGAAAGGCATTGACGGAAAGTCGATTTGTAAATGATCCTTATAACGCTGAACGATATTTATATCGTTCAGGTGATTTAGTGAAACGTTTTATTGATAAGTACTATTATATAGGTCGTGCGGACTTCCAAGTGAAGTTGCGGGGTTTCCGTATTGAGCTAGGCGAGATAGAACGTCAGCTTGAGGCGCATGAGGCCGTACAGCAAGCGGTTGTCATATTAAATGAGGCGCAAGGTAATCAACGCTTAGTGGGTTATGTGGTGGTGACGGAGGCCGTTGCTGATGAGGCTGCGTTATCTGCTGACTTACAGGGTTGGTTACGTGAGCGATTGCCGGATTATATGGTGCCGTCACTCTTAGTAAGCTTGGAGGCATTGCCATTAACCTCGAATGGTAAGGTTGACCGCAAAGCGTTACCACAGCCTGATTGGTCGGGGATGGTGTCGACGGCAGAGTATGTCGCACCGCGTGATGCGATAGAGGAAGCCTTAGTAGCGGCTTGGGAGGCTGTGTTACCGGTAGAGCGTGTCGGTGTGACAGATGACTTTTTTGCTTTGGGTGGTGATTCCATCATGAGTATTCAGGTGTTGTCACGGGTACGGCAATCGGGCTTACATTTAACGGTACAGCAATTATTTCAAACACCACGGATAGCGGATTTAGCACTGTTGGCCGCAGATGCGGCAGAGCAAGCGGCCATCGATTTAGGGTGTGATAAGGGTGACGTAGCGTTAACCCCGATACAGGCATATTTCTTTGGCCAAGCGCATGGACAGGTCCATCATTTCAACCAAAGTGTGTTGTTACGTTTGCATGCGGCGATTGATATGACGTGTTTGCGCGAGGCGCTGCTAATTGCGGTATCGGCACATAGTGGTTTGCGATTACGTTATCGAGAGGATGCGTCGGGTTGGCAGCAATATTATATTGACGCGAGCGCGGCAGAGGTATTACCGATTGATGAGGTCATGGTGCCTGTGGGTGATATTTCTGTGCAAGATGCCTTTATGGTAAGTCGCAACAATGAGATTCAGTCGAGTTTAGATATTGAAAGAGGGCCTGTTGCGCGCGGTGTGTTGTATAGGGGGCATGCCGATGGACAGAGTCGATTACTTATAGTGATACATCACTTGATGGTGGACGGTGTATCGTGGCGTATTTTGTTAGGCGATGTGCAGACGGTGTATCAACAGTTAATGGCGGAAGAGGCTGTATCGTTACCTGCGATGACGAGTCATTTTTCAGCTTGGTCGATGGGTTTGCGGCGTTATGCAGAGAGTGAAGGGTTACTATCACAAGGTGACTATTGGTTATCGCAAATATCGGAGAGACAGGTTTTTCCTGTAGACCACTATTATTCAGATATTGTGTTAGCCCGTGATATGGGACATGTGCATTTTGGTTTATCGGCGGCGGTGACGAGCCAATTGCTGCAGTCGAGCTTAACGGCCTATGGCATGCGCATAGAAGAGTTTTTGCTGAGTGGATTACTGTTGGGCTTATCACGTTGGAACGATTGTGAGTCGGTGGTGATTGATGTTGAGGGGCATGGGCGCGAAGATTGTGTGTCGGGCGTGGATGTGTCGCGAACATTGGGTTGGTTCACGAGCATCTACCCTGTATTGTTATCGTTGCCAGGCGGTGATTCAGCGACCTTATTGGATCGGTTATTGAAGTCTGTGAAGGAGACGGTACGCAATATCCCTGATAAGGGGTTAGGTTTTGGTGTTTTAAGATATTTGCGAGAAGATGCTGTTGGTAAACAGCTGAGGAAGCATAAGAGCGCATTGGTATTTAATTATTTAGGTCAGATGGACAGTGGTCGAGTGCGTGATGGTGAGGCATTATGGGGACGCGATAGTGTAAGCCAAAGACGTGAGAGCAGCATTGAGAATGCGTCGGGGCATATGTTAGCGTTGAATGGGGCTGTGCGTGATAGTCAATTTAGCATGACCTTGAGTTATAGTAAGCATCATTATGATAAAGCAAGTGCTGAGTCGTTGGTAGCGTGCTATCAGTCGGCGCTAGAGGATTTGATTGCGTATTGTTGCCAAGCGGATGTGTATGGTTATACGCCGAGTGATTTTTCTTATACGGCACTAACGCAAG
>JAJFKO010000015.1 GCA_021773175.1 Gammaproteobacteria bacterium
AATCATCTTCTGAGAGGGTTTGAGTTGTCTTGCTCCGTGGATTATACGAGGTAACGTGAATAGCCTCGTATTGGTTAATGTCAATATGCCCGCTTTCTTCTTCAATCCATTTTCTTGCTGTTTACCCAACACGTTTACTCAGTTCAATTCTCATTGATTTTGAGCTCTTATCCGAACTCATATTTGGAATAATAAAGTCTACAAATTTTGTAGTTTTTATGTTGTCTCTGTTGATTGTTTTCATGTTAACTCCTGTTGTTAATTTAAATTTCGATTTAAGATAATTCATAACATCTAATTTTTGCTAATAAGTAGAAATCATTATTTTTAATTTTTGTACTATAAAAAATCATGTGGCACCTCCATATAGAAACATCCTCTTAAAATCGTTTACTTCTATTTTACAGCAACTAAAGATGCCTTAGTAACAAGCCTATTCATCTTTATTGTCATGCAAACATTTATGTTCAGCTTCTCTTGCCTCATAAAGTTGAATATCAAAAACAGCCTATAGTATGTGTAAGCATTCAAAGCTACTAAAGTCCTGCTTTTGGCTCTTTCATATATTTTATATTGGGTATAGTCTTGATTCTTTAGCCCCATAAGTTCTTGGACCTCTTTTTTCCTTTTTTATCACTCAGCTCTTCTGCAAATGACTATTAAACAAAAACAAAAGACCCTCTCGGCATATCATCCTTACTAGATTCAAGTGAAAGCTCTATAGCAACGTTAATAGTATTACTGAGTGACATCGTTATATTAACAGATTCAACGTTTACTCGTACTTTACTACCACTTGGCTTCATTATTATTACTTCATTGCCAACTTGTGACTTTATTTCCGTTTTCGATTTAAACTCTAAAAAATCATAACATCCTATAATAACTCGACGGCCATTCTCTAATATAAAAAAATCCTTTATTTCCATAAACTTTTTCATTGCTTATCTCCTTATTTTCGGGGTAAATGTATTATCCTGAGCCATCCATAAATCATTTTTTATATCTCTAACTCTTAATCCAATATTATTTAATCTCGACACAGCATCTCTTAATAATGTTACTCTTTCTGTAGATGTTAAATTTGGTGCATATCGTGCAGCACGAATACTAGCTTGGACTTCTTCTAATATTGGGTCCACATTAGTCATTCCTGATAATGCAGCAGAACGATGTCCAAATATCTCATGTGCTAATGCACCTCGCATTGAAATCCGAGTATTTGCACTAAGTGTTCCTATTCCCGGGGATTTTGAAGGTAAGACATCTGTGCCTATTCTTAAAATATCCCAATTTTCATAATAAGATGTAGAAGAGTAATCAGTAAAATTAATATTCTTTTCAGGCATACCTAATTCTTTAGCCTAAGCTAAAGCCAAGTTTTTTTCAGCCACTGTTAATGGAACATCATTTCTCAAGCCATTGGTAGAAACGTTCCTACCAAAAACCCCAATCCTACGCATCCTTCCAGCACTACTCGACGCCAGTCTAGCAGCATCATCCACACCCGACAATCTTGCCGCCGTTGAGCCCATAAACAATCCAGCAAACAATAATGATGCCGCTCCAGTGCCTCGACGCTCATTAGCTGAAACACTAAATACAGGTGTCGCTGACCCCGTTAAAAAGAATTCCGGAATACCCACAGCAGTATTCACAACCGCTTTACCAAAACCTTCTAAACCACTCACCAATGTGCCATGCGCATTATCCTGTTCATAACTCAAACCAAACAGGGTTGCATTAACACTATATTCTATCTTACTAAGCCAGGAAGCACCGCCATCCCATTCACTTGCCATCGCTGCCCGAAACATTGCCGCTCTCGACATGTGTCTAATGGAACCACTAATCATATGATACGACGATGCACCGCCACCACGATTAACCTGCTGCCTTACTGTAGCATTACTTTCTGAATTTGCTTTCTCCGCCGCTATGCGTCGGTGCTGCTCTCGTGCCACCGGCCCTAAAACAAATCCCACCGCCGTATCAGCATTATTGAGTGCCGCCGTCTCTGTCGCCGCCAAACTGTCATATAACGCGTCCCATTTGCTGGAGGACATTGAAGACGAGGCTGAAGCTGCAGCACTGTCAGTCGTCGATTGTTTCACACGCTGGTGTTGTGCCAGAGGATGGGCTGTCTGATGCCCGAGTAATTGGCGTTCTTCTGCCGTCTTACTCAACATCAAGTGATTCGTCCCCAGTAAGGTTAAGCCGCGGGGTTTTTTGGGAACCTTCTCACCCCGTACTCGATTCCTCGCATCCACGTGATGCGTATCATGATGCAACGCCGCATCCTCGGCTTGTAACATTACATCGCCCACTTCCGTGCCCATCAGCTGCACGCCCATCGTCTCGGCACTCAATGTATGCATATTACCATGCGCTATCTCCGCATTGAGGACATCCGTTACCGGCGTATCCAGTGTATTCGCCACCGCCGCTTCAGCGCGCTGCGATATCCCTGCACTTGCAAGCACACTGTCCGTCTCCGTCGTCACCACACTATCCGCAAGACTCTCGCCAAGCTCTTTGAAGTTCACATGCATTTGTTGATGCAAGGCTAAGCTCATGCCC
>JAJFKO010000016.1 GCA_021773175.1 Gammaproteobacteria bacterium
ATCACGCGCAATGAAATAAACAGCCATCTCAGCTGCAATATATTGGCAACCAAGATTATCTTCCATTCCATAGTGGCTACGTAATATCGCATGACGTGATAATAAATAAGCAAAGCTTGATCGTAAGGCCGCAACATCCAGTTCGCCTTCTAAGCGAACCCGGTAAGGCACATTGTACGTTGCACTATTCCCGCCTTCATACGCATCTAAAAACCATAAGCGTTGTTGCGCGGAAGAGAGCGGATAATACGCCGAAGGCTCTGCCGTGCTGAGTGTTAACGCAGGCAACCCTGGCTCAGCAACGTCACCCTCGCCACCTTGCAAGACACCACGAATATAATCTGCCATCAGACTTAAGCGTGGTTGTTTAAAGATTAAGGTGACAGAATATTCTATAGAGAAATGCGACTGTATCGCCATCGCTAAACGTATTGCTAATAAAGAATGGCCACCCAAAGCAAAAAAGTCATCCATCACACCCACACGTTCAACCGGTAACACCGATACCCACGCATCTACCAAGGCTTCCTCTATCGCATCACGCGGTGCGACATACTCTTCTGTCGACACCACACCCGACCAATCAGGTTTTGGTAATCCTTTTCTATCTACCTTACCATTCGAGGTTAAGGGTAACGCATCCAACACTATAAATAACGCCGGCACCATATAATCCGGTAAACGTGCACTTAACCATGCTTGCAAACTATCATTAATCGAGCTTTCATTCGCGAATTTCTTACTTAAAACGATATACCCCACTAAACGCTGACCACCTTGCACCTCATGTAATACCACAACGGCTTGTCTGACAAATTCATGTGCTTCAAGTTGGCGCTCTACCTCACCCAACTCAATACGGAAACCCCGCAGCTTCACTTGGAAATCTGTACGACCGATATACTCAATATTCCCATCAGCCAACCAACGGCATAAATCACCCGTCTTATACAGACGCAGATTACGACCCGCTGCACGCTCAGCCTCCGTCACAAACGGGTTCGCAATAAACCGCTCCGCCGTTAAGTCTTCCCGATTCAAATAACCACGCGCTAAACACTCTCCACCTATATACAGTTCAGCAGCAACACCAATAGGTGTGGGTTGTAAGTAGGTATCTAAAATATATAACTGGCAGTTCGCTATCGGTTTGCCTATCGGGACTGTTGATATATTCGCATTCTCAAGCTCTCGACAATCATAGGCACTGACATCGATTGATGCCTCTGTTGGACCGTATAAATTATGTAATTCCGCACTAAAATACTGAAAACACTTTTCAACTGTTTGTCGCGATACAGCTTCACCACTAACTATGATTGTTTGCAAAATATCTTTTGAAGATAGTGAGGCATCGTTAATCTCAATATACGCCAATAGTGCTTCAAGCATTGATGGTACAAAGTGAACAACGCTGATTTGTTGCTTATTAATAATATCGATTAGGTATTTAGGATCTTTATGCCCCCCCGGCTTAGCCAATACAAGCTTAGCCCCTACGAGTAAAGGCCAGAAGAACTCCCATACAGACACATCAAAGCTATAGGGTGTTTTTTGCAGAACGTTATCTTCCGATGTTAAGGGGTATGCGCTCTGCATCCACAAGAGTCGATTGACAATACCCTGATGTTGCAATAAAACCCCTTTTGGTTGTCCCGTCGAACCTGACGTGTACATCACATACGCTAAATCACTTGCTAATAACCGTGACGTGGTCTTCGCTTGCGCGGCCACATGCAACTTCCGGGACGACATGATATCGTCAATGCTCTGTACCCAATATTGTGTGGACTGCAACCATAAACACCGTGCTTGCAAATGCGTCTGACAAAGCACCAACGCCGGCTCACTATCTTCCAACATATACTCAAGCCGTGATGCAGGATAATCAGGGTCAAGCGGTAAATACGCCGCGCCAGCATCTAATATACCTAATAACGTGACCACCAATTCCAGGCTACGCGCCATACAGATACCAATAATTGTATCTTTTGGTAACGCTTGCTTGTACGCAAGATAATACGTCTGCTGGATATACGCACTCACATGCTGCACGTTCTTCTGAAGCTCAGCATAGCTTAATTGACACTCTTGAAAACTCACCGCAATCGCATCAGGTGTCTTTGCAACTTGCTCAGCAAATAAGTCGGGGATTGTCTTATTTCGTGGATAATCCGTCGCCGTCTGATTCCAGTCATAGACAATACGTTGATATTCTTCTTCAGTCAGCATTGAAATCTGATGTATTGGTACATCAGCAGCATCTAACGAACCTCGTAACAATATCTCAAAATGTCGCGACAACTGAATAATCGTTCTTAACTTGAAATTGAAATGCTTATCACTTTCTTGATGTTCTGTGGATTTATCAACACAAAAGTTATATTCTAGTGTTGAGCTGTCATTTTTATTAGGCGCACTCTTATGATCAGAAGGAAGTTGATTCTTGACAGAAGTTTTTGCAAGATATTGTTGCCAATAACTACCTGCATTACTCTTAAGAAGCTGCTCAACTTGGTCATTTAGTTCTATAAATTTCTTATCATGCTGAGATGCAATTTCTTTATATGAAGTGGAATTGTTGTAATTACATGAAACTTTATCAATAAAGTCAGCCTCTAAAATGTCATCAATTAAAACATGATGCAAGACAATGATTAAATCATATTCATTACCACAACAAAACAAACCAAATCGATATAAAGGTCCTATCTCAAGGTCAAATGGTCTCTCTACAAATTCCTGCTCTCCTTCTTGTGTAGAGAAAATTTCCAGGGGAGCAATTTCAGTATTTTGAACCCAACATAGCTCACCTTTTTCTGTTTCAGCAAGATGCCTATTTATTAAAGTGTGATTTGCAACAAATCTTTCGAGACCCTGTTGCAATTTCTGAACATCTAATTCTCCTGAAACAGTTTGATCAAAAACAATATTATAATCACTTCTATCTTGCGTTAGTTGATATTCAACCCAAAATATCCGCGCATATGGCGACATTTTAATTTTATTCATACCTGTCTCTTTGCTAGTGCAATAATAAAAGCTCTATATTTGCATTACTTCTTTAGTCTACCTAAAGTTTAGTGTAAAAAATAAAAAAAGTTAATAACATTTTTGTAGTGTTGGTATAATCCCACACTCAGAATAAAACTGTTGCAGACCATGTGTTTTATCTGCCCAGCCTTCTTTAACTTTTGCTAATGCAACGGCTTAATAATTAGCGACTTCATCTGCAGCGTCTTCACTTAAGGTTAATATTTTTTGTGCTTGATGTGATAGCAAATCAGTAGCGTTGAGATTAAAGCCACAAGATTGAAAAAGTTCGGCTAAGTCATTAAACGTCTTCGTATTAAGTAATTTATTAGTTAGCTCTATATCTTGTTCAGCTTTTTTAGCTAGAAACTTATTTATTGTTATTTCCGTTTCAGTGTTAGCTTGTTGTGTTGATAACTTACTCAGCCAATAACCCGCTCGATCTAAATAACCACCACCGCCTCGACCCCACTGGGCACCAGTTTTTGGCTTTATTCCAGATACTAAATTTGCAACATCCTCGGATTGTTCATCGAGAATAGCAAGCACTCGACCTGCTTGTGACTGAAGAATTTCACCACCTCTTACGTTAAAACCTAATTGCAGGGCAATATTAGCAACATCCGAAAGTTTTTCTGTATTATAGAGTTTCTCTTGTAGTTTTACATTGCTAGTAATTTCAGTAAAAAACGCTTTCAACTCATCCGACATATTATATGATTTTGGATAGAACCGAATATTTTCTTTCATATATTATTCCTTGAATGTAACGCAACTTTCGGTTTCTCAGCTAATGAAATTGGGTTTGTCATACCCAGCTTTCCAAAGTGCCAAAATTTGACAACGCTTCTGATAATTCAAATACGAAGGTGCCATTCTTATTCCTTTTATTCTTAAATGAACATGATGTATAGCTTACATTATCAGTTCAATAATTTAACAAAAGTTGCATTTGAACTTTGAATTAACAAATAAAGACGCCTCTATTTATAACAATTTATGATAACATACACCAACAATATCTTATTCGAGCTTATTTAATATTATAAAGTTAGAGACTCGCTAAACAATAGATAAGACAGCTTGTTTACAATTTTTACTAATAACCGCATCGACATCCCAGTCGCCAAATCTTAATTTCTCACTCACAACCGCTGGACGTTCATCAATCATTCCTCTACTTGTTTCCATAACGCTTGCGATTCTATCTTTATTCTTAGGCATACCTCCTTCTTGAAATTTCATTCTACCTAGTCGCAAGTTCCTTTCAACTCGCCTCCTACGATCAAGTAAAAGCAGCTTTACAGTCTTTGATTCTTCAGGTTTTGCTATTCGAAAAACACCAAATTTACTTAGTGCGAATAATGTTCTCGCAGAATGAGCCGTATAGGCATCTTGTAAATGCAATTTAACGTTTTCAAGTAGTGGTGTTACTGTAGGGGCCAGCTTTGTTGAACCTAACGCCCATAAAGTTAATAAAAAACTTACAACGGGTTTCATTAATGCAACAGAATA
The DNA here is from genome assembly GCA_021773175.1 of Gammaproteobacteria bacterium. Taxonomy (GTDB): domain Bacteria; phylum Pseudomonadota; class Gammaproteobacteria; order JAJFKO01; family JAJFKO01; genus JAJFKO01. Next base: position 4,549 of record JAJFKO010000016.1, read on the forward strand.
TAATAGCTGAAATTGATTGTTTGGGTCATATTGTGAAACTAAATACTTTTCTTGCAAACCTGTTAATGAAGCTTTAATTGAAAATAGAGCTAGATCATATGCGCGATGATTCTGACCAGAGTACTCCCAGTCAACAAATGCTATCTGATTATTTCTGCAATAAATACTCGAGGGTAATAAATCATTGTGAGACGATACATGATTTTTTGTATCAGCGCGTAAAACCTGGATAATGCTAAGAATATTCTTATAAAGACCAAGCGTTTCTACCTGTCTAACTTTAGATACTCTAGAAAAAGCATTCGCTACTGAGTTAGGCAAAGGATAGTGACCTTTAAATTCACACTCTCTATGAAATGTTTTTATTCCTCTAGCAATCCTTTGCAAAAGTAGTCTGCTGTTTGTTTTATTATGCGCCACTTCAAACTGAGAATCAGTATCATAGAGTGTACAGATCTGAAATAATTGTTGCTCGTCAATATAGATAACATTTATATTAATTCCACGACGCTTTAAATCTAATAGATTAAATGCTTCGTCTTCTCTAGTAAAAGGCTCCCAAAGCTTACCGTTAATTCTTATCAAATAGAAATTACCAAAAGTATCTTCTACTTTCAGAAATTGATTGGTGATACTGTGATATAATTGTTGGCTATCTTCATCGGTTAAAGGTCTGCGCAAACTTATACTCAATGCAGCGAATGCAGCTTCGATTCTTTTATACAATCTATCTTTTTTTACTGTTTGCACTCGATTTTGCATGGTCATTACTCATAATATTGTTTTGGCCTATGCTAATAAGAATAATACTATTATTAAAATTGAAAAATAATATTGCCTTGATAGCTATTAGCTATTAAAACTTTTTAAAGTTCCTAGTGTCATTTCTGGGTATTTAGGATTAGGGGTATGGGCATAAAGGAGCAAGGCTGTAATATAATAATTTGCAACAAAATCGCCATTAGCCTGCCAAACCATAATGCAAGCCACTAACGATTTGGTATTCGACTGGGCTAGCATCGGTTTTTAAATATTTTCTGTACACGACTAAAATCATAGTTTTCTCCTATAGTCTTCAGATTTAACTTCAATATCAACACTGTCCAAAGAGCCATTTGTACTAGCAACAGTAATATTATGCTTTCCAGGCTGCATTTTCCAAGAATAGCTTTTTGAAGATGAACATTCTGTTATGAAACGTTTATCGACGAACCAAAACAATCGTTGACTATGAGGTGGTGCAATCACGGAAAATATTAAATACTCTGCATTTTTGCTAATGTGATATATTGCATTATTAGTTGGAGATTTAATTTTTAATTCCCTGCTTGCCCTTGTAGCCGACAGAAAGCCGGGCATGGATTCCAAGGCAATCGCCGTAGAATAAGTTGAACAACCATATAACGTTGGCTTAAGCAAAAAAAACCACCCAAGTATCGATGCTATTAACAATATTGACACAATCATACTTAACTTTTTCATTTTACTGCTAGCCACATAGAAAGATTTTCTGTATATATTTGATTATTAAAAATTTTCATAGCTACATTTAAGCTGTGACTTGCAGGCTTAATTAATAACTCACCTGAAGAACCATTAGTTATTATCTGATAAAAATAGTCTTGCTTCTTAACTTTTGTGATTTTAAGCTGTGTTGCCTCACTAGAAAAGGTTGTGTGTGCTGCCTGCCATTTTTTATTAAAAAATTGTCGTACTTTAATTGGTACAGCCGTCTTTTTTGTTAAAAGCAGACTATATTGATGTAACGCAATTAGGTTTTGAATGCTTGCAAATACATTATGATTGCTCTGATTTAATCTTTTTAACAAATTATTAATATTCTTTATTTTAATACTACCGATAGCAATTTTTGGGAAATACTTAGCTAACAAATAGATTGCTGAACTATTTAAATTAGCGTTGCTATTGACATAACTTGTTGCTAATTCACTTGCATATTCATCATTGGCTAATAATTTGTAAGCTACAGCCAAATATAAGCTGGACAACTGACTTTGCCAATATTTTGGATCAGTTCTCTTCAAGTAAGATTGTAAATGGCCAATGGCGTTGGTCGTTACAATTTCATTGTTAGTTAATAATAGAACGGCTCTTGCTTGAGTCAATGTTGTCTGAAAGGTATTTTTATTCGGGTTAGCATATATTCTAATATTCTGTAAACCCAGATTAAATAAATCTGAAGGCACATTATAACCTTGTTCTTTTATTAAAGTTAGAAGCTGCATTAGCGATAAGCTAACTTCAGTAGAACTTTGTGATAATGACTCATTAGCAAAGCGACCATTTGAGGTTTGTAATGCTCTTAATTTTGGCCAATAACTCCCAAGCTTTTGATTAAGTTTGCTACCAGTCGTTGAACTCGCTTCATTTTGTACTAGCTGTATTAACAGCTTTACATTTAATACCTTCATTGCATGTTCATTGTTTTTAACGAGCTTATTTAAATAAGAGTCAAATAACGCATTTGAATTGTGTTTTTGCGGATTAAAATCTTTTTTCTGTTTAACTATTGAAGTAGCCTGATTAGTAAATACAGCCAAAGCCTCATTGAGGCTAGGTTTAGCTACCTGTCCTTGTGGTTTCTGCACGCCAATGTAAACATAATGCGTGTTGTTATTTTGAGTTAAGGGAAATATTGATATACTTGAAATAATAAGCAGTAAAAACATTAATGTCTGTACACTTTTACTTTGTACCCATTCTGTTTTTTCCCAATGTAACACTTTAAATGATTTTTTCAGCATGAGACTTCTCTTATAATAGATCATATGTACACTCGAGGTTCAATATTCCTCGGCCTTAATTAATTAATGCTTACTTTATTCCTCTCCATTTAATTTATTGAGCTATTGCTCATAAATATCAGGCTTCTCTCAACTGTGTTTACTCAAGGCAAAATAATTACGAATATCCAATATTTCATAACATATAATACGAATCATGCTCTTGGCATAATTCTAAGTAAAACAAAGGTATAATTTTCAAGTATTAACTTTTGACCTATGCAAATAGTAAGATCAGACCAGTAATTTAGATACTGTCGAAAGCGACAGGTTGTATTTGTGCTGAATGGAGTTGAAAAATAGAGAAACCAGGTGAGCAGACACCTTCCCTTATAGTCTGACACGATGATATTTTCTATTACCATGACGTTTAACAGCCTAACTCATAAATCGAGCTTTACTAAAATCACTGTATTTTATAATAGTCTTGCCTTTGATTGGTTGACTCACTCTTTTAGCGGGTTTTACACTAGGGTTGGTAGGATAACTTTTTCCATTAAATTGTAGCCTGGCCTCATAACCCTGTATAATTCCACCGCCCATTACAGTAACAATAATATCTCGCCAACCATTTGTTTTGGTATTTGACACAATGATGGGAGGATTTGTTATGCTTATCCAGCTGATTAATTTTAAATGCTGATGTTGTTGTGAGAAAATAAATATTGGACACCCACCAGATCCACAAATATTTGAACCCATAGCATATACGATAATTTCAGAATTAATATTACCGTTTAGATTCACTTCTTTGGCAATATAGCGAATTTTCCCAGAATCATTACTTAAAAAAGCTTTATCTAAAATGTGATTTAGCTGTTTATCTATTTTTTGATGCATTAACTGCGGCATAGCAGAGGCTGTAATGTTAAAAAACAATAAAAAACACAGAGGCAACAATTGATATTTACTAGGCATCACAATACTCTCGTAAAATGTTTAATTAACAGCGACTTTCTGTTTTCTTTTGATATCTGCAGCTTTTGCAGAAATAGCCATGCGAAATACTATGCAGCTCAAAAACCACATAAGCAAAAAACCAACAACTAAAATAAAAGCGGTTATAAAAGCAAACTCATTTACAGTTGTCTTCATATCCAGCATAACTAAAAAGACTATTGGTAAAGTGAAAATAATATTTGCTACAGCACCAAGTTTAGTGACTATTTTGTATTCTTTACGAGCCATAACACGCCCATGCTTCTTGTGAAAGCGATAAAGAACAAAACTTGATGCAACAAAAGCCCCGCCAAATGAAGATGCAGTGCGAATCGCTGAATCCATATCTGAGGCACTAATGGGCAAGAAGGCAGACAGATAAATTAATATAAAACCTATAACTATCGTTACAAATAAACATATAAAACCATAAAGCCAGGCGGCACCATGAACACAAACCAACTCTTCTTTCTGTGCATTATAAAAAGGTGTTTTAAATATCCGCATTGATTTCTCCTAAATGTAATATTCAAATTTAAGACGTAAGAGAATAAAGTTTTTTGGTGAGAAATTGAAGCTTTTAATTTAATAAAAAAAATGGCATTGCTTCTATTATTGATACGGACAACATCAATGATGTCAAATAGAATACATGAAGCAATGCCACAAAAACACTCAACTTAGGAAGAACGATATCCCCCTTGTTGAGCCCTTGCTCCATCATTAGGGACGTCTGGAGCAAAATCTTGATTTTCTGCAGGCGCTGCAGCTGGAACTCTATCAGCATCACTCGCTCTACGTCGACGTTCTCTTCGTTGACGTTCAGCATATATACCTTGACCTGCAGCATTAGCAGCTTGAGGTGCAGGTTCGTCTTCAGCATCTGAATCAGCATCTAAATCAGCATCTAAATCAGCAACATAAGCAGCTTGCATACCATGATCTGCAGCATGAGCAGCTTGCGGTGCAGCTTCAACATCTGAATCAGCATCTGGTGCAGCATCTGGTCGAGGCCTTAACTCTTGCTGAATTTTAATTGCCAATTCCAAAGCTTGCTCATGTTGCATCGCAGTTTCAACAAATATGGGGCCTTTACCTTCGATGCAAGCCAACACTTCTTTGTATGCAAGCTCTTTATCGTCACTAGATAAATTTCCTAAGATATTATGATCCTGACGTGATAATAGTAATGCTATTGCTATCATTCTCGCCAAACCAATATCATTTGAATAATGAACAAATACAGACACGTCATCACTCTTTGCAACCTTTATAAGAGAAGTAAGTAGATCTCTATTGAGACGGCCTATAGCTTGTCCAGGCACTAAGCTTTTGTAATGAAATAATGTGACGTTAGTAATATCTTTACCATTAGGCTCAGTCAGAGCAAGCTCATATTCATCGACATCCGTCCCTTCCCGGCAGAGTCTGCTCACCCCTTTTTTAGTATAGCAATCTAACCCATCTTCACCAACGACGATCACATAGCGCACAGGTTTGTCTCTAGGTTCTTTCAAACGTTCTAACAGACTATCATTTTCTGTATTCGATGGCACTTCACATGCAATAATGTTATCAGTGAGTTCGTATGCTGTTTGCTCATTCAATTCAGCTGATAGCAACGCAGCTAAAATAGTTTCGAGACTTGATACTTTCTCATCTATTTTTTTCCTTAGTGCTTTTAGCCTATCAAGCCGTTCACCAGTAGCTCTCGAGTTCCCAGGAATGCTAACATTATTTTCACCTTCTGCATCTACATAAACATATTGCTTGCTATCATTTTCACTTAATCCAGGTAAAGTTGCTGGTTCAACACCTTGACTTAAACAACAAGGACAATAATATGGCCCATGCTCAGCATTGGTAAATATATTGTTGTATTCTATTACCGTAAGCTTATGGCCACAGCCATTTAACTCTAATACTTGTTCCTTTACTTGTTGTTGTGCAGGTTGTTCTTTTACATGTTGTGCATTTTCTCTATCAGTTAATATATTGTACTCTTCGTATGACTTTATAAATGCATCCATGCGTTGTTTAAAAAGTATGAGAAGATTATAAGTAAGCATCAGTGAGCTTATTTCTTTATTGAGCTCTAGCGACAAACGCAATTTATCTTTTTCAAGTTTTTCTAGTGAGGTTTCGCATTCTGTTTTCTGCTGCCGTATAGAATCAAGGTGCTCTTCATATGACGTTCGGTTTCTTCCCTCTTGGAATACATCTTTTTTCTCACTCATATTAAAAACATCTAACCCCTTCCTCAAACTGGCAAGATGTTTTTCTAGCTGCTCTTTTCTTTCTATTAAACCAATTTCAATGACAGTGCCATCTTCACGTCTTCTGCCGTACAGTTTATCGCGCAATCGCGCGATTTTAGTAGGATTATCATCATAATACTTTCTATAGTAAGGCACAGTAGCTCGGACTTTACCGTAACTTATAGAATTTGACCAAAAAACTTGTTCAGCTGTTTTATCTTTACTATTAGCGATCCTTGTTTTACTTATTACCCCTTGCATGGAACCATCTACTGCAGTGAAAGTTATACCAGACTCACGCACGTGTTCTGGGTTATATCTGATACTTGCAGTATGTGCATGACTAAAAAGAGAGCACCCAAACATTTTATACTCATTTACTGGTGTCGTAACTTTATTTTCAATGTCATAAGTATCAAGCCTCTGAGTTTTTTGAAGTTTCCTATTGATTTTATCAATTATAGTAGCAAGTTCTCTCTCTGTTTTAGCAATCCCGTCCTCAATCATCTTTTTACCAGCGTTCATTACCGCCACCTGATTCTCATCTTGCCCTGGCTGTGCATTATCTTCTTGCCCTTGAGGCTGTTGTGACTCTCCGCTCTGTTGTCGATATGCATCGACTAAGGCTGTTTCGCTTGCTTTTAAATCTTGTAACATCCTTTTAAACTGTTCGATAGCTTCAACTGTTGTAATATATGCATCAACATCTTTCCTTTGTTCACTCCCAACTTGTTTTAATTCATTAATAAATGCTAGCCTTGCTCCCTCGACATCACCAACATTAAGATCTCTCGTGCTAATTAATCTATCATCAACTTCGTAAGTGTTATTCCTTGTCTCGATAATTTCTAATGATTGCTTATGGGCTAGCCTTGTCATGTTCGGCGTAAAAAGTGTAAATAGAATAGCGGCCTGTTTTTCAACTTGTTGGATTACCATTTCACATAAAAATCTGGCTAAAGCATCTTCATCAACTTCTGTGCATAATGCTTCTGCTTCATCAAATTCATCATACTGAAGATCTTCTTCATAAATATCATCTCCACGACCAATGACATGAAGGAATCCACTTTTAGCCCCGCCCCATAAATTTGATACTTTTGTAGAAATGAATGATGGAGTTAAACTTTTTTGAATACTTTTTAGAATAACAGCAATATCTCGATACATTCTTATTCTGATTTCACTGTCTAGATTAGCTCCCCTAACCCCTTCACTTAGTAAGGCCACATAAAGTTTATAGTACATGTCATCTAAACCTGTTATAACAAATGTCAATCTTGACTTATATGGCTCTGGATTAGGAAGCATACGACCAAGAATTCGTACAAAATCTTTAAAATTCTCCGCTCGTCTAGATTTAAGATCAGCGTAGCTGATAAAACAAAATATATTTTGTAGGTTAGGAACATCCTCTAATATTTTTTCTGTACATAAATTAATACCAACTTTATATTGATCACCACGACTATCCCATAACCCGCCACAATCTATTATTCCAGAGTTAGTTCTTACCTCTTTATAAACTCGTGGATAGATTGTTTCACCGTGATGCTCATGCCCTATAGTAGCTAAATCAAAGTTTTCAGGTGTATCTATAAAATCAACTCTATCAAGCGCGCCACGCGTATAAGCGACATTTCGAGGATCAAGCCTCACAAAATTAGCAAAGGTACTTTTACCAACACCAGACCCTCCAATGAGTAAATGCCAATATTGAGGTGTTTCTTGTCCTCTTTCTTGTTTATTCATATCTTCAAAACCTTGAACAAACTGATAAATTTGTTTAAACCTTTCTCTCTGTTGTGCTTTAGAGCTTGGACCATTCATAGATATATCCTCGTAAAACTATATTAATAATCTTTCATGTGTAATAACTGTCAAATAAATTAAAGCAACCTAAAAGTGTTAATTTTTGACCGAGGCAATAGTAAGCTTTGGCAAAAAATTAATATATTGTCGAAAGAGACAGGTTGAATTCGGAACGGAAAAATTTATAAGCCATAAAAGAGGTTAGGTAAAAGGTACAAGCTTTGAAAAATACATACCTAACTGAAATTGGTTATAGCATTGTAGTTTTTCTTTAACTTGTGTGATGTGCGCTCTAACTGTACGTAAGCTAACATTAAGTAAAACAGCGGTTTCATCTTGAGTTTTACCTTTTGCAATCCATGATAAGCACTCATGCTCTCGATGTGTAAGATAACTTTGTGTACCAGGCAGATAATAGCGTGATACAGGACCTATATTTAATCTCTGTATTCTTATCAGCTCCTGTGAAACATGTTGTTGGAAGCCACTACGTTCACATTTAAGCGGTAATTTATACTCATATGCTTGTTTTAAATGATTATTAACCTCGACTTTTTCATGAAAAAAGCAAATAAACTGTTTTAATAAATTCAGCTTTTGTAGATAGTATTCATTAATATGACCGTTACCAAAGTATGTTGCGAAATTATAAAAATCGCGTTGAATAGCCGAATTTTGCAGTATTGTGAAAGAGTGTCCAAATCCAAAAGCATTAAAATCATCTTGTAATTGGCGAGTTTTACCTATTGTGTTTTGTAAATCTAAAATAAAATACTCTTCTTGCGACGCCGTATTCAGTTGTATGACATCAAAATGATAATACTCTCTTTCAAGATAATGTTTGGTAAAGGCTTGGTTATTTGATAAAAAAGCAAAATGGCCATCAGCATTAACTTGAACATGTGAAAAATGATAAATCTCTAACTGCTCTAAAGGTTTACATAATGACTCAACTTCATCAGCAGCAGTAAAGCTAGGATGGTTATCTAATAATAGTTTTAATGTTGTCATCGTCTACCTTAATAAAATCCAATTTTGTAAGGCAGTTTTTTCATATCTGTTTTTCCCTGCAATGCCGCATTGAATTGACTTCCTTTTGCTTTAAAACTGTTTATAAATTCACTTATTACAGCAGTGCAATGTCAGAATATTAGATGGATAGTAAAGTAACAAAATAAATTTCGATATTGTCGAAACCGGCAGTTTGAGTTATTACAGAGCAGTTCCATGCTTTTTGATAATTAAGAGAAAGGTATGAACTTAGAAAAATACATCCCTAGTTGGAATTGGTTATAGCATTGCAGTTTTTCTTTTATTTGTGTGATGTGAGCTCTAACGGTACGTAAACTAATATTAAGAATAATAGCAATTTCATCTTGAGTCTTACCTTTAGCAAGCCAAGATAAGCACTCATATTCTCTTCGCGTCAAATAGCACTGCGAACCAGGAATATAGTATCGAGATGCCGGCTTTATATTTAAATTATCAACAGCCATTAAATCATTAGCAAGTTGCTGTTGAAAACCATTTTCTTTATCTTTACAGGGTAGTCGATAATCATATGCCAACTTAAGATGAGCATTAGTCTCTACTTTTTCATGAAAAAAACTAATAAACTGTTTTAAAACATCTAGTTTTTGCAAATAATATTCGTTTATACGAGAATTGCCAAAATGTGTTGCAAAGTTATAGAAATCCAACCGTGTAGCAGATCTGTGTAATATTGTGAAGGCATGTCCTATTCCATAAGCATTGATATCATCCTGTAATTGACGTGTTTTACCTGTTAAATTTTGTAAATCACGCATTAAATATTGCTCTTCTAATTTTGAGTTCAACTGTAATATGTCAAAATAATAATACTCAGACTCAAAATAGTGTTTCACTAGCTCTGGATGCTTAGATAATAGAGAAAAATGTCCATCTGCATCAACTTTTACATGTGAGAACTGGTATATTTCCAGCTTCTCTAAAGGCTTGCATAATGCTTCAAAGTCATCAGCTGCGGTAAAACAAGGATGCTGTTTCAATATCTTTTTTAAATCAGCCATTATCCATCACCTTATAGTTTAGCTCGAAAAGGGGATTGCTTTTTACTAGCATCAACCTCGTCACTCATTGCTGCTTGCAAACCCTGCTCGTCAACCCAATTCGGTACTCTTGCAACCATACTTTCTATATGTCTATCTTCAAAACCATAGTCTGACAGCTTCGCCCTTAACGCACCACAAAATGCATCGTCTATATTCATAACTAAAGGTAGCGCAGCTCCCTCTTTTGATGGTAAGCATTCATGTAATAGAAACTGGAAGGCTTCCAACCTATGGTAACCATTAGCTGCTTTCCTCGATCGTATTGAAGCAAAAGACGTTCCATCTGTTCCGATGACATCATTAACTGCGCGAGCAACAGCTTGCACATCTCCACTAGGTCTATGGTATTTAACTGAAGTATCCATTGCATCTGGGAACACTAGTAAACCTAATCCAGGTTCAATAAGACGCGTATAACCAACCAATGGTAAGTTGAGGCTATCTGCATATTTTTTTATTGCTAAAACAACCCGTAATGCACTTCCCATCACGCCAGAATTTGCATACTCAGGTGCGCAAGCCACTTTTGACAAATGCAATAATAAAAATGGCTCCCCTTTCTCATTTTTATCTAATTTAAGTTGAAAACCAAAAAAACCAATAGGCACATTTGTATCTTCATCATAGTAAATTTCAGAGATGAATCTTGGATTACTCAACATGGTTTTATTTAGAAAATCCTCAGCAGAAGTATACTCTGGGTTATCCAGCTCAAAACTGGCATCAAACATCACAAGTAAGGCTTGTTTTTCAGCTTCTAATAGCTCTGCCGAAGTTTTATATTCAGAGAAAAACTTCGTTTCTTTAGTTACAAAACGTGTTGTCACACCTTCAGCCTCTGTTATTTTTGGCTTAGCAGCATTCCTCTTAGCTACCTTTGCCACTCGTTCATTGTGAGCTCTTAACATTTTTTTAACAGCATCATCAGGTACTGATTCATCATCATAAGGAACCGTATCCTTATGAAATTTTAATATCTCTTTCAAATAACAGAGATCATAGTCATGCCCCGCTAATATATACTCTAATAACGTTTGCCCAAAAATATCTTCATCGCCAAGTAAGTCATGATGATAATACAGTAGCACCCAAAGTAGTTGATTCAACCCCCCACCATCACAGACAACACTATTAGGGTCTATATAGTAGTGTAGTAATAACCTGACCATCTCCCGAGAGTTAGCATGCGATAACAATGTGTAGAAATTAATATTTCTTTCATCTAAAGGCATTACCCAATCTAACGACAATCCATTTTCTAGAAATGCACGAACAATGTCGAATTGATTTGATAGTACTGCTAACAATAGTGGTGTGTATCCCCAAGGGTCTTGCTTGTTATAACTCAGCAAGCTGCACTGCGAAACAGAATTTATAAATTTATCACCTGCTGATGAACAACCTGTCATTCGCTTTAATTGCTTCAATTTCTTGGCGTATTTATCTGGTTGTTCATTAATGACTTTTAAGACTTTTAAATGTAAATATAAGTCTGTTTCATTATCATGCTCTTTATTTAATACAGTTTGATATGCCATACGGCTTTGTTGATTAATCAGTAACGAGGTATAAATATCATAAACAATATCATCTTCACACTTACAAATGGCGCGATATCTTGCTGTTCTATCTTGTAAACTAGCAAGCATTCTAGAGCGTATCATTAGGACCGGTTCAAATAATGCTGCAAGCTTTTCTTTCTGCAAAGCAGAAGTCGAACAGTGACTAGCTGACTTATCAAATTGATAGCGAATGTTGCCCAGCCCAGCTTCACAAATTACAATACTTTGCGCATAACGCCAAAGTATTTCTCTTCCTGTATATGAACAACTACCATCTGCAGATTGATAAACTGCCTGTAGTTCTTCTTCATCAATTCCTTCTAGATAAGCCTTTATTTCTAAACATGCATCGGCAATGATTTCATGAACATCAACCTGATATCGATCATAAGCTGCTTTTTCATCGATATACTCTTTGATTGGCGGCATTACACCGTTGACAACATCGTGATGAAGTCGAGGTCGTCTTGGTAATGTGGCGGCATAAGATGCTTTGACTAACTCTACAGTTCTAACATTGGCAAGTGCCGTCTGCTTTTTATTAATTAAGTCATCTATATAAGCCAGAGCTTTACTTAAATCTCCATAAAATAGAGCCAGATAAAGATCTGAGTGCTCAGGCAATAAGCATCCATTTGAAACTTTATTATAAACCTCATCAGGATCTACTCTAGATAGCTTGAACTTGTTGGCCAAACCATTTATTGGATGTTCTCTGAAATCATAAGCCTGATAGCGCCTCTCAAGTAACTTTATTAGTGCATTAATATCGTTTCGCTCAATGGCTAGTAATACTTCTTTGAAAATCGCGATTTCACTCTGAAATATTTGCATAAACTCATCTTGTAGAGCTTTATTGTTGCCAATGTCACGCTTGATTACTTGCATTTTCTTGCGTAACTTATCGAGAAAACCAGGGTCATCCGCATCCATATCTCGGATTAGAATATCTAACATTCTTTCTTTCAAAATTTCACGAAAGAACAAATTAGGATACATCGAAAAGTTTTTATTTCTCATATACACTTTGTTAGCCCGATTTCTATTAGTACCACCAATCTCCGCACCCACAGGCTTATCATCTGCTGGAACATTCTCTTCCATCACCGCAATTACACGTAACCAGTCACCATTCATCAAAGCAGTAAAAATATCAAAATCTTTAGACAACACTATTGAAAATAAGTTTCTTGCTAACTCAAGCTCTTGATTGACAACTAAGTCTCTTAGGCGTTGCCAAATATCGAGTTCTGTAGCAGTTAAACGAGTAAGTTCAACTTGGTCGTTCCTATATACAGCTTCATAGACTGCTAATGGGTTATCAATACCTGGAAAAATTTCAGAAAAATAGTGTCGTATGTTTTGTTGCACAAAATTGTCCACGACAATTCCTTGCGTATTAGCTTCTTGCTGCAGAAAATCATAAGCCGTTGAAATGAAAATATCTGCAGCCATTTGCCTTCGTTTAGGTTGCATATTCCATACGTGATAAATTAGCATGCCCATTTCAGAATTGTGCATACACAGAGCTGTTCTAATAGGCAAAAGTCCGTGACTATCAAGTTGATATATTGCATCTGGATTCTGTTGCAAGATTCTTTTTAACATAGCTATATCTTGCGCTAGTATAGCTCGATGAATATCTGGAATTTGATGAGGAAAGTCTCTTATAATTGTTGCAGGGAAAGTTGTTGTATCCTTTCTCTCTACAGTATAGGGAATTTGATTTGGATAATCTCTAAATAAACTTTGATGTTTTGAGTGGAAACGCTCAATATCATCAGGGCAAGAAAATGATGCTTGTTTTAAATGCCACTGTTGAGCAAGCTCTCCCACTAATTTAAGCATGTCACCATTCAGTTGCGAAAAATCATGAATGCCATGCACAAAGGCTTCTGCCGTAGCCAAAGCATTCGCATCTTCATTGTTAACAACTATACACGCTCGAGCTCTAGGATCTGCTCCTGTTTGTAGAGAAAATTGATAATAATTATTATCATTTACTACAGAAGTACTTTCTAACTCTGAAGGTTTGCCCTGAACAGCCGCTCCAGATAAAGCTTGGCACATTGTTAAATGGTTACCTGCTCTTGGAATTGCTATTAGTGATAAATCACCATTTTCATGTAAACCTATAGCAAAGCTATCAAGTGGATTGCTTCTGTTATCTGGCTTACAAACCACTAATAGTTTTAGTTTTCCTAACTCTTTACCAGAAGACATTCGTAAGTTAAAAGTATAGATATCAGTCGGTCTCTCTATTAGAGTAATCTTCCATTTGTTGCCAGCAACACTAATGTCTTGCAAGCGACCTGCCTTTAGCGGTAAATTTTCAGGTACATCTCTTCGGAAATTAAATTCAGTAAATGATGTTGGTACAGCAGAAAAGTCATAAATAATATGTTGTTTAGGCTGCAAAAGTCTCGTAGACATTACTGCAACATGACTTTCTTTAGTACCTGCCTGAGAACCAGGTGCTTGAGCGCCTTCTGTTTTATTTTGAGAGTCTTCTAAATCTTTAACTTCAAGTCCTGAAGTTCTAGCTAAGACATTTGCAACATCAGAGTGGTGAAAGCGTGCATATAACGTTTGGCTTGATAATCCTCGTTGTTGATTAAGTCGCCGCGCCCATGGTGATGCCAAATCAAATCTAGCTTGATTAGAGCGAGGTGGCAAACGCCGAACATGTCTTGCAGGAAATGGAGAACCAGGTAATCCTATATTTTGTGTTGTAGTTAAAGGACGTCGTCTTGAGCTTCTAAAAAATCTTGTAAACATAATTTCAATAAACCCACATATATAATTTCTTCAAGCTACTCATTAGAATCAATTAAGCGGGCAAATATAGATCACATTTATTAAGAGAACATTAAGTGTCAGCAAGAAAATATTATAAAAATCAACAGTATAAAACGCTGACGATACAAGCGGACATCATGACCTGGTGGGTCGGGTGTTAGTGAAAAAAACTTTGAAATACCATTAGTTGGATACTAGTAAGTTAACACAACTATACATAAGGAATGAACTTAGAAAAATACATCCCTAGCTGGAATTGGTTATAACATTGTAGCTTCTCTTTAATCTGAGTGACGTGAGCTCTGACAGTGCGTAAACTAATACCAAGTAGAATAGCAATTTCATCTTGGGTTTTACCTTTAGCAAGCCATGATAAACATTCATATTCTCTTTGTGTTAAGTAGCATTGTGTACCAGGTAAATAATAACGAGAGTTTGGTTGTAAATTTAGACTATTCACTTTTGCTAAGCTATCGCAAACCTGTTGCTGAAACCCACTTTCTTTGCCTTGCAGGGGTAATTTATAATTATCAGCTTGTTTTAAATGGTTCTTGGTATCAATTTTATCGTGCAGAAAACAGATAAACTGTTTTAACATATCTAGCTTTTGTAAATAATATTCGTTAATACGCGTATTTCCAAAGTGTGTTCCAAAATTATAAAAGTCTAATTGCGTTGGTGAGCTACGCAGGATAGTAAAAGCATGTCCAAAACCAAAATTATTCAGATCATCTTGCCATTGACGTGTTTTACCTGTGAGTTGCTGTAGATCGCGAAGAAAATATTGCTCTTGCGTCTCGGCTGTGAGTTGAATTACATCGTTATAATAATATTCAGACTTCAAATAATGCTTAAGAACTTCGGGATTTTTAGATAACAAAGAAAACTGACCATTAGCGTCTACCCTTACATAAGAAAAATGATGAATTTCCAATTGTTCTAGAGGTTTACACAGCGCATCAAAGTCTTCTGCTGCAGTAAAACTTGGGTGGCTTTTTAATATCTTGGTTAGTGATGTCATTATCTTCCCTTATAATTAGTACTTACACTAAATACCAATCTTTTTGTTGAATGTGCTTTAACATTGGTGATTTATCGTAAGCCCTAATAATTCAATATCATATTACCTATTGTTAATTCATATTCCAAGATAGTTTTATTAAGATTTTGTTGTTATTTTTTTACACAGCCAGTTTGGTATTGCTGCAAAAAGTGGTTCAAGATATGAATCTTTCAGTCCGCAACTTGCAAGTTTCTTGCGTAATCTCTTACAAAAAATCTCATCAACTTCAATCACTAATGGCAAAGCAGCCTTTTCATCTTTAGGGTGCAAGCATTCATCTAATAGAAAATAAAAACCTTGCGCTCGGTTAGAGCTGTTGGCATCAAAATCCCCTCGCGACTGTATTGATGGGAAAGATGAACCATCCGATTCAAGCCTATCGCCAAACTCACCAACAATATCTTGTAAAATTTCTGGATCTCGGTGATATTTTACTGATGCATCCATACCATCATCGTCAAACATTAAATAACCAAGGGCGGGCCTTAGAAAACGTCCATATGCTTTGAATGGAATACCTAAATCATCGGTATAACGCTTTACTGCCAATAAAATACGAAATGATGTACCCAAAAGTCCTCTATTAGCATAATCAGGAGCACAAGCAGCCTTAGATAAATGCATAAATAAATAAGAGCCACTCTTCTGACTATTCACCAGTTTGAGTTGAAAACAGTAAAAGCCTATTGGCTTTGCATCATTATGTTGATAAAAAATCTCAAATATATAATTAGGATTAGTGAGTACTGTTTCTTGGAAATATTCCTCCTCAGATACATAGCGTGCATCATCCATCTCAAAACTTGCTTTAAAAATCTCTGTCAATACTGGCTTTTCCGCTTCAAGCAAGTCAGATGTTGATTTATATATAGAATAAAAATCACCATCGTCATCATGAAAGAATGTTTTAAGTCCAGATACGTTAATAATTTTAGGTCGACGGTTATTTTTCTTTTCTCTTCTGATGATGCTCCGATTATGTTTTTTTAGAATTTCTCGAACATCTTGAGGCACAGACTCATCGTAAGAAATGATATCTTTTCTAAACTTTAACACCGTTTTCAAATAATTAGGATAATGTGTATATCCAGCAATAATTGAATCTAATAAGGTTTGATCATAAATATCCGGAGTATCTTCTACGCTGTGACTATAGAACAAATACACCCAAAGCATTGAGTCTAAGCCTTCATGATCACAAATCACACTATTTGGATCAGTATAGTAATGCAATAATAATGTTGCCATTGACCGCGACCACACATTTGATAGCAAGGTATAATAGTCTAAATCCCTTCTCCCTAATGGCATGATCCAATCTGAGACTAACTCATATTCAAAAAAAGCTTTAACTATATTGACATGATCAAAAATGATTGCATACAAGAGCATCGTGTAGCCCCATGGATCTTGTTGCTCATAACTTAGTAAATTACATTTTATTAGAGAGTTACAAAATTCATCATGTGTTGCAAGACAGCCATTTGATGCATGCAATTGATTTAATTGCAGCATATATTTTTGCGGCTGTTCTTCATAAACTCGTTCAATCCTGGTTCGTAAAAAAACATCGAGCTGTGTATCACGCTCAATATTTAAGATATCACGATATAAAATGCTACTTATTTGATTAAAAAGTAACTTGGTATGTATCTCATAGAGCACATCATCGTCACATCGACAATGCTTACGATAAACTTTCGTTCTTGCTAATAGCAACGCTAGCATTTTAGTTTTTATGACTAATACGGGTTCGAATAATACAATAAGCTTTTGTTTTTCAGTCTCACTTTGAGTATATAGCTCTGCAATTGCTTTGAAGGCATTACGATTACATTCAAGTCCTGTCTGACAAATAACAATATCTTTTATATGGTACCAAAGAATATGATGTAGGTTATATTGGTAGTCAGCCTTGTTACAAGTATAAACTTTCTCTAATTCACACTTATCAATGCTATCAAAATAGGTTTTAATTTGCTGACATGCATTTGCAATAATGTCATGAACGTCTGTTTTGTAAGCATCAAAAGTCGCTTTTTCTGCAACAAATTCTGCTATAGGCGGCATTTTTCCATTAATAATATCTTTATGTTGCTGCGGCTGTAATGGCAACGTACTTTCATAATAGGTTTTTGCTAAATCTATTGTTTGAATATTTGCAAGCACCTGTTCTTGTTTCAGAATATGTTTATCAACATATTCTCTCGCCTTTCCTAAATCACCTAAAAACAAAGCAAAATATAACTCTGAGTATTCTGGCATCAGACTGCCATTAAATACTTTTTCATAAACCACTTTAGGTTTTATAGGTTTAAAAATATACCCACCACCAACATTTTCTAATGGATGCCGCCTAAAATCACAGCCTTTATGTCTATGAGTTAGTATTTTCTTTAAAAACCCCAAATCATTACTCTCTATGGCAGCCAGTATTTGCATAAAAAGCGTCATTTCTTCCTGAAAAAGCTCTAAAAACTTATTTTGAATATCTTGGTCTTGTGAAATAACGAGTTTTAGCTGTTGTATTTCATCTTTCATGAGGATAATAAAATCAGGAGCATTCTTATCTTTGCCATCAAATAGAATCGCCAAAAACTTCTCTTTAAGAATTTCACGATAATGTAAATCTAGAAAAATATTTATATTTTGTGTCCGTAAATATATTCTGCGTTCACGATCTTGATCATTACCACCAATCTCTTGATTGCCATAACTATCCGTTTCAGGAAGGTTTTCTTCCAGAATAGTCAGTATATGCTCCCAGTCGCCTATCAACATTGCGGTGAAAATATCAAATTTTTCTGATAATAGCGTCGCAAATAAATGCTTAGCCTCTGGTAATTCTTGTTTATTAATTAATTCTCTTAGTTGATACCAAGGTTGAAGTTCTGCAGTAGTTAAGTCATCAAGCTTACTTTGATTATTACTTTGTATTGCATCGTGAATTGCTAATGGGTTTTCCAATCTAGGTAAACTATCAGAAAAATAGTGTTTTATAGCACTTCGAGTGATAGTGTCATCATCAATTCCTCGCATATTATGTTCTTGAGTAGTAAATGTATTTGCTGTCTCTATAAATATCTGTGTTACGAATTGTTTTGGTCTTGGTAAATTGTGCCAAATTTGATAAATAAGTGTTCCCATATATGACTGCGTAGTGTGAAGCGCCAGTTCTATCGCTAATCGTCCATATGCGTCACGATGATAAATTGCGTCAGGCTCTCTCTTTAACATTGCTTTTAACATTTCTATATCTTGTCCAAGAACCGCCAGATGAATATCTGGAATTCTAGTCGGGAATTCACCTATAGCTGTTTTCGGAAATAATATAATGTCTTTGCGTGTAACTATATCAGGGATCTGGTTAGGGTAAGTCCTAAATAATTCTAATCGCTCTACTTTCGGATAGTTAGCCTCAAGTTGCCATAAAAAAGGTTCTGTTGTTACTTCTAATTGTCTAGTTAATGAATTTATTAACTGGAACATCTCTTCACTGAGTGGAGTGAATTGGGATATAGCCATAAAAAATGACGTCACTTTTTTTGCAGCATCAAGCTCAGTATTTTGAACAATTAAACACACTCTTGCTCTTGGATCGGAACCTTTTTGTGGCAAAAATTGAAAGAAAGCTTTATCACTAGGAGGAGTATCCGTTATTAATGCATCTAAATCATTTTGTGTAGCAGCGCCAGACAATATCTCACATAAACGTATATAGTTACCAACCTTGGGCATAGCTAATAAAGATAACGTCCCATGTTCGTGCAAACCAATAACAAAATTATTAAGCAGCGCATTTTTTTTCAATGGTTGACAATGCAATAGTATTTGTAATTTACCTAGCTCTGTGCCAGGAATTAAAGGCAGATTATCATTATATAAGTCATTTGTTCTTTCCACCTCGTTTATCGACCAAAGGCCTGAACTAGAAGCCGTCGCATCTTGTTTACAAGGATTAAGAGGAATAAACCATGGCATTGTTTTACGAAATTTTAGTTTATGAAAGCTTGGAATGTTAGGTTGTTGTAGAATTTGATTAAACATAATATTATTCAGTGCTCGTGTAAAATAATCTCTATTTATGCTGAGAGAAAATTCTAACAGACAATAGTAACTTAGCTCAATCGCAAATGTATTTAACCCTTTAAAAAACCAACCATTGTCTGTGCATTTTTTTAGCAGAGGAATGTTTGAGTGACATCATCAAGTGATAAATGCGCTCTCTTATTTCTCGAGCAACGATTCTAGATGTTCTTTTAAAATTAAGGCATGGTTGCAGGTTGGATTTTTTGCACCATATAAAAGTATAAGCTTTTTATCCGGCACTTCGGAGAGATGTTCTCTAAGCTTGTCTTTATGTTCACTAAGCTCCTGCAAATAACTTCTGCGAAATTCATCAAACTTATCTTCTTGATGCCCAAACCATTGACGTAGCACAGTGCTTGGCGCGATATCTTTCCACCAGTCATCAAGACTGGCTCTATCTTTAGAAATTCCGCGTGGCCACAAACGATCTACCAAAACACGGTAGCCTTCAGGGCTATTATCAGCGTAAATATGCTGGATAAAGATTTTTTGGTTCATACTCGTATATTCCTGTGTTTAACAGCTTTCTAGCACTGCTCTCCATTTCTCATGATGTTGTTCTTCATAATTTTTTTTCTTAACTGTTTATAGATTATAGGTATTAATGACAATACAGCCAAACCAATCAAAGGCCAAAATATCTGCGGCGCAAAAATAATCGCTAAATTTGGCGGTTGGCCGCTAGAAAAAGCCTCGCCTAAACCATTACCTAATATCGCATAGGTCAAGGATCCCGGTATAATTCCAAAAAAAGTGCCTATTACAAAAGTAGATTTCTTAATATTTAAAATACCAGGAACAACATTAACAACAGGAAAAGGAAATAATGGTACAAGACGCAGGAATAATAGATATTGCAATGCATTATCTTGAAAACCTTTTTGCATCCGAGTCACCCACGTACCATTTTTTTCAGCAAGCCATTGACCTAATGAAAACTGCACAATTAAAAAAATACAGCTAGCTCCTATTGTTGCACTAATAACAACATAGATTGTGCCAAGTACATCACCAAATAAAAAACCTGCTGTAAGGGTAAGAAACACAGCTCCAGGAATCGATAAAGCCACCACTAGAATATATGTCAACATAAATAAGAGTACTGATGACATATAATGCGTATTAAGCCAATCTAACAGAAATGCTTTATGGTCTTTAATCGCCTCGAAACTCAAGTATTGATCAAGCTTAAGATGAAATACTAAAACAACACACGTTATCACGAATATCAGTGGTACTAATCGCAATAAATGATGCGTTAATCGTATATTCTTCTTTTCTATTGACAATTTCATTTGTAAAACTTCATACTAATTTAAACACCAACCAATCCTATTAAATCAATTCATATAGGCTATATCTATAGCCTTCATCATTCTGATTTAGCGAATCCAGCTATGACAATTCGTGTTGCTGCAGCCACAATTTTATCATTGCGAACAGCATTTTTCTTATCTTTTACTGTGAAAATCGCCACAACAATAGGTTTATGATTTGGTGGCCAAATAACTCCAATATCATTAGCAACCCCATACCCATCCCCTGTTCCAGTCTTGTCAGCTACGAGCCAACCTTTAGGCACACCAGCACGAATTCTTGTACTTCCTGTGGTCGCTTCTCGCATCCAAGTAAGTAATTGCTGGCGTTTTGATTTAGATAGGAAGTTTCCGAAAGCAAATAGCCGCAAACTTTTTCCCATTGTTGCTGGTGTAGAAGTATCTTGTATATTTTTGGGATTAGAGTTCAACTTAACTTCATAATGATTTATTCTAAATACCAGACTTTTATCAAGTGAATGTACAAAAGCAGTAAGAGCTTTGGGCCCCCCAAACTTTTTCATAAGTAAATTTGCGGCCGTATTATCACTGTACGTTGTTGTTGCGGCACAAAGTTGTTGTACTGTCATCCCATCCTTTAAATGCTTCTTCGTCACAGGCGACCAAAATACTATATCTTGCTTAGAGTAGTTAATTTTCTGTTGCAACAAGCTGGGGTCTTTTATACCTTTGTGTAAAACATTAGCAACCAACATTAACTTAAAAGTACTTTGCATTGGAAAACGCTTATTTGCATGGTATTCAATATGTTGGTTATTGGCGGTGTTCACTGCATAAACACCAATATGTCCTCCAAAAGTAGCCTCAAGTTTTTTTAACTGCATTTTTAGAGAAGAAATGTGACTTGACTGAGGGTGAGCATATGCTGATATGTTGATAGAGAAAGAAAGAATAATGATTATCCATAAAATTAATTTTTTAACCGGCATTATATTCATACAATTTCTCCACTATTGTTTTGTCACACTTAAAGCGTAGCTGCAACATGAGCTACTTTATGAAAGGTTCCATACTGTATATCTTGATAATTCTCAGATGAAATATTATTTATAATTTCCATATATTCTAACTCTGTTAGCAATCCAGCATCTAAGAAGCTTTCTTTTAATTCGCTAAATGCCTTAAGTAAATAATCAATCGTTTCTTGCTTTGTTATAATCGCTTGAGAAAATGCGGCATAATGAACTTTAAACTCAGCGTTTTCTATACTTGTATATAAGCTAGAACCAAAGTCAGCATCATAACCACGTATAGATGATAGAGCCTTATATAGCGATTGAATTTGATGCCAGACATCTGATGGTGGAAATGTTTCTGTGTCACTCACAATAGGTTCTTCACAAACGATCATGCCTTTAGAGCGAATAAGTTTTTGATATTTATTTAGAATTAATAAAGGGTCGGTAAGATGCAATAATAGAAAACGATTATATATTAGGTCAAACGTATTATCGTCATTTGTCAAAGTTTGTATATCACCACAGATAAAACTCACATTGTTAAAACCCTGTTTCTTGACATGCTTTTTAGCTATTACCAATTGTTCAGGACTAATATCAATAGCCATTACTTGACCTTGTGGGCCGACTTGCTCCGCAAGCCAAGCAGTCATATTACCTACTCCACAACCAACTTCAAGAATATTCATACCCTTAGTGACACCAATTGCATTAAGAAAATTCTGGCTTTGAGGATTTAAAAATTTATTCATTAAGTCTAATCGACTTTTTCCTTGTTCGCCGACTTCTAAAATATAGCTATCACTCATGTTTATACTGCCTTGAAAAGTTTTTTCTCGATTGTCATTAGCGTTTCAGATAAAGCTAAATCTTCGCCATACGGCGCTATAAATGACAAGCCAATTGGCACTTCATCAACTTGCATTAATGGTACTGTGATTTCTGGACAAGCAGAAAGACCTGATATAGCCGTTACCCCCATTGTTCTCGGGTAATAATCTCCTGTAGATAAAAACTCTGGCGTTATGTCCGTCAGCTTTGGAGCAAGATCAACCGTTGTAGGGAAACACAATATTTTATTTTTATTATGTAGATAAGACTGCAAGTTGTTGCGAAATAATTGTGCTTGCGATAAATGATTTAGAATATCTGAACGCTTAGCTTGTTCCGCATGGTTTTCTAAACCAGCAACTAAACCTGAACTTAAATCTGATTTATGCTGCTTAAACCAAGCTCCAAGAGTATTCCATATTTCCATAGACATGAGTGGAGCTGCAATTTCAAATAACTTGAGAGGATGTGAATCCATATGAGTAGCATCAGATAATGTAATGGTTTCAATCGTAAAGTATCGTGCAAGCTTCGTTTGAATGTTGTTTATCGCGGCAACTAAAGGTTGAGCACACATTGTGGTCACATCATCAAGCAAGCAAATTGTCGGTAATTCTGATTTGGCTATCGCATCGCCTGCTAATAATGTACTAATAACTTTAGTTAACATCGCTGCATTATTCGCAAGTACGCCGACTGTATCAAATGACGGCGCCAGAGATGTAACACCAGCATATGAAACTAAACCATGCGATGGACGATAGCCCCACAAACCACAATTACTTGCGGGCACTCTCACTGAACCGCCGGTATCAGAACCTAAAGAAAAATCAACAAGTTCACTAGCAACCACAGATGCAGAGCCACTTGAAGACCCGCCTATTACTCTATCAACAGCCTTACAGTTAACAAGATTCCCATAAAAATCATTGCTACCAATTAAACTATAAGCTAATTCATCTTGCTGTGTTTTACCGATACACGTTGCAGCTGCTGATAATAATTGTTCAACGCATACAGCATTAACAATGGATTTTGCATGTGTATCGCCCCAACAAGGATTACCATTGCCTGTGATAATATTCGCTATATCGATATTATCTTTAACAGCAAAGGTCAGATTTGCTAACTCACCGTCTGTTTGATAAGGATTGATTGTAACTTTATTAGTAAAAGCATTCATGTTTTATAAAACCCATTTATCTATTTGTTTAAGACTATATTCTTTAGTAATGTCTAGTTAATTAAGGTTTTTCTTCTTATAATGACTTTGCACCATGGCATTTAAAAACACTTCCGTCTTCACATGTTCAAATCTAAGAGGTGTTGCCAAGTCACCAAACAATGGAGCTCCACCTCCCAATAATATTGGCATCCTTGTGATTATCATTTCATCAATAAGGTCTTCATTTAAAAAGTTTTGTATAGTCATGCCGCCATCAATATACAAGTTACTATACCCTTTTTTATTAATCTTTCTAAGAACATTTTGTAATTCGCCATTAACCAACTCTGCTTTATCTCTATATTTCACAGGAATACTCGTTAAGGAATTACTAAGGACAAATACAGGTTTACAATACGGCCATTCGCAATCAAAGCCACAAACCGTTTCAAAAGTGTTGCGCCCCATGACTATCCCATCGATACGCGCCATGAAATCTGCCCAACCACAATCGATATTATCCGGGTTTGGGATCTCTTCTAGCCAGTCAAGCTTGTCTTGTTTATCTGCGATATAGCCATCAATGCTGGTAGCTATATATACAACGTTCAACATTTTCACTTAATTCCTTAAATAATAGATTACTGAATCTTTTTATCCTATACAACCACTCAAAGTTAAAATAACCTATTCATCTTCACTAAATAATCTGCACTGCCAGTCTTCAACGAGCGCGGTTTCCTCATTCTCAACAATTTCTTTAAAACAGTTATTTACGTAATCAGAAGCACAATGAATATCAAGTGCGCTTATATCAACTTATATTAATCTAGCTCTTTCCGTAAGAAATAGAATATTCCCTCTTTATCAAATCCCTGTCGTTTAAATTCCACTGAATATC
The DNA here is from genome assembly GCA_021773175.1 of Gammaproteobacteria bacterium. Lineage (GTDB taxonomy): Bacteria > Pseudomonadota > Gammaproteobacteria > JAJFKO01 > JAJFKO01 > JAJFKO01. The sequence continues at coordinate 29,161 of JAJFKO010000016.1, forward strand.
CAAGCTTTTTATAGAAATCAAGTGCTTCCCAATCCATGGTGTTTACGGTTATAAAATGACAGTTATTTTTTTTTGAAAGTTCTTCTGCAGATTTCATTAATTCTAAGCCATAGCCTTGCCCACGTAAATCAGACTCAATCCAAAGCAAATCAATAGAAAGACAACCATAAAAGATATAGCCAGAACAACCTCCTTTTATTTGCATTAATTCATCCTTGATAAAAAATGCAAATGCTTTTCCTGGTCTATGCCCTCTCATAAGCCTGGCATGTTCAGAAATTCCTTCCCATAGAATTTTTGTGTCATCCTCTTTTGGATTTAAGTCATAAATAATTTTATATTCCATATATCCTCCAATATTTATTCATTAGTTACATATTCATGCCTCATAAGGAATAAAGTTCAACTCAACACGCACGCCATTAGGGTCTAATAACCATAGTTGCTTTAAATCTCTATCTGAGTGAGTATAACTTTGATATGTAATAGCCTTTTCTTGAAAGCGCTCAAGATATATTTGATAGTCATCATCATCCACAACTAAGCAGAAATGATCAAACGGTCCAGTAGAAAATTCACCATGATTATCTTCATTAATTTGCGCAAATCGTTCAAATTTATTCTTATCCGGTAAAAATGCTGCTTGTCCAATATGAAGTACAGCAACATCATCTCCTTTTATATGGAAATAAAGTGATTGACTCGTATCAATCGCCATACGATTGCCAAGCTCCAAACCAATAATATCGCAATAAAATGCAATCGTTTCCTCTGAGCTATGAGTAATAAAATTAACATGATCAAGTCGCTGAATGCTCATTCTATAAATTCTCCATAAAGATTATGTTGCTATCAATTGAGATATGGGTATAACTCATCGTTATAGCTTTTTTAGTTGCATTCATTGTTACGCACCTTGCTAGCTAGCATGAATAAATCATCTTGATGAAAAAATGGAAAGTTATCTGGCAAATCAGCTTTTGATATAACGTTAAAACCATTCTTTATATAAAATTTCTCTGCAGCAATCGCCTCCCCTGCTTTTGTACTCAAATAAAATGATAATTGCTCTGCGTTTTCTGATAGAAATACTTTTTGCCATAGCGTCTCTAATAATTGTTTAGCAATATCTAAGCCTCGATATTCTTTTTTGGTAAACATTCGTTTTAAAACAAATGCATCCTCAGTTAGCTTACTGCAAGCAATTGTACCAACAAGCTTGTTATCTAATATCGCCACCATAAAATGGCCTCCCTGATTAAAATAATATTTTTCAATATTTTGCAAATCAGGAAAGTCTTCTTGTTTTACATCAAACTTATATTCATTCCACCAGATATTGAAAATAAGCTCACTTATTGCTTTTGCATCAATATTCGTTGCTTCACGAATAAGAAACTTTTCGAAAGCATGCTGTATCATTCACTTACCTTTAAATTTCTTAAAATAATTTGAGATAACTCCGGAAAAGTTTCTTTAAGATAATCTCCACCGAAGTGTCCTTGATCTTTATATTCATGATATTCGCAATTAAGCTGTTGCTGGACGTGCCGCGCTTGCGTTATAGGCACCCAACGATCATCCTGAGAAGCACATAACGCAATCCAATGTTGATTATTTTTAATACTCTCCCAGTTCCAAGGTTTATCAAAATATCCAGACTGCTTTTCCTTTTCCATCTCTAAGTCAGTATGGTAAGCCGCAACTAATACAGAGCCGAGAATTTGATGCTCTTCTGCTAAGCGCATCGCGGCAATGGCTCCAGTAGAGTGTCCAACTAATACAGTGTTTTCATCAACCTCTAATTCTTTAAGCAAGAATGGCAACCATACTGAAGCTCTTGCTAAATCATTATCAGGGAATTCTTTTGTAACAACCTTCACACCATTGTCTTCTAAGGTTTTTTTAACGTCAGGAAACCAGTTGTCCTTAGGTGAACCACCACCATTACCCGGAATAAAAACGACTTTTCTATTCATAAAATGTGAACCTCCTCTTAAGTTCAAAACGCAATTCATAGCAAAGTTAATGCGTCATTTTATAGAGCTACGGCATGGTAACATACCTATCAGCTTAAAATAACCATTGTTGATACTCTGCTTTTATAGATATTTGTTTATGATCAAGACCTAACAAAACTAGAAATAAGGGTAAAAACATATATAATTAGTTCAGCAATATTTTAAGGATCTAATTATGAATGAGAAGCAAAAAGATTTTAGCAACTGTATTGTTCTTATTATGGGCCTACCAGGTGTTGGCAAACAAACAGTTGGCGAAGCACTCATTTTACAAACGAATTTTAAATTAGTCAGTGACTGGATTACACCCATATTGAAATTAATGGGCGATGATGAACACGTTATGTGGGAATTAGATGAGAAGGGATGGCAAAAATTAAATGAAGCTGATGACCTGATCCTTGCAACTATCACCGATGTTTGTCCAAAAGATGGTAGTTATATTATTCCACAAATGATGTTTGCAGAAGATCCTTATCATCAAATTTTTTATGATAAGGTATTATCAGTAGTAGAAAAGCGCCAAGCGCATTTTTTTCCTATACGCTTATTATGTGACGAAGAACCATTGGCACAGAGAGTGCAAGCCGAAAATCGTAAACAAAGCTTGAAAACAAGAGACCCTGAGCTATCTAGACGTCGTTCCTCTGAGCAGAAAGTGTTTCATTCGCAGCATGCCAATGAAATTTCAATTGATAACACCCAGAAAACACCAGATGATGTTGCTAAAATCATCATTGAACATATACATACTGTATTTGAGAACGCTTAGACTCAGGAGAGCTTGCTATACTTTAATCGCTTCGCCCCAAATCGTTGGTCTAGCTATAGGTGGCACACCGCGCATGCTTTGCCGATTAATATTTTTCACCTCGAAACCCGCTTGCAGAATATTTTTCTCTGTATCACGCGTTAGATGACAACCACACTGTAACACTTTCCAAAAAGGCTCTATGCGACGCTGCCATTTTAATCGCTCAGGACGATCTTTGGCGATTACATGCTCAATAAATATTAGCTTACCTTGAGGTCGTAAAACGCGATGAATCTCAGCTAACGCTTGCTCTTGATTTTTTACTGAACATAAAACTAAGGTAGAAACAATTGCATCAAATGAGCTATCAGGAAACGGCAGTGACTCTGCCTCATAGTCAAATATATCAACAGTAAGATGTGAATATTCTTTTGATTTTGCAATTAATTGCTTACGCATATGTTTGCTCGGTTCAGTTAAGACTAAACGATTTACAGCATTAGAATAAAATGGCAGATTTGCACCAGTACCACTTCCTAATTCAAGAACATCTGCAGAGAGAGCTTGTAATAACTGTTTACGCCACTCTTGTAAACATCTTGTTTCTGCATCACGCAGCATAGGATCATAGTATTTTGCCATTAACCAAGAAAGCATCGACAGTCTCCTAATATGTTTATCCATCGCGGTAGTTGCACTAAATATACCGCTCGCACTTCGGAATGCGAAGATTATAGCAAACATTTTTGTTGTTGGAGAAGTTATTTTAAACAAGTAATAGCACCGCTATTGCGCATTTAAAATAACTTCTCTAGCGACAAAAAGGGAAGGTAGAAATTCGCATTCCGAAGTGCGGGCGGTATATACTCGTCGCATTATAGTTTTCCAGTTTTATTCTTGCTCTTTTTTGCCCTATTGGATGTTTCAATCTTGCCAATAGTCTAGCTATTACCGGCAATTTAAACATCCAATAGAACAAAAATCGCTTTGTCTAATTCCTGGAAAACTATAATGCGACGAGTATATATCATAGAATCATTTTTAAACTAATCATTATTAACAATACCGCGTAACTGTATTTCAGTATATTTTTTGGAATGTATAAACTGAATTTCGCGCTGATAAATGCACTAATACTACTAGACACCGCAAATGGGATAAATAAAGGCAAGTAAATATAACCTATACAATGTTGAGATAGACTCATAACATCCCAACCAGCAATAATATAAGTAAGCATGCCTGTAACGGCGAGAATTGTTCCTAAGACTACAGATGTTGCAATTGCACTATGCATATTAAGCCCAAGTTTGCGCAAGCACGGGAGCATAAATGGATTAATGCCTAAACTTCCACAGATTATGCCAATCAGAGCAGACATTGATATTAATACCATTTTATTAGGTTTTCTATTTTGCTCTGATTCTTTACTAAATAACACCCAGACAGCAATCAACAGCACCATAAAGCCAAATATTTTTATCAATATATAGCTTGTTAAAATTGTCGATACAAATGAACCTACAATCATAAATATTAATAAACTAATCGACATACGTCTGACTAAAGGCCAAATAACAGTACCATTTTGATAATGAGCAATACCGCAAACGACAGCAATAACGGTTGTAATCGCAAAAGTTGTGCCAATAGCCAAATGCATCAAATACGAATGCTCTATGTGCTGTTTAGATAAAATATATAGTAAGACTGGTACAATCAATAGCCCTGCTCCACCACCAAGCAAGCCAGTAATACAACCAGATACCGCACCAATCAGCCAATATGTAGGCTCTAACACCTCGATATCCTCAAATTTAAATATTAATTTAATTGCAATAATCGCATAAATCTATTATTTTTATAATTTAAACTATCCAACCTATTATTTGATTATTTTAATCAATTGATTTGGGGTTAAGATGTTAAGCATTAACGGTATTGAAACATTTGCTACAGTTGCTAAATATAGCAGTTTTAAAAAGGCAGCTGAAAAGCTTAATTTATCGGCACCAACAATTAGCATTCAAATTAAAGCTCTTGAAGATAGATTGGGCATCCAACTATTGCAGCGTTCTACTCGTAAAGTTGTTTTGACAGAAATAGGCCATCGCTATTTACAACGCTGCCAATATATTCTTAGTGAGCTACGAACAACTGAAGAATGGCTTTTACAACTCATTGATGAACCACAAGGTAAACTTAATATTGCTTGTTTTACCTCGTTTTGGCATAGCAAAATAAAACAACACCTTAAAGTTTTTTTAAAGCGTTATCCAAAAATTGAATTAAATTTCAATTTAGAGGAAATTGTTCCTGACTTGGAAAATAGCGATATAGATCTTTTTATCGGTGCGCCAGAATCAATCCCTGTTCCGAATCTATGGGTGAGAAGAAAAATTTATACTGCTCAATATTGTTTTGCAACAACAAAACAATATTTACAGACGTTGGATGAACCCATATCTATTAAAAATCTCGATAAACTTCGTTATATAACCCATACTGTACGCAAGCCTGATAATGTACTACCGATAAAAGGTAATAAAACTATTACTGTTAATAACTTGCTTCGAGTCAATGAACTTGATGCAATGCTTGCTCTTACTCTCGATGGCCTTGGTGTTATGTGGACACATGACTATTTACTAGAACCTTACTTTAAATCAAAAAAGTTAATTGAAATACTACCTCAATATAAGCCAAGTAAATTTCCAATCTATTTATACTATCTAGAAAATCGCTATCTACACCCTACCGTGCGTCACTTCATTGATTTTATTGTCACAGCACTGGAGGCATAGTTGTTAATTATCTTTATATTGGCTTAGAACATTTTCGTGTAAAATAAAATCTTCTCAATATTTAGAACACAATCCTTTATAAGAGGACTTGCGGTAATTTTAATATAGGATATGATGCGCTAAGATAATTATAGAATTGGGATTTTTATGGGTATTTCTCAACGCCAACAACTTTGTTACTCAATTCTACTTGGTCAAATCTTTTATCTTTAATCGCCCTCATTTTAATTTGCTTTATAAGCTCATGATTAGCCCATGTTTTTTAAAAAAAATAGTTGTCAGACTCTTTAACATTTGACCTCTTAGTTTCTTTTTATAATGCTTTGATTCTTATCCTAAAAGCCGGAAATAATTATATAAGCACTCGATACTAAATATTCTGCATTTTATAATACCTAGTTTTCATTAATTAATTGTTCCCGAATAAGTTTCGCGAATTGTTCTACAGAACGTTTTCTTATTTTATTTTTATTAATAAGAAGTCCTACTCTACGAGCAGGTAATGGCGGCACCAAATCGAATGTTTGTATATTGTGTTTTCCTTTTAGAATCGAGAACGCTTCAGGCAAAATAGTAAAGGTAGCACTATACTTAACTAAGTCTAACGCATGAGTGATTGAGTTAACTTGAACTTTGTTATTAACTTCAATGTTATTGTCATGAATATATGATTCCGTAATTTTCCGTGTTTGAAAATTTTCTGGAAATAGTACGGCTTTTAATGGATGTTGCTTGCCATTTAAAATACTGCTTGACCATTTTGCATGCTCAGAGGATAAAAGTAACTTCCAGTTTTCTTGAAATAATAATTCAGTATCAAACTGTGGATATTCTTTATTTAAAAGAAAGCCTATTCCTATGTCTATATCACCTTGTCTTAGTTTGTTTTCAATTTCTGTGTTTGGTAACTCTTCAATTTGTAAAGAAAGATTAGGGTAGCGTTTATCAAATTCAATAATTAAACGATGTAGGTATAGAGCATTAACTGATTGTAAAACACCAATTTTCAACTGTCCTTGCTGTCCATGTTCAATTTCAACAATCAATTCTTTAATATATTCCTCTTCATTTAGCATTTTGTTAGCTGTTAATAATAATGCAGAACCCGTTTCAGTTAATTTAACATTTCGGCCTACTCTCGCAAATAATTTTGTGTCGAGCTCACGCTCTAGCTGTTTAATTTGATTTGATAATGCTGATTGCGTAATACAAAGCTTATCTGCCGCTTTATGAAAATGCTCTAGCTCTGCAACTGCTTTAAAATATCTTAAATGCCTTAGTTCCATATATCACCGAATTGATTTATAAAAGTGATTAATATCATAAGAATAAACACTTATATTTTCAATTTTTTCTTTGCCATAATTACCTTCTGTTGTACATAAAGAGGACGAAATAGTGAATAAAAAATATAGCTCAGCAAATTTTGAAGAAACAAAGGCAATATTATCAGCCACTTTACCAGATAAATTGGTACATATTGGTGTCGCTTCTAACGAATTCAGTACCGAGTTTTCAAAAGAACGGAAACACCCTGTTCACATTGTTGATTTACCAAGTAACTCTATTAGCATGTCCATAGGTGGATTATTACCAGGAGGACGTTCAAATCGTCATCGTCACACTTATGAAACAATCGCTTATATTCTGGAAGGCCATGGATTTTCAATGATTGAGGATCAAAGGGTTGAATGGCAAATCGGTGATGCAATTTATATACCGAATTGGGCTTGGCACCATCATGTTAATCTTGATGAAAACAAACCAGCAAGATATTTAGCCTGTGAAAACGCACCAATGTTGCAAAATTTAGGACAACTAGCTATTCGGGAGGAAGCACAATGAACAACTTTAAAATTGAGGGTATCGTCGCCTATCCAGTGACGCCATTTTTTGAAAATAGTTCTCAAATTAATGACGAAGTATTAAAGCAAGTTATTGATTTGCAAATTTCATCTGGCGCTAATGCCATTGCCCCGTTAGGTAGTGCTGGAGAAGGAGCTTATCTTGATGATATGCAATGGAATCATCTCGTTGACAAAACACTTGAATATGTTGCAGGTCGTGTACCAATTATCATTGGCATTGCAGAATTAACGACTCGAGCAGCTGTTCGTAAAGCGCAATATGCCCAAGCGGCTGGTGCCCATGCTATTATGGTATCGCCTTTTTCTTATCAAAAACTTACTGAACCTGAGATATTCCAACATTACCAAACAATCTCAAACTCAAGTGCCTTGCCAATCATGGCTTATAATAATCCGTCAGTATGTGGAGTTGATATGTCCTCTCAATTTTTGGTTGAGATGGTCACACAAATAGAACATGTATCGATGATTAAAGAAAGTTCCGGGGATATTCATCGAATGCATGATATTGAATATTTATCTAACGGTACAATCCCATTCTATAATGGTTGCAATTATATTGTATTAGACGCATTAAAGGCCGGCGCTCAAGGTTGGTGCACTGCAGCACTGGGACTAATTGATGACTTGCCAAAAAGGTTATTTAATAGCTATAGACAAGGACTATTTGAACAGGCTGAAACATTATTTAAGCAACAGTTACCATTTTTAAAATTTATAGTAAAAAATGGGCTGGCTGTAACGGTGAAAGCAGCATATGAATTAAGAAATATTTCTGTGGGCTACGCACAACCTCCATTGCTACCTCTAACTGAAGATATGCAAAAACAACTTAAAGACTTATTAAGCATGACTTTATTAACTAATACTTAAATATAGTGAGCTACAACATTCTTTTCTAAAAGAGATGTTTTCTCCATTCACATAATGAGTTTATAAATGATAAATTTTCTCAATGAACAATATCCACTACCTTATTATGCTGTAATCTTTTCGTCGACAAGGAATGATGATTCTACTTATGATGCAGTTGCGGAAAAACTGTTTGCCATTGCTCAAGAGCAATCGGGCTTTTTGGGCGTTGAGACTGCCAGAGAATGTATTGGTATAACTGTTTCATATTGGACAAGTATTGAAGCCATTCATTTATGGAAGCATCATATAGCGCATGAACAAACTAAAAAACAAGCTGCTCGATGGTATAAATCTTATCGACTGCGTATATGTAAAGTTGAAGTGGATCATGGCGTCAATTTTTCTGAGTGATTGTAATTTTATAGCTTTTCTATTCTTTACCTTTTGCTTTTCCAGGTTTAGATACGGCTCTTTTTTGTCCCCATTGAGCTTAAATCGATGGGATGGAACAATCGCAAGCCTTCTGAAAATCTTGCCTTATTAAACCCTTTGTGTTTTCATTAAAATCAATTCCTCATCATACATGAAGAGTTATTCTTACTATGTTGTTTTTTGCAAAAATCATTCAATGGGAAATTTAATGTATAAGCTTTCTATCAAAGCCAAGCTGCTGGTTTACATAGTTTTGATCTTTGCGAGTCTTTCAAGCTCTGCTGCTAATCATTTATCTCAAGATGTTGGCGAGATGATGATGGTTGGTTTTCGAGGTACTCATCTCAATAGACATTCATCAATTGTCTATGCAATTAAACATTATCATATAGGAGGCGTAATCTTATTTGATCATGTAAGAAAAAAAGGCATTGTGGTTACGCGTAATATCGATTCCCCTCAACAATTAAAACAGCTAACAAAGCAATTACAAGACTATGCAAAACGTTATCATGACTACCCTCTATTTATTGCAGTAAACCAAGAAGGCGGTATGATTAATGCATTATTGCGCAAAAAACATTTTAAACTTGGGCTTAATTATTCTGCACAAAAGCTAGGTGAAATTAATAATCCAATACTCATTGGTCAACAAGCCTATCAACGCGGATTACTCTTAAAGCAATATGGTATTAATATAAACTTAGCTCCCGTTGCGGCACTAAATATTAATCCCACAAGTCAAGCTATCGGTAAATGGCAACGTAGTTTTGGTAATACTCCTCAACAAGTAACAAAAGATTTAGCAATCACAATTAAAGCCTATCATCGTGCAGGAATTTTTTGTACTTTAAAGCATTTTCCAGGTTTAGGTAGCTCAAACAATAATACTGATTACGATGCAGCTAATGTAACGAAGACATGGAGAAAGCAAGAATTAATCCCTTATAATAAGCTTATGAAAAAACATAATGCTTGCGATATTATCATGGTTGCACACTCGATTAATCAAAAATTAAATCAATCGAATCTACCATCGTCATTATCGAAGATTATTATAACGAATTTACTACGTAATAAATTACACTTTACAGGGCTCATTATGACAGATGACATGGATGCAGCAGCAATTCGCAAGCATTATCCCTCAAGAAAAGCGATTAAACTAGCTATTACTGCTGGCAATGACATTATATTATATGGCGGCACTTTTGGTTACTCTCCTAAAAAAGATGCACGTATGTTATTTAGCACTATGTTGCAATTAGCCAATTCAAATCCCCAGGTCCGTAGTAAAATCATTCATGCCGCAAACAAAATCCGTAAACTAAAAACAAAAATCTCTTGATTATGAAAATACAAACTGAGTTTATCGCAGTTTATACAGCCTATTTAAAAAAGTGAATAGATTGCTTTTAAAGGACAGATAAACAGCAATTACGTCTAAGTTATTATCCAGCGGGATAAATTTAAATATTTATATCTAATTTTTTAGCTAAACTAACGATATCATCCCAAGTCTGTTGTGCTATCTCAATCCCCTGCTCTTTTTGTTTAGCTGCGATTTTATTAGAACGCTCACCGGGTAATAGGACCTCGGTAAAACCTTGACGAACTTGTGATGCTTTTAAATCATTACAAAGTGCATCTATTTCTTCAAAATACATCTCTAATGGTAAGAAGTTTTCAATATTAATCGCTAATATAAAGCCACCATTCTTATCTTGTCGTCTTTTGGTTGAAAGCATGCGTGCTCGAGATAAAATGCCTGCAAATATTTCAACGAATAGTGCCAAACCAAATCCTTTATAGGCTTGCTTACCACCAAATGGCAATAATGAGCCGCCATCAAAATAATCCAGAGGATTACATGTTGGATTCCCATCTTTATCTAATAAACAGTCCTCTGGAACATTCTCATCTCTATTTTTGGCGCTCATAACTTTGCCATGAGCTATTGCTGTTGTGGCCATATCCAAAACAATCGCGGGTAAGTTTTTTCTAGGGGCTGCTAAGGCAAATGGATTCGCTGATAAGATAGAATCTTTACCACCGTAAGGTGCTTGCATTCTTATGCCAGAGTGACCATTACAAAAATACATTCCCAACATATTCGCATCTGCAATTTGCTGTACATAAGCCCCTAAACGACCGGTATGATCAATATTATTAATGCCAACAGCTGCCAAACCTGCTGTCTTTGCTTTTTCAATTGCGAGATTAGCAGCATAAATTGAAGCGAGTTGACCAAATGCTCGATTACCATCAACGAACGCGATACTAGGAGAGATATCTTCATGGGTGGTTTTTGCTCGCGGATCAGCAATACTCTCTTTAATACGTTGATAATATATCGGCAAACGAATGATACCGTGAGAATGATGCCCCAATAGATTGGCTGTTGCTAAGTGCTCAGCAAGCGAACTTGCATCCTTGCTAGAAAAATCTAACTTTAACAGTATGTTAGTAATGATGTTTTGTAAGTTGGCAAATTCAATTATTTGCATAGTGACCTCTTCTATATTTTGCATTGACACTGTAGATATATGTTTAACCTGACGTCACCATATGATAAAATATCTTCCATTTTATATATTGAGGCGCTTAAACATGGCTCTGGGAATCATACCAGCAGGAAGGAATAAAAATCCACACACACCAGCGGCAAAACGAAACGAACTACAAAAAGTCCTTTTCATCGAGACATTTTCTCATAATAGCTTTGATATGGCGGCAACAATTAAGAGTATTGTTAAAATCAGTAGCTTAGAGCTTATTCTTGCCTTATGGCGATTTTTACAAATTGCCGAACACGAAGATATACATGAGCTTGAAAAGGATAATATTTATAAATCATTACTATCAATCCAACCTGAAGAACAAGAGCTAAGCCCTCTAGAAAAAGCAGTTTGGCTATATTGTTTAGCTATCACTGAAGTTGTTTTGGAACGCTATACAGATGCAAGCAAAACGTTTACAACTTTAGCAACTCACCTATCATCTCAAAAAACAGCTATAAAATTATCTGAGCTTGGTATACAAACAGCACTCTGCAATTTTCGTTTACCCGCAATTAGTGTATGGCAATACTTGAATATCATTCAACATTGTGAAGCAAGGACTGTAGCAGTGCTTACTCACCCAGACTGTCCGGTCTTCATAATTAATAGCAACAATGAAGTCTCGGCAATATCACCAGCTCTTAATAGCTTGTTTATAATAGTAAAAGAATCTATTAATGATATAGATTTCAAGCTTTTATTTGGCAAAACCATAGAACATATCTTAGCATTTATGCAGAATCAAGCTGATGCCTTTTTACTGCTTATTCAACAGCAGCAGTATGAGCTTCGTAGGCCTGTCATTAAGTTAGATTTCACAAGTAACAAGTTGGCATCTGTTGCTGATGCGCTAAAAATACTACTCAAAGAAGAAAAGTATGATTTATTCGCTTATGAGCTTATTCGCACTATTTTTCTGTCTTCTAGAGATAAGCTTGATAATATTTCATATCTCATTAGATTTGCTCAGCAACACTTACAATCACTAGAAGGAAAAAAAACGAAGCCTGAAGTAACTGCGCGATGGCAAGGTCTCTTGGGTCTAATGCTGATTGACTTAGATATTAATCAAAAAGCCATGCCTGATAGCTATGATAATAATCAGGCTTGGACATATATATTGTCTGCCATCAAGTTAGCTGATAGCTTTACATGTTTAATTTTCTTTAATTATGCAGATTATAATTTTGGCCCTTTCGCTGGGCTACAAACACGTTTTATTAAAGACTTTCCAGCCACATCTCCTACCCGTTACAATATTGTGCAATTACAACGCTTTGCTTTAGCTACAGCATGGTATCAACGACGCACTTGTCCAAATAATGTATGGAATAAAACAATTGGTTTAGAAGAATTACATACATCTGCTGCAGCCATGCAACTTACACCCCAACATCAATATCATATTGAAATGTTCCAGTTAGAATTATTCATGTTTTCATCTGGTTTTGACGAAGTGCCCACGAATATTGAGGATAAGCTTAACTTTAGTAATTTAGCTCCTACCACAGCTGAAATTTACTTTGCAGAGCTATCTGCAGACTTTGAGCGCCTTGCAAGAATTTATCCTGAGCTTAATGAAGAAAATGCTATTGTTACTTTTAATAATAATGATTTAGCTCGTTACCATGCACTATGTTTTATGCTGCAGCGACTTCAGAAAATGCTCCCACAGCACCAAGCATGCCAAGCTTTACATAAGCAGCATGTAGGCAGAATGGTTGTTAATAATAACGTTGAATATCGACGCGGTGTAACAACACACTTTAGAACTGTTGATACAACTACTTGCATGGCTATATTTGGAGTGAGGTATTTTATTAGAAACCCGCGAATAGTACGCATAGTTAATGACGGTATGCGAGTAGGTAATCCCCTTCAAATTGAGTTAGATAACTTATCTGCTGGAGAAACTATTGTTCTTTTATATTTACAACTTAAAAAAGCTATTGCTGAATCATACTGGGATTTAGCCGATACGCTAGTAAAAAAACTAATGCCTTTAATACAAGGACATGGTTTAGAGATTAATAGAGTTATTTGGGCTCAAATTGAATTTCAAAGTTGGTTATTCAACAGGGTTAGTTTAAATAACCAAGAACTGCTTGCCTTGCTGCAACATGGCAATCTTGAAACTTTTGGGTTAATAAGTAACTGTGACGCTTATTTTAGCCTCTTTCGTGATCCTGAGGTAAATTTATTAGCAAAGATATCAGCGCGCTTAACTAATAGTATTCTTGATGCACAAAAACGCAACTTACTTCGTGAGTGTCCTCCTGCTCTGGCAATGAAAGCCTTGCAGTTAACAAAGCAACAAGCAAATAAGAAACCTGGTGCAATTAGACGATACCGATATACTTATAATTTAATAGCGTTTCTTAATCAGTTTGTAGAAAATATCCCTAACCTACAAAAGTTTTTCCAGATTATCTATGACATCTATTTTGAGATTGCTAACAAGCGTTTACGAAAAGAATATATGCTGGCTGTAGTTAATACTCTATATGAGCTTGTTACATCGCGAACTCAACAAGTATCAATCTCAGTAGATACAGCAAACCTTTACTATCTTCGCGGCGTATTATTAAGATTAAAGCTTAGTCTGTTAAGTGAATTTTTCGAAGCAACAAACTCACTTAAAGTACTGTATGCCAGCGCTTGGCAAGATATAATAAATGCAGCAATATATGGTTACAATGAAGCTTTCATAATGATTACAGCCCCCATTTTCAGTTTGCATGATAGAGAAGCCTTAGCGTCGCTTCCTCAAAAACCACATGAAAAGTATTTTTTCCGACATCGTTATTTGCAAATTTGTCGCACAGGAATGGATGCTGAAGAAAAAAAAGAGCGCCTTGCTTATTATATAAGGTCGATGGATCTATGTGAACCGCACGCATATCATGATGCTATGTTTTTTATGGAATCCGAGTTATATAATAAAGGTGTTACCGTTATACCAACAACATTATTTGATAACTTTAACTCTAGATTACAACAGCCGGAGCAGTATATTGATGAGCTTGCTCTTGACTTCACTTCTTTTGCAATTGTTTATCCAGCAATTAGGGTATCACCTAACCCTGATGATATATATTTTCAATCACAAAGAGATGCAGCCCACTATCGTATATTGCTATTCATGTTGAATAGACTAAATGAGCCTGAGGTTATGAAAAAAGTTAGCTCGCGCAAACAAAAAGCAAAGTTACAAGGCTTGTTATTAACTTACACTGGTACAACCGCTGCTAGTTTAGCGCCAGAAGCTGATGCTAGTCCAGGTGTATGGGCAAAAGCAACAAAGAAGCTCGGGATAGGAGCGTGGCGCACTTCAGCCCCAGGAACTGTAGCAAAACTGACAGAACGAACCCCTTTGATAGGGCCTCAACATAAAAAATAGTAAATTTCAGACTTTATTTGCTTCTGCGCCTGCTTTTAAAAATCACCCTTTAATATTCTAAGTCGTATTTCGACTTGGTGATCATGCCGTTAAAAAAGTTCCGTAAAAAATAAAAATAAACTTAAAAGAAACACCAAAAACACCGTCAAAAAACCAGTTGTTTTGTCTATACTAAAAGCAGTAAAATCTATTGGGGAGACTGCCATGAAATACCGCAGCAAAGGTCACTGGCAGAGTGATAATGAGCATATCAGCCATTTCAAGCATCACTTCTGGGACAATGACCTATACAACTTTTTCAAAGCAAAACTTTATAAATTTTTCGATAAATATAATCCTGATTCAGATACATCCACATACCGCGATATTGGGACTGGTGCCGAAGAAACTCTTTTACGCGGCGCCCCTTCTGATTACGCCGATGGCGAGGGTGCTCTAGCCGGCAGTTCTAGACCCAGTGCTCGAGAAATTTCAAATGAAGTCTTTGCGCAATCTGAATCTATTCCGAGTAGTTTCAATACCAGTGATTATATGTGGGTATGGGGGCAGTTTGTCGATCATGATATTGACTTATCCAAAGAAGGTACGGAATTCTCCCCTATCATTGCACCAGCAGATGATCCACTTTTTAGTTTCATTCCATTTACCCGTTCAGGATTTGAAGATGGTACTGGTGAAAATGGCATTCCTCGTGAGCAAATCAATGAAATTACACCACTGTTAGATGGTTCTGTTGTCTATGGCTCTGATGATGAACGAAACGAGTTTCTGCGTGCTGATGGTGGTAAATTGAAAGTTAGTGACGGCGATTTGCTGCCATTTAATGATCCGGATAACCCACTCCCTAATGCGGGTGGTGGCAGTAGTGATTTATTTGTAGCCGGTGATGTCCGTGCCAATGAGAATGCAGCCCTAAGTTCTATGCACAATTTATTTGTTCGCGAGCATAATCGCTGGGTTGATGAATTAGCAGAAGATAATCCTTGGTGGAGTGATGAGAAGCTTTATCAAGAAGCCAAAATTCTTGTTGAAGCGCAATTACAAGCTATCACTTATAAAGAATTCTTACCTAAATTGCTCGGTGAAAATGCGCTAGAAGAGTACTCAGGTTATCAGACGGATATCGACCCACAAATTGCTAACATCTTTGCAACTGCAGCTTATCGCTTAGGGCACACGATGCTTTCTTCTAACATTCAGCGTGTTAATGAAGATGGTAGTGAGGTGGATGGTGGCAGCTTAGCATTACGGGATGCCTTCTTCAGGCCGGACGTACTACAAAACGAAGGTAGCATGGAGGCTATTTTTCGCGGCTTAGCGACCCAGGACCATCAAGAAATTGACGCACAGATTATTGATGATGTGCGTAACTTCCTGTTTGGTGAACCAGGTGCCGGTGGCTTAGATTTAGCATCATTAAACATCGAGCGTGGTCGTGACCATGGACTTAGTGATTATAACTCTGCTCGCGAAGCCTATGGCCTCGATAAAGTAACATCCTTTGCTGAAATTACCAGCGATACTGATTTACAGGCAACTCTTGCATCTCTCTATGGCAGTGTTGACGACATAGATGTCTTTGTTGGTGGCCTAGCTGAAGATGTCCATGGTGATTCCATGTTAGGCGAGCTTTTTCATACTATTTTGGTTGATCAGTTTTCACGTATACGTGATGCCGATCCATTGTGGTATGAAACACGACTTTCTGATGAGCAATGGGAACTGCTAGAAGGCAATTTACTTCTCTCTGATGTCATCATAAACAATACCGATGTTGACTACTTACAGAGTGACGTCTTTGCAACCTATAATCGCATTGGTGGTGATTCCGGCAAAGATAATTTGATAGGAACTGCTGATAATGACTTGATTATTGGGTTTAAAGGTAAAGATGAACTCTACGGTGACTTTGGCAATGATGAACTCTATGGTGGACGTGGTAAAGATATCTTGAATGGTGGTGCTGGTGATGATTTATTAAACGGTGAGTCTGGTAAAGATTATCTAACTGGCGGCAGCGGCAACGATATCTTTGAAATCAACAAAGGTAACGGTAAAGATTATATCCTCGACTTTAATCCAGGTGAAGATAAGCTGGATTTAACTGACTTTAATCTTACCGCAAACAAATTAGGTGCGATTACTAAAGACTTTGGCAACAATACGATGATTAAACTAGGTAAAGGTGATGTCGTCGTCTTATATGATGTTAACGAAGTCGATATAGACTTTAACAATGATATTATTGGCCTTGATGACTCTATTTAGCCTCTCATGTCGACTAGATTTGCACTTATATAAGATATTAAGTTATATTATTTATTTAATAAATTAGTAATAATGGTATTTATGCAAATCTGGATTGATGGTGATGCTTGCCCTCGAGCAATTAAAGATATAATTTTTCGAGCGGCGACTCGAACTCAAACAAAAGTAACCCTTGTTGCTAATCATTTTGTCAGCATGCCGCCTTCACCTTTTATTAAAAGTATTATTGTACCTTCAGGTTTTGATGTCGCCGATAATAAGATTGTTGAATGTTTAGCAGAAAATGATTTAGTGATTACAGCGGATATCCCTCTGGCTGACGAAGTCATTACAAAGAAAGCTATCGCACTCAACCCTCGCGGCACATTATATTCTGCTAGCAATATTAAGCAAAAACTTGCTATACGTAATTTCAATGTAACACTGCGAGATTCTGGTGTACTTAGAGGTGGAGCAAGCACACTCAGCAAAAAAGAAATTCAAGCCTTTTCTAATCATCTAGATAAGATTCTAATGCAATGGTCGAAACAGACTAAATAAATGAAAAATACACTGACATTATTATTTTAGATTTTTATAACGCTCATTGTTGAATATTAATAATCTACTGTCTGATAAATTTATTGTCGTATACACGCGCTAATCTAACTCTGTTCCCATTATATTTTTTAATGAATCACACACATCCATTAATAAAAGATCATCTGCATACCCTCCTATAAATGATAGGCCAATAGGTACACCGTCATATTCAACAAGCGGAATAGTAATTTCAGGTGTTCGCGAAACTCCTGAAATAGCTGTAACCCCCATCGTCCGCAAATAATACTCGCGCGAAACAAAAAAATCGTTAAGTATATCTTTGTGTTTTGGCGCCAAGTCGACAGTGGTAGGAAAACAAAGAATATTACCATTACTTAAGAAATGACGAACCTTTCTGGCAAACCGGCTTGTTTCCAAAAGCAGTCCTTGAATATTTGCACGACTACCTCCTTTAACACGCTTAGATATATTTTCAAATGTATATGCTACATTTGGACTGAACGCTGACATATTTTCTTCAATCCAGCTACCATGTGTACTCCATAAGTTTGAACGAATAAGCGGCCAAGCTCTTTCGGCTAACCATGAACTATCAATAGGTTCTCCAACTATTTTCCCATAAGTTACATGCTGTCCTGGATAGACCTTGGTAATTTCATTTATTACAGGTGCCATAATCTGTTGTATCGGGAAGTCACAATTTGCAAAAATATCATCAAGAAAATTTATTGTTAGATTTGTTGTACTATTTGTATTTACTGACGCCAATAAAACTTGTAACACTTTACTTAATACCTGACCATTATTCGCAAAAACACCAACCGTATCAAAGCTTGGCGCCATAGGTATAACTCCAGCTGTTGAAATTAATCCATGTGATGGTCGATACCCCCAAAGTCCACAATTACTTGCAGGCACTCTTACTGAACCACTAGTATCAGTTCCCAAAGCAAAATCAACTAAACCACTGGCAACGACTGCGGCTGAACCACTAGATGAACCTCCGGTTATTCTATCGGGTGCTTTAGTATTAATCGGGTTTTTATAGAATTCATTCATCCCCAAGAGACTACAAGCCAATTCATCTAATTGCGTTTTGCCTATGCAGTTCGCACCGGCAGTTAGAAGTTGGTCGACACAAACAGCATTAGCCACAGCTTTCGTATGAGTCTCCTCCCAACATGGATTACCATTTCCGGTTTTGCAATTTGCTAAATCAATATTATCTTTTACTGCAAAAGATAAATCACTTAACGCTCCTGCTGCATAAGGTTTTTTTATACATTTTCGAATAAGCCCGTGGCTAGGATCAATTAACTTAGTTTTATTCGACATTTAATTTCCTTTGCTATCCAGCTAAAGCTTAACAGATTATTTTCAACAAAAGCTGACGTTTCCATTGATACTTATATTGTAGTCATATTTTATTAAATATGATGTTATCTACAGCTGTATTTTTTTTTTGATATTCACATTTGATGTAATGCCGCATTTTATATGCTTTTAATTAGCTTGGGAACCTTATCTTTATAATCTTAACAGGGATATTCGGACTGGATACACAGATATTTTAACGCCATCGTTGCCAACCATCCCTCCTTGTTTCAAATAAATATAACGTTCATGCAGTTAACCATTACAATTCACTTTGCTGGCTTATGCTATTACATAACTTATTGCAGGTATACTCTCTGCTCATGTTAATAATATAATTGCCAGACCTTGGTATTTTGAAGTGCGTTCGTTATAGCAGGTATTACGAATACACTTTTTGTTTTTTTACAAATAAGCACCACTGCAACTGTCAGCGCAATTGTTTCGATGATAGATGTAGAGTCGCAGTTTGACTTAGGAATAATACTTATTTTATTAATACTATTCTGTTTCTTACTTTATATTAAATTAATAAACCAAAATAAAAATTCGTAGTTTATGCCCCGGCGAGTATATAATCGTAAAACATTGCAAAATGGAGTATTGATTATTATGGCAACATTCATTCTTATTCATGGCGCTTGGCACGGCGGTTGGTGTTGGGAGCAAGTAACGCCTATCTTAGAAGAACAAGGGCATCGCGTTTTAGCGCCAGATCTACCCTGTATGGGAAAAGACAATACACCATTAGAAAAGATCACTCTTGATAGCTGGGTTCAATTTGTCTGTGACCTTGCACGCCAACAAAATGAGAAAGTAATACTCGTAGGCCATAGTCGTGGTGGTCTCATTATCAGTCAAGTAGCAGAATATATTCCTGAGCATATTCAAGGTCTAATTTATTTAACGGCATTTCTTATACCTAATGGCGCGACATTATTAGAAACGTTGCGTCAACAACCTCAACCATCAAAACAGCCACCCGACATTGTCATTTCAGACGATAAACGCACCTCAACGATTACCACTGCATCAGTTCGTAATACGTTTTATAATACATCATCCGAGGAATTGATTAAGCGAGCAACATCATTGTTAGTCCCAGAACCCATGGTAAGCTTTGTGACGCCACTGGCATTGACCGATGAAAAGTTTGGACAAGTACCGCGCGCATATATTGAATGTTTACAAGATATGGCAATACCTATTTCGCTGCAACGGAGCATGCTATCAAAACTGCCATGCCAACAAGTACAAAAACTCGATACCGACCACTCACCCTTTTACTCAGCACCAGCAGCATTGGCTGCAAGTCTTGCTGAGCTTGTAATACCATGATTTGAAATAATTAATCTGCTTGTTAGTTCATTGAAGAACCTTAATCTACGCAGACTTTGCGTAGATTAAGCAGATATTCGACGCAAAAGCATATTTTCGCTTAATAAATAACCTTGTCGAGCTTAATTAGGCACAAAAACATGGCCTTCGAATAACGGTCGAGCAGTTCTGATACATGCCACAGATGGAAAATTGATTTTATTAGAAGATTTATCGACAGCAATGCAAGTATCGATTTTTCCTGAAACATGTTCAATTCGCACAGATTGCTCGTATTTTTCATCATCAGGATGTACCAGTTTTGCTATCTTGCTCGCAACCGAGCCTTCAATTGAGCATGCAGCGGCAATACAGAGCGCACCAGAAACAGCATGAGCCGCATGACAATCAAAAGGCGTAAAATAGTTTGAACGAATCGCGCCATCTTTTTGTGGTGGTGCAATTATACAAATTTTGGGGCAGATAGAATGCGAAACATCACCGAATCCCATTTTTAAGGCCGCCTGTTCTCTTACTTTCTCTAGCCGTTCTAAAAATTCAAAATCAATATCAAAGTCATGTTTTGATTCATAGCCTGTTTTTCCCAATGCTTCCGCATAAGTAATAACTATTGGTACAACCACATCAATACATGAAACAGGAATACCTTCGAACTCATCTATTACACTACCTGTTGGCAATAATTCACCTGTTTTAGAACCAACAGGATTAATGAAACTAAGTTTTATTGGCGCTGCGGTTCCCGGCACACCATCAATACTAGCATCACCATCGAAAGTAATTATTCCCTCGGGTGTTTGCAGTGTCGCTTCAGTTATTACACCAGTATTCTCATTAAAAACACTCACCGTAGTTTCTGGATGCTGAGTGACAACCATGCCTTGCATAACAGCATACGTGGCAGCAGCAGAAAGCATATTGCCACAGTTTAAAACTGTCTCAACGATAGCTTTATTAACATGTACTTGGCAAAACAAATAGTCGATGTCTACCCCATTCCTTTTTGATGGTGCAACAATAGCGACTTTACTAGAGAGTGAATCACCACCACCGATGCCATCGATTTGACGCTTAAATGGAGATCCCATTAAATCCAACAACATTTTATTACGTAAAGATTCATCGCTAGGTAAGTCAGACTTAAGGAACACTGGACCTTTCGAAGTACCGCCTCTAAATAATATACATGGAATTTCTATCATATAGTAACCCTTACCCATTAGTTTAATCACTTATAAGCCTGGCACTGGATTATATAAAAATCAAACTTAATATCGAAAAAACAACCTAACTCAGTTATCGTCTATAATTATCAAATTATAGCTAAATAGCATTATGTCTAAAAAAGGGATTCTTATGAACTTTCAAATATTAGAACAAGAACTTTTCTCTATGGTTAGAGATAAAATGCCAACACACCTAGAGCATTTAACTTGGTCCAAGCCGCAACTCAGAGAACATCAATCGCATAGATTGCAACAAATACTAACCCACGCCAAGCAACACACTCATTACTATCAAAAAGTATTGCACGATATTGATACTGAGTCATTTAACTTAGCTGACCTTCAACAACTACCAATAAACACAAAACAAGATACGCTTGATAACTGGAATGACTTTGTTGTAGATCAGGTCATCACACGAGATAAAGCCGAACAGCATTTAAAAAACTTTCGTGAGGGCATTTCTGACAACCCTTTTTATAATGATAATTATTTACTATTCGCAACGGGTGGTTCTTCTGGCTTGCGTGGTTTATTTGTATGGAGCATAACAGATTTTGCTGATTTTATTTGCCAAGCATATCGATATCAAATAAAAGATAAGAAAGTTGACCATGACGGAATGAAACTTGCGGTACTTGTTTCTCCAACATGGTTACATGCAAGTTTAGCCGTATTTTATGAACATCCAAATCCAGCCGTTGAAGTAAAACACTTTCCAGCCACAATGCCCATTAATCAATTAATGCAGGAGTTAGAGCAATATCAACCCGATCAAATTATTGGCTACAGCACTATCATCGTTGAGCTTAGTCATTTTGCCAATGCTGGTCAGTTACATATTAAGCCCTCTTACGTCTCAACAAATTCAGAACCTTTAGATCAAGCAGGACGTAACAGTATAAATAAAGCCTGGGCGCTGGAAGCAACCAATATGTGGTGTAGTGTTGAGGCTGGTTTCATGGGTAGTGAAGATGAACAGCACAAAGGTATGTGGATAACAGATGATTTTTGTATTTTAGAATCTGTTGATGAAAATTTGCAACCGGTTGCAAATCCAGGTGATGCGAAAAAATTACTGATGACAAATTTATTAAATCATAGCTTTCCATTGATTCGTTATGTCATTGATGATTCAGTCAGCATTAATAATACCACTGATAATACGTATCGTTTAGCGGGCGACATTCGTTGTCGAGTAACAGATTGGTTTATTTATCATGAAAACATTAAAATCAATCCCATGACGTTTTGCTTACCATTAGAAGAATATGAAGAAATCCATGGGTTTCAAGTACAGCAAACGCCATCTGGTGCGGTTATTAATCTAGTTTCAAATGTGGCGTTAGATCTTGCTGCAATCAAAGAAAGTATTCAGCACGCATTAGAAGAATCCGGATTGAAAAATGCTAAAATTGAAGTAAAACAACTTGCTGAAATAGCACGACATGATGAGACAGGTAAGATTAAACGCTTTATTGCTTGCTAAAATAATAGCCTCAATTATTTTTTGCAACAGCTCTGCATTTCTTACAAAAATTATATGACCAAAATTAAAATAAAGATTGATGTGGCTCCACATTATGGGGCCACACGATATAAACACATTAAAAATCCTAAGGCCACTAACAGGTAAGCTGGCAACAAGGCCAATGATAAATGAAAATCATGCACACTAAATATAAGCGTATGATTAACCATTTTGCGCGCCCCAAAAGTATCCAATAACTTTCCAACCAAAGGCTCTGAAAAAGCGCCAAGAATTGCATCTCCAGTATTGATCAAACTTACCACTGTCGCCATCAAGGCCAAGTTATTTAACTCTCGACCCAAGGTGAAACCTAACATAAAAGCACCAGTTCCTAGTCCAAATAAAAACAAAAAACAGCCTATAAATAGATAATTTAAATCAGGGCCATAAATAACCATCGTCAATGAGATTAATGACATAACAAGCCCAGTAAACATCATGCTATATCGACGTTGAAATAAATCAGATAGATATCCAAATAAAGGCCCACCAATGGCTAAACCTAAAAACATCATGGAGGTTAATGTTGCTGCACCAGTGCGACTAAGATTATAGGCCGTTTCTAGAAACGGATTTCCCCATAAGCCTCCAAATACAGCTAATGGCGTAAAAGCTAAACCACTATAAAACATTAATAACCAATTTTGTTTTTTATTAAGTATTACAAAAAAATCTTTCCATTTAACACCACGACAACTAAATTCTTTTGACTTATTAGGTTCATGATTTTTAACAAATATGAAAAATAAAACAGCAATGGCTAGCCCAACCACGCCACAATAGAATAAGCTATCTTGCCAACCTGATACAGAAACAAGCCAAGCTAATGGTGCCTCACCTCCCATGGAACCTAACATGGCAGCAGTTGCTAATAAGCCTCCGATAAAAGCAAAGCGTTCTGGTTTAAAATAAGTGCTCGCCATTTTCATGTAACTCACTGTAGCAAAAGCTGCACCTACACCAATGCAAGCTCGTGCAACCCAAGCTACAATTAATGAGTCCGCTTGGGAAAATAATAAAGCTCCAAAAGCACAAACAGCAATGGCCATGCTTGTTAACACGCGAGGATTAAATTTATCTAACAATGGTCCAGCAAATAGCTGCATAACTAAATATGTATAAAAATACATAGCAGCTAAATTTCCTAAGCCAGCGCCATTCAAATGAAAATGTAGCATTAAATCATTCGTCATGATGCTGGGGGAAACTTGCAAAACGTACTTATAAAATAAAAATAAAGCAGAAAAGCTTATGATTAGCCATGGATAGCTTCTTTGAGTTATTAATGACTTATTTTTCAGGGTATTCATAATAGTGATCTCATTATTCAGTTATAACAAAAGTTTTGTTTTGCGTTGCGCTAACCCTGAGATAGCGCCACAAAAAAAACTACGCTACCACAGGCGAATAATGATAATGCTGATAATAATAGACGCACGAGCTACAACTGCAGTTGCGGCTGTTTTTTTATTTAAATGCTCGTATGAGTATGACATGTGATAAATCTCAATAAATTCAGTTACAGTAAGAGTACAACATATCGGATAGAATCTTGTCAACGCTTTTTGTTTAGTTAGTCAAAAGTAAGTATCCCATTTAAAGTGATATCACTTTGTCCTATAGGGTCATCTCGCTTAACATAAAGCGCATGTCCAGGAGCAGATCGGTTTACATACATATGCCTAATTTGTTCTGCTGTCATTCCTGCGCCCAAATGATTGCTACGAGCAACCGCTCTCGCGAGACCTTCTTCAAAACTCAATTCAATCCATATCTTATAATCTATCGCGTCCGAATGCTTTTGCCTGAAGAGATGAACACCTTCAACTAGTACAATACCTGGCCCAGTAAATTCAATATTCTTAAGGACTTGGGTATCACTCGCTCTACTTATATGTAGAACTTCACGATTAATACTGGTTCTCACTCGAAGAGAGTCTACTATCGTATTAATAAGCGTAGCAAAATCATATGTATCGTTGTATCTAGCTTCTGCTGCATTAGGATTACGATTTCGATATGTAGTTGGAAAAACAAAACTATCTATTGTTAATAATAAAACTGAAATGTTATTACCCTGAAAATATTCTACGAGCTTGTTAGCTAGCGTCGATTTTCCAGAGCCTCCACGACCTGATATACCAACAATTAAGTTTCTTCTTGCTGTGCCATACAAGCTAATAATTTTCTCCCCTATATCGGCAACAGAGAGATTTGTTTTTCTAGGCATCGTGGTTGGCTGTAGTGTAGTTTCCATAAATCATGATATCCGTTTTAATTTTGATTAATGCTCTTAAGTCGTTTGCATAGCATGTTGTTATAAGTGTGGCGAGCCTCTATTCTTTGTAGATAAATGTCGCGAGTTGGGTCGGGTGATAGGTATCAAAATACTCTTTATCTTTCGGTCCCCAATCGCTATCCCACCGCCCTACAGTTTGTTCATCCTCACCTTGTTCACGGTCTCTAGCCTTTGCTCGCTGCATAGCAATGTCTTGAGGACAGTCAATCCAAACGCTAATATCAAAACGTGGCATTAATTTGGGTTGTAATAATCTTATTCCCTCAAAGATAATAACCTTTGGTAATTCCTCTTCAAAGAGCAAAGTCTTTCCCATGAAGTCTTTGCCTTGATATTGCAATCTTTTGCCAGCATGAGCATTTTTAAGAATAAGATTAATAAGAGGCCAATCACTTTGATCAAAGATGTCCGGACCGTTGGGATTTGGACCATATAAATTATCAATTCGGACGATCTGATTGTCCTTAATGTTAAAGTAATCACGAAGTCTATTTGTAAGATGCGATTTACCCGAACCTCCAAACCCAGAAATTGCAACGATAACGTGTGACCTCTTTTTCATTAATAGTTCAATCTCTGCAACCAACTTATCAAATTTACTCATTAAGCATGTCCTTTCTCTTAATATATGTTTTAGAAGGTCAGGTTTTATAGCCTTCCACTAATAAGTACGTATCATCTTTTAAAAATGATACTTTAGACACTTCAAGCTTCGGATGAGCGCTCAAATATTCTAAGGTATGCCTATCAAAACGTGCACCATAAATCTTCTCTACCAAGGGAGCAAAGAAGTCTTGGCGTCGTTTTAGCTTTGAGTCTTTGGAATAAATCATTTCTAATAGTTTAAATCGACCACCAGGTTTTAAAATTCTCGAAAATTCATCAAGTGTCTTTGGCTGCAAATGATCAGGCATAACACAGCACATAAACGTTGATACAATCCAATCAAATTGTTCATCTGCAATATCATGCATATTAGTGGCATCTTGCTGTAATAATTCAATATGACAGTTTGCTTGAGTTGCACGTTTAGCGGCTTTAATTAACATCGCTTTACTCAACTCAATGGCAGTAAGCTCAACATTTTCAGGATAATAAGTAAAATTACGTCCAGTGCCACAACCTGCTTCTAATACTTTACCTTGTAAACCTTGCAAGAGTTGTGGCCGCCATTGCTTATAAAGCCGTTCCCATGGATAATCTAAAATATCATACCACCATGCAGTTATTGCATACTTTGCATGCAATGCTTGATTATCAGGGTGTGACTTCACTTTACTTTATCCATTAACTTATATCTTCAACCAAAGGAAATTATGCATATATTTTGTATAAAGATCCATTCCATGTTGAATAATTTAACGCTATAGTCTCATTTAAATTAACAATTTATCCTTATGGCTATCAGATGAAAACCCAAAATGATTTGTTTTGCTTCCTGAAACAGCTAAATATTGAAACTGATACTCATCAGCATCCAGCACTACATACTGTTGAAGAAGCTCAACAATATACCAGCAATATTCCGGGGGGTCACTGTAAGAACTTATTCCTACGCGATGCCAAAAAACGATCTTTTTTTGGCATCGTTGCAATTGATAATACTCAAGCTCAAGCTCTAGCTATACCCATCGGAACTTAAAATACGAGTTTATACATTCCCTTTTTGCTATAACTCTCGCATTTTGAACCCCAAGGGGTTTAGAAAAATCAATGCCTGATTTTCGGCGCCATTGGAAAAGACAGCTGATATACTCAAGCTAAATTGTAAACTTAACTTGAGTATATCCAACATGATGTCTACACAGACAAAACAACTTTATTATCAAGCGCTATTAGAAAAAAATTCTGAATACGAAGGTTTATTCTATGTTGGCGTAAAAACGACAGGTATCTTTTGTCGACCAACCTGCCCCGCCAGAAAACCAAAATTTGAAAATTGTGAATTTTTTGCAACGGCTAAAGAAGCGTTACTTGCTTCTTTTCGGCCATGTCAACGCTGCACACCACTATCGCCACCTAACCAAGTATCGCCACTTATTCAAACGTTAGTTACTGAAATTGAAAAAAATCCAGAGAAACGCTGGCGAGATGCCGATTTTCGTGAGCTAGGCATAGATGAATCAACCGCACGGCGTCAATTTAAAAAACGCTTCGGTATGACCTTTGTTGAATATGCTCGCTCCCGTCGAATGGGATTGGCAATGAAACATATCCGCAATGGTGATGCGATTATCGATGCCCAACTTTCGGCAGGTTATGAGTCAAGTAGTGGTTTTCGCGATGCCTTCTCACGATTTATGGGAGCTGCTCCAACTCGAGCAAATCCGCTCATCTTAAAAGCTGCCTGGCTAGATACTAAACTCGGCCCTATGCTTGCCATTGCTGATGATGAAGGTCTTTATCTATTAGAATTTGTTGACCGCCGAGGTCTTGAGAATGAAGTAAAGCGTTTAAGGCAAAGATTAAAAGCAGCTATCGTTCCCGGCTTAACAAATATTACTAGTATGATTGAGAACGAATTGAAAGATTATTTTAATGGTTTGTCATTTCAATTTAACACTCCGCTGCATTTTCTCGGCTCAGATTTTCAGAAGCAAGTATGGCATGAATTACTAGCAATACCTGTTGGCACAACACTTTCATATTCAGATATTGCAAGAAAAATTAATCGTCCAACAGCCTATCGTGCTGTTGCTAACGCAAATGGAGCAAACCAACTGGCCATTGTTATCCCTTGCCATCGTGTTATTACCGCAACTAATGAGCTTGGCGGTTATGGCGGCGGCGTCTCTCGAAAGAAATGGTTGCTTGAACACGAAAAAACATTCACTAAACTTCTTATTTATTGATTATGCAATTAGGTTTAATTAATGTATTGCAGCATAATATCTGGAATCATCTTGTTTTCAGCATAAGATATTATGCTTTTACAGATATACTTTATTGAAGATGAGGACTGTTTATTGTGTTTGCATAAACAAATAATAGTTTTATTAGCAGCATGAGCCCAACCAAGCTCAATTCCCATTCCCGTCGATGGAAAACTAATTTCCGCAAAAATAATATCTGAGGCGTCTATGATCGGCTTAGAAAATTGGCCTGCCGTATTTGCATCATGTGGCAAAATAACTTCATGCTCTTGCATTAATGACTGGCAAGCTTTTATTGGTGCGTAAAGTTGGCTTTCAAAATCAAACTCACGTGAATGAATAATGTATATTTTCATAAATGTTTTCTTTAATAATTTATAATAACCACAATCCTAAAGACTAATCTCTTTCTATTCTAGAAAAACTTGTGCCAATAAACATTGATCGCTCGCTTTTTAGAACCAAGCACTGCAGTATAGCTCCATGAAAATCAACAAGTTATGATCGCACGCTAGTATAAGCCCCTTATTGTTACTTTACCTCAAGATTTTAGTGGCAGAATGTGGGACCTTTTTAACCGGTTTGAAGTGCCCACAATTCATGGTTATATATTGCCCAAAGAAAGGCAGTATAAATTTATGACTCAAAACGAAAATAAAGAACAGTTTGTCGAAACAAATATGACAACCAAAGAAAAAATTGTTTTCCATGCTGGAAAGCTATTTAGTCAACATGGTTATCATGGCACGTCTTTAGATATGCTAGCAAAAGCTTGTGGTGTGAAAAAACCGTCGTTACTTCATCACTACGCATCTAAACAAGAAATTGCCTTAAATACCTTCAAGAATTTACAAAATTACTGTGAAAAAAGTATTTTTGCAATTGCACATGACGAAGCAATCACTTGCCAAGAAAAATTACAACAATTTGCAGTAAATGTTGAACACTTTTTTACTGAGCATCCATATAGTGCTTTACCTAGTGCTTTAGCAACTGAAGTGGTCGATTCAATCGAAGCATTTAACCAACCTATTCAGTGTTATTTTGATACTTGGCAAAAATTTATTAAGCAGATTTTTATAACAAAACAACAAAAAATAGAAGATAGAACTGCTTCACAATATCTTAATCAAATTCATGGTGCTTTATTAATGCAAAGAATTTATCATTGCCCATCATATATAAAGCATGCTTGCCAACAAATCTTTAATACAGAACAGCATTAAATCCACTGTCAGCAATCCATCACTTATTGCTAAAAATAATATATTTTATTTTCAATATCCTTAGATAATTCATTTAAATATTTCATCTACTAATGAAAATTTAATTGCATTTCACTTTTAGCAACATATAATCGCCTACCAGCTGATAGGCTTAATGCTT
Source organism: Gammaproteobacteria bacterium (assembly GCA_021773175.1). Classification (GTDB taxonomy): domain Bacteria; phylum Pseudomonadota; class Gammaproteobacteria; order JAJFKO01; family JAJFKO01; genus JAJFKO01. The sequence continues at coordinate 58,694 of JAJFKO010000016.1, forward strand.
TGCATAAAATCTAAGAAGAAGGAAATAAGATGTTTGCTACTTTCAAAAACGCTGTGCCTCATGCAAGAAGATATTTATGGGGACAAAAGCAAACTGTTGTTGTTAGTAGAAGTATTTTTGTAAATGTTGATCGGGGAGGTAACTACATACCAAGAGCTTATTCAGATGTCCCCTCCCAACCATCAAATGGTAATGGCAATAGAACATACTATGATTTAACTGATTTAAGACCCTTAGCTGCAAATCTTGGTTTAGAAGGCGCTATTGACCTCGATGTTGCAGAGCAATTGATCATAGAACATGAAGGAGCTGATGCATTTGCTGAGCGAAAAAAGAAACGAACAACAGAAATTGGGGTTGGCTATGGCAGAATTCTTTTAGAATTAGAAAAACGTGGTTATCAAGATATTGTTGGACTTGATTTTAGTCCAGTTGTCATTCGAACCATGCTAGAAAAGTTCGGCATCAGAGCAACATTCTATCTTTCCGATATTCGAATAGCAGAACCGCGTTTTCTTGGCAGTTCCTATACAACATTCTGGCCATGGAGTGGGCTCGTTGATCTAAATACGCCAGAAGCACAATTACAAGGCTTAACCACTGGCAGACAATATTTAGCTAAGAATGGACTACTTTCATGTGATATCCCTGATACAACTCATGGATTAGGTAAAAGTAACATTACTACTGGAACAGCAGGCGCTAAAGTTTCGATTGAACCACAAACACCGAGTATTGATGGTGCCATTATACCAACATGGGATGGCCTTTTATCGACAATTAAGGGTACGTATGAGACAGCTGATATGGCTGGTTTGCAAGGTAAACATAGAACTTATATGACACCGACAGACTGTCCCAGAGTGAGTTTTTTATTTTGGCAGAAACCAGGAGTCACCCTTTATCTATCAGGAACAGATACAGTAAAACCAAGTACCGAGCCAAAACATACACATATACCGAAAAGATAGTTGTTTTTAGTCTTTTGTAGGTATTGCTACTGTTCCTGCCCAAACATCACGCTGCAAATCTTTTTTATCATCAACAGGCCCACCGCTACGGATTTTTACTGAGGCTTCATCAAGATTAAGCGCGAATACACTCGTTAAATTTAACTCTTTCTTATTCGGAAGCCGCACTTTCTGCCACCGCCCGGGTTGTACATGCTCCATAAAAGCCTGCAAAATTATATTCATTGCTTTGGCATCTTTAACTTCCATCATTGGACCAAAAATCATAGCAGAACGATAATTCATACTGTGATGAAATGCACTTTTTGCTAAGACAAGCTCATCTAAGATTGTAACTGTCGCACAAACATCGGAATCTGTCCTTAGCTGCTTTGCTAAGCGACTGTTAGTAGCAGCATGAATATAAAAACAATTATTGATACGCCAGCAAGCCATAGGAATGACAACTGGATAATGATTATCAATAAAGCCCACATGACATATAAAGGCAGCATCGAGGATTTTATAAAGTATTTTTTTATCATAAATTCCACGTTTTGGAGCACGCTTAACTGTCGTTCTCGCTGTTTTTGTTAAATTTTCCATTTTTTAGCCTGCAGAATAAAGTTCGTTACGTTTATTGACATAATACCTATAATTGGCCCACAATAAAGATCCAATTTGTTCTATTTGATGGGTCCAATTTATGAGTGAACGCGCATTTCCTCTTGCTGAAATCACAGATATTGAATTAAACGCCTCATTAGAAACGACTCTTTACGAACAGTTATATCACGCGATTAAACAACGCATTTGTCAAGGTCGCTTTAAAGCAGGAATGCGATTACCCGCATCACGAAAATTAGCAGAACAATTAAGCGTATCTCGAAATACGATCACGCTCGCATTAGAACAATTACAAGCTGAAGGTTATTTAATCAGCCGAGTGGGTTCGGGTTTTTATATTACAACAGATTTACCTGAAACTTTTTTTAAGGTTAAACAACCAAAAGTAGCAGCCATAAAACCATTGCTAGGGAAATCGTATCTTGCTGCATCTGTTAACAAATTTATGCAGCCCTCAACAAATAGAGACTTATCCAATTACCCATTTCAACCTGGCATGCCAGATTTAAAGCATTTTCCTAAGAAGATCTGGAGTCGCATTGCTCAACGTTATCATCATTTGCATGATACTCATCTATTGGCATTTGACGATCCCCGTGGTTATTTACCTTTGCGAGAAGTCCTTAGTGAGTATTTGACAAGTTCACGCAGTGTCAGGTGCCAACCACAACAAATTATTCTAACAGCAGGCGCTCAACAAGCTCTGAACTTGGTTAGCCATGTACTTATTAATCCAAACGATATAGTCGCAATTGAAAATCCTGGTTACATCCAAGCCCGACGCATATTTGAATTGCATGCTGCAAAATTACGTGGAATTGACATTCAGAAAGACAGTTTATGTATAAAACAATTACAAAGATTAAAATTGCCTCCTAAGTTAATTTATACTACGCCAACCCATCAGTATCCACTTGGTATGATTATGCCTTTGGCAAAACGCATACAATTGATTGAATACTGTAAACAACAGCATTGCTGGTTATTAGAAGATGATTATGATAGCGAGTATTATTATCAAGCAAAACCGATCCCCTGCTTGCAGGGTTTGGCCGACAGCAATAACATCCTTTATATGGGTTCTTTTAGTAAAGTATTATTTCCTGCTTTACGTCTAGGTTACTTAGTTGTTCCAGAAAGCTTTGTCGACACTTTTACCCAGGTAAAAGCTTGTCTTTACGGACATGATGTTCTAATAAACCAAGCAATTGTTGCTGAATTTATGTCTGCTGGTCATTTTGGGCGCCATCTAAAAAAAATGCGTCTGTTGTACGCAGATAAACTGAACTATGTGAAGTTATTGCATCAACGCTATTTAGAAAAATATAGTGAACTACTCGAGTATGACGCAGGCATGCACCTCGTCATTAAATTTAAACACGCAATTGATGATAATGTTATTGTTTCACAACTTCGAGAAAAGAAGTTTGCCCCCACAGCCTTGTCAAATTATTTTATTGGCAAAGATAAGCAATCTGGGTTAGTACTAGGTTTCGCAAATAGCGACGAAAAAATGATAGAAATTGGAATTAAGTTAATTCGAAAATTAATTATGTCACAGATTTAATTTTTTCAAATAATCCTAGAATCCTCAGTTGAAATCGTAGCGAGAGGGATTAAGGTGTTGAAGATAAAAGTTTTTTTGCCCTGTTTTTCTTGGAAACGTACTCACCTGTACGGTGAAAGAAAAACAGGGCAAAAAAACTTTTAGATTCAGTGCATAAAGCCCTCGCAGTAGATTTCAACTGAGGTTTTTAGGATAATACCAATCCTCCAACAATAGCGACAACACCAAATACTATTAATGGTAGTTTAATCACAACAGCAGCGAGTAAACCGCCAATAATTCCCGATAAAGCTTCAGCAAACACTTGTAATGATTGATTGTTCCCCATTACTCTGCCCTGCTCTTCATTTGATACGGAAGTTGATAGTAATGTGGCGCAAGCTGTTAAACAAACGGCAAGAGCTAAACCAACAAGAAATAAGGTTATCCATAATGCTTGTTTTGAATTTGGAATAATAATGATAATCATAAATATTCCCGTTGCGATTGCCGAGCCAATGGCAATGTTTCTTAATTTAAAGTTTTTTGCTAATAAGCTATTTATCCATAAAGTTGAAAGTAAAATCGGTACAGCCACCCAGGCAATATAATTTGATATTTGAGAAACTTGCATATGAAACTCATCAACTAGATACATGGGATAACAACGGAAAAAACCATAAATCGCAACATAAAAAAGGCAATTAACTAAATAGAGTTTGCGTACTGATTTATTAATAAAAACATGACGTAGACTGGTGAAAGCAGCAATATAATTGATTTTCTCTTTACTAAGCATGACTTTCGTTTCTTTAAAAACAACCATTGTGAAAATGGTTGTCAAAATTAGCAATATAAAAACTCCCCAAAAAGGCGTTGCATAGTTAAACCAACTAACCAAATGACTATCTGCAAGCCTACCAGCAAATAAAGGGCCAACGACATAAGCCAAACTCGCGCTCAAATAAACATAACCAAATAAACGCGTACGATCATGCTTTTGTGAAATGTCAGCAATCGCACTCTGGGCAATCACAATATTAGCTTCACACAATCCTGCCAGAAAAGAACTAAGCATGAGTAGATATAAACTTTTTAGCTGTAGAGACAGTGCAATGAAAATATAAAAGATAGTGCAACCAGCAAGAGATAAAATTAATATTTTACGTCGCCCATAATGATCCGACAATGCTCCCAATATCGGTGAACCTAAAAATTGTCCTAATGGATATAGTGATAATAGAATTCCTAAAAGAATAGTCCGTGTCGCCATTGTAGAAGAGCTTGCAAGCATATCATTATGTGCGAGCAAGAACATTGGCGTAAAAATAGTTAGCATTAAACTATAACCAATGAAACCAAAGAATATAACGAAGTAAAGCGGCAAAATAGATAAGTAAGTAGGATGGATTTTTATATTATTCATTTTAATATTGAAATAAACGCTATTTAATATAGCGGATTATGATAGCTAAGATATTAAGATGCAATGCTAGAATTTAAATAAATGGAGGTAAAGATTGATGATGCCGCGTGATATTCCTTGTGCCTTAATCTACTTCCTTGTATCGGCACTTTTATCCTTATTATTATATTCCTTATAATATATATCACGCGGCTTCACTTTTATTCCTCTAACTGGGTAGGAATCAAAAGTCTATGACGACTTTCGGTAATAAGAATAGTTTGATATAGATCTGATAGATAGAGAGAATCTCTTAAAAGCGTGTAGGTTATATCTTACACAGAAAGATCAATTATTAAACAAAGCGAAAGCTTCGGTTATGAATTGATCTTGTTTCATAGGATTACGAATTATTTTTAACCCATGTTAAAAACAACTTAATATACCTGTCGCGATTCATTTTTAGGATTTTATCGCACCGGGATTTTTTACGTGGAGGCTGCTCTAAATCGCAGGTAATAGCAGGACTATTGACAAGATTTAAAGTGCATTCCTCGCAAAAAATATACAAGCGAGAAACCCTAAAAATGAATCGCGAGCAGGTATATAAAGGTCAACTAATTTGATTTAGCTTAACTAGCCATAATAGGTCTTAAATAACTAATCGGAGATACCATTTTCGCATCATCTTCAAAAGTTACATATTCCCATGCACTTTCATTGGCCAGTAACTCACGAAGTAATAGATTATTTAAGGTGTGTCCTGATTTATATCCGGTAAACATTCCAATAACAGGCGCGCCAAGTAAATATAAATCTCCAACAGCATCAAGAATTTTATGTTTTACAAATTCATCTTTATAACGCAGACCATCTTCATTGAGAATACGATAATTATCAATACCAATGGCATTATCTAAACTTGCACCCAATGCTAAATTATTTTTCTGTAATAACTCAAAGTCTGTCATAAAACCGAAAGTACGGGCACGACTGACTTCTTTAACATATGACATACTAGAGAAATCAAATGCTGCTTGTTGAATACCATCTCTAAAAACAGGATGATCAAAATCAATTGAAAAATCAATTTTAAAACCGTCGTAAGGTGCTAGAGTTGCAGTTTTATCATCTTGCTCAACAGTAACAGGCTTTTTAATTTTGATAAAACGTTTCGGAGCATTTTGCTCTTCAATACCAGCTGATTGAATTAAAAAGACGAATGGACCTGAGCTACCATCCATAATTGGTAATTCTTCTGCAGTAACATCGACATAAGAATTATCGATTCCTAAACCAGCCATTGCCGATAATAAATGCTCTACAGTACCAATCTTGGCATTATCTTTACATAGCGTTGTACATAAGGTGGTATCACCAACATTTTCTGCAATCGCCGGTATTTCTACTACAGGATCTAAGTCAACTCGAGTAAAGATGATACCAGTATTAACTGGCGCAGGACGTAAAGTTAATTTTACTTTCATTCCAGTATGAACACCAACACCTGTTGCATTAATGACATGTTTTAAGGTTCTTTGTTTTATCATTTCTTTGGCCACCTATTACTATAGTTACTCATTTGCCCGTAGTTTTTACCTGTAAAAAATTTTCGAAATTGTACCACGAATTTATGAAATTCAATAATTTAGATAATAAATTCAGGTAATTACTTGCAAGATTGATGCCAATTTGTGTAGTTTTTACAAAAGGTGTTCATATTAAGAGCGGAAGTGAGGTAAGTCATTAAAAAGAAACGCCAAAGTGATCATTAAAATTTAATTTATCACTTTGGCGAATTTGTTTAAATTATACTTCTTCTTGTTTGCGTAAGAACGCAGGAATATCAAGATAGTCTAATTCAGTAGACGACGCTTCTGTTGTGCTTGCTGGTGCCATAGCAGCTTGTTGTCGCATTACAGTTGGACGATCTAACTTTTGATAATCATTAGTACCATCACTTTTCATAGTATCAACCATACGCGTGTTCATTTGTCTCTGTTCTTGACCTAAGCCTGTGACTACAACAGTAACCCGCATTTCATCACTCATTTCCGAATCAATAACTGTACCAACAACAACAGTCGCAGAATCTGATGTGAAGGCTTTAATAACATCACCAACCTCTTCAAATTCACCGATAGACATATCTAGACCGGCAGTGATGTTAACAAGAACACCGTGAGCCCCAGACAAATTAACATCTTCTAATAACGGGCTAGCAATGGCAGCTTCCGCAGCTTCACGCGCACGATTTTCGCCAGAGGCAGTACCGGTTCCCATCATTGCCATTCCTGTTTTTGACATCACGGTACGAACATCAGCGAAATCAACGTTAATTAAACCAGGTTTAGTAATAAGTTCTGAAATACCTTGCACCGCTCCAAGCAATACATCATTCGCAGCTTTAAAAGCATTGAGTAATGTAATGTTTTTACCTAATACCGTTAACAACTTATTGTTTGGAATTGTAATTAGTGAATCAACTCTAGAAGCAAGTGCAGCAGTTCCAGTTTCAGCGACATGAGCTCTAACTTTACCTTCAAAAATAAAAGGTTTTGTGACAATTGCAACGGTTAATATTCCTAATTCTTTAGCAATTTCAGCAACGACGGGGGCAGCACCCGTTCCAGTACCGCCACCCATGCCAGCAGTAATAAATATCATATCAGAGCCGTGCAACATATCACGAAGTTGTTCACGATCTTCTTCTGCAGCTTGATGACCAATTTCTGGATTAGCTCCAGCGCCTAAACCTTTCGTCAACTCACGTCCGAGTTGCACAGTTGTCGGTGCATTTGATTTTCCCAATGCTTGAGCATCAGTATTCGCAACAATAAATTCAACACCGTCAATATTCTCTAAGAGCATGTGTTCAACGGCATTACCGCCTCCACCACCAACGCCTATAACTTTTATTACAGCACTTTGTGGTGAGTTCTCCGTTAATTCAAACATAATGTTGCTCCTTAAATATTAACAATATTAAAAACGTTACTATTAAAACTTACCTAACATCCTTTAGTTCGGAGTTATCATAAGTTTTAGCTATTACCAATTACCTTGTAACCAATTGCGCATTCTTCCAAAAACACTTCTCATATTTTGTTTCAGCGGTGTTGGCATAATATGATTTGCTTGTTGCTGTTGTGCATATAAAAGTAAGCCTATCGATGTTGCATAAACAGGATTATAAACCACTTCTTCTACGCCCATGACATGTTGCGGTGTTCCTAAGCGAACAGGCATCGCAAAAATACTTTCTGCTAATTCGCACGCGCCCAACATTTTAGATGCGCCACCTGTTAACACGATTCCTGATGCGACAAGCTCTTCAAAACCACTACGGCGTAATTCTTTTTGAACTAAACGAAATAACTCTACATACCGCGCATTTACAACTTCATATAATGCTGGAGTACCTATTTCACGACCAGGCTTATCAGAAGCACTTGGAACTTGAATTAATTCAGAGGTGTTCATATCATTATGTAATAAACTGGCATGTTCGATTTTAATTTTTTCTGCGGCAGAAGTTGGGGTTCGCAAAGCAACAGCAATATCACCACTCACATGATCACCCGCAATTGGAATGACGGCCGTATGACGAATAGCGCCATCTGTGAAAATGGCAATATCTGTGGTGCCTCCACCAATATCAATCAAACAAACACCTAAATCTTTTTCATCTTCAGATAAAACAGCATAGCTAGATGCTAATGGCTGTAAAATAATATCGGAAACATCAAGTCCGCAACCATTAATGCATTTAATAATATTTTGTGCAGCACTAACAGCTCCGGTAACCATATGAACTTTCGCTTCTAAACGCACGCCAGACATACCAATAGGCTCGCGAATTCCAGACTGTTCATCAATAATAAATTCTTGTGGTAATATATGTAGGATTTTTTGATCTGCAGGAATAGCCACAGCTTTTGCCGCATCAATGACACGATCAATATCACTATGGACAACTTCACTCTCACGAATAGCAACAATACCATGAGAATTCAAACTGCGAATATGATTGCCTGCAATACCAGTATAAACTGCTTGAATTTGACAACCAGCCATTAACTCCGCACCTTCAATTGCACGTTGGATTGATTGCATTGTACTTTCTATATTAACAACAACACCACGCTTTAAACCTTTAGATGGATATGAACCAACGCCAATAATTTCTATTGAATTATCAGGTGCTACTTCAGCAACTAAAGCAACGACTTTTGAAGTGCCGATATCTAAAGCAACAATCGTATTTTGGTTCACTGTTTTTGGCATAATTTAATCTCTCTTTTTATCGATAACGAAGTATACCCTAAGGGCACAGATAATAGGTTTGTCATCCTAATTTTATTCAATAGCTTTATTTTCAGCCTCGTTGAATTTATGTCACTTTTTGTGCTGACCATTTTACAGCCATACCATTTGGGTAACGTAAGTCAATATATACAGGGCGGCGCGGTTTATTCGCAAAAGTCGTATTGTATACATTTATAAATCGTTGTAAACGCTGCCATAACAATTTTTGCCCTAATATGATTTTACAACCATTACTTAATGTTAAACTGACCGCTTCATTCGCAGACATATGTACAGCCGCCACAGTCAACAATAGTGGCTGTAACATTGCTTGAGCCTGTAGATAATCAGCATATACTTCTTTGAATTTCGCTTTTGGCCCTGATAATTGTGGAAGATCTTTAGGAAAGGTAACGTCTGTAGGAAAAAATAGCGCACCCTGCAGATTGATCAATGCATTCTTATCCCATTCAGCACTCACTTTTTGTTCTATGATCTTGATATTTACTGTATCAGGCCAAACCCGATCAACTTCAGCCTGTTTTATCCATGGTAATGTGAGTAATTTTGCTTGTATCTGCTTTATATCAACATTAAAAAAACCAGCTGTAGTATAAGTAACCAGAGCTTGTTGTAATAAGTCATGATTTACATGTGTATAATTACCACGAATATCAACATTCTTAATTGGTAATGTTTGTGGATTATCAAGTTTGAAATAAAGCCAAAGAATAATACTTAGCAATAATAAACCGCAACCAAGGTAACGAATCCATTTTCTATGTGTTTTTATTGCTTGCTTTACTTGCGTCATTATTGCTCATGCTGCCTATATGTTAAAATGATAATTTTAAACCAAAAACTAAATGGAGAATAGTCTATCAGGCTTATACTTTGCTGATGCATCTGTAAGATATTCACTCTTTCTTGCCCTTGCTGCTCAATTATATCTCAAGGTCTGTTGTATTCGCTTGTAATTCACAATGCCTCTCTAAAGCCAACTTAATCAGTTTTTCTAATAAGTAAGAATATTCTATACCGCTAACCGCCCATAATTTTGGAAACATGCTGACTTCTGTAAATCCTGGAATTGTATTCAACTCAGAAATAAAAATAGCATTGTCACTGCGGCGTAACAAAAAATCTGCTCGCGCATAACCAGCACAATCGAGTAACTGGAATGCTCGTAAGGCATAGTCATGCATCTGTTGCACAATTGCCGGCTCAACATCGGCTGGCGCGATCAGAGTGACATCATCAACATACTTGGCATGATAATCATAGAATTCATGCGACGTAATAATTTCTCCAGGTTTTGAAATAGCTAAATCATTATTACCTAATATCGCAAATTCAATTTCTCGGGCATCTTCAACAGCAGCTTCAACTAAAATTTTACGATCGTAGTGAGCGGCGTCATCAACGGCTTTAGCAAAATCCGTCGCAGACTTTACTTTAGAAATACCGACACTAGAACCAAGGTTTGCCGGTTTAACAAAGCATGGAAAACCTAACGTTTCCTCACAATGTTTTTTAATAGCCTCTGGAGTTTGCCGCCATTGATGGCGCGTGAAATCATGAAATTCAGCAGTAGGTAATTCAGCTTGTTGGAACAAACGCTTCATGATGGTTTTATCCATAGCAATGGCCGAGGCCATCACAGCAGAACCAACAAACGGAATATTTGCTAATTTAAATAAGCCTTGAATGGTTCCATCCTCGCCATTAGGTCCATGCAATACGGGAAAAACCACATCAATTTTGATATCTGTTAATGCTTCTGCTGCTTGTTGTTTGTCACGAGCGCTATACATAATTGAAGCCTGGCATTGCTGATTTGGTTCCGATAATAATACAATAGCTTGTGATGCATCTAATTCATTTTCTGTCATCATGTTTGTTTCAGCTATCTCGGTTAAATACCACTTACCGGCTTTTGAAATATAAATAGGAATAACATGGAATTTCTCCGGACTTAATGCCGCTATCACTTCACGAGCAGAAGTAACTGACACTTCATGTTCACTAGAACGTCCACCAAAAACGACAGCCACACAAATTCGCTTTTCCATAACTAATCCTCTTTTCTATTTTATATACCCGTACGCTTCATTTTTAGGATTTTATCGCACCGGGTATACCAATAATATGTACTTCAGTTTGTAACTTCACTTGAAACTTTTCATACACCGTTGCCTGTATAAGTGCGATTAACGCTTCTATATCCGCAGCCGTAGCTTCACCTGGGTTAATAATAAAATTTGCATGTTTATCAGACACCATCGCCCCACCATGCTGAAAACCTTTCAGGCCTGCTTGTTCAATTAAGCGTGCAGCATGATCATTTGGCGGATTACGAAATACCGAGCCACAACTATGTAATCCGATGGGCTGACTTTCGTTACGTTGTCGTAATAAGGTTTTAAGCTTTTGTTTAGCAGCCTCAGCATCACCACTTGATAATTGAAAATAACCAGCAACAAACCATTCCTCCGCCGGAAATTTTACAGAGCGATAACTTACGTCAAATTCATCCGCACTGCGTTTATGAATATTGCCATGACGATCAAGCATCTCAACAGCAACAACATGGTTCCAAGTTTCACCACCATAGCAACCGGCATTCATACATAAAGCACCACCAACGGTACCCGGCACACCGGCGAGAAATTCTAAATCGATTAAATCATGATTGACGCAGAAACGAGCCAACTTCGGACAGGTTACCCCTGCTTCAGCACGTACTATTTTATCTTCGCGTATTTCCAGCTCACTCAATAAACCTTGAGTTGCAATAACGGTACCAGCAAAACCACCATCACGAATTAAGGTATTACTGCCTAAACCCAACCACAAAATTGGTTCATCAGCAGCTAATGTTGCTAAAAAGCATTGTAAATCTGCTAGGTCAGCAGGCTTATATAATTGCTTGGCATTACCACCAACCCACCAGGAAGTATATTGCTTCAAAGCGACATCTTGCTGTAACTCACCACGCCATGGCGACAACTTGGTTGGCTGTTCCGTTTGCGGCATAAAATAGCCACTCCATTACTGCTCAAAATAAAGCGGATTGTAGCGAAATTATTAGCTTACGTCATGAATTTGCTTGAAAAAGTCGACAAAATACCGAATCTCCGTCTTGACTCCTCGGTCAGATTGCCTTTTAATGTCGTTGCTGTGCACAAACTGGACTAGGAGATAATAATAAATGACATTAATGAATACCTCGCAACGCTATGGAAAAGTTACCAAATTCATGCATTGGCTACTATTTTTTATTATTCTTTTTATGCTAATCCTCGGCGCTTGCTTGGATTTTATACCTAAAGCTGACAAAAGTTTCTTTTATACTTTGCATAAGTCTGTTGGACTCACGGTCATACCGCTTATGTTATTTTGGATTATTTGGACTTGCTGCAACAAGAAACCACAGTTTTTGCGAACTATGCCAACATGGGAAAAACTCGCCGCAACGATCGTGCATCAATTGCTTTATGTTTGTATTTTCTTAATGCCTATTATCGGCTTGGTTATGTCGAGTGCAGCTGACAAAGCGCCCAACTTTTTTTGGCTTTGTACCATTAGCTTACCCATCGCAAAAAACAAAGAGCTAGCCCATTTCTTTGCTGAACTACACGAAATTTTTGCCTGGGTTATTACCGGTTTGTTGGCTATTCATATTCTCGCAGCACTTAAACATTTAATTTTAGATAAAGATATTATTTTACAACGTATGCTGCCATGGCGTAGCCGCAAACAAGATTCCTTCATAGATGATTAAAAACTTAAGGTTTTATTCGTAATTTTAGAGTAAAATACTGCCAGCTTAGTATATTTGGAGATTATCATGGCAATACAAGCTGAAAGAGACAAAGAGCTTGAGAGAAGACTCTTTGGTATATCTGAAGAAGAAAGACGTGCTCGCCAACAGCAGATCGTTGAGCATACTGCTATAACACCACAGCATGAACCCACAGCAGGCCCACAACGTCTTGTTGTTAGCATGGGTTCTCGTAGTACTAAACAAGTCGAAGATGAAGAAGATAGCAATACATTCTCGGCCCAATTAGCGCCAGACCAAACATTAGAAAGTGTACAACAAGAACTTTGGAACTACTTAGAAACGCAGTGGCTACATTTTTCAAGTAATATGGGCGGCAATATCCCTGCATTACATGATGTTGTCAAAATGCGAATTGAAGGCAACACATTACATGTCACGATGCAAGACAACTTAGCTAATCCAAGATTAAATGCGGTACTACCACGTCTTCGTCAAGGCATGTTCAATAATTTAATTGAACAAGGCTTCGTACAACAACCTCAAAATTGGCATGCTATCCAGCGTGATTTGAAACAAGATATTGCTCAACGTGAAGGCGCTTTACGCACACAAGGAATTCCACAATTAACATTAGCACCAACAAGCCAACGCCGCGAAGATGACGATGCTAAAAACCAAACAACAGGCTATCGTAGTAAAGAAACGGAACGTATGTCTAATCCTTTACGAATAGAACCATATCTTCTATAGTGAATTAAATTGAAGTACTCTGCTCAAGGTTAATCATGCCATTAAGAGTTAATTGACTAAACTTTTCTATTAATATAAATAACTCTTTATTATTTTTAATATGATACATTTTTTTCGTTACCGCAGAGTTATTAACTTTTTTTAATAGTTCATAGCGCAGTTTTGTATGAAAATACCATATAATCTTAACAAGTTCTTTTACCACAGATATCTCAGAACAGTTTGCAGGCATCTCAGGTCGTTGTTTGAATAAATGTTTGCATGTTCTTTTTAATGCCCGCCAATAAGCTTTATAAAGAGGAACATCTAAAAAGATAATGATATCCGCATTATCCATAACAAAACTTGAAACTCCGTCAATGACCCAGTTTTCTTTGTTCACTAAATTAATAAGCTGGCGTTGAATTTCATCTGCTTTTTGTCGACGCCAGCCTGGTAACCAAACAATTGTATCTAGATGAAAAAGAGGTAAATTGATTTGAGAGGACAGCTTTTTACTCAGCGTGGTTTTTCCTGAACCAGCATTACCGGTAATAAAAATTTTCAATATCCGTACCCTCTAACCTCGAAATACGCAGGTTATTTACTGATAAAAAAAAGGCTGATACGTAATTTATGTATCAGCCTTTTTTCTATTATTAACTCTATCAATCAGAGTTAATTAATGATGCATAGCAACATGGTCACCATTATTATCTTCTTGCTGTATAGCATGATTTGAACCTTCTGGCTGTGCTAAAGTACCAACAACTTGAGGAATCCCCATCATTTCTTTTGCAATACTTTTAGCTGCAGACCAATTTATATTGCTTGCAGGGTGCGTTGTCGTGATTTCAGCAAGTGCTTTTTCAATTAGAGCGGTTTTATCCCCATCCCCAAAGCGGTTTTTAGCTTCAGATAAAGGTACATGCGCTTCAAGATAAAGCTTATTGCCAGACCAACCGGCTTTCATCGATTTATTAACAATATGAACATTAGTACCAACTCTAGCCATATTATAAAGATCGCGGATATCTTCTGCATACATACGAATACAACCAGAACTTACTCGCTTACCAACACCTGAAGGTACATTTGTTCCATGAATCAAATAGCTAGGTTGTGATAAACGTAAAGCGTATTTGCCTAATGGATTGTAAGGACCAGGTGGAATCTTCTTCGGTACAGTAATACCTTTTGCAGCATTTTCTTTAATCACACTCTGAGGAGCTGTCCAGGTAGGATTTTTACGTCGCCCAATGATTTTCATATCTCCAGTTGGCGTTTTCCAACCAACTCGCCCAATACCAATCGGCACAGTGAAGACTTCGTGACGTTTTGGCATGAAATAATATAAACGTAATTCCGCTAAATTAATAACAATACCTTTGTGAACTTTAGTTGGTAAAATATATTTTGATGGAATCACAACTTTCGCTCCATAAGGGACACGATTAGGACTCAACTGTGGATTTGCTTCAACCATTTCATAATAACCAATATCATACTGCCGGCCAATTTGACTTAAAGTACGATAACGTGCTTTAACAATTTTAACATGCCCAACAACATCACCATTCTTTGGTAGGTGAAAATATGCAGCCTGACTTTGGCCTAGCCACCCTAGGCATAATAAGCCCATCAAACAAAATATACCGCGATTAAGATATCTATTCTTCATTGTCATCCCTCGTAGGTCGTTTAAATCGTAAAACTTAAGAAGCTTGCAGTTTAGCCATTCCATCATCAATAGTAAACCTTTCACCGATACTGGACGCTAAGTCTGCCATCTGCAAATCAAGCTCACTTCTGTCAAAACTTTGAGCATAGTAGGCCGGCCCTCCACGAAATGGAGCGAACCCAGTACCAAATATCATTCCTGCATCAAGCAAATCACTTGATTCGACAACCCCTTCACGCAAACAAGCAGCTCCTTCATTCAGCATACGGAAGATTAAACGATCAGCAATTTCACGCTCTTTAGCTGGAGATAAGTTTGCGTCACCTTTTTGAGGTTTGCCATTTTTGTATTCATAAAAACCATGTTTAGATTTGCGACCGAGTTTGCCCGCGCTAACCATATCGGTTAATTGAGTAGGAATTTCTCCACCAAAATGCTGCGTTAAATTTTTTGCAACTGATAAACAAATATCTAAGCCAACATTATCCGCCAATTCAATCGGCCCCATTGGCATACCAAAGTTTTCAGCGGCCGCATCAATATCTTCAATCGCATTACCTTCATCAACTAGATACATACACTCCATTAGATACGGCATTAAAACTCGATTAACTAAGAAACCAGGACTACTCTTAACGGGCAAAGGTAGCTTACTAATCTGTTTAACAAATGTCATAGATTGTTGCACAACTTTTTCATCTGTCTTGCTACCTTTCACGACTTCAACCAACATCATCATCGCAACCGGATTGAAAAAGTGAATACCAACTAAGCGTTCTGGTTTTTTCAGTACAGTATTAATTTCATCCAGCGGAATGCTCGAGGTGTTAGTTGCCAGAATCGCAGACTTCTTAGCTCGCTTCTCAAGATCTTGAAATAAATGTTGCTTAGCTTCCAAGTTTTCAAAAATAGCTTCAATAATAACATCCGCACCACACACACCATTTCCTTGAATATCTGGAATCAAACGATCAATTGCCGCTTGCAACTCAGCTTTATTTCTCAGTTTCTTTTGAAAAAGTTTATGCGCGCGCTGAATCGCTGGAGCAATAAATTTAGCTTCACGATCTTGTAACGTTACCCGAATACCTTGTAATGCACACCAAGCAGCGATATCACCACCCATCGTACCAGCACCAATGACATGTACATGCTGACATTGCTTT
This sequence comes from Gammaproteobacteria bacterium, assembly GCA_021773175.1. GTDB lineage: Bacteria > Pseudomonadota > Gammaproteobacteria > JAJFKO01 > JAJFKO01 > JAJFKO01. The sequence goes on from JAJFKO010000016.1 coordinate 74,893, forward strand.
TTGTCTGCTTTTGCCAAACCTTTTAAATGTTCTTGTAAGCCAAATACACGCACTAAGTTACGGCATGTATCCGTCATTAATAAACTGGCGATAGATTCCGCTTCTCGCTCATAAGCTTTTTTCGAATAAATATCGACTTTCTGCCAATTATCAATAACAGCAAATGGGGCTGGATAATGTTGTGGTTTGGCTTTTGCCGCTACTTTAGCACGCATTTTTTTCGCAATTAATGGACTTAAGAAAGGCATGTTAAGAATCTTTTCACTAAAACTAGCATCACGTTTACGAGGCTGTTTCATAATGTATGACTTCGCCGCATTGCGTAATTGCCGCTCTGGCACTGCCGCATCAACAACCCCAAGCTTTTTTGCCGATATCGCGGTTTTCATACTACCTGTTAAAATAAAAACCCCAAAAGCTTTCACCGGACCAATCAATCGCGGTAAACGCACTGTACCACCCCAACCTGGATGAATACCTAATTTAACTTCCGGCAAACCTAATCGTGTTTTTGAACTATTCTCAGCAATACGGTAATCACAGGCTAAGGCTAATTCCATACCACCACCTAAACAAAGACCTTTTATTAACGCAACACTCGGGATTTTCAAGTCTTCGAGCTTTTGCAAAACTGCCTGTCCTTTTTTAATTAAGTCTAGAGCTTCATCGTAATCTTTTAATTTAGAAAACTGAGAAATATCAGCTCCCATAATAAAATGATCTTTAGCCGAACAAAAAATCACACCTTTGGCTTTATCATTATTAGAAATAGTATCGAGCAATTGATCAAGCTCCATCATGATTTCTTGATTTAGAGTATTCGCACTACTATCCGCTCGATCGATACAAGCACAGACAATACCTTCTTCGTTTATATTCACTTGCCAATGTTTTAATTTCATTAATTCAGTCATTTTATACCTCATATTTATTATTTGCGGGTAGCACTGTTCCGGTTAGTTTACCAAAACCAACGCGATAGTCTTGACCTTGTGCCCAAGCCCTCATTTGTATGCCATCACCATCTTGTAGAAAGCATCGTTGCTCTCCATTAGATAGTTTTAAGGGAGTTTGACCTCCCCAAGATAATTCAATCAAGCTGCCATAAGTTCCAGGTTCCGCTCCGCTTATGGTTCCGGAAGCAAACAAATCGCCAATTTGCATCGGACAACCATTCATAGAATGATGTGCGAGCTGCTGACAGAAATTCCAATAAACATGCCTGAAATTAGTTGCTGATATTTGTTCATAGCTTTGCATATCCGGCGTTTTTAATGACATGGATAGTTCTAAATTCAAACCCCAATCATTGGTACATTGTAAATATTTTAATGGTGAAGGTTCTTGCTTAGGGCCAGCAACCCTAAATGGCAGCAATGCATCAAGCATGACAATCCACGGCGAAATGCTGGTACAAAAATTCTTACCAAGGAATGGACCTAAAGGTTGGTATTCCCATTTTTGAATATCACGCGCACTCCAATCACTTAATAACACCAAACCAAAAACATGATCAGCCGCCTCTTTAACATTAATAGCATCACCCTGTTTACTTTCCGTACCAACAACAAATCCAACCTCAAGTTCCGTATCTAAACGCTGAGATGCAGAATAAATAGGTGTTTCAGAATCAGCTGGTAATACTTGCCCACAGGGCCGCTTAAAATCAGTGCCGCTGACAACAACCGAACTAGCTCGACCATCATAGGCAATTGGCATATGCGTCCAGTTAGGCAGTAATGGATTGTCTTCACCTCGAAACATAAGACCTAAATTAGTTGCATGTTCTTTTGAAGAGTAGAAATCAGTATACCCTGCCACTTTAAAGGGTAATAACATTTGCACATCACGCTGTGAGATTAATGCCCTTTGTCTAAGTTCATCATTGTCACGTAAAGCTACGCAGTCATCACGTAATAATTCACTCACTGTTTGACGTGTCGCACGCCAAAATGGTTTACCCAATGCAAAAAAATCATTTAAATAACGATTGTTAAAGACATTGATATCTGCAGTCGTTAGCAAGCCTGCGTCACATAACGCCACTAGATCTAAAACATAATCGCCAATAGCAACACCAATACGCGATGCTTGACCATTGTTAGTTTGAAAAATACCAAAAGGTAAATTCTGAATAGGAAAATCATGATCTTTAGCAACGGCAATAAAGGATTTTAGTTGCGGGTCATTTTCCGGCAATATTTCGTGTGTCATCCTGAACCTCAAAATTATTATTTGCCTGCTTTAGCGGAACTAACATTTTCTATTAACATCGCACCACCCTGGCCTCCACCAATACATAATGTTGCCACACCATATTGCGCTTGTTCACGACGTAATACATTCAACGTATGTAAAACAATACGCGCGCCGGTCGCACCAATTGGATGACCAAGTGCAATTGCACCACCATCAACATTAAGTTTGGCTTGATCGAGTTTGCCAAAAGCAGCGTCTAAGCCTAAATTCGTTTTGCAATAATCAGTATCTTGCCAAGCTTTAATGCAACCTAATACTTGCCCAGCAAAAGCTTCATTAATTTCCCACGCAGCAATATCATCCATATTTAAATCGTGGCGTTGCAATAATGGTGGAACGGCATGCACAGGCCCCAAACCCATTTCTCTAGGATCAACACCAGCCCATTGCGTATCAACAATCCGGCCAATAACATTTAACTTGTGCTTTTTAACCGCCTCTTCACTTGCTAATAACAGTAGAGCCGCACCATCGGTAATTTGCGAACTGTTGCCCGCGGTTACCGCTCCAAACTTTTTATCAAAGAAAGGTTTTAACTTCGCAAGTTTAGCAACGCTACTATCATGACGCACACCATCATCAAATTCATAAGCATTACCCTTGGCATCAAAGACAGGGATAATTTCATCATTAAAATGATTTTCTTGTTGAGCTTTCGCTAATCGCAAATGGCTTTCAACGGCAAATTCATCCATCTGCTGACGATCAATCCCAAAATGATAAGCCACTTGCTCTGCAGTTTGGCCCATATCAAAGCCAACAGTATGATCTTTTAGACCTGCAATTAAAGCAATAACCGGTGCAAACATTTTTGGGCGCAAACGACCAAATAATCTTAATTTTTGCCAAACAGATTTGCTCGCCATCATTTGTGCAAACCAATTTACCATGACTTTGTTGTAAAGTAATGGAGCATGACTCATAGCATCACACCCACCCGCTAAAACTAAATCATGACGACCAATCAGAATATCTTTAATTGCACTATCTAAAGCTTGCATGCCAGAAGCACAATTACGCTGTACCGTCCAAGCAGTAACATCTTTACCACAACCTAAACGCATTGATACGACACGGCCAATATTAGCTTCTTCCGGTGCTGGAATCGCACAACCAATAATGACTTCATCTAACTCTTCAGGTGAAAAGGTTTGTCTAGCAAGTAATTCACGTCCAGCAAAAACCGCTAAGTCAGAAGCAGAAAATGGACCGGATTTATTACGCGCTTTTAAAAATGGTGTTCGAGCACCATCGACGATATAAACGGATTGGCTGTGTTTTGTCATTATTTTGAACCCTTTGTAACGATATAGAACCTAATGCTTCACACATTCTAGGGGAAATGCTTTTTAAAGCCAATGTAAATTTATTGACAGATTTTCATGCAAATATTATGCCGACTTTATTCGAACTTCTCAGCAATAATTTTGTCAACACCAATGAGGATAAAACTATTGGACCTTACTATAAACCTTCTAATAAAGTGCTAATAAGGTACAGATAACAGACTTTATGTAAGGACTTATTAATTTCCAGGAGGATTGATTATGAAAATCACAACAAGCATAGCCGTCGGCATTGCATCCTTAGGGCTTGTGATGTCTAGCCTTGCTTTTGCCGATCACCATAAAGTTATTTCAGGGGGTACATTAACGACCTCCGGAAAAACCGTAGTTTTGAAGAAACCATATGACACGGCTGTATTTAAATTCGTTGGTAACCGCAAACTTGTCGCATTTACTTGTTCGACAAGACCACTTAAAGTTAATGCAACACCTCATGTTGGTGAAAGTTTCCTATACATTTATGGTTCAGGCAGCTTTGGTCATCATGGTGGCCCTGTAACGAAAAGACCTGTTCCAATCCTAAGTGGTGGTAACACCTATCATTGGCAATCAGGCCCTAAAGGTACAGGTTACATTAATGTTTACCGACGCGCTCATACAGAAGTGCAAAATGTTGCCGTAACTTGTAAGCTTATTGGTTCTAAATCAGTAGATAAATAAGCTAACACTTCTGTCTATAGATAGAAGTGAAATCTTTGGAGAATAAAAACGAGTCCTGCTTTTATAAGTAGGACTCGTTTATCTTTTCTTTTTCAACGTGGTTTGGAGTTCCTGAGCTTGAATACTTTTATAAAGAGCTTTTTTGCGCTGCATAAATTCTTTCATAAAATTCTTAGACTGACCGCCAATTAGGCTATTACTGATTTTTTTCATTCCTGTAAATAAAACTGACTGCATTGCTTGCTCAAGCCGACTATGTTGCTCGCTTTCACTAAGCCTGCCAAGCCCCTCAGACTGCATACTACTTTCAGATAGATAAGTGTTGTATACAAACAGCTGAATTTGATACCAATCATATTTAAACGTATTTGTTAATTTAGATATTTTTGGTGTGCTCGCTGATGTAATTAAATCAGCACTTGTTCTTAGTACTTCTTCTAAATCACCTCTTTCCTTTGCATTATTCCAGGCTACCCCCAAGCTTGATTGTGGTGACTCTATGTTTGCTTGCCGTGTATCTGCTGCAAGCACACCCACTCGAGAAGCAATTCCATAAAACAAGCGTTGACAACTTTCGGCACTCTCATATGAGCTCGCTTCAACAAGATCTAGACCATATTCTAAAGCCAATTCTTCTGCTTCAGTTTTTTTAACAGTCCGCTCACTAACCAGGTCTGTCTTTAAGCCAACTAATATTATCCGAGAATATTTACTAGTTTCCAAACTAGATAAATGCTCTAACCATTTAGGTATGCTTTCAAAAGAACTTCTATCCGTATAACTAAAACACAATAATATTACGGAAGTATTACTTGATGATGAGGGACTATATGAAGACGGTTCAGTAATATCGCTAACCTCATCAACAATAGTGCAAAGTATATCTAGTTTTTCAAGCCCTAATTTTTGTTTTCTAACTGTAGGTTTCTTACCTGGATCAGGAGTACCATCCAAACAACGTGAAACTGCTGAAGTTTTACCTACACCAGGAGGACCTACAACTTCAATTCTAACGCTTACATCTCTTATATTTCCAAGCATGATTTCTCCCATCAACCATTACCAACAAAATGTTGATATCAAACCATAACGGATATTAAGTCAAATACAGCACCAAAATCAAACTGTCCGCCATATATACAACACAATACCAAACGAATAGAAGGTTAATCGTCATTAAGACAACTTGCTATGAAAAGTTAAGAAGGGAAATCAAAATCTGTGTTTACATAAAAGACAATTGGCACGAGTGTTTTACTTAAGATGCTCTGCAAAATTTTGCAGCTCACTGGATAAAGGCGCCGAGCAACGAATCTTTTCTTCGCTATCTGGCAATCGAAACGCTAATGAATGCGCATGCAAGAACATACGCTTTAAACCTTTGCTTTTCATTAAACGATTAAAAGCGCGGTCACCATATTTATCATCACCGGCAATAGGATGGTTGATATGTGCAGTGTGAACACGAATCTGATGCGTACGTCCTGTATGTAAATGTACATCGAGTAATGTTGCACTTGTATAGCGTTCGACGACTTTAATATCAGTGCGTGCGTCTTTACCGTCAGCAAGGCTGGTTGTAACAACACGCTCACCCGACTTAAGTTCGGTTTTCTTCAATGCAACATCAATACGTCGAGTATCATTTTTAACAGTGCCTTTCACTAAAGCTAAATAATGTTTTTCAACTTTACCTTCGCGCAATAAAGCATGTAGCTCGCGTAAAACTCGACGTTTTTTCGCCAGGATCAAACAACCAGAGGTATCGCGGTCTAAGCGATGCACCAATTCCATATCTTTATCATGAGGTCGTGCAGCACGCATCATTTCAATAATGCCATAAGGCGTCGCGCTGCCGCCATGCACGGCAATGCCACTCGGCTTGTTCAATATTAATAATTGCTTATCCTCATAAATGATGCATTTTTCCAATGCCACAACTTCGCCCTGCTTTGGCGTTAGCGTGGTTTGCGTACTCATGACTTTTATCGGCGGAATTCGCAGATCATCATCGATCTGTAAACGATATTCAGGCTTGCAACGCTTTTTATTAATGCGCACTTCGCCTTTGCGAATAATACGGTAAACATGTGACTTTGGCACATTCTTTAAATAACGAAATAGAAAATTATCGACGCGTTGTTCAGCATTATCGCGATCAATTTTAATAAAAGTAAGTTGTTGTTGTATTTCCATCGTTACGCAATCTGCCGTAACACAGAAACCATTTCAATTGCGGTATCAACGGCATCACGACCTTTATGGCCTTTCTTGCCACCAACACGCTCCATGGCTTGATGTTTATCTTCCGTGGTTAACACGCCAAAAACAACCGGCAAATCATATTTCAACATAACATGCTGACAACCTTGACTTGCTTGTTCACAAACATAATCATAATGTGTGGTCTCGCCACGAATAACGGCGCCTAAACCAATAATCGTTTCATAAGCTCCGGTTTGTGCTAAGCGCTGTGCCGCTAAGGGTATTTCAACAGCACCGGGAACATGTAAAATTGTAATATGATCTTCAGCAATATCTAGTTCATTTAAACGTTGCAGAGCACCAGCTAATAAGGCATGCGTTACTTCTTCATTGAAACGACTAACAATAATAGCCACATAGATTGAACTGTTAATTTCATTAGCTTTTATTATGCGCATCACTCTTTCTCCGTTGTTTTTGTCTGCTCTGCAGTTGCTGCAAAATCAAAATCTAGCATATGACCAAGCTTATCGCGCTTTGTGCGCAAGTAATCATGATTGCCTTCTGTTGGTAACATTTCTAATGCTTCACGATTTATTAGTTCTAAACCATAGCCTTGTAAACCATAAATCTTACGCGGATTATTCGTTAATAAACGCATTTTTGTAATGCCTAAAGCACGCAAGATTTGCGAACCGACACCATAGTCACGATGATCAGCACCAAAACCCAACTGATGATTGGCTTCAACGGTATCGTAACCCTGCTCTTGTAATGCATAGGCTTTAATTTTATTGGCTAAGCCAATACCGCGACCTTCTTGACCTCGCAAATAAACTAATACACCACCTTCTTCACTTATTTGCTTCAATGCAGATTGTAATTGCCAACCACAATCACAACGATCAGAACCAAAAATATCGCCGGTGAAGCATTCTGAATGAACTCGAACTAAAGGCGTATCATTTTCATCAATATCACCACTAATCAATGCGACATGTTGAGTATTATCGAGCTCATTTTCAAAAATTTTAATAGTGAATTCACCATAAGGTGCAAGCGGTAAACGCGATGTCGCCGTTTCTGTCACAAAAGTTTCACATTGCATACGATAAGCAATTAAATCATTGATCGATGCCAACTTTAAGTCATGTTCTTTAGCAAATTCAATTAAATCAGGTAAACGCGCCATTTCACCATCATCTTTGATGATCTCACAAATAACCGCAGCAGATTGTAAGCCTGATAAACGCGCTAAATCGACACTACCTTCAGTATGACCAGCACGCGCTAGCACTCCTCCTTCACGAGCCCGTATTGGAAATACATGGCCTGGCGTTGCGATATCTTCGCGAGTACTATTTTCATTAATTGCGACTTTAATCGTATGCGCACGATCTGCAGCAGAAATCCCTGTCGTTACACCTTGTGCAGCTTCAATAGATAAAGTAAACGCGGTACGGAATTTTGAGTTATGCTCTGCTTGTAAAGGGACTTCTAATCGATCCACTGTCTCACCAGGTAAGGTTAAACACACTAAACCACGCGCATGTTTGATCATAAAATTAATCGCTTCAGGCGTCACTTTTTCAGCCGCCATAACGAGGTCACCCTCATTTTCACGGTCTTCATCATCAACTAAAATAATCATTTTGCCAGCACGAATATCGGCAATAGCTTCAGCAATATCTACAAACGGCGTTTCCATCTCTACTTACCTTAATCTGTATAAAAATTGAGTTGACATAATACATCATTTCCCACTACTTGCCAGTGTTTAGTGTGTGCTTTTGCTAATATATCGGCTTGACTAAAGGCTGTGAGACCGTTGTCTCCAATGATTTTAGGAGCGACATAGAGTAAACAGCGTTGCACTAAATCAGCATTCAATAGAGAACTTAGCAACTGGCCACCCGCTTCAACCCATAAATCATGAACACCTTGCTTACCTATATAGTCCATAACGCTCGTTAAACACAAACCGGTTGCTTCGCGAGTGATAGGAACACAGCTTACCCCTGTACACTCTTGTGCTGACACTTGTTCTGCACTTAATTCCGCATCATAGAATAGTGTTATTGCTTTTGCTGTCTGCCGAACGCTAGCATTTTCGGGCAACTGTAATTGGCTATCAAGAATATATAGCGGCTTGCTTTGAGTTTGTTTATTTATACGGACATTCAATTGCGGATCGTCATGAATAATGGTGCGCACTGTCGTTAAAATCGCATCAGAATGTAAACGTTGTTGGTGGGTAAGTTGTTGTAATTCCGGACCTGTTATCTGTTGAGGTTGACCTTGGTAACCTGCAATTTTACCATCTAAAGACAGGGCTAATTTTGCAGTTATAAAAGGACGCTTTTGTTGCTGCCAATATTGATAGCTCTGATAAAAATAATCAATTTCAGTAACCATGTGCTGTTCAACGACGATTCCTGCTTGTTCAAGTATTTTATGGCCTTGTCCTGCAACAAGTGGATTCGGATCTTGATAAGCATAAATCACTTGCGCCAATGGAAATTTTTTAATGGCCTCCGTGCAAGGTGGCGTTTTACCTTGATGACAGCAAGGTTCTAGCGTGACATAAAGTGTTGCGCCTTCAGTTTCCGCATGACTGACTTGCTGCAAAACTGCAATTTCCGCATGGTCATGACCAACACCTAGGTGCACGCCTTCAGCTAAAATCTTCGTATCTTTCACCAAAACTGCTCCAACCGCAGGGTTTGGCGCACATTGGCCTCGAGTATGCTCAGCTAAACTCAATGCATGTTTCAGATACTGACTATTTTGCTCATTTTGCTTCATTATAAAAGCCCACAATATGTACAACTATTAAACAGGTAAAGAGCGCTATTATATCCATTTATATATTCGCCAACAACGGAATAATTTGTTACAATTCCGCCCCATTATAGACACTTTCTGAACAGGATATATTCATGGGTGCAGCTCTTCCCTATTTGTTTATTGGCATTATTCTGAACGCCACCGCGCAATTGCTGTTAAAAGGTGGCATGAATCATATAGGTCATTTTGCTTTTAAAGCTAGCAATGTTGTACCTATCGCGCTTAAAGTTGCCGTGAATCCTTTTATTATTGCTGGATTAAGTTGTTATGTTTTAAGTGTTGTTGCTTGGTTAATGGTGTTATCTCGAGTTGAAGTCGGTATCGCTTATCCAATGGTAAGCTTAGGTTATATCGTAACGGCAATAGCATCTTCTTATTTATTTCATGAAAACCTATCGATCAGTCAAATAGTTGGTATCGGTATTATTATTTTTGGTGTGATCTTAATATCACGACCATCGTTTTAAGGAGAGCTACCATGGATGCAGAATTAATTCCCTTCGCAAAACCCTCTATTAGCGATAAAAGCATTAATGAAGTTGTAGAGTGCTTGCGCTCAGGATGGCTAGCAACCGGTCCACGCGTAAAACAATTTGAAGAAGCTCTAAAAAAATATTTACATGCTCCGCATATGTTAGCTTTGATGTCAGCGACAGCAGGCCTGCACTTAGCTTTGCTCTCATTAAAATTACAACCCGGTGACGAAGTCATTACCAGTGCTCATACTTTTGTTGCCAGTGCCAACACCATTGTTCTTGCTGGCGGAAAGCCTGTCTTTGTCGACATTGAACGCAACACTTACAATATGGATGTGCGTAAAATCGAGTCCGCAATAACCAGTCGAACCAAAGCCATCATGCCCGTGCATTTCGCAGGTTTGCCTGTCGACCTTGATGCGATTTATAACATTGCTGAAAAACATAACCTGCGTGTTATTGAAGATGCAGCACAAGCTATTGGCGCAAAATACAAAGATAAAATGATTGGCAGTTTTGGTGACACCCAAGTCTTTAGTTTTCATCCCAACAAGAATTTAACTACCGGTGAAGGTGGCGCGATTGCCACGCAAGATGAAGCCCTCGCTCATTTTTGTAAAATTTTAAGCTTTCACGGTATCGACAAAGATGCGGCAAGCTATAATTCAAAAAGTGCCACGAGCTCTCTTTACGATGTTAACTTGCCAGGCTTTAAATATAATATGACTGATATCCAAGCGGCTATTGGTATTCATCAACTTGATGAGTTAGAACTCTCTACAAAATTCCGTACGGAGTTGGCTCAAAGCTATCAAGAAATATTAAAAGACGTACCACAATTAACATTGCCGCGTCGTCCGACCTATACGCACCGCCATGTTTGGCATTTGTATACACCATTATTAAATCTCAAAGAAATTAAGATGACGCGCGAAGAATTTATTCAAAAAATGCGTGAATATAACATTAATATTGGCATTCATTATCAAGCCCCCCATTTATTTAGCTTTTATCGTAAACGTTATGGTTATAAGCCTGGTGATTATCCTATTGCTGAAGATGTTGCAAATCGCATTATTAGCTTACCGATATTCCCTGATTTGTCGATTCCACAGCAAGATCGTGTTATTGAAGCTTTAATTAAAGTTTTAAGGAATTAAGTAATGAAGAAACCTTACATCAGTGTTGTTATTCCTGTTTACAATGAACAAGAATGTTTAGAAACATTGTATCAACGATTAACAAGCTCGTTGGATAAGCTCGAAAAAGATTATGAGGTCATTTTAGTTAATGATGGTAGTCAGGATAATTCTACAGCTATCCTCGATGAATTACATGCTCGTCGACCTGAGAGAATTCGCGTTATTCACTTGAATGGTAACTTTGGTCAGCATATGGCGATTATGGCTGGCTTTGAAAATGTCCGAGGTGAAATCGTCATAACATTAGATGCAGACTTACAAAATCCTCCTGAAGAAATTTATAAGCTCGTCGACAAAATGGACCAAGGTCATGATGTTGTTGGCGGCTATCGCATGAATCGCAAAGATAGTGCCTGGCGCTTATTCGTTTCTAAAGCACATAATAAATTGCGTGAGCGTATTGCCCCTCAATTAAAAATGAAAGACGAAGGCTGTATGTTACGTGCTTATCGCCGTAATATCGTTGATTTAATGGTGTCTTGTAATGAAGCTTCAACCTTTATTCCGGCATTAGCCATGAGTTATGCCGCCAACCCGGCTGAAGTTGGCGTTGCCCATGAAGCTCGCGAATTAGGTACATCAAGCTATAACTTTTTTAAATTGATTCGCTATAATTTTGATTTGGTTACTAACTTTTCTTTAGTTCCATTACAATTTATCTCATTTATAGGAATCACTATTTCCATTGCCAGTTTATTTTTCGTCGTTTACTTATTCATGCGTCGCATTATTATTGGCCCTGAAGCACAAGGTGTCTTTACCTTATTCGCGATTCAATTTTTCTTAATTGGTATCATTCTTTTAGCTTTAGGTATTATTGGCGAATACATCGGTCGCATTTATCAACAAGTGCGCGAACGACCACGTTATGTTATTCGTGAAATCAAACAGCAAAATAATAGCTCTCAACACCAAACATCGACATCTGTCATGCAGCAAAAGGAAAAAGAATATGTCTCTTAAAGTTTTAATTCTTGGCGTTAATGGTTTTATTGGCCACAGCTTAACAACCCGTATCTTAAATAGCACCGACTGGGAAGTTTATGGTATGGATATTGGTAGCGATAAAATCAGCCATATGCTTGATCATGAACGTTGCCATTTTGTTGAAGGCGATATCACCATTAATAAAGAATGGATTGCTTATCATGTAAAAAAATGTGATGTTATTTTACCATTAGTCGCCATCGCGACCCCCGCAACTTACGTTAGTGATCCTTTACGTGTCTTTGAATTAGATTTTGAAGCCAATTTAGAGATTGTGCGCCAATGTGTACGCTTTAAAAAACGTGTGCTGTTTCCTTCAACGTCAGAAGTATATGGCATGTGTGCGGATAGTGAATTTAATGAAGAAACCAGTCCGTTAGTACTGGGTCCTATCAACCGCCAACGTTGGATTTATTCTTGTAGTAAACAATTGCTAGATCGTGTTATTTCAGCTTATGGCGAAAAAGAAGGCTTGGATTACACATTATTCCGTCCATTTAACTGGCTTGGCCCGATGTTAGATAATGTTTTTGAACCGAAAGAAGGTAGCTCACGAGTCGTTACACAATTTATCAGTAATATTCTGCATGGTAAGGATATTATGTTGGTGAATGGTGGTAAACAGCGTCGTAGTTTTACTGATATTGATGATGGAATTGATGCTTTAATAAAGATTATTGAAAACAAAGATGGTTGTGCCAACAAGCGTATTTTCAATATCGGTAATCCAAAAAATGATGTTTCAATTCGTGAATTAGCCGAATTAATTTTGCATCTTATTAAAGACTACCCTGCTTATCAGGATGTAGCCACGAAAACTAAACTTATCGACGTTGAAGGTAAAACTTATTATGGCGAAGGTTATCAGGACGTTGATGCTCGAGTACCATCCATTGCCAATGCGAAACAACATTTAAACTGGCAGCCTAATGTTGACTTAACAACCTCTCTACGCAAAACATTAGATTATCACTTGAGTGATAATACAATGAAATTTGCCTCCGAGGAGTTAGTTGGCTAAATCATTATGGCTGAAACAAACGCATCAAAATCACCTATAGCTAAACGGTTTAGAGGTTACTATCCAGTGGTCATCGATGTTGAAACCGGTGGTTTTGATGCAAGAAAAGATGCTCTCTTAGAATTGGCCGCCGTCACCGTCGCTTTTGATGATGCTGGTAAGTTACAGCCACATAATGAATACCATTATCACATCGAGCCTTATCCAGGCATGAATTTAGATCCAAAAGCATTGGCCTTTACCGGAATTCAACCTTATCATCCCTTTCGTTTCGCTGTATCTGAAAAAGATGCGTTAACTGCTTTATTTAAAGCAATACGTCAAGACTTAAAAGAATTTAAATGCCAACGTGCTGTCCTTGTCGGACATAATCCGCTTTTTGATTTAGGCTTTTTACAAGCTGCAATTAGCCGTAATAAAATTAAACGTGAACCATTTCATTCATTCACAACATTTGATACCGCAACTTTAGGCGCTTTAGTCTATGGGCAAACTGTTCTCGCACGAATCGCGGCCAAAGCTAAAATTGAATTTGATGCTAACGAGGCACACTCCGCCATTTATGATGCCAAAAAAACTGCAGAGATTTTTTGTCAAATCGTCAACCTGTGGCCATTAGAAACTGACGTTATAGGAGAACCGAATAATGAGTGATTTCACAACACAACAATATTTTCCTAATACACGCCTACGCCGCACGCGTATGCAAGCATGGTCGCGTGATTTAGTACAAGAAAATCATCTTTCGGTAAAAGATTTAATTTGGCCGGTTTTTATCGTTGAAGGCGAACAGCAACGTGAAGTTATTCCATCAATGCCCGGTGTTTTACGCTTATCCATTGATCAATTGATCATGGAAGCAAAACTTATTCATGAACTTGGCATACCGGTTATTGCCTTATTTCCGGTAACACTCAAAAACTTAAAAACGGAAACAGGTGAAGAAGCCTTAAATGATAACAACTTAGTGTGTCGTGCTACCCGCGCTTTAAAGCAGACTGTTCCCACGCTCGGTATTTTATGTGACGTCGCACTTGACCCTTACACAACGCATGGTCATGATGGCGTAATAATCAATGATGAGATTGATAATGACGCTTCCATTGAAATTTTAGCGCAGCAAGCTTTAAATCAAGCTCGTGCCGGCTGTGACATTATAGCCCCATCTGACATGCAAGATGGTCGTATTGGCTTAATTCGCCATACTTTAGAAGCCAATGAATATAAAAACACCTTAATTATGTCGTATGCAGCAAAATACGCTTCAGCATTTTATGGTCCATTCCGTGATGCAATTGATTCCAAAAAACGCCTGGGAGGTAAAGACAAACGTAGCTACCAACAAGACCCAGCTAATAGCGATGAAGCTTTACGTGAAGTGGCTATGGATATTCAAGAAGGCGCTGATATGATCATGGTTAAACCTGGTATGCCATATTTAGATGTCGTACAACGTGTCAAACAAACCTTCCACATGCCAACGTTTGTTTACCATGTTAGTGGTGAATATGCGATGTTAAAAGCCGCTGTCGCGCAAGGTTGGCTGGATGAAAAAAGTACTATGTTTGAAGTGTTATTAGGTTGTAAACGTGCTGGTGCCGATGGTATTTTAACCTATGCAGCCAAAGACGTCGCAACTTGGCTGGCAGAGATGAACTGATGGAAAATAATAGTTTCATTAAAGCCAAACATGTCAGTAACTATCTAGGACAAGAGAATAACATCTTGCAAGATATTGTTCGCAATGGCAAAACATTAGCTCGACTAACGCGCATGGTAGCAAAATATTTAGATGATGACTTAGTTAAGCACTTTGTTGTTGCTAGTTATAGTAAGAATAAATTAACACTGTGTATTGATAATGCCGCATGGGCAACCAGGCTACGTTATGAATTAAATAATTTATTACAACTCTTAAAACAGAATAATACTTTTGCCAGTTTAGAAGAAATTAAACTCATTATCAGCAAAGACTATTATCAACAACGTCCAAAATCGACCTTACAAAAACCCTCGTTATCTGAAGGCAATGCTAATTATATGCAAGATGTCGCGAGTGATATGGTTAATACGAAATTAAAAAATGCATTATTGCGACTAGCTAAACATGGCAAGAATAATAAGCATTAAATAATCAACTCAACTAAACGTCCATATTCAAGGATACGTCACTCGGTAATGGCGAATTTATCAAAGTCTGGATTATCCAAACTATCGAGTACAACTTCTTTGCGCCAACAAAATTAAGATTGAACACAAAACTATCGTAAAATATAATGCGCTTTGCTGCTGTATCACACTCATGCTATAGTTTCGCAAAATAATAAATTCTATTAGGCTCATAATGTTTATTTTAATTCCAGTCGCGATTTTGATTTATGTTGGCGCCAGCTTCCCACCATTACCGCGCGTAATTGGTTTTCTTATCTATTTTGCTTTATTCCTTGGCATTCGTTATTTACGTTTTACCTTTCCTAAGCATCACAAAACCTGGCGAGTTCTGGTTTTCATTATCAACACCATCGGTATTCTGCTTGCCTGCCTCGGCTTATATTACATTATTGTCCATATGAGTGGTTGCCATAAATCATTAAAAGACTGTGTGCTGCACTTACTAGAATAATAAACAATGCATTTATGTCGTTACAGTCACACCAGAATTAGCCAACAGCATTTGTGTATTCTGACCACGTCTTGTTAAGCCAAAATCAATGATTAAACTTGTTCAGTGATATCAATAGCAATACCTCCAAGAGCGTGCGGCAAACCTTCTATATTTTCAATAGGGAATTTATGGCAAAGATATTTATGTTTGCCACTAGGCGCATCTACCCATTCAGTGAAATTAAGTGGTGAGCCTTTATGTGTTATTTCATGATCATGCTCTCGATAACGTTCTGCATTTTCTGGTGTTACAAAATCATAATCCGTTTTACCAAGCACGTCTTCTTTGGATAATTCGAATAGTTTTTCAAATGCAGGATTTACAAACAGAAAGCGTCCATCTTCATCCTTAATAAAAAACACTGTATCAGTACTATTAATAAGGCTTTGCATTAAGTCAGTTTGTGTTGTCATTATTCTGTCCTCCATGACATATTCATGACGCAGCTGAATACTAAATTAAAGTAATGACTATTCAACCACTGTACTGTAAAGCGTAGTTGGTAAAATAAAAAACAGCCATTAAAGTCAGACTTTATTTATATAGATGTGTTTTTGAAAATATTTATGGGTAAAGTGAATGTGATTTTGAGATTATATTTGAGGAAACTCCATATTTTTGAGCTCCCCAAATTTAGTATGCATTGAATGTATGAATAAAACTATTCGTTATTATGCCTTTATAGTAGGTCTATAGCCCGTGGGACGCATAAAAGGATCGGCAGCTAATGCCTCTGCTTGACGAGCATTTTCAAGCTTTGCAACCTTATGAGTTTCTTTTAGAGTCCAACGTTTAAAATGCCCTTTAGCAACAAGGCTCTCATAACGAGTCAAATCAGGGGCAGCATCTATGCCATGAGCATAAGGAAAACATTCATTCATGACTTCTTGACGAAATGAAGGAGCTTGATTAGCAGGACTCGCAGAACGTTCATCTGATGAATCTGAGCCAGCATCACCGCGTCGAGCACGTTTTACTACACGCACTTCTTCTCTTGAGTCATCACTCGAGATCTCTTCAGAGTCAGAACCTGCACTAGAATAACCTAAAAACATAATAAATCCTCCTGAAAATTTTCAGCAGTATAGCAAATAAACAACTCTATAAGCAAGTTAGCTGGCTTAAAAACCACTCACATAGCTTTTCCCAAAAAAATGACTATTATTATCCTTAATTTAAGGTTTGATTAAGTTTTGTTCCTTAGAATTCATAAAAAAAGGCTACAATTATTATTAAAGTAGAGGAGTTGGCCTATGAAACGGCATTACGCGGAAACTGTCAAAGCGATTTCTATGGCTATTGCACAAGGTTCGAATGGTTCGATTGAAATTGGCCAACTCATGCTGAGCAGCATGCAATCATTTGATCTAATTCAGGATTTTCAAAATAATGATACAGCCCGCCATACTGCTATTGGTATAAATGCAGCTGGTGCAATAATCCCTCATGAGCAATTAGATCCTCAAACAGCTAAATATTACATTATGCTTGATAAACAAGCAGACGGCTCGCTGCTTTATTCTGTGAGTATTGAGCAAATGTTCAGCTCATCAGAATCATTTCCAGTAAGCCAAGCAGCGGAACTTAGTCGTGATGAGTTTTATATCGAATGTGAGCGCGTGTGGCGAACAGATATGCTGCATTCCCTACGCTCAATTCATGGCAGCTGCGATCTATTAGGAGATGAGTGCAATAAATATCTTCGAGAGGGAATGAATCGAGATAGCTTTCGCGGCTTATTACTTGCATTTACCAATCAAATTAAACAATTCCATCTTGGAGCTCCAAAAGAAAGAGCTGCGATGATTGAGAGCTTAGATCCCTCTTATCCTGCTATCAATCAGGCATTAAGAACGGTACTTACTGAGCTTGAACGTGTCATGCGTCAATTCAATCAACACACCGCACGTGAACCAAACTATGCATTTCAACTCGGCCAACTATGCAATTTCATGAAATATTTTGAGCCTGAACGTTCTGATGAAATTGAAGCCGCCGAATTAAGCGTTCGTGCTGCTGCAGCAAAAGTCTCTCAAGATAACCAACAAGATAGTGAGCGCGATAGCGCACGACGCTCAGGAGGTAATCTGCAGCGAAATGAAGATCTGCCTTACTATCCCGACGACTTGCGTGCATTTCTGCATCGCAGCACAATAGAGGAGCCTCATCTTATTTTGCCAGAAATCACCATGATTGATGCTAGTACTATTGCTCGTTTAGCCAGAGACCCTGGCTATAACTGTGTTAACCTTTGTTTACTGCATTTACAACAATTAGAAGCTTACTATAATGCTCTTAGCGCCATTATTCGAGAAGTAAAAACACTTCAGACGATTATGTTTATGCTTGCTCCCAATCAGCCAAGTAGATTAATGGCGCTATTGGGATTTAGAGATCAACTTGAAGAAGCTACTCAAGCAGCTTTTGCAGAAAATGAGCGTGAAATTAATCAGCTCATGTCGGAAATTCGACAAGATTATGCATTATTATTTCCTGAAGGCGGCCCAACTAAGTTAGCAGTTTTTATTGCGCAGCTTGAGAGAACAGCAGCTCCTGGCGGTCACGGTAACGTCTTATTAAGTCAAGTCAGAGGCAATACTGATGCGCTTATCGATACATTGGCTCGCTATAATATTACGAATGATCAATTTAACAACTTCGTGGGCAAGGTTAATCAATTGCGCGAGCGTATTGCGCGAGAATATGGCCCTGCTTGTGATATACCAAGCTTAGCTGAGTTACGCACGCAGCAAATAGACGCCGTCAATACGGCAGGTAAAAGAGCTGTCGTCGCTTACTTTTGTGACCGAGAAAAGTTAAGCGTGACCCCTAGCCCGAATATTCATAGCATTTATCGTGAATTAGGGGATATACAACAACGAGCAACGAGCGAACAAACCGCATTAGCAACAAAATCAGGCATTCCTGCAGCAGTTAGAGCGAATCTAATTAAAGTAGCCCCTGGTAATGAAGCTCGACTTAATCATACTATGCGCGCGCTTACAGAACGCGCAGCAAGTTCCGCAGCAAGCTCTTCAGTTTCGGCTCCTGCTTCAGTTCTTGCTCGCTCAATGGCAAGTGTCACAGGTGGTCCCGTTCCACCACAACGCGAGGATACTGTTCCCCACGCAGAAAAAGGTGCTAGCTTAGGCGCCAGATTTAAACGTCGACTTCCTGGTGCTGGCAAAAATAAATAGAGTCAAAACTCTGTCATTTAAGCTCTGGAATATAAGCAATAAACTGCTTATATCGCCATTTCTGGCATGAAACTTGCATTAACTTAATGGTGAAAAGTTAGTGGAGGAACTACTCATGTCATGTCCAATAGTTAAGAATTATTTAGATGGCCATCACGTAAAATATAATACTATCAAGCACTCACCAGCCTATACCGCTCAGGAAGTCGCACAATCGGCACATATCCCAGGCAAAGAAATGGCAAAGTGTGTTATGGTTAAGGCCGATAGTAAGCTGGTTATGGTTGTATTACCCGCCAATACCCATATTAACTTTACCGCGTTAGAAAAATCCTTAGGCGCAAAGCATGTCACCTTAGCCAGTGAGTATGAATTTAAAAATAAATTTCCAGATTGTGATGTTGGCGCTATGCCACCTCTCGGTCACCTGTTTTCAATCGATATGTTTGTGACAGATGATTTAATGAAAGATGACAAAATTGCCTTTAATGCTGGCACGCATGATGAATTATTTGAAATGCAGCTTAAAGACTTCATGACGCTTGAAAGTCCGACTGTGATCCATTGCTAACAGTTAAAAAGAAGGAACAAAGGATTGGCAAAGTATATTATTACTGGCGGCTGTGGCTTCATTGGCTCACACTTAGGTGATGCATTAATCACTGCAGGCCATGAAGTACTTGTTATCGACAACTTATCTACTGGGTTTAGGAAAAACCTAAATCCTAAGGCTGAGCTTGTCGTTGCGAATGTGTGTAATTTAAAGCAAATTGAAGAAATCATTCGTGATGTTGATGGTTGCTTTCATTTAGCAGCAATACCTTCTGTCGTCATGCCAGTAGCTGAATGGCAGCAATTTCATACTATCAACTTAACAGCAACGATCAATGTTTTACAGACCTGTATTGCCAACGGTAATATCCCTGTTGCTTATGCGTCTTCCTGTGCTGTTTATGGTGATTGTCCGGACTTACCACTTACCGAAGATAAGCTAATCACCCCGCTTTCGGCTTATGGCGTCGACAAATATAGTTGCGAATTGAATGCTAAAATTGCTAGTCTAAATTATGGTTTAGCTACGTTTGGCTTGCGGATTTTCAATGTTTATGGCCCTCGGCAAAACCCACGCTCAATTTATTCCGGTGTGATTGCAAAATTTATTGAAGCATTACGTTTAGATAAACCAATTACTATATATGGTGATGGTGAACAAACGCGAGATTTTGTTTATGTAACAGATATTGTTGCTTCATTAATACATGCAATGGAGTCAGCAAGCGACAAAGCTCCAACAGCCAATGCTTGTACGGGAAAAATAACCACGGTAAATCAATTAGCAACAATCTTAGCAAAAATACTAAATAAAAAACTTGAAATTGATTATCAGCCACCGCGTAACTATGATGTTTTGCACTCGTGTGGCAATCCGGAAAAAGCCCGTCAATTTGCTATTAACTGTGAGGTTTCTATTGAAACAGGCTTAAAACCAACTGTCGATTACTATTGTCAGTAAAAGCAGGCCGTCTTCAACTAGAGTTTTTTGCCTAATAAGCGATTAATAATGAAATGTCCGATTCCAAAACAACGACACACCACTTTGAATTGACGAAAACCAAACATTTCAACAGTAATCAACAAGAAAATAATAAGCGTATCCTGTAATTTATAATAACGATTAAAACTCAAATTACTTAGTAGAAATGTTCCTATTGTTAACGCTGTAATAAAGCTCCATGCTAAAGCAAAATATAACGCTGCATTATGCAATGTTGTATAACCATAAATAAGCTCAACAACCAACAAAGTATAAGCCGTAAATTCGAATAATGGACTTAATACTTCAAAGAGTAAAAAATATGGATAGGTTACTAATCCGGTAATTTTATAACGTGGATTAAAACACATACGGAAGTAAGATAAGATGCTATACAACAAACCTCGCTGCCAGTGATTACGCTGATTCCAGTAACTTCCAAAGGTGTCAGGTACATCGGTCCAGGCAAGCAAATTAGGTGTAAAACGAATTTTAGCGGGTAATTTATTTTCATAAATATGGGCATGTAAATGCATCACGATTTCAGCATCTTGTGCAAAATTATTTAAATCATAGCCACCGATATCAAGAGCCGCTTGGCGCTCAAACAATGTAAATGCACCCGCAAATGATAATGAGCCATTTAAAAAGTTCCAGCCAGAACGTGCAAATAAGAAAGAGCGCAGATATTCACAGACTTGAATAGCCGCCACAAAATGCTCGGGAATATGTTGCTCTATAAACTCACCATCTTTAAACTCACAATCATTAAGCACATAGACAGAGCCACCGACACAAACACAATGAGGCTGTGTTAATACACTATACATTAGATTACTAATCGCTTCTTTTTCTAATAACGTATCCGCATCAACAGACGCAAAATACGGAGACTGGCAAGCATTAATTGCAGAATTCATACTATCGCCAGTATGGCTATGCTCAGTATCTAAAACGACTAATTGCGGATAAAGACGCGATATATAGTAATTCTTAATTGCTGCTGTTTTAATTTTCTCAGGTACGATACAAGGAATAGCTTCCAGATGAAAACGTTCGATCATTAGTTCCAATGTATT
This sequence comes from Gammaproteobacteria bacterium, assembly GCA_021773175.1. GTDB lineage: Bacteria > Pseudomonadota > Gammaproteobacteria > JAJFKO01 > JAJFKO01 > JAJFKO01. The sequence continues at coordinate 96,371 of JAJFKO010000016.1, forward strand.
ATCCGTAGAACCATCATTAATAACAATTAGCTTTGTATTTTGATACGTATTCTTCAAAACACTAAGCATAGCATCAAACGCCGCTTCACCTTCATTATAAGCTGGCATAATAATAGTAACAGGCGGTGGCTCAATTGTGCCTAATAGTTTATTAATATGCCCGTACTTAGCTTCTAAATTCGAACGCATGATTCCAGGAAAAGAGGCAATCAACAGCAAGGTATAACCTATTGCTAAAATCAAAAAATAAACAAGAATAATAAAATTTGCTATCACAATGAAATGGGGCATGCTTTAATTCTCCAGTTTCTTGTTATAGTGCTGTAATGCATGTTGCGCAGCCTCATAGGCATAAAGGTCATCTTCTTTATTAAGTTGTAATAATGTTTGTTTACCTTCATCATTGAGCTGCAATAAAGCATGTGCAGCATTTAAGCGCACCCACCACTCGCTATCTTTTAATAGGCTTAGCAAGATGTTAGCTTTTTCAGTTACAGCATAAATTCCCATTTGTTTTGCGATTAACGCCCTTACCTCCCAATGTTCATCCTGATGCTCCGCCGCTAATAACTCACCTAAATTTTCCGGTTGTAAGTGTGATAACATTCTTAATGCCGCCAACTTCAATTCTAATAACTCGGCGTTACTATCTATCAACGTCATTGCTAATAATTGCTGTTGCGGCAGAAGGTTCGCAAAAATATCGTATAAGCCTACTTTAATATAAGGATGGTCTTCTTTTAAAAACCGTTCTAACAGTAGCGTAATAACCTCTTGTGATGATGATTTAAAATAATGAATATATAGCGACCTATTCGGTTTGCGTGTTTCATTAAGCCAATCAATAACGGTGTTAATCGCACGGGGCATTGAGTATTTAATTGCTACACGACAGGCATGTAAGGTAATGATAGGAATTTTACTATGCAGTAACTTCTCCACAAGCAGATCATCGGTTGCATCCATATAGAAATTAAAACACATTAATGCCTGAAAATTCTTAAACCAATATCGAGACTTTGCGTATTTGCGCGCTGTCGCGACTAACTGCTCTTTAGCAAGTTGTTCGCGTAGTTTTAGCCATACTGCATTATTCTCAATATCTTCTTCAAATTTATTAATCGTTAAAATAATATCAAAATAGTGATGTTTTGCTGATAGAGAAGGAATCGTAATAAGTTTTTTATCAGAACTCGCAGCAAGAGATGCATGAAATATTCGTAATAATTCATCAGTTGTTTTTGTTTTTCTAGCCTTATTCCGCGCTGAAATAAATTGCACGATATAAATACTCGAGGTCAAACCGAGGATGATGAGAATATTAATCATCACCCAGATTTGTATAAAATAAAGAACTTCACCGGAAAACATAAATCAACACCCTAAAATCGCCAAGCAAATCCAAGATTAATGCCACCAAATTTTCTGACCCTACCATTAGGAAACACCTGCCTTTCCGCTAATACAGCTATTAGCATAATGCCATGATGTTCAGTTCCTGGAATAGGGAAATGCACAGTAAACTGAGCAAAATTCATTTTCAAATTGAAAAAACTTACTGTTTGCAAGTCCGCTAAGTCAGGTGCGCGTCCACCACCGATAACCAATTCAACATACTCATCGACATAATTACCATATTTACGAATTCCAAGAGTATATAGGATTGAGCGCGGCCCCTCTTTAGGCACAAAATAATAGGGGCGGAAATAAATCCAATAGCTACCTAGAGTCATACCGAGTCGCGAAGATGCCACCGTTAAATTGGTTTGCGCAATTTTATCGAAGCGCCCTGTGATACCAAAATCAATATTAGAAAAATAAGTAAACGCACCTAGCCCATAACGCTCATCCGGAAATAAACTTGGGTTTGTGCCATAAGCTAAATCAATATGAAAATATAAATGCTTGTTAATAACGGGATAAGCTTCAAGCTCGCCTTGATAGCCTGAGCGACGAAAGCGATGTGCGTAATTTATGCGAGCAATAATTTTCCCATAAAAGGTTTGTCGACCATAGTAAATAGATGTGTAATTCCATATGGTATTGTCATTAGTAGAAGATACATCTTGGTTGTTTTGAAAAATACCTACTTCATTTAACCCTGCAGTAAAATACGGATCAATATCTTTTATCGCGATAAAGAGTTTTTTACTATTTTCATCATGAGGCTCGAGTCGAAAAGCGCGATTTAATATTATCACTGATTTAAAGAAATAGCCGCGCATATAATAAACTTTCGCCTCCAGATATAGAAACTTGGCATCACCTGGATATTGTTGCTGTTTCGCATAAATTAGTTTTAATGCGGCTTGATAACTGCGAGTTTTAAACTCAAGGTCTAACAATAGATCCCACGCACCTTCATAGTTTGGATATCCTTGTAATACTAATTTTAACTGCTGTTTAGCCGGCTCATATTCTTTAAGCTTATTATAAATGATAGCTAATAAGTAACGAACATCGACATCGCCAGGATAATGTTGCAAATATTCAATACTTTTTTGTTTTGATTTAACATATCGCTTATCTTTTATTAAGCCTTTTATATAATCAATATCAATACCGCCTTTTTTAGCCTTCGCTTTCTCTTCTTGTTTTTGCTCCTGGGTTTTAGCCATTTTTTTGGCTTTAAGCTCTGCCTCTACTTTCTGTAAATTTTTTAATAACTTTTGTGACTTTTCATTTTGCGGCTCAAGCTTTACAATAACTTCTAATGTTTGAATACTCTTTTGCAATTGATTTAAGAAATAATAAGCCACGGCTTTATCATAAAGAAGTTCCGTATTATCTTTATGATATTTATCACCCTCTTCAGCAAGCTTTAAAACCTCCGCATATTTCTCTTGTTTTAATTTAATTCGAATTAATAGTAACCTGACGCCTAAATAATCCGGAGTACTTTGCAAGGCTAATGTCAATTGTTGCCCCGCAAGGCCTGGTTTCTTTAACTTAATAAAGGTTAATGCCAAATAATAACGAACATCACTATCTTTCGGATAATATTTTAAATAAATTTTAGATTGCACAACAATGTCTGGGTATTTTTGTGCATCATACATGGTCTTCAATTTTTTCGGAGTAAGATCTTTCCAATCTTTTGTGGATACTGCAGTTTGGTTATTATTAATATTGTTGGTTTTATCGATGTTTTCAGCATTGCTCACGACAGAACATAGAACCACTGCTGATAAACTAATCGCTAATATTATAGTTCGAAATTTCTTGCTAGTAATGTATTTACTTAGCATCATATTAATTTTCCATATTCTGAATTGATGTTGCTATATCTAAAACAGTCTGCTCTAAGGTATATTGGTATTCATATCCTATTAGCATTTTTAATTTTTCTAGATTAGGCTTGCGTCTCTGCGTATCGTGATAACCGGGTCCAAAAGCTTGTTCAAATGACATATAGGTCATCTCACTTTTACTACCCAGCAATTCAATAATCGTTTCAGCTAATTGATTAATGCTAACCTCGAGATTGTTACCAATATTGACTACTTCACCAATACTTTTCTCGGTAACACAAAGTTTATCAATCATTGCTACCATATCACGCACATCACAAAAAGACCGTGTTTGCTCACCATTACCATAAATTGTTAATGCTGCATTTTGTAACGCTTGCTGAGTTAGGCATGGCGCCACCATCCCATAACGCCCTGTTTGTTTTGGGCCAATAGTATTAAAAAGTCGTAGTATCGTTACCGGCAAATTAAATTCATGAAAAAATGCTTTCGCCGTACTTTCATTAGCCAGTTTACTAATCGCATAGGCATGGGTAATTTCACTGGCATCTGAAAGTAGTAAAGGTTCATTTTCAGCTTTCTCAATACAATTGTCACCATAAACCTCTGAGCTTGACGCAACAATAACTCTTGGATAACTAGATAATTCTGAAATTGTTCGCAGTAAATAAATTAATGAATTGATATTTTGAGTAATAGTATCTACAGGTTCTTTTAATACTTTCTGTACACCAACAATAGCCGCCATGTGATAAACACGCTCTACATCAACAAGTAAGGTTGGCAAGTCATGACAGTTAACAATTTCTTCTTGAATAATTGTTAAACGCTCGTCGTGATTTGTATTCTGTAAGTTCTTTAAATTTCCGGTGCTAAGATTATCAATCACAATAACATCATCGCCACGTTGTAAATGAAAGCGAACAAGATGTGAGCCTATAAAGCCTGCTCCACCAGTAATTAATACTTTCATATATTCTGCCTCATTCTTTGTACCTTCATATTGTGATTATAAACACCAGTAGTATATGTCAGAATCAAAATTTTGTGCTTGAAACCACTGACCTTTAACATCGACAACCACTCCGGGCTTATTTAATATCTTATTAATTTTTTGTGCTGAATACTTGCCAAAAACATCATGCTTCATTGCTAATATAACAGCATCAAAATCTTTAAACTCAGTTTCTTCAACCAGCTTAACTCCAAAATTTTCTTGTGTAACCTGTTTATCGACCAACGGATCAAACACTTTGACATTAACATCATAACTTTCTAATTCATGAATAATATCGAGAACTCGTGAGTTATGTACGACTTTAGAGTTTTCTTTATAAGCAGCCCCCATAATCACAACATTGGCCTGTTTGACACGAATATTCTGCGCGATTAAACATTTAACTGTTTGCTGAGCGATATATTCACCCATTTTGTCGTTAATATTGCGCGCGGTGGTTATTAGCTCTTCATGAAAACCAAGAGATTCTGCTTTATAAATAAAATAATAGGGATCAGCACCAATACAATCGCCACCCACGAGACCTGGCTCAAAATTCATAAAATTCCATTTGGTTGCTGCAGCGGCAAGCACTTCTCTAACATTAACGCCCATCTTATTGAA
>JAJFKO010000017.1 GCA_021773175.1 Gammaproteobacteria bacterium
CGGCCCGAGGCTGTGTGAACCGCCCCGGGTTTGCGGGAGACTCCATAATCCCGGAGCGGCCCTCTGGTGCGCTCCCGAGATCACTTCAGCGCTAGGCGAATGGTCTCCCGTGGCAGGTAGAGCCCGGCGGAAAAGAAGAAGCAACTGATCAAGAATCCCAGCCAGGGGAATCGTACCCGTTCACCGGGTTAGGTCAGTGGCGGCAGCCGTTCTTTGACAGAGCAGCCTCCGCGATCGCTTCTTAGTCAGGTTCTTCGCATTCGAAGCGTTGGTGCGGGACAGGCCCAGCCTTTCCGCACCGGTGTTGCGTCGAAGATACATGACATGGTCCAACTGTAGTGATGGTCGAGTTCACCAACCGTGAGAAGCTCCGGCAGCGCCTCCGTTCCAAGGACAAGGAGGACCTTGTCGAGCTCGTCCTTGACCTCGCCGAGCAAGGCGACAAGCTCCGTGAGCACTACGGCCTCGATTCCTCGAACTCCCACAAGGGGCCCTCGACCGACGGCCCGAAGACGAAGGCCGAGCGCCGCAAGGGCGGCAAGAAGAAGCGGTCCTCTCGCTCCCCCGGCGGCCAGCCCGGCCACAAAGGGTCCAACCGGAAGCGGGTCATCGCGAAGAACCTCGACGAGGTCGTGGAGGCCTACCCCGACCGCTGCGATGAGTGCGGCCGGAAGGGCCTCGGGGCCGGTGCCACTCCGCCCTACCGACACCAGGTCTGGGAGCTTCCTCGAGACTCCGGCGTCCACGTCACCGAGTACCGGCTCCATACCGGCCACTGCAGCGACTGCCGCCGAGAGGTCCGGGCGGAGCTTCCTCCGGGGGTGCCGAACCGCCAGTTCGGCCCTCGGGTCCAGGGCCTCGTCGGATACCTGTCCGGCAGCCTGCGGCTCTCGGACCGCCAGGTCCAGGAAGCGCTGGAGCAATGCTTCGCCCTGAAGATGTCCCTCGGGACCGTGGCGAACCTGCGCCGAGACTTCGTCGCCATCCTGGAGGAGCCGGCCGAACTCGTGCGGGACTTCGTCCAGGGGCAGCCTGTCGTCTACGCCGATGAGACGACCTGGGTCGAGAACTACCAGAGCGCCTATGTCTGGGTCGCGTCGACGCCGTCGGCAACGTCGTTCGCCATCCGCCTCGGGCGAGGCGCCACGCAGGCCAAGGACCTCCTGGGCGAAGACTTCCCGGGAACCGCCGTGACCGACCGGTACGCCGGATACGGGTGGCTGGACCAGCGTCAGTTCTGCTGGGCGCACCTCATCCGCGACTTCGCCCGGATCGCCGGAAGAGCCGGTACTTCGGCCGTCCTCGGGCGAGAAATGAAGGCCGTTTCCGAGGAGATCCTCAGGCAGTGGCGGCGCTGGAAGGCCGGGAAGATTCTGCGCAAGACGATGGAGGCCACCGTCCGACGCCTCCAGAAGCGCCTGAAAGGCCTGGTCGAAGACGGCTTCGGTGCAAACCATTCGGGGACCGAGGGGACCTGTCTCCATCTCTCTCTGAACTGGAAGCATCTCTGGACCTTCCTCAGCCACGAGGAAGTCGAACCGACGAACAACGCCGCCGAGCGGTCCCTGCGTCATGCGGTGATCTGGCGGAGGGTTCGCCATGGGACGCAATCCGTCGAGGGCTCGTTCTTCGTAGAGCGGATGCTGACGGCGGTCACGACGCTGAAGCAGCAGGGCCGCAACGTCCTCGACTTCCTGACCGAGGCCACCGAATCGTGGCTCCAGGGCTGGCGGGCCCCCTCACTGCTTCCCGCTTAGGGCTTAGGGTTTCTCAGCCCTCCGAGCAGTGCATGTGCTGGTGATAACCCGTGAACGGGTACGGCTGGGGCTTGTAAAGCTCAGTCCGTCGTAGGCGCTGAGTAGGCAGCCAAACTATCCAGAAACTGCGGCGCTTGCACCCTCCGCATTTCTTCCTGCTGCTGCGTTTTCTTCCTCTTCAGTGGGAATTCTTTGCCGGAGTTAAATCCGCCCAACGGAGAAGCGTTGTGCAGCAGGCCCCCACAAAAGCGGTGGCGCAGCCACCAACCTACAGCGGGTCTTCTGCTCAAACGCCAGTTGGGCAGCATCTTCGAGCTTGCATCGAGCAAGTAGCCCCAGACCCACATCCAGAATCGATGATCAGGTCCCCCAGTCTTGCCGATGCTGGGCAACTGCCTCCTTGACTTCATCTGACAACCGTGTCCATCGGCCCCAGATGCGAGCGGATGATTTCCTGTATCCATCCAACGATCCGGCAATTTTTTCATCAAACTTCTCGACGAATACCTGGTGCACCATCTCCGCGGCAGAGTTCTCTGAATCCGTGCCCGGAAGCCTTCGAAGAATCAGATCGGCTTCAATCGAGTATTCATTTCGGGGCGCACCGTTCGCAATCAAGCCCAGATGATCGCCCTCCTCGAGAATCAAATCGAGCTCACTCTGAAACTCCTCGAGGATATCCTCGAGTTCCTGAGTTAGAACTGTCATAGACCATTCACCTCAAGGGCAACGTGGCGCCGCCCCCTTGGTCGTGGCCAGGCGGTTTTCATTCTTCTGCTTTCCGCTTTCCGCTTTCCGCTTTCTGTCTTCTGTCCTT
>JAJFKO010000018.1 GCA_021773175.1 Gammaproteobacteria bacterium
TCCCCAGTGATGGTGAACATTGATTTGAGCATTGCTGATGATGTGCCGGTGGCGAGCAATGATGGTCAGACGACAGTGGAAGGCGCGGCGGCGGTGCTGGGCAATGTCTTGGATAACGATGACATTGGGGCCGATCACGGCGTGGTCGGTATAGACTCAGGTGTTACTGAAATAACTTATATAGGTTCGGGTGGTTTACAAACTACATCTATTCCTCAAACTGGCGCTGATATTACAATTACAACAGCAATTGGTGGTGAATTAACGATTAATAGTACAGGAGCTTATACTTATTCTGGTCCTGTTGATCATTCTGGTGCAATTGCTCCAGCTCCAGTGACTGTAGGTGGTACACCAAGCACGCCAGCTAACTGGGGTGATGTGACACTTTCAGCATTTGCTTTAGATGGTACTTCCTCAACAGTTACCTATACCAGTACAGGTATTGGTGTTGCAGGAGGACCTGGACCTAGTGATCAAATTAACCATGCAGCAAACAACGTCGCTAATCCTAATGATGATCAATCTGAAATGTTAGAAATTGAATTTGATTGTCATGTTCAAACTGCAACAGTTGAATTAAGTCGCTTATTCTTAAATGAAGCAGGTCTCGGTAATCATGAGCAAGGTTATTGGCAAGCATTTGATGCAGAAGATCGCTTGGTTGGTGAAGGTATATTGAATGATACAACACTTACTTATGCAAATAATAATGAAGCTTCAATTACATTAGAAATTGGTGACGAATTACGTGCTGCATTTACCACTTTACAATTTACTGCTCTTGAATATAAGAATGGCTCAGTGAGTAGCTCTGATAGTAGTGACTACAAAGTTGAATCCATTACTTACACCGGTGTGGAAATGATTACAGATTCATTTACCTATACCTTAACTGATGGTGATGGTGACGAGAGCCAAGCTGCTCTTGATATTATGATTAAAGATGATAACCCATTAGCCATCGATGATGTTGATGCAGCTGATTCTGGTGAAACAGTAAATGGTAATGTCATTACTAACGATGACTTTGGTGCAGATGGTCAAGCCACACCAAATGCAGTAACAGGCGTTGTTGCAGGTAACAGTACACCAGTTCCAGGTAATGTCGGAAATATCATTGCAGGTACTTTCGGTGACTTAACTTTAAATGGTGACGGTACTTATAGCTATACAGCAAATGCTGGTGCTCAAGATGGTCAAGATGTCTTTACTTATCAAATTATGGATAGTGATGGCGATATTTCTTTTGCAACATTAACGATTGATATAGATGGCTCACCTACTATTGTTACGGGTATAGATCCAACCAATAGTCCTCTCAATACGATTATAGATGAAGCGGATGGTGACCCTCTTGGTGCCGCAAGTGATGTTTTCCAAAATGTCAGTGTGAATGGTAACTTGTTAGCTAATGTTGATTTTAATGGTGAAATACCGGGAGCTCCAGTTATTGCTAATGTAAGTTATGCTGCTGCACAACCTTTTGGTCCGGCAACAACAATTACTGCGCCATCTTCAGTGATAATTACAGCTAATGATGGTACTTGGAGTTTTGCTGCTAACCTTACCACTGGTGATTATATCTTTACACAAACAGAACAATTCTCTCATCCTACAATTCAAGGTGCGAACTTTGCTGAAAGTGTCTTTGGTTATACAGTACAAGATGCTGATGGTGATACAGCAGATTCAACATTAACAATTCGTATGGTCGATGATGTGCCTCAAGTCGCACCAAATAATGCGACGATTGATGAAGATGATTTAGTGCCTGATGGTAGTGACCAATCAGACTCATTAACAGTTAACAATAATATTGGTTTAGATATTGGCGCTGATGATGTCGGCAGCAGTCTAGTATTACAATTAGCAGCCTTACCTATTGGCTTAACTTCTGATGGTGATGCAATTAGCTATGCATTAAGTAACAATGACATGACGATTACAGCAACAGCGGGTGGTCGTGATATTTTTGAAGTCAGTATTGATAGTGCAGGTAACTATAGTTTTGAATTGATGGATAATATCGATCATCCAAATGCTAATGGCCAAAATAACGTCGCATTAAACTTTGACTTTATTGCAACAGATGGTGATGGCGATACAGCAAATGGACAATTCACGGTAAACGTGACAGATGATGTTCCGTCTGCGGTTAATGATGCAAATTCAGTGATTAGCGGAGGCAATATTGCTAATAATGTTTTAACAAATGATAGCACTGGTGCTGATGTTGACGCAGTGGTTAATAGCATTAGCTTTGGTATGACGACCTTTAATGTGCAATCTGGCTTAGCAACAAATATTATAGGTGATAACGGTACGCTGACAATTAATGCAGATGGTAGTTATAGCTATCAAGCAGATGCCAATGCTTCTGGCGTTGACACCTTCGTTTATACTATCGTTGATAACGATGGTGATGAGTCTCCTGCAAATCTTGCTATTACAACGTTTGATCTCGCTTTAGTTATCAATGAAATTGGCTTGCAGTCAGATAATATTGCAAATAACTTTATTGAACTGCGTAATACTAGTAGTAATGCGCTTGATGGTAGTGCTGTTGAAGTATTAGCACTTGAAATTATGGGACAGAATAGCGGTAATCCAATTACGCTAGATTTTGATAGTTTTTCTGTAACCTCCGGTGGTGCACAAATATCTGATATTGATATTCCAGCAGGTGGTTTCTTAACAATTACGGAAACAGGTGTTGGTAGCGGCACTTGGGAAGTGAAAGATAGCAGTGGTACAACGACGGCAACGGGTACTTATGCGGGTAGTAGCGCTTGGGATCTCGGTGATGATACTACTGATAGTATTGGAGTGAACTTAATTCATAAAGGTGTGGATGCTCAAAGTACGAATGATGATGTATCTATCGATTTATTCATTGCTAATGCTGTTGCTGGTGATTTGAATAACTTTACTGGTGGTAATGCGGCATGGAATAGTGCGGCGTCAAGCACGAATTCAGCACAGTTATTATTAGCTGCGATTGCCGGTGGTGCATTCATAAATCATGATACATTCAATGCTATTATTGGTGATCAAGAATCAACCTTAAATGCGCTTAATACCAGTCGACCAGTTGTTGACTCTAATCCTGTGCAAGCAGGCGATTCAACTCATGTTTTTGCCAGAGTCTTTGATGGTGACCAAGATGTTAATGGTGGTTCCGGTGATAGCGATAATGAAACAGATTGGACTACTGCAGAAGCCGCTACACAAGGTGAATTAAATCATTCTCCAAATGATATTAACCCACAAGATCAACCTGCGAATGATGACTTTAATCCACATCAAGGACAAAATTTCAATCCGGCTGATGCAGGTCAAACAGTACTCGTTGCTGATAATCAAACGCCTGATCTTGATGGTGGTCGTGGACAAGATTTCTTATATGGCGATAGCGGTAATAACATTCTAAAAGGTGGAGATCATAATGACATGCTGTTTGGAGACAGTGGTGATGATCGTTTATTAGGTGGTAAAGGTGCTGATGTTATTATCGATGTTGATGGCCGTGATATTGCTTTTGGTCAAAGTGGTGATGATATTATTATTGCGGAAGAGAATTGGTTCGGTGATAACCCTAGTGTTAACAATTCTCCAAGTGCAAACTTTGATGGTGACCTATTAGTAGGGGATGATATCGCAGAATTCCCTGTGCCACATTTCAACATTTCTTACATCGTTGATGCCAGTGGTAGTATTGGTTCTGCAATCGATGATATGCGTGATGCGGTACTTGCCTTAAATCAATCAGTGATTGATGCCGGTATTGCTTCCATAACGGGTGTACAATTAATAACATTTGATAATCAAGTTGTATTTGAAGATACCTATGCTAGTGCTGATGATCCACAATTGACACAAGATATTATTGATGAAGTTGCGAATCCAGGTGGCGGCACAGATTTTGATGGACCATTGCAAGCGGCGGCTGATTATTGGAATGCGCTTAATAGTGGTTCTGGACCAAACCCAGGTGATATTAATGTTGTCTATTTTATTACTGATGGTAAGGATAATAACGGTGGTGGTTTTGATCCAAATAATGTTCCCGATATTTATGGTGCGGGAGGCCTCATTGCTACGGATGGTTTAGAAATTAAAGCCTTTGGTGTTTTTGATGGTAATGGCGGTGGTGCTGGTTTTGATTTACATCAATTGAACTTATTGAATGATGGTGTTGATACATCTGGTGGAGTTGGTGTGATTACACCTGATGATTTGGATGGTGATGGTTTAGAAGATCTTGTTGTCGATATTGATTTTGGTGATTTATCTAGTGGGTTAACTGTAGATAGTTTTGCGGAAAATTTACCGATGGGAAGTGATGTGATTAAGGGTAGCGTCGATAATGATGTCATCTTTGGTGATACCATTCTATTTGAAAGTGCTCCAGATCAAGAAACTGGAGATCTGTTCGCTGCAGTTCAATCTCAATATCTTGATGTGCTTGCTGCAGCAAGTGATATTACTAGTATTAATACCGTATTCTTTAATGAAGTTCATACAATTGGTGTTGAAGATTATATTACTGGTGGCGCTGGTAATGATGTTATCTTCGGTCAAGGCGGTGATGATGAGCTACTAGGTGGGGATGGTGATGACACCATTCTCGGTGGTGCTGGTGCTGATTGGATTGATGGTGAAGCCGGTAATGACATCCTTGTTGGTAATGATGGCGATGATCATATTCATGGTGGTTTAGGTGCCGATACCCTAGCAGGCAATGATGGCGATGATATCCTTGAGGGCGATGAAGGTAATGATTTACTGATTGGTGGTTTAGGGGCTGATGAATTAATTGGTGGAACCGGTAATGATACGGCGTCTTACCAAAATGCAGCAAGTGGTGTGACTGCGAGTTTAGGTTCATTGAACTTTACTTTCTCAACGTTAGGAAACATTAGTATTGATGGGGACTCGTTCAATGATGAAGATTTAATTAACGCTGCATTTAACGCAACCTTAGGTGATTTTGCCTATAACAAAGTCTTTGATGGTAGTAACAGTCAATTAGCCCATAATAATGAAGATATTGATAGCTTGCATTTACTAGACTCAGATTTAACAGATGGTGTAGCTGATGACTTCTTATTCTCTACGGTAGGAAATGGTAATGCTAATGGTACGACATGGGCAGATGAAGATATCGTTAGAGGAGAAAATAATGGTACACCTTATGACTTCTCAGTCTATTTTGATGGTAGTTCGGAATTGTCTGGATTCGGTAGTGAAGATATCGATGCGCTATATTTCTTCGAAAACAGTACCCAAGCGAATCCACACTTTGTCATGTCGCTCACAAATAGTGATACATTAAGTGGTATTAGTTTCCAAGATGAAGATCTCATTGAAATTACTGGCACAACAGCAAATATGTTCTTTGATGGTTCTGCTGCTGGTTTAGGTGGTGAAGATATTGATGCAGTACATATTTTCTCTGAAAACTACTTTGTATTCTCAACAAACAGCGATGCCGATGTCGGCGGTTTAGAATGGGAAGATGAAGATCTTGTCCTCTATGATAATGGTCAATATAGCATGTTCTTTGATGGTTCAGCAGAAGGCTTACCAACTAATAATGGTAATAGTGATATTGATGCATTACACATCTCTGAACTTGGTGCAACCAATACCGGTGAAGCTGCTGGTGATACTTATCTCAGCATTGAAAACCTCATTGGTTCAAGTCATGCTGACTTGTTAATCGGTGATGCTGACGATAATGTTCTCGAAGGTCTTGGTGGTGATGATTTCTTAATTGGCAATGGTGGCGATGATACTTTCATTGGTGGTGCCGGTGATGACACTATGCTTGGTAGTGGCAATGGTGACAATTATATATTTGAAGTTGGCACAAGTGATGGTAACGATACCATTGCAAACTTCGATCCATTGAATGATATTTTAACCTTTGAAAATGTGGGTAACCATGATGGTAATCCTGCAATAAACATTGATGATTTATTAGCAATTAGTAGTGTCACCGATCAAGGTGCAGGTGGCGATGTTCTCGTTCAAATTAATAACGGCGGTGAAACCACCAATATAACCTTTGCTGGAATGGGTACGGCTGGTAATACAATAACAGATATTACTCTACTCGTTGATCAAGGATCACAAATCGTCGTAAGTTAACTAATTTTAACCATCCTCTTCAGGATAATGCTGAAGAGGATATTATGACGGCTAAAAATTAGACTAGCTAAAACTAAAGGTCGCATTATCTGAGAGAAATCGTATACTTATGACAAAATATATTTAAGCGAAAGAATGCGGCTGGGAGGCGCTTAGTTATGGATGAATTGTCCAAAGAAGAACAACAAAAAAAAGACAAGCAACACAACAAGAAATCTACACAAAAGCAAGTTGAGGAAAAAGTCATTCATGAAGAAGAGATATTAAGCAAAGATACTCAAGCACAGCAAATTGCAGAAGATAATTTACTTGCATGTTTATTAATCCTTGCAAAGTTTCACCATCATCCAGTATCAGCAGATGTTTTAACAAGTGGCCTACCTTTAGTAAATAATCGCCTTACTCCCGAGCTTTTCACGCGTGCCGCAATAAGAGCGAATCTTGATGCGAAAGTGAATAAAGTAGTACTTTCTGAATTAAAAAATGGCTTATTACCAGCGGTAGTATTATTAAAAAATAATCATTGCTGCATATTAACAAAAATTTCGGATGATGGAAAAACGTGTCAAGTGATTCAGCCTGATGGTGACAATCAAAGCGTTGAAATGAATATAGATGTACTACAAAAAGATTATGCAGAGCATATTATATTTGTGCGTGCAAAATATAAATTCCATGAACGTATGGGAGCCGAGTTTAAAGAAAAACAGAAGCACTGGTTTTGGGGTGTAGTTTTATCTGCATGGCCAATTTACTCAGAAGTATTAATGGCCTCATTCTTTGTGAATATTTTTGCGTTAGCGATTCCACTGTTTGTGATGAATGTTTATGACCGCGTTATTCCTAATCAGGCTATTGAAACGTTATGGGTATTAGCTTTAGGGGTATTATTAGCCTTTGGTTTTGATTTTTTACTTAGAACTATACGCGGCTATTTCATCGATAATACTGCCAAAAATGTTGATGCAAAGTTATCAGCAGCCATTTTTGAAAAGATTATGGCGATTCAAATGGCTGCACGGCCAACCTCAACAGGTGCCTTTGCCAATAACCTGCAATCGTTTGAAGCGTTTCGAGAATTTATTACTTCGGCGTCGATTACAACTTTAGTTGATGTACCGTTTATTATTCTATTTATCCTTATAGTTGGTTTTATTGGTGGTTGGTTATTTCTTGTGCCACTGATTATTGCGCCTATTGTTATTATCGTGAGTTTCTTTATTCAAATTCCCTTGAATAGTTTAGTGCGTAAATCCTTTAAATTTTCAGCTGAAAAACAGGCAACGCTTTATGAAACAATTTCTGGGGCAGAAGCTATTAAAGTTATGAGTGCGCAAACACCTATGCAACGTAAATGGGAACAGATTATTTGTCAGTCTGATTCGCTCGGTGTGAAGATTCGCTCTTTATCAAATTTGGCGATTAACTTTTCCTTATTTGCCCAGCAATTAGCAAGTGTTTTAGTAGTGATTTTTGGTGTATATCTAATTAGTAATGGTGATTTAACGATGGGGGGCTTAATTGCTTGTACAATCTTAACTGGCCGTGCTGTTGCTCCTATGGGACAGATAGCAGGCTTGTTGATTCGTTACTACCAATCAAAAACATCACTAGATTCATTAAACCAAGTAATGGCACTGCCTATTGAACGTCCTGCAGATAAACAAACAGTTTCAAGAGAGAATCTACAAGGTAATATTCAATTTAAAAAGGTTTCTTTTAAATACCCGAATCAACCTATTCATGCTTTAGATGAGGTTTCATTACGAATTAATTCTGGTGAAAGAATTGGTATTTTAGGCCGGATTGGTTCTGGCAAAACGACATTAGGTCGTTTAATTGTAAAACTTTATCAGCCAGAAAGCGGCAGTATTCTAATGGATAAAGTCGATATTCAGCAATTGGATCCCGTTGATATTCGCCGTCATATTGGCTACGTATCACAAGATATTATGTTGTTTTACGGTAGTGTAAAAGAGAATATTACGTTTCATGCGCCTTTTGTTGACGATGCAGCGATTATTCGAGCGGCACAATTATCAGGTGTTGATCGATTTATTAGTCGACATCCAGAAGGGTTTGATATGCAAATTGGTGAACGCGGTGAAAATTTATCAGGTGGACAGCGGCAAGCAATTTGTATTGCTCGCGCATTATTATTGGACCCTTCCATTATAATTCTGGATGAACCTACCAATGCTATGGATGAGTTTTCTGAACGGATTTTTAAAACACAGCTTCTAGAAAGCATTGGTAATAAAACGCTTATTCTAATGACACACAAAGGCTCGATGTTGGATCTAGTTAATCGCTTAATCATTATGGATGGTGGTAAAGTCGTGGCTGATGGACCTAAAGATCAGATTATCCAAGCATTAAAAGATAGAAAAATTAAGTCGCCCACATAAAAAACGCCGCTAATATTGGAATGTTAGCGGCGTTATAATAAGAGAATGTCATAATTAAATTAACGACAACGCAAGCGACCATTTGCATTTACAATGAATGGACAATTAGCGGCGCTATATAATTTTGTTTTGTGCCAAGAACCATTCATGCGTTTGCAATGACACTTGAGGCGATTACCATTGAAGCTGCAGCGACGGCATGTTTGGCGGTAGTTACCACGCAGACTAAAATGTCGGTGACGGCGATGACAGCGTAATACACCATTGTCATTGACAATTTTACGGCATGAATAAGCTCCGCGTAATTCGGTTCGTGTCCAGTAGTTATTTGTAGTTCGACATTCACAAAAGAGTTTATCGCCACGCATGGTACAGCTGCGGCAAGTTTTCCAGTAATTTCCTTTAGGTAAACAACGTAAATGACCATTAAGGTTTTGTACATAAGGACAGGCGTTAACATCACCTAAAGATGAAACTTGAGCAGAGTGTCGGCCGGTTCGGCAGGTACAAGTTAATGTATTGTTAAAGACGGAACAGGCTTGGCAAGTTTGTAAATAAGTACCACTAGGTAGTGGCATTGCAAAACTTTGGTTAGCCATAGTGCCGAGTAGAATCAAGAACATTAACGGGAGCAAGCTTCGTAATATACGCATGATATTTTTTCCTCTTGTGTGAAAAATTTAACGCATATTAGCGATAAGTTAAATTTTATTCAAGTTGGGTTTGTATCAATGTTGCAACATAATGATGAAATACAGTTGTAACTTCGCGATTTTAGTAATTTATTGCTATACTTATCGCAATGTAAGTTGATGTTTTGAGTAGTAATTTACCGTAACCAAGTATTTGTTGAAAATGCTGTGTGATCTTGGATTTTAAGGAAAGAGTAAATAACATGATCGATTTTGAAAAAATTATTGATAAGTTTATAAATAAAGATCAATCTCCTGATGAGCATTTTATGGATGATAGCAACATTGCTAATCTTGGTATTCCTAGACGTCGTAGTCATCTCATCTTATTTATTATCATCGCCATATTGGTTATCTTTTTAATTTGGGCTTACTTCGCCAAACTTGATGAAGTGACTCGTGGCAACGGTAAAGTTATTCCCTCGAGTAGTGTCCAAGTTATACAAAATCTAGAAGGTGGTATCGTTAGACAAATTTTAGTACGTGAAGGTCAGCAAGTAAAAAAAGGACAAATTTTATTAATCCTGGATGACACGCGCTTTGCGTCAGAAAATCGCGAAGGTGTTTTAAAAGGTGCGGCATTACGAGCAAGAGTGTGGCGTTTGGAAGCAGAGTCAGAAGGTAAAGAATTAAAGTTTTCTGAAGACTTTAAGAAAAAATATTCTGGCATTGTTGATAATGAAGAAGACCTTTATAACTCTAGGAAAAAAGAATTAGAAACGAAGGTTAGTACATTAAAAACAATAGTGAGCCAGACTCAACATGAATTGGCTACATTGAAAGATAAGCGCGGACGTATAAAGAAAAGTTTAGAACTCGTTGAGAAAGAATTAGGTATGACAAAACCTTTAGTAGGCTCTGGTGCTGTCTCGCAAGTGGAAGTGTTACGTTTAGAGCGGCAGGTAAATGACTTGGCGGGTGAATTAAGTGCTGCTGAGTTATCGATTCCACGCTTGCAAGAACAATTAGCAGAAAATAATGGAAAAATTGCAGAAGTTAAAGTTACTTTTCAAACCGAGGCTTATAATGATTTAAGTAAGACAGAAGCAGAAATGACATCACAAGGACAAGTTAATTTAGCACGTAAAGATAGAGTTGAACGTACTGTCGTGCGATCACCAGTGAATGGTACTGTTAATAAAGTTGCGATTAAAACTGTTGGTGGTGTGATTAAACCAGGCATGGACCTCATGGATATTGTACCTAATGAAGATTCGTTATTAGTGGAAGCAAAAATCCGTCCTGCGGATGTTGCCTTTTTACGACCTGGACAAAAAGCCATGGTGAAATTCACTGCCTATGATTTCTCAATCTATGGTGGTTTAAAAGGCGTCTTAGAGCACATTAGCCCCAATACGATTGAAGATGATGAGGGAAATAGTTTTTATGAAATACGTGTGCGTACCAATAAAGCGTTTTTAGGTACGAAAGCACATCCATTGCCTATTATTGCAGGTATGACCGCGGACGTTGATATTTTAACAGGTGAAAAGAGTGTTTTAGATTATTTGTTAAAACCAATTCTAAAGACCAAACAACGCGCTTTAAGAGAACGGTAATCATTTGGCTATGAAATACTTTCTTAGTATCGATCAAGGTACAACAAGTTCACGTGCAATCGTTTTTACTGAGCGTGGCGATAAAGTTGCAGTTGCGCAGCAACGTATTCAGCAATACTATCCACAACCAGGTTGGGTTGAGCATGATCCTGAAGATATTTGGCAATCAGTTGTTAACACTTGCCAACAAGCTATCGCTAAGGCTGAATTAACAGCTAGTGACATTACTGCCATAGGTATTACTAATCAGCGTGAAACGACCGTGTTATGGGATAAATCGACAGGTAAAACTATTCATAATGCCATTGTTTGGCAAGACCGACGCACACATGATTTTTGTGAAAAACTACGAGAAGAAGGTTATCAAGATAAAATTCAGCAAAAAACCGGTTTACTATTAGATCCCTATTTTTCAGCAACAAAGATTCATTGGTTATTAGACAATGTGTCGCAAGCTAAACAATTATTAAAAAACGATCAGCTATGTTTTGGTACGATTGATAGTTTTTTATTGTGGCGCCTGAGTGAGGGTAAGGTCCATGCTACTGATATCACCAATGCATCACGTACCATGTTATTCAATATCCAACAGCAAACTTGGGATCAAGAGTTACTCGATTTATTTTCGATACCAGAATCCATTCTTCCGGAAGTAAAAAGTAACTGTAGTGATTTTGCTGAGACAAGTTTGTTTGGTGGTTGTATTCCTGTTTTAGCAATGGCTGGTGATCAGCAGTCAGCAAGTATTGGTCAAGCTTGTATACATCCCGGAATGTTAAAAAGTACTTATGGTACAGGTGCTTTTTTATTATTAAATACAGGTGAGAAACCCCTAATGTCTAAGCATCGTTTGCTAACAACAGTAGCTTATCGAATTAATGGAACCTGTCATTATGCCTTAGAAGGGAGTATTTTTTCTGCTGCATCAACAATCAATTGGCTGCGGGATAGTTTAGGTTTAATTACAGATGCAAGAGAATCAGAAACTTTAGCTGCATCGCTTGAGGATAATGCCGGAGTTTACTTAATTCCTGCTTTCGCAGGTTTAGGTGCACCTTATTGGCGCGCCGATGTTAAAGCGATGCTGTATGGTTTAAGTTTTGCAACGACAAAAGCACATATTGTGCGTGCTGCTTTAGAAGCCGTTGTTTATCAAACACAAGATCTAATTAACGTCATGCAAGAAGATGGTGCAGAGTCGCCATTGGTACTACGTGTTGATGGCGGCATGACGAAGAATCAATGGCTATTACAATTTCTTGCGAACGTCACTGGAATCAACGTTGCCAAGCCAAATAATGTAGAAACGACTGCATGGGGTGTGGCTGCACTAGCTGCATTACACGCGGGAGTTTATTCTTCTTTAGATGAGTTAGCCACTCTTTGGCAGGAGCAGCAACACTTCATATCTGAAGAATCATTAGCTACTCATGCTAAAGAAAGTTATCAGCAGTGGCGACGTATACTACTGCATCATCTATTGTGAGCTTTAGCTAAAGCAATCACAGTCAACAATAACTGTAATAACAGATAAGAATTATACTTGTGGTGTAGCGAATAATGCTCGTATGAGCTATTTTTCAGCGACTTTGGCTCCAGGAGCGTCTGCTAAAGTCCCTATTATCTGGGCTACATTCTGTACGAAGAGCAATCGCTCACCCACACATCGACTAGTAACAGTATGTCTGAAAAGTCAGGCCAATAAATGTCACCACTTTTATCCTGAAGGTGGCGTTGATGCATGGACTATTACTGATTAAGAGATGGAATGCTATTAATCTTTTAATCTTTAGTATGGTCTGATATGTATAGTAACGTCTAGGTATTGAGACTTTGCTTATGACTGTATAGCTAAGAGCAATAAACTAAATTCTACATCGTTGCAACGACGGCATAGGGTGTGGCTGCACTAGCTGCATTACAAGCAGGAACTTATTCTTCATTAGGACGAGCTAGCTGCAATCTGGCAGAAACAACAACACTTTGCTGTCGTGCAGCATTGACTATTTATTATGTTGAACACAGATAATTTGATACAGAGAGGCCTCTGTCTCAACAACGTGTTGCGTAAAATGTTGATACATTTATATTTATATTTTTATGAGGCACTTTGGGTGTATGAAAATTGACAGATAAATTGTATCGACTAAATATAAATTTAG
>JAJFKO010000019.1 GCA_021773175.1 Gammaproteobacteria bacterium
GGAATGGTTTTAGGCGGAGGTCGTCGAAACGAAGGTGGCGGTGGTCCAGGAGTAATAGGAACATTGCTTATTGCAATCTTAGCTCCTATGGCTGCGATGCTTATTCAAATGGCTATTTCGCGTTCACGTGAATATGAAGCAGATAGAGGTGGTGCTGAGTTAACAGGACAGCCTTTGTGGTTAGCTGATGCATTACAAAAATTAGAATCTGCGAATAAACAGGCGCCAATGATGTCTGCTAACGAACATCCTGCAAGTGCACACTTGTTTATAGTTAATCCTTTATCGGGTAGTAGGCTTGCACATTTATTTTCAACTCATCCACCTATGGAAGAACGTATTAAACGTCTTAAAGAAATGGATGCAACGATAAAACGATCATAAAATATGAAAGATATAACAAGTAACTTAGTAATATTAGCTGATGATTGGTTTGATTCTGATAGCATGATAACAGAATTAGCAAAACAGCTTGAAGATCTCACAGCAGTATTGAAAGTTGATATCTCAGGTTTAACAACTTTTCATTATCAGCAACAGTACTCACATAATAATAAAATATTTATGCCACAGTTATGGCCGTTATTAAATAAACGCCTATTAAAAAGGATTAATCGCTATTTTTTCAAAAAGCATCTGCGTGCAAAACTGCAAGAAATAGGTTTGCAGAAACTCTGTATTATTGTTACTTCAACAGAAGCCTGTGCCATGGTCGCAGATATTCCTGGTGTAACAAAAGTCGCATTTATTAGTGATTTAAATACAAAATGGCGCAAACGCAGTCGACGTGATTCTTTGGAAAAGTTACTAGAACCAATGCAATTGGTGATTGTAGCGAAATCAACAATTATTGATGAATTACCTACTGATAAAACATGCTTGTTATTACCGGGAATAAACTATGAATTGTTTACAAAAACATATCCTCGGCCGGCAACACTGCCAGTGAAAGGGTTGTTAGCTGGATGTTATGTGGAGGATCCCTGCCTTTTCGATTTTGAATTTTTTATTTCACTCAGTAGACAATTACCAGATTGGCGATTTATCTTTTTATATCGAGACAGCGATGCTGTAGAACAGTTATCAAAACATCAGAATATATTTTCTTATCAAATTAGTAAGAAAAAAGAAATTGTTCCATATTTACAGTACTGTGATGTTCTTATTATGCCAATTAATGAAGAACAAGAAAATAATCCCGATAACCTTTTAAGAGTATGGGAGTATTTAGCTATAGCTAAACCTGTAATTGCCAGCACGTCGCCTCTTTTAAATGCATATGCAGATATTCTTCAACTCGCGGATAATGTTGAGTCTTTTGTTGCAAAAATGATTATGGCTCGACAACTAGGTGATGAGAATAAGCAACAGAGCCATGCAATGGCACAACAAGAAACCTGGTCTAAGCGTGCAAAAAAAGTTATGCATATTATTAGGTATATGTGAAGTGATTGGAACAGATATTTCCTCAGAACAAATTAAAACAGCTTAAGCTTTAGCGGATTCTGAAAACCTTGATATTAAATTTTATGTAACCGCATCTAAAAAAATAGATTTTCCAGATAACTATTTCGATGTTATGACGGCTAATCAAGTCGCTCCAGAATTGAATAAGTAGAATTATTCAATAATAACAGTGCTATTATTGCTTTAATATCAATGTGCACAGGTTAGCGAAACTAAATAATAAAATATTTTTAACTTAAATGAGGTATTTTGAGCCTCGTCCTTGTAGAAAATTCCGGTGCGATAAAGTTCTAAAAATGAACCGTGATGGGTATAGTAACTGCTTATTTTATCTGCAATTTATCCTAAAATGCTAGAATTAATTTATGACGCCATAAATATAATAAGGAGCCGCATGATGAGTAATCACGTTTATAAAGTTGTAGATATTGTTGGTTCTTCGCCAACAAGCATTGAAGAAGCAATAGAAACGGCAATTGAAAAGGCAGGGGCCTCATTACATAATTTGCAATGGTTTGAGGTTACTGAAACCCGAGGTCATATTCAAGATGGCAAGGTTGCTTATTATCAAGTAAGTCTTAAAGTTGGTTTTACACTAAAATAGTTAAACTTCATGATAACGAAAGCACGATGCAACATGATCGTTAACTATGCCGACTGCTTGCATATAGGCATAGCAAATTGTTGAGCCAACAAAATTAAATCCATGTTGCTTTAGTGTTTTTGCCATCACATCAGAAATAATTGTATTTGCAGGTGCATCCTGAGCATTTTTCCATTTGTTTCGAATAATCTTACCATCGGTAAATTGCCAAATAAAATCACTAAAATTTTGATTGCCTTCTTGCAGTGCCAAATAGGCTTGGGCATTTTGGCGAATACTATAAACTTTACGACGATTGCGGATGATGCCAGGATTGGTGAGTAGTTTTTCTAATTTCTTATCCGTAAATCGTGCAATTTTATTGGCATCAAAGTTAGCAAAGGCTTGACGATAATTATCACGTTTTTTTAAAATCGTTATCCAACTTAAACCAGCTTGCATACCTTCTAAAATTAAAAATTCAAATAATTTGCCATCCTGATGGATGGGAACGCCCCATTCTTTGTCATGGTAGTCGATATAGAGTGGATCCTCTCCACACCAGTTGCAACGGACTTTATTCATAAGAGCTCCTCTTTGCTAGCTGCGTTTGTTACCCATTTGTTCTGTTAATAGGATGCTAGCAGCATAATATTCTGAAAACAAGAGGGTGAAGATGACAGTGGCGAAGCATATTGGTATGATTACTGGCTATTTCTCGATTTCATGGATTGGAGGAATAGCATCACCCAATTAGGTAAATTTTGGATTAATTATATTAGGTAGGCTCCTTGGAAATCTTGGGAGTATATACTTAAAGTTTAGAGGTACTATATGGCACGTGTAACAATAGAAGATTGTTTAGACTATGTCGACAATCGATTTCATTTAGTATTAGTTGCATCGAAGCGCGCGCGCGAATTATCGAATACAGCTGCAGAACCTTTTGTCCCCTGGGATAAAGATAAGCCAACTGTTGTTGCTCTTCGAGAAATTGCTGCAGGTTTTGTTAAAGATGGTAATGTTTGCGATCCCAACGCTGCAGAACCAGAAATAAATCTTGCTTTGCTTGAAGAACTTTCTATGGAACAACAACAAGAAGATCATGAGTGAATGTGTTGTTTACATGAAAAAGCAGAAATTGACAGAAAGCAAAAGTAAAGATCTGATTCACGGTAGCTCTCAGGATTATTTTGCGCCATTGCGTAAAGAGCTTGAGAGTTATTTCACTCCCGAACAAATTGCAGAAACCTATCGAGCCTACCAATTAGCAGAAAAAGCTCATCATGGACAACAACGTCATTCTGGCGAAGCATATATCACACATCCTGTTGCCGTTGCTGAAATACTTGCTGACTTGCGTATGGATAAAGAAAGTATAATTGCTGCACTATTACATGATGTTATTGAAGATACTTCTGTTGATAAAGATACAATCATCAAAGAATTTAATGAAGATATTGCTAATCTTGTTGAAGGTTTAACAAAGCTAACACAAATAAAGTTTGAGTCGCGGGCTGAGCAACAAGCTGAAAATTTTCGTAAAATGTTTTTAGCAATGGTAAAAGATATTCGTATTATTTTAGTGAAACTAGCCGATCGGCTACATAATATGCGAACCTTAGATGTATTATCTGCGACAAAACGACGACGTATTGCACGAGAAACTTTAGAAATTTATGCACCAATCTCTAATCGCTTAGGCATGCATAATTTTCATATTGAATTAGAAGAATTAGGTTTTGCTGCACTTTATCCTATGCGTTATCGAGTGTTTGATGTCGCCGTGCATCGAGCACGAGGAGATCATGAAGAAATTCTCACGGAAGTGAAGCAAGCAATCCAAGACAATTTACAAGCAGCTGCTCTGCATCACTGTACTGTTTGGGGGCGCGAAAAGCATTTGTATGGTATTTATAAGAAAATGTCAAAGAAGCGCTTATCCTTTTCTGAGATTATGGATGTTTTTGCTTTTCGAATTATTGTTGATAGAGTGGATGAATGTTATCGCGCACTAGGTGTAGTGCATAACATCTATAAGCCAGTACCAGAACGCTTTAAGGACTATATTGCTATTCCAAAAGTGAATGGTTACCAATCTTTACACACTACCTTATTTGGACCATATGGAATACCTATTGAAATACAGATTCGTACTGCTGAGATGGATCAAATGGCGGACAGTGGTATTGCTGCACATTGGCGTTATAAACATGATAGTGATCATGACGCTAATGGCGCACAAAAACGCGCTCGTGAATGGGTACGCGGCTTATTGGAAATGCAACAAAGTGCAGCGAGCTCATTAGAGTTTATTGAAAATGTGAAATTTGATTTATTTCCTGATGAAGTTTATATCTTTACTCCCAAAGGCAATATCTTTGAATTGCCGGCTGGTGCGACACCAGTTGATTTCGCTTATGCTATTCATTCTGATATTGGTAATTCATGTGTGGCAGTAAAAATAGAGCGCCGTTTAGCACCGTTAAGTACACCACTAATAAGTGGTCAAACTGTAGAAGTAATTACAACACCCGGAGCTAGACCAAATCCGGCATGGTTGAATTTTGTTGTGACAGGTAAAGCACGCAGTAATATTCGACATTATCTCAAACAACAGCGACATGAAGAATCGATTAATCTAGGACGATTTTTACTTAACAAAGCACTAGAGAGTCTGGGTATAAAGATTGATGATGTGTCACAAGATTTGTTGAATGGTTTGTTAGATGACCTTGAACAGAAAGATCTAGATGACTTGTTGGAAAATATTGGTTTAGGAAATCAAATTGCGGTATTAGTTGCGCGACGTCTTGCTGGACTAGATGCAGGGCAGAAGCAGCATGAAACTGAAGCAGATCAAGAGATAACACAAAATACACTGCCAATTAAAGGCAGTGATGGCATGGTAGTAAGTTTTGCTACATGTTGTTATCCAATCCCAGGAGATCCTGTTGTTGGATTCTTGCAAAAGGGACAAGGTCTACAAGTGCATGTTGATCAATGTTCTTATGTGAAAAATCTTTTACGCAAAAAAGCAGATAATATTATTCCGGTGCGCTGGGAAGAGCAGGTTGATAATTATTTTCAAGTAGCACTTGCGATTGAAGTTGAAAATCATCGTGGTGTACTTGCTGCCGTAACATCAGCAATATCTAATGCTGAAGCTAATATCGATGATATTCAAGTTGATGCACAAGATGGTAAATACAATACTATTCAAGTGCTATTATCTCTGCACGATCGTGTTCATTTAGCGCGAGTGATGCGTTCAATTCGACGTGTATCACCTGTAGAGCGAATTACTCGTATCAGGAGGTGAAATCTTTTTATTCACTTTTAGTTGCAGGGATCTATATGAAGTTAAAATCATTCTATCTCATTATTGCTTTCTTAATTTCTGCTAGTGCTTTGGTTTATGCAAATAACAAAATAAATTTTATAACAATTACTGATATTCATCTTAACATAAATCAAAAACATGTTATGAAGATTGATCCTTCTGGTTATGATCGAGCTAACGATATGGATAAGATGTCATTTCAGAAATTAGCAACTACTGTAAAACAGAATATTGGGCCTGGTAAATTAATTAAAAAACCAAACTTTGTATTATATCTAGGAGACTCAGTTGGTCATGAACCAATTGGCACTCCGTACAGAAAACAATTTGTTAAGAAAAGTCAAAAACAAGTTTTTATGACTTTGCAGAATATGTTTCCTGATACCGCTATTATTAATCTTGTCGGTAATAATGATAGTGCTAAAAGAGATTATGGTCCCTTCAGTTATCAGGGTGTTTCTCCTTATAAAATTGCAATGGACGTAGGTTATAAAAATGGTTTTCTTTCATCTGGGACAATGTGTGTTAATCAAACAAAAACAAAGGACCTGGTTTTCCCCTGTCTTATTTCTCAAAACTCACAATATGGTTTTTTTACCATTAAATTACAAAAGCAACTTTTTCTAATTGGTTTAAATAGTGTAATGTTCTCACCACGACATCATGCTTCTAGTCATGCCATTAATACTCAACTTCATTATTTAATAAAACAGCTGAAGATGGCAAAAGAACGGAATGTAAGTGTCCTTCTTGCAATGCATATTCCTGTTGGCAATAATGTTTATCGCGGCAAAAATTTTTGGAAGGCTAACTATGAAAAGAGATTTCTAGCGACGATAAAAAGATATCACAAACAGGTGATCGGATTGCTTGTTGCTCATACGCATATGGAAGAATTTAAAATACTACATTTAGCGGGAAATAATATTGGAGAATATTTTACTGCAGGCTTATCAACCTCACATGGAAATTCACCATCAATTAAATTATTTACTCTTGAAGACAATAAAGGGACTTGGGCAATTAGCAATTATATTACATACCAGATTCACCAAAGGAATAGCCAACTTATATTGTCAAAATACTATGATTTTGTAAGCACATATTGCAAACGATTAAAGCCCATAAGAAATATAAATAACTGCCTAAGTAAGATTACATTTAAGATTATCTTGCCACGCTATACAGTTAACAATCCCAATTTAAAATATTATGATGCGATGTTTCCAAAATCATTTATATTAAATGATAACGGCTTGGATTAAACTATTACATGATATTAATAATATATATTAGGAGTTCGAGAATATGGCTGTTGAAAAAGAAATTATACAAACTGATAATGCCCCAGCGGCTATTGGTACTTATTCACAAGCAGTGAAAGTTGGAAAGACAGTTTATATTTCTGGACAGATCCCATTAGTGCCGAGCACGATGGAATTAGTAAGTGAAGATTTTGTTACGCAAGCGCATCAAGTCTTTAAAAATTTAGCTGCTGTTGTCAACGCTGCGGGTGGTGATTTACAAGATATTGCAAAACTTAATATTTCACTAATAGATTTAGCAAATTTTAGTCATATTAATAGTGTTATGGCAGAGTATTTTACTGAACCCTATCCAGCTCGTGCTGCTGTTGGTGTAAGGCAACTACCTAAAGATGTTGCAATTGAAGTTGAAGCAATTCTTATCGTGGAGTGATTTATTTTTTTAGCATTTCAGTATAACCACTTTTATAATCAGGATATAGAAATGTGAATTCTGTGTCGCATAAGCGTTTATTACAGCAACGTTTATGTGCACGTAGATTGTGAGCAGGTGTAGAATTGCTACTTTTTATTTCTGGTAGATTTACTTGTAGTTGTTCTGCCAGCCAAGTATAAACCTCATTTTGCAATACGGGTTGGTTATCAACGGCTAGATATAAAGATTCCGGGTTGTCGATATGCATGAGATGTTGTAATACTCGTGCACAATCATCTTGGTGAATGCGGTTGGTATAGAGAGATGACTCTGAAATAAAAAGCTGGCCTTGTTGTAATCGATTCAGCAATCTTGTTCTACCTGCTCCATAGATACCCGCAAAACGAACAATAGTATGTTTAAAAGCACTGTCATGTAATAATTGCTCTGCTTCAAGTAAGACTTTGCCACTAAAGCCTGCTGGTTTAGTTTCAGAATTCTCATTAACAAGTTCACCATGCTCTTGACCGTAAACACTAGTGCTTGAGCTAAAGAAAGTATGACGTGGTTGTTGTTGCTGTTGTTGTAAGCTATTAAGCAAGTTCTTTAAACCAGTAACATACGCGGCTTGATAGCTTTTCTCAGAATGGTTATCCGCAGCTGCTAAATAAAATACATAATCAAATGAGCAGGGAAAATCAGGAAAAATAGCTGTATTCGCCATATCTAATTTTAATGGCTGAATAAAATCTGGAAAGCTTTCACAATGTCGGCGCATACCCCAGATATTGCAATTTTCTGCTGCTAACAATTTTGCTAAGCGAATGCCAATATCACCACAGCCGGCAATCAATATATTCATATTAAACCTCTATTGCATTTTCTCTAAATTGGCTTTAGATTAACACAAGCAAAAATACATTTGAATCAAAGAGGAAATACTGTGTCGTTACGAGAAATTGTTGTCACAAATCTGTCGGGTGTTGGCCCAAAAATTGCTGAAAAGCTGGCGCGCTGCAATATAAGTACTGTACAAGACCTATTATTTCATATGCCATTGCATTATCAAGATCGTACTACGGTCAAAATGATTGCTGAGTTGAGAGTAGGGGACCATGCTTTGTTGGATGGCATGATTATCAAATCAGAAATTAAGTACGGCAAGCGTCGCAGCTTAGTCTGTCAATTAGAAGATGAAACTGGGCGTATTGGTTTACGTTTTTTCTATTTTAATGCAGCACAACAACAAGGCTTAGCAATCGGTAAACGCGTACGTTGCTTTGGTGAGGTGAAACAATATCCAAAATTAGAAATGGTGCATCCAGAATATCAAGTGGTACAGGAAGAAATACAGTTGGATGTTGAAGAAAGTTTAACACCAATTTATCCAACCACCGAAGGCTTAAATCAAAACACCTGGCGTAAATTGATCAAGCAAGCATTGCATTTACTCGTTGCTGGTGAAGACCTAGATGAATTATTACCTGAGAGCATCTTGGAAAATGTAACAAAAACAGAACTCAAACAAGCGATTTTATTTATTCATCAACCACCACCAACAGCTGAAGTCTCTTTGTTAGAAAATGGTACGCATCCAATGCAACAGCGCTTGGCTTTCGAAGAGTTATTAGCACATCACCTAAGTTTACGTTTAGTGCATAAGCGCTTGCAGCAGCGGCAAGCAATCCGACTAGATATTAATAAGAATAGTCTTCGCCAAGCTTTTATAAAGCAATTACCGTTTCAACTAACAGCGGCGCAACAACGCGTTGTCAGTGAAATCACAAAAGATTTAGCACAATCTTATCCGATGTCGCGCTTAGTGCAAGGTGATGTTGGTTGCGGTAAAACAGTTGTTTCAGCATTAGCAATTTTGCATGCATTAGAAAATAATTTACAAGCCGTTATGATGGCACCCACGGAAATTTTAGCAGAGCAACATTATCAGAGTTTTAGTAATTGGTTAGAGCCGTTAGGAATTAACGTTGCATGGTTGTCAGGACAGGTGACAGGTAAATCAAGGCAAGAAGTGTTATCTGCTATTGAGTCTGGCGATGCACAAGTGGTTATAGGCACCCATGCCGTATTTCAAAAAGAAGTTATTTATAAAAATCTAGCCTTAGTTGTTGTTGATGAACAACATCGTTTCGGTGTTGAGCAACGTTTAGCATTGTTACAAAAAGGTCAGTTTGCAGGGCAACATCCTCATCAATTAATCATGACAGCAACACCGATCCCAAGAACCTTAGCGATGGCTTTTTATGCCGATATGGATACTTCGGTTATTGATGAATTACCACCAGGCAGAAAGCCAATAACAACCTTGGCAGTACCAAATAGCAAACGCGAACAAATCATTGCTCGCGTGCTAGCTTCTTGTCAGGAAAAACATCAAACCTATTGGGTTTGTACTTTAATTGATGAGTCAGAAAGTTTGCAATGCCAAGCAGCAGAAGTGACAGCCGAAGAGCTAACAACGGCATTGCCTAGTATTAATGTTGGCTTAGTGCATGGGCGCTTAAAATCTGCAGAAAAAGATGAAGTTATGCAGGCTTTCAAAGCTGGTGATATTGATTTGTTAGTTGCAACAACGGTTATTGAAGTAGGCGTTGATGTGCCGAACGCGAGTTTGATGATTATTGAGAATCCGGAGCGTTTGGGCTTAGCACAATTGCATCAATTAAGAGGGCGTGTTGGTCGTGGTGGTCATGAAAGTTATTGTGTTTTACTCTATCAAAATCCATTATCGAAAACAGCACATGAGCGTCTTGCAGTGCTACGCGATAGTTGTGATGGTTTTGTGATAGCACAACGTGATTTAGAAATACGTGGTCCTGGAGAAGTTTTAGGTACACGCCAAACGGGCGCAATTAATTTTAAAATTGCTGAACTTAACCGAGATAAGCATTTAGTTTCTTATGTGCAAGATGCTGCAAATCAATTATTCGCAGAACATGAAGAGGTGATCCCGAAGCTTATCCGGCGCTGGTTGGCAGATAGTGAAAAGTATAGTCATATTTAAGTAATATCTATGAATAATACTCTAACTCAGATTGGCGTTTCTCATAGCCTAAAGAATCTGCCAATAAACCATTTTTAGCGAGCAAACTTAATTTCATTGCGATATCTGGCAGCCATTTTGTGGTAGGTGTTGGTTGGAAGCCTAAATTCGCTTTTGCTTTTTCGATATCAGCAATAAATCCTGTGCCAGCAAAAAAAGCTGGAAATTCAAAGGCAGGAATTTTATTTGTGATATCGGCCAACTCAGCTTCACAGATTTTTATATCTTTTGTTTGTATGCCAAGTCCTGATGCAAGCAGTAAGATGTATTCTTTCACTGATAAAATGTCTTCACCAGCGACGTTAATTGCACCACTAATTTCATGATCTTGGGTAATAGCGGTATGAAATGCGGTGACAACATCATCAACAAATACATTTTTATATAATGTTTTTGGATGAGTTTTTGGAATGATAATAGGACCACCATCTAATAGTCGTTGCACCCAATACCACGTGCGATTATATGGATCCGAGACTCCCTCAATAATAGCTGGACGTAATATAACAGTTTTTATATTAAGATTGTTTTTTGCAAAAGCATTTAATTCTAATTCAGCATGACGCTTACCATTACAATACATAGAATAGAAGTCTGTCAGCGCATCATTAGAAATCTTAGGTGAAAAATCTGGCTGCGACAAATCTGCTTGTTCTTCTTTTAAAGTATGGGCATGAATTTCAGATTGCGGTATGTCTCGGTTCCATTGATTGTATACAGCAACAGTAGAACAAAGAATATATTTTTTAAATTGAGTGCGTTTAAGTGCTGCAGTATGGGTGTCGACATCATTTTCTAGCCAGGAAATATTATCAACGATAACATCAAAGCTTTGTTCGCTAATAACAGATGCTATTCTTGTTATGCGTTGTGGGGTACTTTCTCCATTTTGAGTTTCTGTGTTTATTTTAACCTGCGCAACCTTGTTTTGTAATGCTGAAGGCAAGTTTTGAGTTCGTGAAATTACGGTAACCTCATGACCATCATCAGCAAGCTGTTCTGCTAACTTAGCGCCAAAAAACTTTGTGCCGCCTAGTACTGCTATTCGTGCCATATATTCTCCACAGTGTTATCAAGTGATTTTGCTAAAGATGAATGTGATTATAAAGCAATTCACTGAGATTTTGCATATAGTTACACCGCTATTGTATGTGAGGACTCACTATCATGTCTAAATCATCATTTGGTTTTACTTAGCCTAAAAAAAGTCCGGGATTTTCACTTTGGCAAACAACCATCACTTGGCGGCGGAAAATTAAATCAGTACTGGAGCCATATGCAATATCTCACTCGCAATTTGTTATTCTCGCTGTGTTATTGTGGTTCTCAGAAACACAACAAGAAACTATTCAATCAGCCATAATCAATAAAACCAAGTTAGATAAAATGACAGTTTCCAAAGCTTTAAAAAAATTAACTTTAGAGAATCTAGTAGAGCGTGAAGAATATACTGAAGATACTCGAGTAACGTTAGTTAGTTTAACTAAAAAAGGCCAAGTTTTAATTAAAAAACTGATGCCAATAATTGAGAAAATTGATCAATATTTTTCAGGTATTAGCCGTAATAAACAGTTTTTGGTAATAAGCTGTTTGAATGAATTAGTGCTAAAAAATAATGAATAGAGATTAGTATTTAATGTTCTAATAAATTCTACCAATACGCATACTCGCTTTTGATAGCTCAGATAGAGCCGCCATATGACAATTTGTTGGAGTTTGATCGGATGCTCTTTGTGAATGAGTTGCTTGTGCTTTATTCATCCAAGTAAACGACTGAACAAGGCGAGCGATTTGTGCTGAACTCATAGGTTTTTGAGGAGCTGCAACTGCAGGTTTCTTTTTTGTAGGAAAAAAGGCAATTAGAGCGGCACTATCAGCAAAATATCTAGGATAGATTGCTACTCTCGGTTTTGGACCTTCTGTTTCTGCTTTTACTATTAGTGGTGAAAGTGGTTCTGAAGATTTGGCCACTTCTTCAGAATCTAATTCTTTCAGCGATTCGCTTGATGTAGAGCTTACCAACGTTGATTCATCATTTGGTCCATGTTCGTCGGCAACTTGTTTATTGACTGCTGCTGCACAACGTTCACTTTGTTCAGGAGCAACCTCGACCCCTTTAGTGCGTGGTTTAATTTTAGCAATTGCACTTGCAGTAACTTGCAACACGGTTTCTCTAATAAACAGAAAGCGTATTGCTATACCTGAGCTTAAAAATGTTTTTAACCAGGCTCGAGTATAGAATGCATTTTTTGTTGCGTTACGAAGGAATTTAGCGATGTCGCCTTTGCGGGCATTGGCGCTATTAACTGGAAATTGTAAACGTACTGTCAAAGAGACATTATTTGCATAAGTCATGACATCTTGTTGTTTACTTAATCGGAGTTTTAAACGTACGCCATCACCAACTTGTGTTTTACTCGTACGAGAACCGGATACTTTTTCAGTAAGTCTAGTTACAATATCTGCAGTGTCTTTTGCTTCTCTTTCGCTGCTTGCACCTTGAGTGAGCGCAGAGAAATAACGTCGACCGGTTCCGTAGTACATATCATCTCGCAAAGCAATCGTAACGCTATGTCCATGCATAAGTGCAATAAAGGCTGCTACAAGCTTAACTTGTTGATGATTGCGAATGGGATTAGTTAAATATGTTTGCAAGATATTAACAGCTTCAACGGCTAGATTGTTATAATCAATTCCTGCACGATAAGAATCATAGTGTGTGCTCAATAGTAGATTTGCAAGAATGCGGTGTAGTAAAACTTTTTGTTCTGTGGATGCTTGCCAGTAGAGTACTGTCCAGCGTTGTAATGCATCGTTGCCAAGGTTTGCGAAATCAATATCAGAAACGTCAGCAAAGTAGTTATCTAATCGGGTTACCACTTTCTCTACGACAGTTGTAGCTTTTTTTAATAATTTTTTCGCTGCCATTTGCCATCTCAACTTCATTCTAATTCTGTGAGCTTTCTCGAGCTCTGAACATGATGCTAACGGTTGACTATTGCAGAATGATTGCGATAACTGTCGATTTTGTAACAGTGTGTAACAAATTTATTAAGATTGACTATTTTTGGTTAATAAGTTGTCAATCAAGTCTAGGTGAGTTTGCAAGGCGCCACGATTTTGTTCAACAACGGTTTTACCGGCAGCAACCATTTCTTCCTGTAAGTTTGGATTTTGAAAAAGGTGGCATACTTGCTTTGCTAGCTCATCACTATTATGAACAGTTTTTATAGCTGTAGCTGCGGTTAATAGGCGGTTAATTTCCAAAAAATTAAAAACATGGGGTCCGGTGATGGTTGGAATACCGCAAGCTGCTGGTTCCAATGGGTTATGACCACCAACATTAACCAGACTGCCTCCGACAAAAGCAATATCGGCTGCGGCATAAAAAGTACATAGTTCACCGATGGTATCACCGATAAAAACATCCGTAGTTTCAGAACAGGCTTCACCGGTGCTGCGTTGTGCGGTGCTAAACCTAAGCTTTTGGCAAAGTTGAATGACCTTAGTAAAACGTTCTGGATGGCGTGGAACAAGAACTAATAAGCATGTTGGTATGATTTTTCTAATGCTTGCATATGCTTGTAAGATAATATCTTCTTCGCCTTCATGTGTGCTTGCTGCGATTAAAACTGAACGGCCTGTTCCCCAAAGTTGTCGAATATGTGCAGCTTGTTCGAATAAACTTGCGGGTAACGATAAATCAAACTTAATACTGCCGGTAATAGTAATGTCTTTACCTGGCATGCCCAATTCATGAAAACGATCGGCATCAAGTTGCGTTTGTGCCGCAACCAAAGCAACGTTATCAAGCATATTTTGTGTTAGCCAGCCAATCTTGCCATAGCCTTTAAATGAATTTGGTGACAAGCGTGCATTACCGATCATGACGGGAATATTGCGTTTTTTACAGGCGGCAAAAATATTTGGCCATAACTCTGTTTCGATCATCAATGCGAGCTTAGGCTGGACTTTATTTAAGAAGCGATTGACGGCTCCTGGTAAATCATAAGGTGCGTAAACATGGAAAACATCATCACCAAATAATGTTCTGACGCGTTCCGAGCCTGTTGGTGTAAGCGTGGTGACGGTTAAAGGTAAATCAGGATATTGTTTTTGTAAGGCTTGAATTAATGGTGTGGCAGCAATGACTTCTCCTAATGACACAGCATGAACCCATAATCCGCCAGGTTGTGTGGTTTTCTTACAAGCTGAAAAGCGTTCTCGCCAGCGGTGGGCATATGCCGGGGCACGATTAGCACGCCATAATAAACGCATGATAACGAGCGGACTGACGCAGTAAAAGAAGGAGCTATAAATATATCGAACTGTATTAAATCGTGCCACAGATCTTTGCCTCATGTATTATTATCCAAAAAGGGGTAGAATATACCAATTTATTAATAAGTGTGCAAAATATTAGTACACAGAGTACGTAAATAATAGGGTTATTTGATGTTTTGGGGAAAAATTATTGGTGCGCTATTTGGCTGGTTAGTTGCTGGTCCAATGGGGTTAGTATTCGGTGTGTTAGTTGGCCATTACTTTGATCGAAGTTTTAGATTCAATTATTTCAATTACGATTGGGTAAAACAAAAAAATCAAAAAGACAAAGCGCGCATTACTTTCTTTAAAGCGACGTTTAGTATTATGGGCCATGTCGCAAAAGCTGATGGCCGAATTTCTGAAGAAGAAATTAAAGTTGCTAAACGTATCATGCGACACATGCTGTTATCAGCAGAACAAAAAAAATTAGCGGTCCACTACTTTAATGAAGGCAAGCGACCAGGTTTTAATCTGCAAAGTATGTTGAAAGTATTAGTAGAAGATTGTCAGCATCACTCTGCATTATTACGCGTGTTTATTGAGATCCAAATGCAAGCGGCCTTCGCTGAAGGCGTAATGACTGATAATAAGAAAAAAGTACTTGAACAAATCTGTTTGGCATTAGGTATTAAACCAACGTTTTCTGAATTCCAATGGTCACAAGAGCGTGCGCATCAATATAGTCATCAGCAATCTTCAAGTAATAGTAGTGGTAGAAGTGGCTATCAATCTTATACTGCGGCGAACGAAGATTACTATGCTGTTTTAGGTGTGTCGAAAACAGCAACAAATGCAGAGGTTAAACGTGCTTACCGTAAGATGATGAGTCAGAATCATCCTGATAAATTAGTTGCAAAAGGGTTGCCAGAAGAAATGATGAAGTTGGCAACTGAGAAAACTCAACGCATCCAAAAGGCTTACGAAATTATAAAGAAAGAACGTAAGATATGAGTGTTTTGAGGATTGCGCTACCAACACCGTTGCGCAAACTATTCGACTATTTACCTCCCGCTGATTGTGATATTCAACAGTTGCAGCCTGGCGTCAGGGTTTTTGTTAATTTTGGTCGACGCAAAATGCTTGGTGTTCTCGTCACAGTTGTTAATGAAAGTGAGTTTCCGCGGGACAAACTCAAATCAGTGATAAAAATTATCGATAGTGAGCCGGTGTTTTCAGATACGTTGTTTGTATTATTGCAATGGGCTGCTAACTATTATCAACATTCATTTGGCGAAACATTCTTTACGGCGTTACCAAGCATGTTGCGTGAAGATCGCCCCGCAAAACTTAATCAGTATAAAACACATTGGTGTTTAACCGAGTTGGGCCGCAAGATATCGATCACTGAATTATCGCGAGCGCCAAAACAACGTAGAGTATTACTGCTACTACGAGAACAAAATACGAGTTTAACTACGGAGCAATGTTTGGTATTAGATATTACGTCATCGATACTACAAGCATTAATAAAAAAACAGTTAATTGTAAAAGAGGAAATAGAGGACACGATTGAGCATGCTGTGGCTGAACTTGTTATCAAACCCAGTCCTGTGGTGCTCAATGTTGAACAGCAAGAAGCATTAGACAGCATTAAACAGAGTATTGATGATTTTAAAGTCTGGTTGCTGTATGGCGTGACCGGTAGTGGTAAAACCGAAGTATATTTACAGGTGATAGCAGAAGTGCTGCGTGCTGGCAAACAAGCTCTAGTATTAATTCCAGAGATTGCGCTAACACCGCAAACGGTGGCACGTTTTTCTGAACGTTTTATGACGAAGATAGTCGTGTTTCATTCTAAGTTATCTCAGACTGAAAAATTCAAAGGTTGGTTGGCAGCCAGAGAGGGCACGGCAAAGATTATTATTGGTACACGTTCTGCGGTTTTTACACCGATGCAGAATCCCGGTATCATTATTATTGATGAAGCGCATGATACATCGTTTAAACAACAAAATGGTTTGCGCTATTCAGCAAGAAATTTAGCTGTATTGCGAGCGCAGCGTGAGAAGATGCCAATTATTCTAGGTTCAGCGACACCAACATTAGAAAGTCTTTATAATGCTGACAATAAACAATATCAAATGTTACGTTTAAGAAAACGCGCGGGCAAAGCTATTCCTCCAACTTTTACCGTAGTGGATATGCGACAACAAAAACTAAGTGGTGGTTTAGCTGCGGAGTTATTGACACTTGTGGGTGAGCATTTACAACGTGAAGGCCAAGTTTTATTGTTTTTAAATCAACGTGGTTTTGCACCGGTATTAATGTGCCATGGCTGTGGTTGGTTTGCTAGTTGTCGACGTTGTGATGCAAAAATGGTTTTTCATAAACGCTTGCATGAATTGCGCTGTCATCATTGTGATCGGCGTGAAGCGGTTGTTCCGCGTTGTCCAGATTGTCAGGCTGAGCAAATTATGCCGGTTGGTATGGGAACAGAACGTTTGCAGCAAACCATCATGGCACATTTCCCGAATTATAAAGTGGCGCGTATCGATCGAGATTCAACACAACGCAAAGGTGAAATGGAGGCGCTGTTGGATGGTGCGCGTGATGGCAAGTTTCAGATTTTAATCGGTACACAAATGTTGGCGAAAGGGCATCATTTTCCCGGTGTTACTTTGGTTGGAATTGTTAATGCCGATGGCGGTTTGCTCAGTGCAGATTTTCGGGCAACGGAACGCTTCGCACAATTAGTTTTACAAGTGGCTGGACGTGCGGGGCGTGTTGAGCGTGTTGGTGAGGTGGCAATACAAACACATCAACCACAACATCCGTTATTACAATTATTATTAAACAAGGGTTATTTGGCATTTACTAATGCTCTGTTAGAAGAACGTAAACTTGCTGCCATGCCACCCTATTCACATTTAGCATTACTACGTGCAGAAGCCCCCAATAGCCAAGCACCTCTAGCGTTTTTACAGCAGATATCTTTGCAAGCTCGATCGCTTATTAAAAATACGGATAGTCATGTTCATGTTTTGGGACCAGCTCCTGCTCCTATCGAACGTGTTGCTGGTAAATATCGAGCACAATTATTGCTGCAATCACCTCAGCGTAAATCATTACAAATATTATTAAGCCAACTTATTTCTTTGATTAGCAACGATAAATTAAGTAAGCAAGTGCGCTGGAGTATTGATGTCGATCCAATTGATATGGTTTAGTCGATACTCT
The DNA here is from genome assembly GCA_021773175.1 of Gammaproteobacteria bacterium. Classification (GTDB taxonomy): domain Bacteria; phylum Pseudomonadota; class Gammaproteobacteria; order JAJFKO01; family JAJFKO01; genus JAJFKO01. The sequence goes on from JAJFKO010000019.1 coordinate 17,638, forward strand.
GTCTTTCAAAGTCTTCCCGCAGATTTTAGTGTGTTAGGACTTTGCCCAGTAGGTTAATTCCGGTATACTCGCCCCAACATTATTGTTCAATTTTGGGCTTAAATTATCATGCTTAAGATTGTTCTTTTTTAGGATAAAACATATGAGTATGACACGTTCTATTTTCGGTATGTTTGCACCTTCACCTATTCGTCCACTGCAAAAACACATGGCCAAGTCTTATGCTTGTGCTGCGCACTTAGAAGATTTTTTTAAAGCTATTTTGATGCAGGATTTAGAGGCTGCAGAAAGGCATCAAAATGTTATTGTGCAACTGGAAAATGAAGCCGACGATTTAAAAAAAGCATTGCGACTTAGCTTGCCAAGTAATTTATTTTTGCCGCTACCAAGGACCGATATTCTTGAAACTCTCCGCGTTCAAGATCGTGTTGCCAATAAGGCTAAAGATATTGCTGGTTTAATATTGGGACGCAAGATGCAGATTCCTGAAGTAATTGCCGATGATATGTTGGCATTTGTGAAGCGTAGTATTGATGCCGCAGGTCAAGCGAATAAGGCTATTAATGAATTAGATGAATTGTTAGAAACAGGATTTCGCGGTCGCGAAGTTGATATTGTTGAAGAAATGATTACGAAACTAAATGATATTGAGCATGATACGGATGAAATTCAAATAAAAATTCGTCGTGCGATTTTCACCATTGAAAAAGATCTCGCGCCTATTGATACGATGTTCTTATATAAAGCCGTTGACTGGATTGGTGAGTTAGCTGATCGAGCTCAAAGTGTTGGTGGCCGGTTAAGTATGTTATTAGCGAGGTAATGATTAAATGGATTACGGCTTTATCTTTATAATCCTTGCAGTAGTTTTTGGTTTGTTCATGACCTGGGGCGTTGGTGCCAACGATTTGTCGAACGTTCTTAGTACCGCGATGGGCTCTAAAGCTTTATCAGTACGCCAAGCGTTAATCATTGCCATTATCTTTGAATGCGCCGGTGCTTTTTTAGCGAGTGGTAGTGTAACTCACACGATTCGCCATGGCATTATTAATATGGATGTACTCAATAACGATCCGCAAACCTTAGTGTTGGGTATGTTAGCAGTGATGTTGGGTGGTTCATGCTGGATGACGATCGCAAGTTTCTTTGGATTACCCGTTTCTATTACTAATACTATTATTGGCTCTATCGTAGGTTTTGGTTCTGTCGTTATTGGTGTACATGCAGTACATTGGAAAATGGTTGCGATTATTGCTTGCGGCTGGGTTATTTCTCCTATGATTTCAGGTGTGGTTGCTTATATTATTTTTCTGAGTATTCAAAAATTTATTTTAACAACACCGACACCGTTTAAATCTGCGAAAAGACGAGTACCCTATTATTTCTTCTTAATCGGTTTTATTCTTTCTGTTGCAACCATATTAAAAGGTTTAAAACATTTCGGCATATATTTTTCGCGTAGTCAAAGCGTAGGTATTTCTATAGTAATAGGTTTGTTCGTTATGCTTTTGGGGATAATCTTTATTCGGCGTATTAATATTGTCGGTAAAATTAGTCGCCATGAAGAATATGCTCGAATTGAAAAGATATTTGCAGTATTAATGTTATTTACGGCCTGCGCAATGGTATTTGCTCATGGGTCAAATGATGTGGCAAATGCCGTTGGGCCCATGAGTATTATTATTTGTTTAGTGAAAAATGGCGGGCATATGGCCTCAAATGCACCGCAAATATTATGGGTATTAGCTCTGGGTTGCTTCGGTATCATTGTTGGTTTACTGACTTATGGACGTAAAGTTATTGCCACGGTTGGTTCAGGTATTACGGCTTTAACACCGAGTCGAGCTTTTGCTGCAACCATGTCTGCTGCTTGTACGGCTGTTATTGCAACTAGTGCTGGAATTCCTATATCAACGACACAAATTTTAGTTGGCGGTGTGTTAGGCGTTGGTATGGCGCGCGGTATTGGTGCATTGAATTTACGTGTTATTCGCAATATCTTTTTGTCGTGGTTTATTACCATCCCTTTAGGCGCGTTATTTACGATCATATTTTATTATATTTTTAGACTCTTCTTTTAGTACTCTACTATTTTCATCAATATAAGAAGGATGAAAAGCTTATGCAATGGACAGCAACAGTATTAACTCAGTTATTAAAAGTTAAATACCCGATTATTCAGGCGCCAATGGCGGGCGGTCCGACAACGCCTGAATTGGTCGCAGCAGTATGCAATGCTGGTGGTTTAGGTAGTGTTGGCGCTGGCTATTTGCAGCCAGAGCAATTGCAAAAAGATATTCAAACTATACGAACTTTAACAAAGCAACCTTTCGCGGTGAATTTATTTGTACCTTGTTCCTCAGTTGAATCAGCAACAGTACAAGAAAAAATGCAACAACAACTTGCACCACATTTTGCAGCTGCAGGCGCCATGGTCCCGGAAAATGTAAGTGCGCCCTATGCGCCTGACTTTGATGAGCAGTTTGCTGTTGTACTTGCTGAGGAAGTGCCGATATTAAGTTTTACGTTTGGAGCTTTAGATGCGGAGCATATTAAAGCGCTAAAACAAAATAAAACCATAATAATGGGTACTGCAACGACGATTGATGAAGCACTTACTCTACAAGAAAGAGGTGTTGATATGATTGTTGCTCAAGGTTATGAAGCAGGTGGACATCGCGGTACATTTCTAGGTAAAGAAGAACAATCTTTAATTGGTGGCATGGCGTTGATACCGCAAATCGTGGATAAGGTAACAATACCTGTTGTTGCTGCTGGTGGCATAATGGATGGTCGTGGTGTGTTAGCCGCTTTATGTTTAGGCGCAAGTGGCGTGCAAATGGGCACTGCTTTTTTAACATGTAAAGAAGCTGGTGTTGCTCAATGTTATCAAGATGCAATTACTAAAGCCAAAGGTGAAGACACTGTTCTGACACGTATGTTTTCAGGTAAATTAGCGCGTGCAATTGATAATACTTTTGCACAAGCAATGGTCACGCAAACGGAGATCCCTGATTATCCGATTCAAAATAAACTAACGAAACCTATGCGAACAGCAGCTAAAGAGCATAATAATATTGATTATATGTCGTTGTGGGCAGGGCAAGGGGCTATCTTAGCGCGAAAGATGAGTGCTGCTGAATTAATAACGGCATTGATTGCAGAAGTTGAAACTCTTCTCAGGAATTAATTTAAATTAGACAGGACTTAGGATAAATACCAAGGTCCGTTAGATTAAAAGTCTTCCCAAATTTGAGCAGGCTTTTGTTGAGCATCAGGATTGTCGCGAAGTTCAGCAATGCGTCTATGTTTAGCTATTTCTGCTTGTTGCGAGGCAGACTTCTCAGGGTGTTCTTTATCAAATTCGACTAATAGCTTATCGATGTCAGCAACATAGTTTTTTTCTAAACGTTTAATCATGTTGTTACTCCTAAATCTAAATCCTATCTGATTAAAATCTCATGGTTTATTTATTTTCTGTTTTTTGTAATAGGGTCTCAATAAGTTGCCCAGGTTTGTGACTGTATTTTGTAAAAACATTATAAATAGCAATACCAATAATATTTTTAGTATATTGATTAAAACTAATATAAGCAATTTTATATTGAGGATCCCAAGGCTTTAATCCATGAGGAAAGGCGTGGTTTAATTTAACATTACCCCAGTCACAAACCTTATCGTGACAACTACCCCAAACATTTATTTTATAGGTATTGCCATGCTGGGTTATCGTAATTTTATCTAGTTGAGGATTTTTACTGTCGATATTATGCCAATGACCAACCAAAGTATGCAAATTAGCTATTGGCAATGTATTTGCAAACACGGAAGTAGATAGTATTATTGATGCAACAAACATTAAAAAACAAATATATTTATGCATATTAAAGATTTCCTATTGCTGGTTCATCTGGTTTTGTTGTTTTAGTAAATCTAGCAATAATGAGTGGTAATATACAAAAGAAAGCGATACCACTTACTAGAATGGCCTCATAACGAAAAACATTTCCAGTTTTAAATTGCGATGGTGGTAAAAAGCCAACGGCAATAGCACAAAGGCAAGTTAATAATGCCAGGCCAGCAATTAGCCAAATCATGATATTGCCACCAGGGATTTTAAATGCTCGTGGTTTGTCAGGTTGGCTATAACGTAATTTGATAACAGCTGCAAACATGCCGATATAAACTAACATGGCTAATTGTGCAGTCATTGCCGTTAATAGCCAGTATGAGCTATTCAGTGTTGGCATTAACAAAAATATACTGCAAAGTAATGTGAAAATGACACCCTGTAATATTAGAATTGGAACTGGCACACCGTGTTTATTAACCCTGCCAAAGATAGCAGGAAAACTACCATCACGGCTGGCAACCAATAAACCCTTACTGCAGCCAATAATCCAAGCTGAAACACCACTGAAGCCGCCGATTAAAATGCAGAATATGATAACTGGTAGCATCCACTGCATATTAAAATGAATAAAAAATATTCTAAAAGCATCGATGAGGCCTGTGACCAAACTTAAATGTTTTTGTGGAACGACTACTGCTATCGCAAGCGAGCCTAACACCATAGAAATATAAATAATGAGGGTTGAATAAAGTAATGCTTTTGGATAATCACGTTGTGGATTTTTTACCTCTTCAGCATGTACAGCAGACATTTCCATCCCTACCAAACCAAATATAACCCCTACTAATAAAGCTAAATTTTTAAGAGAGTGAATACTAGGGACAATGGAATATGGTGTTAGATGGATTTGAATTTTGTTACCTGCAGTAAACCAAAAAACCCCTAAAATAATAATAAAAAACATCGGTAATAATGTGCCAATCAGCGCACCAATAATGCTTACTAAACCGGATATGCGCATACCAAAACAGTTAATAATGGTGGCGCCCCAAAATAAGATTAAGATGGTCGATAATAAATAAAGTTTACTATGAGCAAGCGCTGGATTAATTAAATAAGCAATTGTTCCTGCAAGAAAGACCATGATAGTAGGAAACCAAACGACATTATAAACCCAAACTAACCACGTAACTAAAAACCCAACTTTATTACCAAACGCTTCGCGCACCCAAACATAAATACCCCCTGTTTTAGGCCAGCCGGTTGCAAGCTCCGCAGCAACTAGCGCTGTGGGTACAAAAAATAATATTGCTGCTAGCGTATAATAGAAAATTGCAGCTGTGCCGTATTCGGCACTAATCGGCAAGGTTCGTAAGCTATCTACAGCGATAACATTAATCATCACGAGGGTAAAAATACTTAATACGCGGCGGGGTTTATTGCTTTTCATCTTCATATCATCTCCAAAAAATTTAACTCGACAGATCTACAGCTATCTGGCCTACCAAGTTATGCATGCTTGGCAGGCTTGCCGTGAAGAAGATGATGTGTTGTGAAGATTTTCATAGATTTAAGTTTCTTACTTAATTTTTACTGTAAAAGAAAGTAACACACGGCCAGATTGTGGTCAAGAATAAAGGAAAATAGCCCTAAATTGTTTATATAAAACACACACTTGCGAAATTATAATTTTCGACTTTACTTAAACGTAACTGCTTACGGAAGAGTAGAGAAAATAAAAACAAAAAAATAGAAGAGGGGATAGATTATGGCAGGAGGAAGAGGAAATGGTAAGCGGGGTAGAACGACATTAACTTCAAGTGATCTTTGGGCGCAGGCAGAAGGTAAAAGGCGCAAGCAAGAAGATGAAAAGCGAGAGAGCTTCTCATTAGAACTAAACCGGTTATTTCCAATGAGCACAGGTAAAGAAAATTTATTTGATCCACAAGCAGTAAAGCATGCAGTTCTGCAGCTCATTAAAAAGCATGATGGTGACTTGAGTGCAGTATTAGAATATGCAGTAGAGAATCTTGAGTTCTATCACTTTTGTGAAAATGAACTTTCTAGCCTTTGGGCACAATTGATTCGTGATAATAAGTTACAAGAAAAGTTTGGTATAGATGAGGTTGCGGCTAATAAGTTACAGAAACAAGATGATGTTTCACTTTTCCGAATGATAATGGGTTTGTATCAGTTTTCTGCTGCAAAGTGTTTCTATAATTTATTATCGGCAGATGTATACTCAACAACACCAGATTCTAGAGCAATAGAAAACTTTCAGGCAACAGTGGGATTAGCGATGCAATATGATTCTATGCATGCTGCCGGATTGTTTGTTACATATATCGAAAAATATAATCGCGGCTTAGCTTTGAACGATGCTTGTGAAACAGGATTATTGAGACTGCTGTCAAAACATCAAGGGCCATTGAATGGTATCGTTAGTTTATTTTATTTTATACGTGCCGAACAGTTAATTAAGAGTATAGAACCATATACGCAATCATCTGGCAGTCTATTACTGAATTTAGGTTCTATTAATGATGCTTTGGATGCTACTGCTGTTGCTTTGCAAAAAAGCCAAAAATATCGAGAAGAATATAATAAAATTGACCTCGAAGCTAAAGCTAAAGCGGCATATAAGAATGTTGATGCATTAAAAAATGCAAGGTCATTTTCTTTGTATTCTTTTGGTGACGGTGAGTTATCAGAAAGATTAGCTCCGCTACAGACAGAATGCGCAGCAAGACATGCGTCGCTTGCTGCAGAAATACAAGAAAGAGTCCTTGGTCAAGCTAATAGAGGCCATCATATTAATCCTGCCGCAGCGGCGTGACGGGTGGGTATAAATTTAGTTTAAAGAACAGCAAAGCCTCGAAGGTAATCTTCAGGGCTTTGCTACAATGCGTTAGATTTTAGGCTTATCATTTTTTAAGTGTAAAGTAAGCTTTTAGTGTGTTGCTTTGTGGTGAATGCTTAAGTTTTCGAGGTCTTTTAGCTGAAGCGGCTTGACGTTTTTTGGGAAGCCTTTTTGAGGTGGCAGCTGCTGGCATTATTGGGTTCTGAGGTGTAGCAAAAAGAGCGCTATGAGCTCTCGCTACTGGTTGTGGTGTTGCTTGCTGCGCTCTTCTTTCTGCCCAAAACTGATGTATGTTTCCTGCTGGAGTTGGTTGTGATGCCGGTGCCGCACTTCCTTCTTGAGATGTCTGAGACGTAGCTGTGGCTTGAGAAGCTGCTGGTGATGGTGTAAAGAAAGACGTTCTAGCTGCCTTAGCTGCTGTTATCGCTTCCTCAGCAGTATAAATATGAGCGTGTCCATTGGGACCATATAAATTCCGACTTTTTGTTAGCAACATAAAACGCATACGCGGATAGTCAGGGTTTTTCTGAAAGAATTGCCCAAGTAATTCAAGCACTTTTTGTGCAGAATGTTGTGTAGCACTTCTTTTTAGTGTGCCATCGTCAGATAGTGCGCTATCACTCAAGTCGAAAACTAAAACGATGTCATTAATGGCTGTATGTGATTGGTTTGCTTGTGCTGCTGTTAAAATACGCGCAAGCTTTGCAACAACTGTTTCGCCAAAGCCTTTCATTGTTGGCATCGCCAATTCAATATCAGTCTGACGACATTTTTTTTGTTTTGGAACAGCAATAATATGAAATAAGTCAAACTTGTTTGTGTCTGTAACTGGGCATTCAACATGAGCTTGTAAAGAATCTCGATAGTGAGACATTGCCGGAGTGTCTAAAGCTTCAGAAAGAGCAGAGCCATTTGCGTCACGTTCTCCACTCGATAAATAATGTGATTGCGGTAAAACAACTTGATCGCCAGGATTAACAGCATAGCCTGCACGTTGTAATGCATGGGCTAAGATTATGCGGCGTAATTCATGATGGGGGTGATTTATACCTGTTCCTTTTAAGGTGCGATACGCGCTGATTCTTGCGGCATGGGCGAGAACTTCAGCATCTGTTTTTATACTGCTCGAAACAGAGAGTAGCTCTTCTGCTTCTTCATCGTCAGTGTCAATGGTGATGATGTCTGAGGGTGCGGGTGGTGACTCTTGAGAATCCGGTGTAACGCCAAAGTCAGGTAGAGGAGGGGGTTCTAGCTCTGATGGAATTGATTGGAAGCCTGGTTGAGTATGATCTACATGAGGCGGAAGTTTTTCAACAGCTGCTAAATCATCATCTAGAGCATCGAGTGCTTCGTCTAAATCTAGAGGAATAGGTTGCATATCGGCTTTTTGGTTAGGTGCTCGAGATGGCTTTAAAGGGCTCTGCCTGAGTCGTTTTCTTGGTGAATATGAAGCTGATGGATCAGAAGAGGTGCTACCAGTACCTGTCCCTATATCTGAATAATCAGTGCTATTTCTCTCTCGAAGAATTGGACGTCTAGGGCTGCCCGCTGGTCTTTTGGGTGAGGCAGGTTGGTTTTCAGCATCGTGCTGTCGAACACTCCGCAAACCATCTGCGGAGTCATGAGTGCCATAAGCCATAAAAAGTCCTCTACTACTTTAATAACTATTTGATTTATATAATTTTTATTTTTAACAGTATTTATTATTATTGTTTCTGTAAAAAATGTGAGCAAATTTTAACAAGTTTTACTGATAATTGCAATAAGTTTTTACATGGAATATAAAATTTCTTCTTTAAATACATGGGGTTGTAATTTATATGGACAGGGTGTTTATTTTTGCAACAATGTTGCCAAGTTGTAGATTAGTTGAATCTAGCTCTTGTATTTGCCAAGTAATACTATTTTCTGGGAACAATAAAATGACGGTGGAACCTAATTTGAAACGACCAAGTTCAGCAAGTGCTGCAAATCTATATTTTTCTTTAGCGTCATATTGATAGTGAGAAATTTTATTTGTACTTGGTGCGACAGTACCAGCCCAAACCGTTTCAATACTGCCTACAATCAATGCACCAACCATAATCACCGCCATACGACCAATATCAGTATCAAACAAACAAACAACTCGCTCATTACGTGCAAATAAATTCGGAATGTGGTTAGTACTCGTTGGGTTTACTGCAAATAATTTACCGGGAATATAAATCATATCAGTTAATGTGCCCGGAAAAGGCATGTGAATGCGATGATAATCTTTCGGTGATAAATACAAGGTTGCAAACTCGCCATTGATGAATGGTTTGGCAAGCTCATTATTACCGCCTAATAAATCAGTAACACTAAAGTCATGACCCTTGGCTTGAATCAATTTGTCATTATTAATTTTGCCGTATTGACTGACTGCACCATCCACTGGACTTAAGATCACGTTAGCAGTTTCTGCAATAGTTCGAGCATTGGATTTTAAAGCACGGGTAAAAAAGGCATTAAAACTTGGATAGCTACAAGGATCGGCATTCTCAGCTTCTAACATATCAACGTGGTAATGTTGTACAAAAGTTTTAATAACCCAATTTTTTAACCAAGCAGGATGTTGCCATTCACATAACCAGCCCAACAGTTTTGAAATGCTATGTTGTGGAATAATATATTGTAATTTTGCGAGGCAGGCTTGTGTATTCAAGTTGCTTGGGCACCCATATCTAAATTTAAACTATGAAAACTATCTAAACGTGTTTCACTGATGTGGCCGTCAGCAACAGCTTGTTTGATTGCACATTCTGGCTCAAACAAATGTTTACAATTTCGGAATTTACATTGGCTTTGGTAAGCGCGAAATTCAGGAAAACCATAACTTAACTCTGCATGAGTCATACGCCATAAGTCAAATTCTCTAACGCCGGGCGAGTCTATCACACGACCACAATTTGGTAAATGATATAACTTTGTTGATGATGTTGTATGTCGGCCTAGTTTATGTTTTTCGGAGAGATGACCAATGTTAATATTTTCAGCAGGTAAGATGGCTTTCACTAAAGATGATTTTCCAACACCAGACTGGCCGACAAAAACACTCGTTTTATCGGCTAGTGCTTCAATAAGCCGAGCAAAGCCTTGATGAGATTTGGCGCTGAGTCCTAAAACTTTATAACCAATATCATTATAGATTTCTAATCGATTTTGTAGCATCTCTAATTGCAGTCCTTCAAGTAAATCAATTTTATTTAATAAAATAATGGCTTCGAGGTTTAAACTTTCTGCTGCGACTAGATAGCGGTCAATGAAAATTTCAGAAAATGCGGGAACACAAGCGGTGGTGACAATAACTTGATCAAGATTTGCAGCAATCGGTTTGATGTTGCCAAAGAAATCACGCCGTGATAATACACTGCGGCGTGGTTCTAAAGCCGTAACAATGCCTCCACCATCTTGACTTGGTTGCCAAATGACTTCATCGCCAGGTACCAAGACAGGAATATTTTGGCGGAGTCGACAATGATGGAGGACTTTAGCATCGTTTTCGATATCAACACTGGCACCATAATGCGTGGTTACTAAACCGTGTTGCTCAGGACCAAGTGAACTTTCATCCATAGAGTTCTCTTTCTGTTGTTTGGCACGAGAGCGACGCTTTTCATGTAATGCTTGAATGCGTCCTGCTTGTTGCTTGCTGATTCTACGTTTAGTCATTATTTAAGATTGCTCTGATACATTAAGTAGCGACATTATATGTTAATAGTTGTATTAGTAAAATCAGTTATTTTGCATTACTATAACTTCCTAAGAGTATATATCAAATATTGAGTTTTTTGGATAAATTAATCATGCAAATCTATTTAGTTGGTGGTGCAGTTCGAGATCAGCTGCTGCAAATTTCGGTAAAAGAACGTGACTGGGTTGTAGTGGGGGCGACACCAGAAGCCATGCTCGAGCAAGGTTATAAACAAGTTGGTAGAGATTTCCCCGTTTTCCTACACCCTCAGACTGGTGAAGAGTATGCATTGGCGCGTACTGAGCGCAAAACCGGCAAAGGCTATACTGGCTTTGTTTGTTTTGCTGAGTCAAGTGTGACGCTAGAGGAAGATTTAATGCGGCGCGATTTTACTATTAATGCGATTGCCCAAGATGAGCAGGGAAAACTGATTGATCCATATCATGGACAACAAGATTTAAATAATAAAATTCTACGCCATGTATCACCAGCCTTTGCCGAAGATCCTTTACGAATTTTACGCGGCGCACGTTTCTCAGCAAAGTTACCTGAATTTCAATTAGCTGCAGAAACTTTACAGTTAATGCAACAAATGGTTGCTGAAGGTGAAGTCGATGCGTTAGTGCCAGAGCGAGTATGGAAAGAGTTATCGCGTGCATTAGCAGAAAAATGCCCCGTGCGTTTCATTGAACTTTTACGCGCTTGTGGCGCTCTCAACATTGTCTTACCAGAAATAGATTGTTTGTTTGGAATTCCACAAAAACCAGAGAGTCATCCAGAAATTGATACAGGCATCCACACATTGCTAGTTTTACAACGTGCTTGTGAATTAACAACAGACCCTGTCATTCGTTTCGCAGCATTAGTACATGATGTCGGTAAAGGACTAACACCAAAAGCGCAATGGCCAAGTCATAAAGGTCATGAAGCAAAAAGTGTTGATTGTATTAAAGCACTTTGTAAACGCATGGCAGTGCCGAATGATTATCGTGATTTAGCCTTGATTGTCAGTCGTTATCATGGCGATGTATTGGATGCGTTAAAATTATCTGCAGAACAATTATTAGCTTTATTGCAAAATATGGATGCTTTGCGCCGACCTGAGCGTTTTCAACAAGCACTGATTGCCTGCCAAGCAGACTTTCAAGGCCGCACTGGTTTTGAAACAGCTGAATTTAAACAGAAAGCATTTCTCGAAAATGTTTTACAAGTAGTACAGGCTGTATCACCACAACCATTATTGGAAAAAGGTTTGCAGGGTAAGGCGATGGCAGAAGCGTTGCAAAAGCTACGAATTGAAGCGGTAGCGAAAATAACACATTACTAACTGAAAAACGTATATATAATTGGCGCTTTGGTTGATGACAGCCTTATTGCAACTTGTAATTATCGTCATATTTGCTCGCATGAAACAGAAATTCCATCTAATTCTCTAACGAATGATAAGCTGAATAAAATTCATATTTTTATCTAGAACCTTTTCTCTTTAAGTTAACTGTTGTGATGCGATAAGTTAATGTTATAGGATGTTCTTCAATTAACATTAGAACAAGCTACTGTTAGCTCTCATTAGGGTAATACTTAATTATGTTCTCATCTTACGAAACTATTTCTAGTTGGCTTACAGCTTCTAGTTGGCTTACAGCAATACCAACACTACCATCTCAGAGTCTTCGGTTAATGTCAGCTGGCTTAGGAGCATTTCAGTCTTTATTGCTTTCTGTCATATGGCAAGTGTCACCTTATGATGGTTTTGTTAGTTGGTTAAAGACAACAGAACAATGGCAAGAATTTCAGAGTTTAGCAGAGAAAGGCTTTCACTTTTTTGAAGTAAAGCCTGAGGCACCATTAGTAGGACGTTTTCTAGTATATCTAAATGGTACAGACCTTGATGTTTATAAATATGTTGATTATTTAGGTGGTGGTGATAATGGTTTTGTTAACGCAATAAGAAATTTACGGGATGGTGCTGAATATGCAGTTAAGTCAAGCACGCTTGGATTTTTTGATACCCATGATTTAAGAGGCAATGTTAATGTAACAGGCGTTATGGGCTGGGCATTTGAAGGAGAATGTCTAGTGCTTGAACGTCTTAGTGATGTTGACGGTGTCATAAGCGTGCATCGATATGGTGTTGGTGGCTCAATGCATCCAGAGCAAAATACTAGTAGGGCGTCTACCTACACGGTTATGGATAGAGCTGAGTCAATCTTTAATCTAGGAAGTGTTTATCCTGATCTTGACCGGCTACATCGTATTCTTAGTGGGCTGTATGACACAATTGTTACGATGCATCAAAGACGTGTCTGTGTTGGTGATAGAAGCACAACTAATCTTATGTTTAATGGTACGACAGATACTATTATGTATGGTGACTTAGATAATAATCTACATGTTTGTGAAGCAGTCACGCCAGAAATTAGTTTTGATGATATTCGTTCTATGCTTACGTGGGTAAGTTTAATTGGTAATGGTGAAGAATTTGATGCTATCAAGAAAGAATTAATGGCTTATGTGAGAGGCTTTAAACGACCTGAAGATAAAGCAGAATTTATGTGGCAGATTAAAAAAGCGATTTATCGTTTGGCAATGGTGCGTTGTCAAAATTTCGATAAACAAAGTTTAGAAACCTGTGAGCAACGTTTCGCATCTTTTGAACCTAGGGAGTTTAATTTTGCTGATACATTTGTTAGGTCAATGGGACTATCAATATTAGTCAGTGTGGCAGTTAACTTGTTACATAGTGGTATGCAAAAACTGGGCTTACCTAAACAAGCTATTCAAGTCATACTGCCTTTACTGTTAGCTGGCTTAGCGTATTTTGCAACACAGTCACCTTTGTTAGGTTTAACAAGTTTATTTATAAATTTATTTACCGTGAATCATTTATACCCACAAAATTTACAATTATTCATGACATTGACCTTACTATTAACTATGCCATTAGTTCAGATCTATTCATTGATAGGACAAGCGGAGCCAATGGAAATTGTGCAAGAAGTTGCTGCATCATCATTGGGTTCTGTAGCAGGCAGTGCCGCCTCATATGGTAGTTTAAAATTGCTTGGTTGGTTGACTGGAGCAAATAGCAAAGTAGAAGAAAAAACAGCAGCAGCAGAAGAAGAAAGAGATCTTGCTTATCGCAAGCGTGCATAACTACATTTAGCAACATTGTAAAAATAATTAGAAGTTATTGTGCTTTAAACTCATCACTCACAGCATAACAACACAAAGCATCCATCCATTTTGTTGGTAGTAACCACTTACAAAATCCCATTAAATAAGCTGGGCCACCAATTTTATATTTTGCTTTTGGATGTTTACTTTCGATAGCATGTAACAGTTTCTTCGTCACAATATCAGGTGATTGCGTTAAGCCGGCACGTTTTTCTTCACGATTAAAATAAGCTTGCATCGCGTGATAGCGCATTTTATGAATACTGTTATCAACATCGATATGACTGGTGAAAGCCTGTTTCGCATTATTACGTAGACTTGAAGAAATTGGGCCAGGTTGAAGACTAATGACTTTAATATCAGTATCGCTGAGTTCTTGGCGCAGCGTATCAATAAATCCTTCAATTGCAAATTTTGATGCATTATATGCACCTCGAAACGGCATGGTCATCACGCCAAGAATAGAACTGTTTTGAATAATGCGGCCATGGCCTTGACGGCGCATCATGGGTAACACTTCACGGATTAATTCCATCGAGCCAAAAACATTAGTTGAAAATTGTTGTTGCATAGCTTCACGACTTAAATCTTCAATCGCACCAGCCAAAACAAATCCAGCGTTATTAAACAGAACATCTAACTGGCCATCGGTAGTTAGGCGCACTTTGCGAACAGCTTTTTTAATAGAGTCTGTGTCATCAACATCGATTAATAAACTATCTGTTAAGCCTAAATCGATTAGTCGCTGTAAATCTTCTGATTTACGCACGCCAGCAAAAACACGGTAACCTTGCTTATGCAAGTCTTGGGCAACGTGTAAACCAATGCCGCTAGAGCAGCCGGTGATTAAAATCGATTTCATTATCAATGATCTCCAGATAGTTTTGCGTACTAAGGTGGGCATTAGTATAAGGGAATTTTTATTATAGAAAAGCTAAATGTGGTTTCAATATTTGGGCATATATGGTACAATGTGCGACTTTATTGAAAACAGCTATTAATGGGTAGAGTACGGGAGACAGTAGCAATGCCAATTTATGAATACGAATGTAATGAATGTCAGCATCAATTAGAACATTTACAAAAAATTAGTGAAGCCGATTTAAAGGATTGTCCTGCTTGCGGTAAATCCAGCCTTACTCGTTTAATTTCTATGCCTGGTTTTCGACTCAAAGGTACCGGCTGGTACGCGACAGATTTCAAAGATAAAGGTAAAGCTTCAACAGAGGCCACCTCGCAAAAAGCACAAACGAATTCTGCTGCAGATTCATCGTCATCGAAGAAAGAAGAAAAAAGTAAGAGCGATACAACCAGCGCATCGAATTCAAACACTACATCTTCTGCATCAACGTCAACTACAGAAACAAATAAGTAGGTTTTTACTTCTTTAATTCTTCTTAGACTTTGGGGCAGAGTTGGAGAAATTATAATTCATTGATATTCTCTACCCTGCAATGATTATTGAGTTTCAGCCCCTTATCTTTTGAAATCGTGTTTTCATATCTAAAATCCAGAAATATTTATTGAGAATCATCAGTAATATTAGATGCTTAAAGATATTTTTGAGTTTTTGCATAGAATATGACCTATTATTGAATGAAATATCTAATAATTTAATTGCAGAGAGAAAATATGAATGGAACAAGAAAATTATTCGAGTTAATGAATCTTAATAGTTTTTTGTATTATCATCGAAAAGCATTACCTGTTTATGGTAAGGCCTCTAAAGAAAGTATGACGGGTGAATACAAGCGATTTGGCGTCAAAATTGATGGTACACCGCTTACTCAGGAAGAGTATGACAGAATTATAAATCTTGGTGATGCTGGCTTTAAGGAGCACTTGCTTTCGCAATTAGCTTTTATAGGTATTACTGATGAGGACGATCAGGAATGGATGTTACAAAATGCTAGTTTAAATGGTCCTATTGGAAACTGTATTACAAATTTTCAGCATGCTTTGCTGTTTGTGTTAGCAGACAGTGATATGACGTTTCAGCAAGAGCAAGCGCGTTCAGGTTATGATATTGTTGCTCAAGATGATGGTTCTTATTTATTAAAAGCACGAATTGTGTTGCAAAAGTTAGTAGAGATAGATGCAATCGGTACCGGCATTTCTCAATACTCACAAACAGATCATCATGGAAAGCCGATTGAAAATGAGCCTGTCGGTTATTTAAGTATCTCAATGAAAATAGATCGTGGTGATGATGGAAAATTTAAAGCAACATTAGAAAGTGACATGTTGACTGTTTATCATCCTGCACTAATTGAGCGAGCTGAGTGTATTCAAGCTAAGATTACTGATTATCATCAACTATTAACTTTTATGGACAATGTTATTGTGAGCATTGAAAATCATTTGCTTAGAAATAGAGAGCTATTAATTGGACCACAAGAGAATATTCCCGAGTACTTATTATTGCTGCAAAGATTTGGTCAAGAAGTTATGCAGCATCGAGAAATATGTAGAGAAAATGTAGATAAAATTTTTGCTAGAGAGCCTCTGTTTGACCCAAAACATGAAGGGGAAAATTTGTATAGATTTCTATATGAGCTACAGCAACGTTTACCCGTTAACATTAGAAAAATATTATCAGACACTCTCGCTGATAATGAGCGAGATTATGCCTTTCCTAATCATGCCGTACTTGCTGCCAAAGGAATATTAGCACCAAGAAGCTCACGACTATTGGATGTTGATTTTTATGGTGGCGACTTATCACAAATGGGTTTATTTTCAGAAAATAGTGATCTCTATGTACAAGAATTTCAAGATCATGGCCGTGATTATTTACTAACAGCACATAAACATGAGTTGCCTGATGATCTAAGCTTTTTTAAACCTGCATCGGCAGGAAAACACGAAACGGTTGTATTCGTTGATGTTCCTTCTACACAAAGCCAAGAAGTTGTTGCTGCAGTTCAAGAAAAAAATAAAAGTGCGCGAGTGCTTATGGCAAAATCAAGTGATAACCTTGAGACCTTGCAGGCAAGGCTAATGGCAAAAGTGTTGCATATTAATGTGATTGCAGAGGACTTGGCTGCGGTCCATCCAGAGCTAAGGCATAATCAATCTTTGGCGTTATATATGCAAAATGGAGAGCAATTATATCATGTTATTTTACATGGGTATGAATGTACTGATGTTGCTGCACTTGAAAAGATAGATTTTCCTGTAGCAGATATGGCTATTGTGAATACCACTCAGACAGCGATTGTTGATGAAGTATTTGATATAAGTTTGAGTAAAAATGAAGGCGCTATTGTCTATGCGTGCCAAGCAGGGATTTCAGGTAGTCATGACCAATTTCAGCAACTTAGTTCTGATGCAGTTAATATTAATTCTGCTTGGTCAGGAATCATGGCCCATGTCAATCAATTAGCACAACAGCCAGCACACAAAGCATATTCGTTGGTTCCTCATGGTGTAAAAAAACAAGGTGCTCGTGCACAACGACAACGCTCTAATAGTCTTCCTGATGCATTGACTTACGCATCGCTGAATGCTGCTTATGAGCAATTGACTGTGACATTAACTGATGATGTTACACGCAGACTACGTTTTGATTTGGCAGTAAGTGATTTTGTTACTTTTACGGATGGAAAGTGGAGTGACAAAAGAACGAGTGTTGCAAAAGGTTCTTGGTCTTTGCATTTTAATATTCATCCTGATGATATGGAGCAGGCATGGAATGAAGTTTTATATCCAATGCTTAGCCAGTATGCTGACTATTTTAAAGCAGCACGGCCAACACAAGTTCAAGACACCATGACACAATTCCAGGCTAGATTAAGCTGTTTATCTGAACAAATTGAAGGCTTGCCGCAATTAGAGTGTAAGGATGAGGCTGAGCGCGAGCAAATGCGAGCATCCTTAGAAAGTGCTATGCGGGCTGTAACGGTGAAAATTAGCGAGTGTCAGCGAGTACTTGATGGTCAGCAAGTCACATTATATATGCTGCCAGATGAAACTGTACGCTACCAACAATTAGTTTATATGATTGAGGCAGAGTTGCATGCGCGAGGTATTCGCTCGGCTATAGGTGATCCTGCTGAACGACGCTTAGGAGCTTATACTTCTTTGCACAGCCCTTCTGTCAATGATAACTATATTGATGGTGTTACCTTAAGTTACCAAGATTTAAATGAGTTGATGAACCCATTTAAGTCTAGCAAGGATATAGTTACAAATACGTATAAAGCACTGGCTGAATGTGCAATGCCATCTGCTAGCTGGGTTGACGCTATCCGTACGAGTTGGCGAGCCGCTGACCCCATTCCAGAGCTTGCAAAACACTTTACGGAACTACTTAATAACGTTCGTATTGACTTAGCTATATTAGGTATTATTTATGGTGTTTTAGCGCAGAGTAATAAACCAGAGTTAACAAAATGTATTGCTCGGCATCTAGGTTTAGACGAAACAGATATGGGCGTTGTTGCAGCGACTAGTGTTGTGAAAGGTACAATTATGTCTGAACTTAATACTCATTACCCTGAAGATGAGCTCGCTGCGGCATGGGAAACTTTTGAGATTCAGTCACAAGCCATTGTTGATGATGTTGTGCAAGGAAGTGTGTTATCAAGTAGCGAAAGCTTACGGATGAAACTGATGAGCTTTGAGCAATATGCAGATAACATTTTGCGGCGACCTCCTAGACCTTCGTGATAAGTATTTACTGAATCTTTTGTATTTTAATAGACACAATAAAGGTTCTTCCTGTTGTGCTGGGAAAAATTAAAATAAATCTTTTTATTCAATATGTTAAACAATTCTATTGGCGCAGGAAAGATATTGTTGCTCGGATGATTCACTACATAGCCGCGGTTTATCAAGATAAACCACAACGCTATTGCAGTTTATCGGATTTTTGTCATAAGTGACTTTACTTCATCATACTTAGCTATTCATATACTGAATAGCCAATAATCGTTATACTTGTCGATTTTGGGACCATAGAGAATCCTGTTATGCCTGTATTAAATGAAAAAAATCGTAAATGGTGGGTACTTGCTGCCGCAATTTGCGTGATGTCGATGATCTTTATCGATCAAACGGCTCCTGGTTTGGCATTACCTGCAATTCAGCGTGATTTCCATACATCCGCAGTGACCTTGCAATGGGTGATCAATGGTTATTTATTATCATTATCTGTTTTTTTAATTTTTGCTGGCCGTTTAGGTGACTTGTATGGCCATCGCAGAATGTTTTTATCAGGCTTAGTTGTGTTTATTGCTGCATCGGTTTCTTGTGGTTTTGCACCTAATGATATCTGGTTAGTGGCAAGTCGCGCCGTACAAGGTATTGGTGGCGCGATGTTATTACCAGCAACTAGCACTAGCGTCTTTAATATTTTCCCAGCTAACGAGCGCGGCAAAGCCATTGGTCTGTATATTGGTATCTCAGCGTTGTTTTTATCATTGGGACCATTGGTTGGTGGTTTGCTAACAACATTAGTCAGTTGGCGTTTAGTCTTTTGGATAAATTTTCCGATTGCTATTATTGGCTTTAGTTTAGCGTATTTTGCCTTACCAAAAGATCAAATCCATGCGGTCAACCAACAACAAAAACCAGACTGGTTGGGTTTTATTTTTTTAGCGATGACCATTTCTAGTTTTATTATTGCTTTAATGGAGTCGAGTCATTTTGGTTGGACATCAATGACGATCCTTACATTATTGTGTGTCGCAATAGCTTCATTGGTACTATTTATATTTATTGAGAAACGTAAAACAGCTCCCCTCGTCAATTTTGTAGTTTTTCAGCAACCTTACTTTGTGAAATCGATTATTATTTTAATGCTGATGCAAGCTGCATTCATTTCAATAATTTTTTGGGGAATACTCTTACAGAATGTTTATGGCTATACTTCTTTGCAAGCGGGTATTGCTATTTTACCGGCTACGATTCCCGTAATGTTCATGGCACCACTCGGCGGCAAAATACGCGATAAATATGGTGCACGCTTACCTATTTTGATCGGTGGGGTATGTGTGCTATTAAGTGCATTAAATATTGCGGTTTTTGCCGGCTTCTATAATTACTGGTTATTGATGCCAGGATTTTTCCTATTTGGCTGTGGAGTCCCTTTCGTTATTTCTGCTTGTATGACTACAGCACTCAGTACTGTTCCTGGGCACCAACGTGGTATGGCTGCTGGTATGGTAACTTGTGGTCGTCAACTTGGTAGTACATTGGGGATAGCTATTATTGGTGCTGTCATTGCTAGTTTGAATCAGCATGGTATTAATAAAGTAATCTCACAAAATGTACAAGGTATGAATCATGCAATGATATTAACCCGTCAGGAATTGCACAACCTCTTTATTGGTACAATTCCAGAAGCATTAAAGACAGTGCCTCATGATGTTTTATTACAACTAACGATAAGAGTACATAAAATCTATACCTATGCTTTCAGTAGCGGTATGTACTTAGCTGTTGGCTTAGCTGTAATTGCTTTACTACTTGCGGTGAAGATGCCAAATCGTCAAAAGCTTGACTTTACCAACTTAGAAAAATCTTAAATTCTACTGAGTTAAAATGAAATTGTTATGTTTTTGAAAAGATGAGAACATCGTTGCTATGAATTTGAAGTAGTCGAAGTTAAGTATTTGTATGCAGGGACCTAACGAAAATTATATTGAAGAAGAGCTTGCAAGAGTCAGGAAAATGTCAGGCTCAAGCTCAAGTATATTCACCTCTGTTACAATCACGCATAATAATTTTGGTGAACTGACTTTTTCACTGGCTGAGATTATTGCGCTGGCAGAAGCTATTATTAAAGAAAAGTTAACGGAAGTTGATCAAGCATCAGCGCCACTTTCTGGTACTAGACAAAAAGGAAATTCTTTTGAACTAAGCTCTATTGAAGACTGGCTGCTTGCTGTTGCGAGGTTTGAACTGGATGATGATGCGGAACCTTATTATTTTAATATTGGTGGTACTGAGATTGATATTGAAAGAAGGCAACGTAAAGCGTCAGATTCTAGAGATAACTCAGGCGAAAGGACTACCGGCTCTTTTCTTCGTGAAATTAGTGACATCGCATATACAATCTTCATGAATTTTAGCGAGGCAGAAACGTTACAGCAGCTGCGTGAATTTTTTGGCGATGTGCGCGCTGATGATTTGCTTGTACAATTAGGGCCGCTGTATCTAAGCTTGGTTAAGCAGCTTGATGCAAGAGCAAGCGATACCAGAAATAGGGTTGGTAGTGATTCAAGAAGTCGAATAGAAGATCTTGGTAATGGTCCTATTTATAGTGAGCTCAGTAGACGGCATGATAGTACCGTCGTTGCAACAGGAGAGCTTGGGCAAATACGCCAGCAGTTACCCCAATTATTAGTAGATATGCTCGCGGATTTGCGGCGCGATGTACGTGACCCTCAAAGCGGATTGGTAGGTGTTTATCGTTTTTTCAATATTGATGCAGCTAATGTCGATGCTGTATTACTTAATTGTTGGAGAGTAATTCAAGGAATAGCACGTAACTCTCCGGAGTTTCGCAACTTATTTGCTAATGACTTCACAACATTTATCACTCAAATTTTTGATAGAATGGCTAGTGTAGAAAATGATGTTAGTCAACAAGAGTTTGTTAGATTTATTAATAAGCAAGTTATGAAAGAGATTCGTCGTGTTCTTTATAATAGAGCATTGAGGGCTCATAACTACTTACCCGTAACGATGGGAGCTTGGTTTGTTTCTGAAGCAGCACGTTATCCTGCAAGTTTTTTAGGTGGGCTGATGCTCTTGGATTTGATTGAAGGTGAACACTTATCTCCAGATAAAACTCAACAGTACAGTTTTTCTAATGCACTTAAATATTCAGGAACAGACTGTCATTTTATTGATGCTTATGGTGTTTTGTATAGAGCAGAATGTGATGATAGTGAGCGTTGTCAGGCCTGTTGTGAC
This sequence comes from Gammaproteobacteria bacterium, assembly GCA_021773175.1. Taxonomy (GTDB): domain Bacteria; phylum Pseudomonadota; class Gammaproteobacteria; order JAJFKO01; family JAJFKO01; genus JAJFKO01. Next base: position 39,166 of record JAJFKO010000019.1, read on the forward strand.
TTTAACGCAAACAAGAAAGCTTTTAAGGAAAGGCTCGCTCCTCTTAACAAAACAGAGTTAGAAAATCTTGCCGGCCAATATTTTGAAGTTCCGAGCGTAATAAAGAAAGATGATTTAATTAATAAATTAGCCAATGTGGTTTACCCTAAGGCCTCTGCAAATAAACTTGTTGCTGGCTATCACCCTATGGTGCATGGTAATTCATTTATCGAGCAAAAAAATCGATTTGCTGGAAGAGCCGCTATATCTCATCAGAAACTGGGCAGCTTAGTTATGCAGTGGCTAACACTTCAGCTAAGAGCGGTAAAAGGTTTGACGGTTACTTTGAATCAATCTTGTGTTGTAAAAGGTGTCGATAATGATATAGGAGCACGTAGTTTAAGAATCAAAAAAGAGCTTATAACTAATATTCTAAATTCTTTGTTGATAGCTAGGTTACATGATTTTGGCTTTATGGATCACAAAAACTATAGAGTTCAGGGTATTTTACGTGGGCTAGAAGCTACTTTATTAAAGCCATTGAGAAGAAGGTCTGCGACTTTTTTTCAATGGCGAACTGAGCCGCCGACTCCTGAGCCAATAGAACAAAAAGCTGTTGTAAAGCAAGCGCGACGTAAAAGCATATAAATTATTAGTTTCATTGACAACTTCATCGGCTTAGGCCTTGCAGTTCCTAATCGCACAGCGTAATATTTGCTCTTTGTCTTTTTTCAAGAGGTTGGTGACATGCGTAGCCATTATTGTGGTTTGGTTGATGAGAAATTATTAGAGCAAGAAGTAATACTGTGTGGTTGGGTGCATCGTCGCCGTGACCATGGTGGTGTGATTTTTATAGATTTGCGTGATCGAGAAGGTCTTGTGCAAGTTGTTTTCCATCCAGAAAATGCAGAATTATTTGCAATAGCTGACAAATTACGTAATGAATTTGTGATCAAAGTACATGGTACAGTGAAACTACGTCCAGATGGCATGATCAATCCAAAAATGTTTACCGGTAAGATTGAAGTTGTTGCCGAGAAAATTGATCTTCTCAATCAATCTAAAACACCCGCTATTCAAATTGATGACTATCAAGAGGTCAGTGAAGAAGTACGTTTGCGTTATCGCTATTTAGATTTACGTCGTCCAGAAATGAACGCGCGTTTTCGTCTGCGCTCCGATGTTATGCGTCGCATGCATGCTTATATGTGTGAGCAGGACTTTATTAATATTGAAACACCGACCTTAACTAAAGCAACACCAGAAGGTGCTCGCGATTATTTGGTGCCAAGCCGTAATCATAAAGGTCACTTTTACGCATTGCCGCAATCACCACAATTGTTTAAACAGTTGTTAATGATGTCGGGTATGGATCGTTACTATCAAATTGCCCGTTGTTTTCGTGATGAGGATTTGCGCGCTGACCGCCAACCTGAATTCACACAGCTTGATGTTGAAATGTCTTTTGTTGAAGAAGATGATGTTAAGAACAGTATGGAAAGTTTAATACGCCATTTATTCTCTGAGATTTTAAATGTGGAATTACCAACTTTTCCGCAGATGACGTATCAAGAAGCGATGACACGCTTTGGTAGTGATAAACCAGATTTACGAATCAAATTGGAATTAATAGATATTGCTGACAGTGTTAAAGATGTTGAATTTAAAGTGTTTTCTGAACCAGCCAACAGCGACCATGGTCGTGTTGCAGTCTTACGTTTACCTAACGGTTGTGAATTGTTATCACGTAAACAATTAGATGATTATGCTGAATATGTAAAACGTTACGGCGCTAAAGGTCTAGCCTATATAAAGGTTAATGATCGTGGTCAAGGCCGTGATGGTTTGCAATCACCTATCTTGAAATTTTTAACGGATGAGGTGTTAGAAGCGATTTTGCAACAAGTACAAGCTGAAACCGGTGATATATTATTCTTTGGTGCTGGTGATAAGAAGATAGTTAATGACGCTTTAGGTGCGTTGCGAGTGAAGCTTGGTCAGGATCTAAATTTAATTGAATCAGGTTGGCAACCGTTATGGGTGGTTGATTTCCCAATGTTTGAATATGAGCATAATCGTTGGAATGCATTACATCATCCATTTACCGGACCGAAAATAGATTCTGTTGATGAACTTACAAGCAATCCAGGCGAAGCTTTATCGAAAGCATATGATATGGTGTTGAATGGTTTTGAAATCGGTGGTGGTTCGATTCGTATCCATCGTGCAGATATTCAACAAGCGGTATTCATGTTACTTGGTATTAGTGATGAGCAAGCAGAAGAAAAATTTGGATTTTTACTTGAAGCATTGAAATATGGTTGTCCTCCGCATGGAGGGTTTGCTTTTGGCTTAGATCGTTTAGTGATGTTGATGTGTGGCACCGATTCTATTCGCGATGTGATTGCTTTTCCAAAAACGCAATCAGCAATGTGTCCGCTAACCGAGGCACCTTCAACAGTCGATGTTGGACAATTACTAGAATTGGCTATTAAAGTTAACAAAGAATAATGATATATTCTTCATAATAATTTAACGTAGTTGAGTGAGAAAAGAACAATGGCAGGTCATAGTAAATGGGCAAACATAAAGCACAAGAAGGCAAAAGAAGATGCTAAACGTGGCAAAGTCTTTACGAAACTAATCCGTGAAATTACCGTTGCGGCGCGCATGGGTGGTTCTGATGTGGGTTCTAATCCGCGTTTGCGTGATGCTATTACTAAAGCATCTTCCGCGAATATGCCGAAAGATACTATTCAACGCGCAGTGAAAAAAGGTGCGGGTGAATTAGATGGTGCTAACTATGAAGATGTGACTTATGAAGGTTATGGTCCATCTGGTGTTGCGGTGATGGTTGTTTGTATGACTGACAATCGTAATCGAACGGTATCAGAAGTGCGTCATGCTTTTACTAAACGTGGCGGTAATTTAGGTACCGATGGTTCAGTTGCTTATTTATTTGAGAAACAAGGACAGTTATGTTTTGCTGAAGGTTGTGATGAAAATGCTATTATGGAAGCTGCGCTTGAAGCTGGTGCTGATGATGTGGTGACGAATGATGACGGTAGTATTGATGTTATTACTGCGCCAGAACAATTTAGTGCTGTTGTTGAAGCCATGGAAACTGCAGAACTAAAACCTGAAATTGCTGAAATCTCAATGGCCGCGAGCATGGAAGTTGAATTAGATAAAGATGCTGCGGAAAAGTTATTAGCCATGGTTGATATGTTGGAAGATTTGGATGATGTCCAAGAAGTCCATACCAATGCTAGTATTAGCAATGATGTACTAGAACAATTGTCTTAACCCGAAATTTTCATAAAATATCGAGACTTGATTCGTATGACAAAAATAATAGGCATCGATCCTGGATCTCGAATAACTGGCTATGGCGTTATTGAGAAGCAGGGAAATAAATTAACGTATATAGCGAGTGGCTGTATTCGTATGACTTACACTGAAATTGGTCAGCGCTTACTACAAATCTTTGCTGGCATTGAAGAAATCATTAGTTCTTATCAACCCGATTCATCAGCAATCGAACAAGTTTTTTATCATCAGTATGCTGGTGCAGCATTGAAATTAGGTCAAGCCAGAGGTGCAGCCATTGTGGCTTTAGGGTATCATGGCTTGGATGTTGCAGAGTATTCGGCACGGCAAATTAAGCAAGCAGTTGTTGGTTATGGCGCAAGTAAAAAAGAACAAGTGCAGCAAATGGTAAAAGTGCTGTTGCAATTGTCTGATGTTCCTCAAGCTGATGCGGCGGATGCTTTAGCTGTTGCTATCTGTCATGCTCATTCACAAGCAAGCCTTATGCACTTTGGAGGCGCGAAGAAAATAAGTCGGGGGCGATTAAAATGATTGGACGTTTAAATGGTATCCTGATTGAAAAGCAGGTGCCGGTATTATTGATCGATGTGCAAGGTGTGGGCTACGAAGTCGAAGCTTCTATGAATACCTTCAGCAAATTACCTGAGCTTGGTCAGCAAGTTACATTACATACTCACTTTGTTGTTCGTGAAGATGCGCAACTATTGTATGCCTTTGCTGATAAAGAAGAACGTTCTTTATTTCGTACCTTAATCAAAGTAAATGGTGTGGGGCCAAAATTAGCAATTACTATCTTATCCAGTATCGAACCAAATGAATTCGTTGTTTGTGTTAATAATCAAGATACTGCACGTTTAGTCAAGTTACCAGGTGTTGGTAAAAAAACGGCAGAGCGATTAATTATAGAAATGCGTGATCGTCTTGCGGATTGGCAAGGTGATTTATCTTTTGCGGACCATGTATCTGGGCAGCTATCTCTACCGCAAAGTCAAAAACAAATTCAGCAAGAAGCTATTAGTGCTTTGGTAGCTCTTGGGTATAAACCTCAAGATGCTAGTCGTATGATTGCCAAAGTAAATCAAGAAGATATTAGTTGTGAAAACTTGATTCGTCTGGCCTTAAAAGGAATGACCGCATGATAGAAGCAGATCGTTTAGTTGTTGCAGATAATCCACAACCACAAGAAATCATTATCGACAATGCCATTCGTCCTGCAAAATTGCAGGATTATATTGGACAGCATGCGGTAAAAGAGCAAATGCAGATCTTTATTAGCGCAGCAACCTCGCGCCAAGAAGCATTAGATCATGTTTTAATTTTTGGGCCTCCTGGATTAGGTAAAACAACATTAGCGAATATTATTGCCCATGAAATGGGAGTCGGTTTGAAGCAAACTTCGGGACCAGTGTTAGAAAAAGCTGGAGATTTAGCCGCACTACTTACCAATCTTGAATCTGGCGACGTGTTATTCATTGATGAGATTCATCGTTTGAGCCCTATGATTGAAGAAGTGTTGTATCCTGCGATGGAAGATTATCAACTTGATATCATGATCGGTGAAGGACCCGCTGCTCGTTCCATTAAATTAGATTTGCCACCTTTCACTTTAGTAGGTGCAACAACACGAGCTGGCTTGTTAACATCACCATTGCGTGATCGTTTTGGTATTGTGCAACGTTTAGAGTTTTATGATCAAGAAGATTTAACCGGCATTATTTTGCGTTCGGCAAAGATTTTAGATGTGCAAATTGATACGAATGGTGCACGTGAAATAGCAAAACGTTCGCGTGGTACTCCGCGTATTGCTAATCGTTTATTACGTCGTGCCCGTGATTATGCACAAGTGAAAGCGGACGGTTTTATTAGTGAAAATGTTGCTGGGTTGGCGTTAGATTTATTAGATGTCGATGTCCATGGTTTAGATATGATGGATCGAAAATTATTACTTGCAGTGATGGAAAAATTTGCCGGCGGTCCTGTTGGTTTGGATAATGTTGCTGCTGCGATAGGTGAAGAGCGCGGTACTATTGAAGATGTTATTGAGCCGTATCTGATTCAACAAGGCTTTCTGATGCGTACACCACGTGGTCGTATGGCAACACAATTAGCGTACCAACATTTTGGTTTGCGAATGCCAGAAAGATATAAAGAACAATCACAAGAAGAACTTGAGAGCTTTGCTGCGGAATAGAGAGATTTATTTGATGAAAGAGCCAGCATATACATTAACGATTTATACTGATGATACCGACTGTTTTGGTTTGGTTTATCATGCTAATTACTTGAAGTATTTTTCCAGAGCTCGGACACAAAAGATGGCTGAAAATGGTTTGTCATTAATAGAATTGCAGCAGCAAAATATTATATTTCCTGTGCATCATGTCGATATCGAATTTTCTTTGCCAGCAAAATTGGGTGATGAAATTCGAGTGCATAGCCAGATAGAAAAACTTGGTAAAGCCAGTGTAATTTTTAAACACCAAGTCTATAAAAAGAATCAACAAAGCAATCAATTTGACTCGCAAATTTGCCATGGAACCGTTACACTTGCCTGCGTTGATAACAATTTGAAGTTATGCCGTATCCCAAAAAATGTATATGAGGAGTTTGCGCGGTGGTAGTCGATCATTCTTTATGGCAATTCTTACTGAATTCAGGGCCGATTGTAAAAGCTGTTTTGATTCTATTGTTAATCGTATCCATTATTTCTTGGACATTTATTTTTCAGCGATATAAAAGCTTAATGACACTCACCAAGGCGGATGAAGTGTTTGCTAAATTCTTTCGGCCTGCTAAAAATATAACCAAATTATATCATCGTGTTGCGAAAGCGGATTCCGATATTTCTGGGCTGGCAAATATCTTTAAGGCTGGTTTCGAAGAATTTCTTAAAGTCAGAGAGCGTAGTGGCGTTAAAGCAGAAGCATTAATTGAATCTGTGCAACGGGCTATGCGCATTGCTGAAACTGAGGAAATCACCAAAGCAGAACAACATTTATCTTTTTTAGCGACAGTAGGTTCGACGGCACCGTATGTTGGTTTATTTGGTACGGTGTGGGGCATAATGGTTTCATTTCAAGCATTAGGTTCTGTACAGCAAGCAACAATCGCGATGGTAGCCCCTGGTATTTCTGAAGCATTAATTGCAACTGCTATGGGACTATTCGCGGCAATTCCTGCCGTGGTTGCCTATAACCGTTATAACAACATGGTTGATCAAATCAATACAAGATATAGTAGTTTTCAAGAAGAATTTACCAATGTACTGTATAGAGAGCTACATGGCATCAAACCATTAAGTGATTCTAACCAACAACAAGAAGCGTCTGCAGACAGCCCTGTCATTGCTGAACCAGGTTTGCTTGAAGGATAAAAAGTATGCGCAGAAGAAATATGCGTCGTCGCCCATTATCAGAGATAAATGTTGTTCCTTATGTCGATGTAACTTTAGTGTTATTAGTCATTTTTATGATTACAGCACCATTACTATCACAAGGGGTTAATGTTAATTTGCCGCGGGCACAAGCCAAAGTTCTTAATGCTCATCAACCTGAACCCATTATTCTTTCTGTCGATGCCCATGGTAAATATTACTTAAATGTGGCGAAACATCCTGATATCCCTATGGCGGCAACAACCGTTTTAACCCGCGTTGCAGCTGAAATCCAATTAGCACAACAAGAAAATAAGCATCGAGCCGTTATGGTGCGAGGTGATCGCTATGTTGATTACGGCAAAATCATGCAAGCAATGGTGTTATTGCAGCGAGCGGGAGCGAAAAGTGTTGGTTTGATGACTCGCAGTCCTAATCCACATCATCATGCATAAATATACTTGGCGCGAGAAAATCTAAAAACAAACTGCCACGGTTGTATGCCGAATGCACTCCAAAATGCGAGCGGTGTATATTCTGTAACACTTCTGTTACAGCATTTACACTTTGTTACAAAAAAAATTATATCTGTCATAAACTCGTAACATTTCCAGAGTAGTATTCGTCTCGAGTATATACCGCCCATACTTTTGAAATGCGAGCGGTATGGAGTCAGGATTCATGATTAAATTCTGAGCGGATAATAATTTAAGGGCTTATCAAAGGCCTAATAACATTGGGGATATGAGCCATGGCAGTGGTAACTTCAACTAACGATTTCGATTTCAACCAAGAATATGCTGCTATCGATAAATTCAGCAAACTTGTTTTTAATAAACTAATTCGCAAGACATTAAAGTCAGATGGCAAGCAAGCTAAAATAGATACAGATATTGTTTTTTCTGAACATGCGATGGTTCCTCCAGGCTATGCACTGTTTGAATTTGTTCAACGTCGCGTCGATAAATAATTATTCTGGTGAAGCTTTAGGTTAAACTTTACTCATCATTTAAAAGTTTCTTTCCCCTAGAACTGTAAGAGGTTTGATTTATATCAAACCTCTTTTTTTATGTGTGCAGAATTCAATTGTAGAATCTAGCTTTATGTGCTGTTTTTTTTAACCTAGAGATTCCGCTGTTGGCATCGTAGCGAGAGCGCTTAATATGTTGAAGATAGGCTGAAATTTTGAAAATTAATGTGGACACAGTAGTCATTCTACGGGTGCGCGTTAATTTGCAAAATTTTAGTTTAGATTCAGCATATTAGGCGTCCGCAGTAGATGCCAACTGCGGAATCTAGGTTTAACAGATAATAGTCTAGCAAGCGATTGATTCACAGCCCGAATTTTACAATAGAAAGTCTAGCATCACTTCAGATTTTGCCATATACTTGGTCAACTTAATCGGCGCGACAAAAAAGGCAAAAAGTGGAAGTATTACAACACAATTGGTTATCTGAAGAAGAGCTGAATTGGCAACAAGTTCCAGAACATTTTCAAGCTTGGTTACAAAAACCGTATATTCTCAGTAAAGCATTTAAACGTCATTGCGATGAATTCTCTGTGCGACTGCTTGCTCAAGATCATACAAAGCTATTAACAAATGAAGTGGAATGCTTGCATGCAGAACCTAATCAACCTGGATTTGTTCGTCAAGTCTATTTACAAGGTGATGGTCTGCCATGGAGTTACGGTAGAATTACAATTCCAGCGCAAACTTTACAAGGTAAACAGGAATTATTTGAAAAGGTTGGTGACAAACCCTTTGGTGAAGCTATTTTATATTCAGATCCCAGCATGCAACGCAGTGCTTTTGAATATAGTATACTTACTGCAGAAAATGACTTGTACCATGCTGCTACTAAACCAGCGATGATTACACAAGCAACATTATATGGTCGCCGTTCAATATTTTATTTAAGTGATTTTCCTTTATTAGTAACAGAAATTTTCTTACCAGATGTGCCAGAATATACTCTAGGAGATTAGGTTAAGCCTTTTACTTGAGCACTGTGGGTAGGTGAGCCCAAAAGATTTAAGGATAAGTTGATAATGCAACAAATAAAGTATCAAAAGTCTGCGATTTACTCAGCTGTTTTACACATTATTATCGTTGCGTTTATACTTATTGGCTTAAATTTTTCAACAAGTAATACTTCGTTATCAAATAGTGCTGCAAATAAGAAAGTTAAAATAGTTCAAGCAGTAGCAATTAACCAAACTGCAGTGCAAGCAGAAATTAGCAGATTAAAACAGCAGCAAACTGCAAAACGTGCAGTACAACAAGCCTATCAACATCGTCTACAAGTAAATGCACATGCTGCAAAACAAGCAAGACAACGTGAGCAACAGCGACTAGCTAAACTAAAGCAACAGCAATTAGCTGCTGCTAAAATTCAAGCAAAGAAACAAGCTGCGTGGCAAGCAAAACAGAAGTTGCAACAGCAAAAAGCTCAGCAAGCAGCCGCAAAACTAGCGGTGCTTAAACAACAGCAATCGCAAACACAACAAAACTTAAAAGCGTTAAAGCAACAACAGCTTGTAATGCAAAAGCAAAAGCAATTAGCCGCACAAAAATTAGCTCAGATTAAACAACAGCAAGCGTTACTTGCTGCGAAAAAAAAAAGACTAGCCAAGCGCGGCGCATTCAAAGCGCTACAACAACAAATGGCGGCTGAGCAAAAGCAATTACAGACATCTAAAAAGCACTATGTTAATAGTATTATCGCAACCTATAAGTCTCTTATCCTCAATGCAATACAACAGCAATGGGTGGTTCCATATGATACAAACAATAGTCTAGCTTGTCAGTTGCTAATTAAATTAACAGTCGCAGGAAAAGTATTATCAGTAACGGTGGTGAAGAGCAGCGGTGATCCAGCTTTGGATAATTCAGCGCGTGCAGCGGTATTTAAAGCCTCGCCATTACCAATGCCTAGGAATCAACAGATAGCACCTTTATTTCATGAAATTCAATTAATGGTGCGACCTGAAAAGATACATGCGGCGCATGCTAACTTGTGAAAATAAAACACAAGAAGAATAAGCAACGGGAATAGGGAACATCACAAAAACAAGGGAAAAATAAATTCCTTTTGTGAAAAAAGCCCAGTAAAATACTTTTTCTGTATGGAGGAATAAAAATTGCATCGACGAATATTTTTACTTTTAATCATGTTATTAATACCTCTCACGAGTTATGCCGCACTCAATCTTGAATTAACTCAAGGTGTTGCGGGTGCTATTCCAATAGCCGTTGTACCTTTTAAATGGCAAGGTCAAGCTAAACAAATCCCGCAAACAAAACTAAGTGCAGTTATACATAGTGACCTGCAAAATTCAGGGCGCTTTAATGTAACGCCTAGTAAAGAATTACAACAATTTCCCTCAAGTATCGCTAGCATTAACTATGGTTACTGGCGGAATAAGTTACAGGTGAATGATATTGTCATAGGGCGTATTAAACCTTTAGCCAATAAAAAATATCAGGTAGAGTTTGAACTTCTGAACATGTTTCGTGATGTTGCTAATCATCATAATGAATTGAATAATGTTTTAGCTGCAAAAAAATACACTGTTAATTTTCAACAATTGCGTCGTTTAGCGCATCATATCAGTAATATTGTTTATCATATGCTTACTGGACAGCGCGGTGCTTTTGCAACACGTATAGCCTATGTTCTTAAAAAGTCTGTGCATGGAAAACTACGTTATCAATTAATGATTGCTGATACAGATGGTTATAATCCACATAAAATTCTTGTTTCAGAACAACCTATTATGTCGCCATCATGGTCATCAGATGGAAAATATATTGCGTATGTTTCTTTTGAAAAAGGTAAATCACAAATCTATGTTTCTAATATCTATACAGGACATCGAAAATTGATTACCAACTACCCAGGCATTAATAGCGCACCGACGTGGTCACCAAATGGTAAGCGACTTGCATTGGTATTATCAAAGTCAGGCAATCCTAATATCTATATTTACCAATTACATACTGGTAAGCTGACTCGTGTTACACGTGATTGGTCTATTGATACAGAACCAAGTTGGTCTCCAAACGGACAGAGACTTTTATTTACTTCAAATCGTAGTGGCGGTCCGCAAATTTATGAAATCAATTTACCAACAGGTCAGATACAAAGAATAACATTTACCGGTAATTATAATGCTCATGCAACGTTTGCGCCAAACGCTAAAGACATCGTTTTTATGCATTGTAATAAAGGTATTTGTAATATTGCCAAACAAAATCTAGCGAATAACCAAGTAACAATGTTAACAAATAAAGGTATGAATGAATCGCCAAGTATTGCGCCTAATGGTAGTATGGTGATCTTTGCAACTGAGAATGACGGTAACAGTATTTTACAAGAAGTTTCAATTGATGGGCGCGTGCACATTAGATTGCCTTCTACCAGCGGCAAGGTTCAAGAGCCTGCATGGTCACCATTTTTAGGATAAATAAAATTTTTAAATAAGGGGTTTTAAAATGAACTTGAAAACAATTGCGAAACTTGCTCTTGTTGGAGCAGGTATTTTAACTTTAGCGGCATGTTCAAATGTCAATAGTGGTACTGGCGTAGGTGGCAATGCATCAAGCTTCGGTGCTGCAGATGGTTATGGAATTGGTAATCAAGCAAGCTTGCAAAGTCAAAGTATGGCGGCAAAATCAGCTGTTAAGCAAGCTTTCGTTAATGGTAAACCAAAAAATTATACCTACTTTTTCCAATTTGCTAGCAACCAATTTGCAAATATTGATAAAGCTAAGGTTTATAGTGCCGTGATGATGGCAGAAGCAAAATATTTAGCTTCACATCCTAATGCTCGTGTCAAAGTAGAAGGCTTTACTGATAATTTTGGTAGTCGTGAATATAATGTTGGTTTGGGCTGGCGTCGTAGTCAGGCTGTTGCCAACTTATTACAAACGTATGGCGTAGGTAAAAATCAAATAAAACTTATTAGCTATGGTGAAGAAATGCCGCTAGTTAATCAATGTGTAAAAGCACAGTTTTGTAAAAATCGTCGTGCACACTTAGTCTTTTCGGCGTCATAGCTATGAAAAAATTAGGTTTATGTGTTTGCCTTTTGGTAATGATGACAACAGGTGCCTATGCTGGTGAGGCGCCTGTCGTTAATGCATTTCAACAGCCTGGCATCATTCAAGAAAATGCAGCTAGCAATAATACAAATGCTGTAACACAGCAAGCACAACAACATCTCGCAGGACAAATGGCATCTGCAACGCATGCTCCAACCGCCTTTAATCCTGTAAAAGCGATAACTGCGCCTCCACCACAACAAGAGTTTGTAAGTAACGGTGGTAATTCAACAACGAGTTCACAACCAGGACCTCCTGTGCAACGTATGCTGCTGCAAAAAGTAGGTAGTTTGCAACAAGCGTTACGGCAATTACGTGGGCAATTACAAGAACAACAGCATGATATGCAAATGATGCAACAACAGATACGAGAATTATCGAGTACGCCTGTTGCCAATTCAAAAGTTATGACTACGTCTGCGAATAAATCTGCTTCACCCATTATTTATGGTGCACGGCAGAAAGCTAAAGCTGCGGGTTCTCAAGCTCTAGATGTTTTGCCAAAAAGCAATGTGTTGTCAAAAGCAGAAGCGACGCAAGCAAAGTCACTTTCAATGAATAAACCAGTTGTTCCAGCTAAAGCTAATAATCTGCAGCAAGACAATACTATGTTGAAGCAACAGCTTGTTTACCAAGCTGCATTCAATGCTGTTAAAGCACGTCACTTCACACAGGCTTTAATCGACTTTAAACAATTCTTAAAGCAATATCCAAAAAGTATGTACGTGCCGAATGCGCATTATTGGCTTGGAGAATTGTATTTGTTAGATGGTAAACTGCCGCCAGCGTTGCAACAGTTTAATATGATCGTAAAACAATCACCTAAACATCCTAAAGCCGCTGCAGCGATGTATAAGATTGGTATGATTTATTATGATCAAAATAATTGGCAATTAGCGAAACAGAACTGGAACAAGCTAGTAAAGCGCTATCCAAAGTCCTCTCTCGTGAAAATCGCTAAACAGCGGCTGCAGGAACTAGCAGAAGCGGGTCATTAAAATTAGAACGAAGAGATTGGTGTTTAACGTAATTGTCAGGGCTTACGATAAATGCCAAGATCGAGGCAATTATGTTTTCAAAATAATCGATAGTATACGTAATACGTGAGGTTTTTTGAAAATATAATTAACGAAGATATTGGTGTTTAACGTAAGTCCTGATTGTGTAATAAGAGCATTTTACTTAAGTTCTCAGGAAAAAGGCAAGATTTGGTCTTGCCTTTTTATTTAGATTCGGTATTATTCACGTCTCCAGGAATATTAAGCTTCTGGAGCTTCTTTTGGGGCCGTTAGCTCAGTTGGTAGAGCACCGGGCTTTTAACTCGATGGTCCTGCGTTCGAGTCGCAGACGGCCCACCATCTTCATCAATTTCAAGCTTTTATTGTCGAATTGAACTTAATTCGCCAAGCAAAAATCATAGCAATGATACACATGATAATGCTAACTAACATAGCAATGAATAAGGCATGAAAGAAACTTTGCTGAGTGATCACTGTTAATACTTTTGCTCGCGATGCTGTTACTCCTGTCGTAAGTTTGGTAACTTCGCGGACTCCTGTTGCTGTGGCAACTAACAATGTATTTACGCTTTGTTGAAAATGTAGACCTAGGCTATGTAATTTATGCCAAAGAAAAGTTGGCGCGCTGATATTAATAATGGCGGCGCTAAGCATTGCTCCAATAGAGCCACCACTAAATAGCATTGCATATAAAATACCGCTAACCATGCCACGTCTATTAACCGGTGCTAATGCTAAGGTTGAGTTTAATAGCGCTGGAAATGCAATACCCGTGCCGATGCCCAAGAAGAAAAATATAATAGTAAATTCCCAAATAGGGGTGGTTCTGGTAGTCATCGCTAGCCATGCAAAAGCAATAAAATAAAAAACTAATCCAGTTGTTATGAGTTTTCTAGCTGCAAATATTTCCGTTAATTTGCCACTAAAAGGTGAGGCAATAGCAGATGCTGCTGTAATAATAAGGAAAAAGAAACTGGTTTGTAATGCTGAAAAACCAAAAATATTTTGGAATAGTAAAGTAATGATAAGAAATATTCCGATAAGCATGGCTTGCCAGAGAAAGCGAACAACAAAGCAGCTTGATAATGACAGATTGCTAAATATGTTTAAATCAATTAATGGGTTGCTAATTCTCCTTTGTAAAATAATAAAGATACTAAGTAACAGGATACCGCCAAAGAAGGTTGCTAAAATGAGAGGTGCAGTAACGCCAAAGCGTTGTACTTCATTTAATGAAAAAATAAAGAATAATAAACCCAGCACTAGTAATATAGCACTCGGATAATGTATTGTTTCCTGATTTTTGGCGGTACGTTTATTGTCTTGTTGTAAAAAAATAAATGCCGTAATAAAAACTAGAATGCCTAAAGGAATATTAATTAAAAATATCCAGCGCCAATTTAAATAATATAAAATAATGCCACCCAAGGGTGGGCCGATGGACATTGAAATCCCCATAACGGCACTTATCAATCCCATTGCAAAACCTTCTTTTGATGCAAAAGTTTTGCGGACAATAACAATGGCTAATGGCCAGGCTAATGCAGCACCAAAGCCTTGAAATAAACGCATGATAATCATAAACCATTCAGAGCTAGCTAAGCCGACACCAATTGAGGCAAGCGTAAATAGAGTCGTTCCAAGTAAGAATATTTTTTTATGACCATAAATATCTCCAAGTAAACCTCCGAGCATGACCATGGCGGCACCACCAATTAAATAAGCAGTAATGATCCATTGCACATTGATAATATTCAGATGTAAGTCTGCAGCAATGGGCACTAAAGCAAGATTCACTGCGGTCATGTCAAAGTTCATTAGAACTAGTAATAGACTAGTGCTTAGAAAAATTAACCATTTTTGTGTTGAAGATTGACTCACAGCATAAATTCCTTTTTACTTTAGTGCGACGAGTATGTCCTACTGTAAATTAGTATTGAATTCTATTCCCCAATCTCAGACAATACGACAAATATAAGTCTATGATTTAAAACTTGAGAATAATATATGTTTTATATTTTCGGTATACTTTTACTTTTGGCATCGCTGGGACAAGTAAGTTCAGATATATATTTACCATCTTTACCTGCTATTGCGCATAGTCTATCAGCATCGGATAATGCTGTGCAATTTTCTGTATCTCTATTTATGTATGGCTTTGCTTTATCACCACTTTTATACGGGCCTATTTCTGATGCTATTGGTCGTCGCAAACCTCTAATTGTTGGTGTGAGTATCTTACTTTTTGGTAGTATCGTTTGTTTGTTGGCAACATCAGTAAATATGCTAATTTTTGGACGCTTTTTGCAAGGTTTAGGTGCCGGGAGTGGTGTTGCATTATCGCGATCTATTTTGCGCGATAGTTATGCCAAAACGGGTGAGCAACTTGCAAAAGTCAGTTCCTATTTGATCGTTGGTAATATCTCAATTATGGCGAGTGCGCCGTTAGTCGGAAGTTATATACAAAAATATTTTAATTGGCGAGGCAATTTTGTTTTCTTAGTTATCTATGCGTTAATAGCACTACTTGTTACAATTTTTATTTTGCCAGAAACCAATAAACATCAACATACCGATCATTTAAAACCAAGAGTATTATTGCAAAATGTAAAAACACTCATTACTCATCGTGAATTTGTTGGTTATTCTCTCGTTATGTTTTTAACTTATGGTGGTATTCTTGCATGGCTAACGGTTGCTCCGATATTATTACAGAAACAACTGCATCTAACACCTGTTGAGTTTGGTTGGACAGCCTTTTCCACCGGTATGGCTTATGCTGCAGGTGGTTTACTCAATGCAAGATATGTAATGCGCGTTGGTATTGATACGATGCTGAAAGTTGGTGGTAGCATCATGTTATTGGGTGGCATTCTGATGTTTGTATTTGCGATCTTCGGTTATATGAATTTCTGGACGGTACTAATTCCCACAATGATTTTTATTTTTGCTACCAGTATGGTCTTTGCTAACACCTTTGCACGAGCGCTGCAGCCATTCCCGAAAATCGCAGGTATTGCCGCCAGTATTTTTGTGATGATGCAGATCCTTGGAGGTGCAGTGATAAGCTCAGTATTGGCAGGATTACAAAGTGAAAATGTTATACCTCTGAGCATAACATTCA
Organism: Gammaproteobacteria bacterium; assembly: GCA_021773175.1. Taxonomy (GTDB): domain Bacteria; phylum Pseudomonadota; class Gammaproteobacteria; order JAJFKO01; family JAJFKO01; genus JAJFKO01. The sequence goes on from JAJFKO010000019.1 coordinate 55,096, forward strand.
CGTTGCTTGGTTTACTCGTATTAATGATTTTGTTGTGGCTAATTAAAGCCTCACAATAAGCTACTTATGTATCAGAGGATAACTAAAATATTTTGTTATTTGGGCTTACCATAAGGACCAGGCATTAAATTAGCTCTTCCGCCTTTACCTGGATAACAACCAATGTGGTAAGTTGCTTTTGATATGAATGCAGCTACAGAACCATGGTTATTTTTGTATTTAGGCTTAGAATTATCATAATAAGTTTCAAAGTAAACTTGATTCAAGTTTGCAACGGGGATTTCTAATTTACCCGCAATAAAACCTGTCGCCATAGTAGCATAATTTAGCATGGTAACCATTTCAGATGTATCGGAGCAAATTCCATTTGGCTCACTTGGACAGTGTACATGACAATAAAATGTAACAGGATTCGCTTTTGTACCCGGAGGATTAAAACCATACATTGTGCTGCCTGCACCAGCAAAACTAAGCGGTGGTAGTAGAAATAAACTAACTAAAAGTGGAAATAGAAAGTTTCGCATCACAGGATTCCCTTCAAAATTTGTCTATTTAATATTAGGATAAGGTTGAATTTATATCAACCTTCAATATATACAAGTTTAAATGAGGGTATGTTACCATAGCTCTCGACAAATTTTTGATGTCAAGAGGAGAGAATGACATGAAAGTATTCATAAGTTTATGTACAGCATTTAGCCTAATGTTTTTATTAGCAGGATGTAGCGGTAAAACCGTTGATGGAAAAGGCAAAATCCAAACAATAAATCATAAAGTCAGTAAATTTAATAAAGTTGATATTGGCGGTGATTTTAAAGTTGATATTCGTCGTGGTAAATCACAACGCGTTCGCATTAAAACAGATTCCAATTTACAAGAATATATTACGGTAAGCGTTTCAGACAAAACGCTGAGAATAGAAACTAAGAAATTCTATAATATCAATCCGACTAAACAAATAGAAGTTCGGATTAGAGTTCCTAAACTAGAGAAAGTGACACTTTCTGGTTCAACGAATGCGAATATTAGAAATATTCGTGGCGATGATTTTACCCTCGATGTCAATGGTTCCACGAAAGCAAAATTGCGTGGTTATATTGATGACTTAATAATTAGATCCAACGGCAGTGGTGATATCAATGCAAGATATGTGACGGCAAAACATGTGAAAGTGAAAATTTCTGGTTCAGGTAATGTTGTCGTCAATGCTCGTGAAGGCTTGAATGTCGACATTGCAGGCAGTGGTAATGTTAAATATTATGGCAGACCAGAAATGGAACAGAAAGTTGCGGGTAGCGGTAAGATTGAGCGTGCTAAATAAGCATTGATGGCGAATCCATTTTTTGTTTTAATAGCATGACATAATTTATATGATTAAATAAGGAAAATCAGTTATGAAAAGAATTTTGTTGGTAGCATTATTAAGCTTAGTTTTTTCAGCAACAACTTTTGCAATGACAATGAAAGCAAGCAATGAAGCTAATGTTATCAAAATCAAAAAGCCTGATGTTGAACTGAACATAATGTCAGATAACAGCACTGAAGTTAAAATGGACCTCATTAACCAGAGTCAACAACCTGTTGAATTAGTTGCAGCAACGAGCAGTATTGCTCAAAAAGTTCAACTGCACCATTTTGTTATGGTGAATGGCAAACGTGTTATGCGCCAAATCAAAAGCATTATGATTAAACCACATGTGGCAGAAGACCTTTCTTTCAATGGTATTCATGTTATGTTGATTGGTTTAAAACAACAGATTAATATTGGCGAAAGTATTCCGTTAACATTGATTTTTTCTGATGGTAGCCATCAAAGCATCGATGCAAAAGTGATTGCGCGTAAACAACAAAGCTAACATTAAATTTATTTAGAAAGGCAGGAACTACCCTGCCTTTTTTCGTAGAGAGACCATGAAAAAATTATCTATTATCTTACTACTATTATTATCAATAAGTTTGTTATTAACTGCTTGCGCAGATAAACCTAAAGGCCCTGCACCAAAAACAGCTACCCATGTAAATGTAAAGAAATATATGGGAACTTGGTATGACATTGCTTCACTAAAAACACATGGCCCACAAACTGGGTGTCGTTGTACTACCACACGTTATATTTGGCATACAAAATACATTCGTGTTGTAAACAGCTGCTATCGCGGTAAAGATAATAAGCTAACGCGTGTTTCCGGAAGAGCGTGGGTAAGTCCCAAAAGCAACAATAGTAAATTAGTCGACCAATTTTTCTGGCCGTTAAAGGGAGATTATTGGATATTGTATGTCGATAAAAATTATCAACATGCTGTAGTTGGGACGCCGAATAGAAAATATTTGTGGATATTATCACGAACACGCCAAGTTAATAGCGCTACCTTAAAGAAATTAAAGGCTATTGCTAAGCGACAAGGTTATGCTTTGAATCAATTACAATTAACTCAACAAACTAATTGTAATAATTAATACTATATAGGATTTATTGTAAGTCCTATTGGAGATATATATTTATGACTCGCCCTGCAACCTTATATCAAGTTGGTGTTTTACAAGCGTACTTTCATGAAGTGTATGATGGCACGGTAAGCTATGCAGAAATTATGCCGCATGGTGATTTTGGTTTAGGAACTTATAATGCAATCAACGGTGAGGTGATTGCGCTTGATGGTAAATTTTATCATATCGATTATACCGGTCAGGTACGTGATGTTGATTCTAAGGCGAAAACACCATTTGCGATGGTTACGCAATTTCAAGAAGATGATAATTTCATTATACAAAACATTGCAAGTTTTGATGAATTGAAAGACACACTAGATAAACATATAGCTTCAACAAATTATATTTATATGCTGCGCATCGATGGCGAGTTTGAATATCTCAAATGTCGTAGTGTTAAGCCACTACAGAAACCTTATCAACCTATCTTAGAAAGTTTAGAAACAGCGGAGTGTTATTTTGAATTAGAAAAAACACGCGGTACATTAGTTGTCGCACGCTTTCCTGCCTATCTTTCACAACTAAATAACCCCGGTTACCACATGCATTATATCGATGCGGCAAAACAGAATGGCGGCCATGTGATTGATGTAACAGTTGCAAATGCAAATGTGAAAGTTTGCCAGATAAAGAATTTACACGTTATGTTAGATGACAGCGATGAATTTCGTGATGCTGAAATGGACGTTGTTGATGAAGAAGAGATCAGTGTTGAAGAGTAGGTCTTTATGGGGATGATCAACTTTAGACTATTTTTAAATAGATATGAATTCTTGCACTCAGGAATCAGTTTGGTATGATGCTGGTGTTGTAAATCTCTATGCGCCCATGGCTCAACTGGATAGAGTACTTGGCTTCGAACCAAGTGGTTGGGGGTTCGAGTCCCTCTGGGCGCGCATCTTTTTATCAAGATTTATTCTGTAACAAACTTATCATAACTCTATCTACGTTAGCTGCGGCAATCTGTGTCCCTTTAGCGGTAATGGGTTTGCCCGCGATATTTGCAATACTATGTAGAACGATCACATTAATATTGAAAAGCCAACCTAATTTAGCAATAGGTGCTCCATCCATCGCGACTGCCTGGACGTGGTTTTGGCGTAACAATTTAATTTGCCACGGCGGATTCGGTAGCATGTCACTATCCGCGATGACGCCGAACTTAACAGGGAAAGAAAATTTCTGTTTGTTAAGACGCATTTTGACTTGCTGTTGCAACTGTGAATTAAGGGCAAAAACTAACGGTTCTTTTTTATGAGTGATTGGATTCTTAATGAGTATTGGTAGTTGTGGTCCTGTTGCGGTTAACTTACCAAAGTCTGCATCAAAAATACGATTAGCAATGATAACCGTACCGATTTTAAGTTTTGGATTGACAGCACCAGACGTTTCAGCTAAGAAGATCAATGCAGGATGAAAGCGTGCGATAAGGCGTGATGCAATACTTACAACATTTACTTTACCGTAACCTGTTACTACCGATACCACTTGTTGCGTACCGATAGTCCCTAACAGGTAATGAACGCCATCGATGATTTGTATTTGTTTATGCTGAATCGCTTGGCGCAGAACTTTAGCTTCGATAGGCATTGGGCTAACGATGGCATCAATAGATTGGTTTGATTGTGTTTGCTGGTGAGCTAACGCGTTAGTATTAGAGAAAATGATGAGACAAAGTAGTAACGTCGCAATGAAAGCTTTCATAGATTATTTCACCTGTTAAATATTTGATGATGACTTCAGATGTATATTATATGTAATTGACTGGATTGAGCAATAGCTTCTCAATTGCAGGTCGATTATAAATCAATCAACCAATTGTTAGGCGCTGTTAAAACAAGCTTATTTTAGATGTTTTAATCGTATAAAAGTTGTCATTATTGATGTCACAAGGTAGCATGCCCCTAGTAAAAATGTACTGGTTTTACTATTAGATGTAATTGATTGTTATATAAGGGAGAATTAAGGAAATGAAGAAGTTGGGCTATATATTAGGCTTTTTAACTATTTTTTGTGGTCTCGGATTATTAACAGGTTGTGCAAGTACAACGGTTTTTCCTCTTGGACATAATAAATATTCACTAGTTGCAAGTTCAAGTAGCCAAGGTAGTGCTGAAAGTGCAGCAAAAAGCAAAGCACAGGCGGTATGTAAAAAGCATGGTAAGCATTTAGTTGTTTTGAGTCATCGTACAAAGTATCAAGGTGTTAATAAAAGTGATAAAGCGATGATGAATATAGCGGGTGCTGTGTTAGCGGGTGATCCTGCTGTCGCTGATTCTAATAGTGATTACAAAGTCACAATGAAATTTGCGTGTCGTTAATTCCATAATCACGATTTTCAGTATAGAACAGAATTAGGGTTTTATACGCTCTGCATCTATGAGCACTATTCTCATTAATACATAATGGGAATAGTGCTTTTTCATTTATATCAATCACATGCATAGATAAATATCTACTTTCCTTTTAAGCTTTTGATATTATTCCAATCATAAAAATGCAACTCCTCAACGAAAGTAAATAAATTGACTATACTATAAAATATCAAAATTAAAAAAAGCGGAAATATGAAGAATAGGGATTTGGAAGATTATCAGAGAGGAAGTTCAAGTCCATTAAGCAAAAATAATACTAAAGCCTTTGAGACTGACTCTGAAAATATTGTAAGGGTGAGAAAGCTTCGTGAATATGACCCTATAGCAGGTATTACGCCAGAATTTATTCAAATTGCAGCACAAGGTTTACAAGAATTTCGTAACAATAGCTTATTGAACCTTGATGTCTCTTTATCATTGATGAGTGTCAATCCGTATGTGCGAATTCTACATGAACTATGTGCTAAAGGTCTTTATAACGCTAAACTCAAACCTCTATATATTAAATATAAAACAGATAAACATGGCATCACAACGAATTTCATTTCTATAACTAAAACTGAATTAGAAGAGAATATAGCAAAAGATATTTTGCTGCAAAACTTAAGTCAATGCCATGTTATAGATTACAAACCACCGATCTGCTATATCGAAGAATTGTCACATAAAGAAATAAAAATTAAACACGTTACCTTAAGAGAACAGCGAATATTGTTGCAATGCGAAGGGCTTGATCAAGATAGCAATAGTCAACATTATGCTGTTTATTTACCGTTGCCTGAAAATATCGAGCGTACGCAACTCGAAGAACTAATTAACAGAACATCGCCAAAGAAATTTTTAATAATGAATTTAGCGATATTAAAGGAATATGACAGAAATTATCATTATAAATGTGCTGATGTTCATTACATTAATGGTATGGATAGACGTGAATCATTAACCGTATTAGCCGATAGAGATAATAAAGCCATCATTGCTGATATTGATGGCCATGCGATGGGTTTTAGCATGTTTGTAACCGATACTCTTCACCAAGATATCAGCTTTGTATTACAAATAGCAAATCTCAGAGCATATGTTAGTCAGAATAATTATGCGGGGCATTCACCGCATAAATTGATGCAGCTTAGTCCTAATGAGCTTGCTGAATATATAGTTACAAAAATGGGATGTGCGACACCATTACAAACTGCAGTAGCAATAAGTTTAAATGATTGCAGTCGTAGTGATTATATTAGTGGTTATAATGAGGATAAGCCTAAAATCCTCAATCACGGTTTGACCAGTGAACATCCCTGTAAAAAGGAGGGTCTTCATAAAATATTTCCTGCGATAGAAAATGACAATGTGATTTGTATCATATTTCCAAAAGAATTAAATCGATATATTGTCTTGGGCAGTAAGTTTATAAAACCTTTTTATGACTTAATGTATGAATGTGGTTTCTTTAGGTTTAGACAACATGAGAGTTGGGGGCGACGTATGGAAAAAGATTATTTTTATGTTTTGCGTAAAGAGCTATTTTCTGAATTACACCATCAAGGGTTTATCAATGAACTAATTAAGTATAAATGTTCAATTGGCGAAGCAAAGTTCATCAGTAACGAAATGTGCCAAAAGCTATTAGTATAATTTTTTGCTTTTGAAAACTAGGGAATCCCCCCCCAAAAAATAATTTTGATTTATCGCCCTAATTTTTAATATAATCCACAGCGCTGGTGTGTGTTTTTTCTAACAATTAACAAAAAATAAGGATAGAGATGAAAAGAATAACAATTTTCATGGGAGTACTTTGTCTAATGCTATCTTCTGTAGCATTTGCCGGGGCTTATCATGCTCCTGTTCAAGAACCTTCACTATTGTTTTTAACCGTTGGCTTTGGTTATTCATGGTCTGAGGATGCTAATGTCAAAGCGAACCCAAGTTTCTGGGACCCCGCGAAGCAGGGCTATAATAGTGATTTAGATAGTTCCGAAGTATACAGTGCAGGTTTAGGCATGCGAGTTTCGCCGTTATTAGCATTAGCAGTTGATGTATCGCGTCGCCCAAGTTTCAAATATGAAAAGTTTCAATCACCAGCAGGTCCACAACCTGTGGGTTTTATCGGTGAGAAAACACGTTTCTTTGATTTAACTAATACAAGTGTGATGTTCAATGTGATGTTGTTTGGTCGTGGTATATACCATCAATTATTATTAAGTCTTGGTCATCATATTACTGTTGAACCTGTTATCGGTGGCGGTATTGGTGTTGCTTATAATACGGTTGAGAATTTTCATTCAGTAACTGCTACGCAGACGGGTGGTTTTAACAACGTTAATAGTATTGGTGATGATAGAACAATAACAAGTTTTGCTTGGCAACTCATGGCGGGTTTACATGTTGCAATTGGCCAGCGTGCGAGTGTTGATTTAGGATACCGTTACTTTGATGGTGGTGATTTTGAAGGTCCTAACTATGTACATAGTGTTTCTGGTGTTACCAGCTCTGGCTTGTCTGTGCCACCATGGAAAGGAAACTTGTGTTCGAATGAAGCTTTCATTAACTTCAATTATCTTGTTTAACAGGAACTAGTTTCTAAGAATATATCTTTACTAAACGCCTCTAAGAAATTAGAGGCGTTTGTGTTTGTGCTTCAAACTATACGTTACATGTTGGTTCTTAGTGTTATAGGGTAAGTTTACCAAGACGTAAATTTGTATTATGAAGACAAGATACTTCAGCCAAGATAGAGGCTTCATTTTCTCTGGTTAGATATGCAAATCTAATTAATTGATCAAGGTCAGGAAAATATTCTGCATCTTGATGAGCAAACTCACGACGAATTTCAAGACAGGTTAGAAACCAAGCTTTAAATTGCAGCGAGCTTTTACTTAATCCATTAGTATTATATCTTTCTGGTAGTTTATCATTCGTCATACGGAAGACATGTTCACGTAGCAACATAGCGGATCCTAAGATAGACCAAAGTAGCGCATGATCTATATGGGGTAGAGCTTTACCACCTTTAAGAGCACTACCCAGCTCGTCTTCTTTGATATTATATTTGCTAGTAAATAATGTACTAACCTTATCTGTTATGAACTCTATTTCAGATTTTAAATCTGCAACAGGATTATAATCACTGCTAGATTGTGTACATATTCTTTCAGCTCTATCTAAACTAATTTTGCCTCCATTGTTTGCTGTTGCAACAATCATCTCTGCAATGGTTGATATCCATCGATAGTCTGTTACTGTTAAACCTCGATGCATACAGTAATTACGAATACGGTTTGCTTGCTTAGAGCCTGTTTGATGAGCGAAGGCTTCAAAATAGCGAGCAATCACCGCTAATAGGGCTTTTAAGCACATTGTTAAATCAGCAATATTTTGTTCTGCCTTACTTTCTTTTTTGGCTAGAAAACCTATTAGGACATTACATTCACCCGTTAGCCTACCTAGCTCTTGACTGAAATCGATATTGATTTTTACTTCCTTTGCTTTAGCTTGTGGATGAGCTACTTGTTCTTCGTTTCCTACTCCTCGCCATTCATCTAATGTCATAAGTCTGCTAGCTGCTTGATATTTAGGTCTTTGAGTAGGATGACCACCTCTTAGGGATGCGCCTGCTCTTGCCAATAATGCGGCTTGGCTTTGAGCTGGATCTATTTCTGGTTTTCTTCCTGCTACACTTTTATCACCTGCTATAGGCGCAGCTTTCTTTTTCTTCTTTGTTTTTTCGAGAGCTTTTCTTCTAGCTTCCTTTGCTGCTGCTATGGCATCGCGTCTCGCTTGTTCTTCTGCTTCTCTTTCAGCTCGCTTCTCTTCCGCTTGACGACGCTTTTTTTCCTTAGCGAGTCGCTCAGATTCTTTTTCAGCTTCTGATTTTTCCAAATCTATTAAATGCTTTTCAAATGAATCTTCATATAATTGTTTAGTAACCGTTGATAAGCTTCTTGCAAAGAGTAATTTAGACAAATCACTTGATTTAGGTAATTCTATTATTAGTCGATGATCCTTCTGACTTAGAAATATTTCACCTTTTAGCTCTTTAACTATTGCTGTTAAGTAGGTGAAAGCATTAACTTGAAAAGACATGCCTTTATCTGTAATCAATTGTAACGTATCATTTTGAAATAATAGTAGAGGGCCAGTTAAAATAAATGCTGCTTCGTTATACTCACCCGAGGAAAATAAAGCTAGAGAAAATAGTCTTATAGATAAGTTATTGAAAAGTTCTACGATCGTATTACATTCCTGCTCGTGGGATTGCTTTGATTCTTCTCGCTTCTTAGCTGCTAATTCAGCTTGATATTCAGGTGATGCTTTGTAAATCCTTTCTAATATTTCTACTTTTATCTCATCTAATGATTTATCTGGCCTAGAAAATCCACCATCTATTTCGATTGATATATCTGCTTCGCCCTCAACAAGTTTAAATTTAAAATATTTGCTAACGGCAATAAGCCACTGTCTTTGCGTATAGCTAAATGCTAAACCGGATTTACTTTGAGCGTAAACACTATCAGATAAATTGTCATTAGTGCTATAAAAAAATGAGTTATATTTGGAGACATACTTATTTGCAAAGTCTGGTAATAAATCTGAATCTACTAAAAATTTTCTATTATTAAGAAGTGTATTTACTGTCTCTATGGATTGTCCTATAGCCTTTCTAAACATGTCGACACACTTTATTACTAGAAATACCAGCAAGAGTATACCGAGAAACCAGAGCGTGTACTCCAATCCCACTTTTACCCAATCTGTGACACTTGGATCTTCCGACTTACGTAGTTTCGCAAGCTCTTCTGAAACGTCTACAGCATATGTTTTGGCATTTAATTTCAGTGCCGTATCAGAGACTTCTTCTAATAAAGTTAAAGCTTTTTCATGCGCTGCAACAGTCTTCCTACTAGTAAGTAAAGCGGCCATAATATGTCTTGCTTTATCATGCCCGGCAATAAGAGGCTCTAGTAATGCTATACTGCCTTCCGTATCTTCTTCGGTTGTTAACATAGTTCTTGCTATAGTGATTTGGGGGTTGCTTGAAACAACATGAAGTTTATGTACAGCATTTTCAAGTAATCTCAATTGTCGCTTGTCTTCAGTTTTTGTACTTTTATGACTCTGATGATCTGCAAACTCGAACTGTAGAAAATGACCTAAGCTTGTAACATCTCCGCGCACTAGTCCTTCACAATCCCACATATTAGCAATGCTATAGAGTTGTGCTTTTCGATACAGTTGTGCGACAGCTCGGATTGCATCTATATTACCATTTATTGCTTTTATATAGTGCTGCTTTAATGCTTTGTGCCAAAGTGCTGCTGCCGCTTGTAGTTCTTTACTTTTCCCGATTAGCATGGGCGATAATAAATGCGTGTTGCCATTAATATCATCTAATAAGCGAGCTCTTAGCGCTAGCTCCACAGGCTTATTCGTTCTAATGGCTAAAATATCAAGAAGAGAATATAAAGATAGAGCAGGGTTGACATGAAATAACCTCATTATGAGTTGTGGCACAAATTCACGTACCATCCTGACTGTTAGCGTGACATCTTCTCTTGCGGATATACTTAACGTTGGATAGTTGCTACGTTCTTTGTTTAGTACAAAATAGTTAAAACCATATGTTTCTAGAAATACCTGTCTTGCTTTACTGGCTTCGATGTATGGAATTGTAAGGTCTTTACCTTGTTCCCCAACTTGTAATGTTAAGCCTGGTAGGTTTTGCCATAAATATTCTGCAAGTTTATCGCGTTCTTGTTCAGTGATTCTTTCAGCTTGCGATACGGGACGTACTAGTAAGCTGCGCATATTATTTAGAATATTTCGTTGCGTAGCGCTATTATAAAACTCTGCTCCCATAAGATTTTCCGAGCCATACCAGACTGTTAAATGTTGGAAATATGTTTCTAAATTTGTATTGTCTGGAAAAAGTAATTGTACATCACTCCAATAGCGCTCTTCGCTAGATGCTTGCCACCGCATAAACATATGCCATTGTTGAACACTAGGATGAGTATCAGTAAGATAGCCATTTTGTTCTAAGGCTATTACTCTATTATTTGCTTGTTCTTGAACATGCTCTTTACATACTTGTATTAACTTGAAAGCTTTTGGCTTTAATTCAGAAGCGTTACTTGTTAACACACTTTCTAGCAAGCCTAATGCATAAGCCGGATCTTTTTCTGAATATTGTAGTGCTAGAACAAAATCAAGTTGTGGAGAAATAAAGTTTTTCTGTAATTTTGTCAGCATTGGCATTGCGTATGCATAATTATAAGTAGGTGTACTATGTTGTTCATCTGTGGCTAGTATGCCTTCTTCTAAAAAATACATGGCAAGGTCTGCTGTAGAACCACGAACAGCTGCTTCTGCATGCCAACGACGTGCTTTAAGCTTATTTCCCATTCTACTATAAGCTCTTGCAATTTCGCTGATTGCGCTGACTTCACATTGTAAAGCTTGTCTAACCGCTCCTCCAGCCAATTGGTTCAATTCAGGATGAAGTTGAAGGTCATTAACTAACTCAAATTCAAGAACAGGATCGAGAGGGTAGCTATGGACTGTGCGTGCGAAAAATAGTCTTTCGAAATCAGTTAAATTATCAGGTGAGATTGCAGCAATGCCGGCTAAGCTTTTTAATAAAAGTTCACTGAGAGTATAAAATGTGTGTTCTTCCATTCTAACTAAAAGATCCCCCACGAATCCAGTGCATTCAGGTGTGGTAAGATCTTTTTCCATATTTAACCTGGTTACAGTTTTCAAATAAACTTCATAGAGTGACTGATTATTACGAACATAACGGTTATCTCGGGAAAGTAACAAAAGCTGTTCTCGTGAAAATACGCCTTGATTTAATCGGAGAATGACACTTTGTTGATAGGCAATGAAGGCAATATCACTAAGCTTATTTCGAGAATAATCATGACATCGATTTGCTAATTTAACCAAAGTAGTGCAATCACTTGTTTCTACTGCAATACTAAATATTGTAGCTGCAGTCATCTCTATATTAATTATATCTTTTTCTTCAAGATGTTTTTCAAGAAGTAGAAAAGATAAGCGTTGAAGAGCTTCAGCGTTGCCACGTGCCCCGGCATGAAGAGCCAATCTTTTAGAAATTGATTCTGGCAAATAATTAACATGCAAAAAATGATCTGCAATATCAAGCATTGCTGCGGTATCACCCGTCTCTGCTGCAGCAATCACAGCTTGATTTTGGCCTGGTGTAGCATAGTCTATGAGTTTGACTCTGATTAAACTCATAAGCTGCTGGTCGTCTATGGGGCCTTCTTGAGAGATAAATTCTTTCAATATAGTTACTTTTCGATTGGTTCTGATAACAGATTCTTCTGCTGGTTGTCCTTGGTGTTTTGTTGCTACAGCTTTTTTCTTTTTCTTTTTAGCTAACCCTTTCGTGATTCTTTGTGGTGACGTATGCGTTGCAAATGTAGGTTGAGCGCGATCAACAATGGGTGCTTCCATTCTTATAGAGGCACTCATCGCTTTATTTGTTAAAGCTAAAGGATGAGGATTATTACAAACTGCTGTTTGATTGTGAGCAGGAAAGCTATGAGGTTTATTGTTTGAGCTAGGAGGTAGGGTATCATCAAAGTCGATACCATCACGCTCATCTCTAGGAATTCTTGCCGCTGTTGTGATACCAGTAAATAGAAGTATTATGGCGCCTAAGGCGATAAATACTTTAAACCAACTGAGACTAGAAGTTCCTTTGGTTCTATGGTCGTGATGTTGCAAAGGCTGCTTTCTGGCCGCTTTGAGTCTTTCTTGCTGCAGTCTTCTACGCTGTGAACGATTGAGTCGCTTTTTAGGTGCTTGTCCACTTGCACACGCCAACTGCAATTGCGCTAACGACGCATCTTTATTTCTTTTTTTCAATAACTTACGTTGAGAGGTGTCATTCGCATGTCCATGCTTAGTTTTTTTGCCGGCGTACATATTCTACCTCTAATAACGCTTTTATATTTATTAAAAAGAAAGCATTATAGCGATGTGCTTAAAAATAAGCCACAACATTTTTCGCCATATGTTGTTATTATGGTGGGAAGGCAACAATCAAGTGAAACATTGGCAAAGCATATTAAAGCATCGAGTATTATCATCTTTTTCAATTTTTGTGACTCAGTACTTATTTTATATGTTGAACCTAGAAAACACAGTAAGTGTGCCTAACGGTGCTTTCTAGGTTGAATTTTATTGTACAAGTTGTTGAGTATTTATTGCTTTTATATACTGCCAGCCAAACATATACTTAATTTAGTGTTATGAATAAATCTGACTAATGTGGGCGGTATAGTTATGGGAATAATGTTAAAAGGCAAATGGCATAATAATGAATTAGCAGCATGTGATGATACAGGTCATTTTATTCGAGCTGATTCTATTTTTCGGGATTGGGTTACTCAGGATGGTAGCAGTGGTTTTCTTGCGGAAGCTAATCGTTATCATTTATATGTTTCTTATGCTTGTCCTTGGGCATGTCGAACCTTGATTATGCTTGCAATAAAAGATTTACAAAAGATAATTTCAGTTAGTGTTGTTGATGCGCTTATGGGAGAGCAGGGTTGGAGCTTTGGTCCTCCTGGTGAGGCTACACAAGATCAAATAAACCATGCCAGTTTCCTTCATGAAATCTATTCAAAGGCAAATCCGCAATATACTGGAAGAGTTACTGTGCCGGTTTTATGGGATAAAAAAAATAATACGATCGTTAATAATGAATCGGCTGAAATTATCCGCATGCTTAATTCTGAATTTAACCATATCACTAATAATCATGATGATCATTATCCTGAAAACTTGCGTAAAGAAATCGATGTAATCAATGACTATGTCTATGATAAAATTAATAATGGTGTGTATAAATGTGGTTTTGCCACAACACAAACAGCTTATGAAGAGGCTTTTGATGAATTATTTATGGCATTAGATGAAATAGAAAAGCGTTTAAGTCAACAACGCTATTTAGTTGGTGATGTTGTAACGGAAGCAGACTGGCGTTTATTTACAACATTAATTCGCTTTGATGTGGTTTATGTCGGCCATTTTAAATGTAATTTGCGTCGCATAGAAGACTATCCCAACTTGTCTAACTATTTACATGAGTTATATCAAGTTTCTGGCGTAAAGCAGACAGTAAACTTTGAGCATATCAAAAATCATTATTATCAAAGTCATGAATCAATTAATCCAACAGGGATTGTGCCTAAAGGGCCAGAGATTGATTATGATAAAGGGCATAACCGTGCTCTCTTATAACCTTAATATTATCAATGCTATAGCCGAGCACTGGCTTTATCGCAAGCTGTGACTAAACTAATATATAGTAATAGAAGAATAATAAAAAGGTGCTGTTAAAGGCTCATGCAGATGAAAATAATAATAATAAGTTTAATAATGCTTTGTTGGTTAATGCCAAGTTATGTTTTTGCCAATAGCGAACAGCAATATGGCGTAAGCACAGCGCCTATTATTTTCTACGCACCAAGTTTCCCTAAATTTCCATCGACCATAAGAGTTAATCACAAGCTTATCTATGGAAGTGCAACGCAGTTAGAGAATCCGCTAGCTAATAATACAAGTCAATTAATTAAAGTTGCAACTGATAAACTGTTATTAAAACTTCATGTGCTTAATATTGATAGTAAGAAAACGATAGAGCAAGATAAGTCATTGCAAACTAATCAGGTTTATATTCCGGCAGTTGAAGGGATGAAAACGGTTAACTATATTGTTGGCGCAAATATTTCAGATGGAATTCTGAATAGAGCATTACATTCAGTTCTATCGACAGCGGGGAAACAATTAAATTGGAATAAATATGAGTTTGTTATATCGACTAAACAAGAGGATGGCGATGTGCAAGTGGTGATTAAACCAACCGCTGTTGACATTAAAACTAAAGTGGCCTTGTCGACAAAAAATTTAAAAAATTATTTTCTTAAGAAACTTTATTATGAAGAAAAATTGGATTTCATCAAAACAGAGAAATATAACTTTAATCCAATTAACTCACCATATTTAAATAAAGCCCCATATTTACTAGCTGTAGTAGGCAATTTATATGGACGTAGTAATCTTTTAAGTGATGAATTTGCAAAAGTGAAACAAGGCTTTTTGAATGGCAAGTATCGCTTTGGCTTTTATAGTGTGGTGGCTAAATCAGGGCAATATGAAGTTGTATTACGTTCGGTGTTAACACCAAGTAATCTAACGAGTTCAATCCAAACTCAATGTTATGTTCGAGGTTATTTACGCGAAAAATCGGATGTTGAGAAAGTATCAATGTCGGCTTTGATTCAACTATGTAATGAAAAGTATAAGTCATATATACCTAGGCTGAATAATTATTTCCAACTAATTCATGAGAATAAACTGGGACAACAACAGCTAGAAGATTATTTTAATCGATTTAAAGATATCAATATTCATATGTACATCGATGGTATTCATAATTATTTAAATTCTATGCAAGATGCTCCTACAATTTAAGTCCTGTACATGCAGCGGACCTAAATTTTTTAGGAAAATAAAAAAGGCGTCATGATGACGCCTTTCACACTTAGAATCCAGCATTATGAATTCAATGCTTTTTTCGCTGCAGCAATGGCAGCTTGCATATTTGGCATTTTATCAATGTTATGAGTTATTTGTTTATAAACAATATTACCTTGCTGATTAACCACAAAGACCGCACGTGCTGTCAAACCTTTTAATTCACCGCCAACAACTTGTACGCCATATTTCTCACCAAATTTTGGATTGGCGAAAGCTGAAAGTAATTGGATGTTTTTTGCAGGATGCTTAGCTTGATAAGCAGCAATAATAAAAGGTTGGTTAGTTGTGATAATACTAATCATAGCGCCTTTTAATTGTTTCGCAGCTTTATTCAAAATCATGGTTTGTTGATCACAAACAGGGGTATAAAAAGATTCAATCGTTGAAATGATTTGTACTTTACCCGTTGCGCCACCAACAGTCACTGCTTTAAAATTTGGTGCTGTCAATGCAACGGCAGGTGCTTGTTGGCCAATTTGTAATTGTGGTTCAGAAAGTGTTACTGGACCATTAGCATCTGAAGTGATTTGTAATGCATAACAAATGTTAAAACTTAGTAAGCTTACGAGAGCGAGTAACATGATTCTCTTCATCAGTAATTTCCTATTTGATTATTTAAGTGCCGTATTATATCGATCATTTTCAATAGGCTCAAACTATTATAATGATAGCTAAGTTATTATTAAGTTATTCAATTGATTATGCTATAGTTTGCTGCATTGAAAACACCTTAAATTCATAATCATGGAGAGAAATATGGCTGAAAAAACATTAACGACAACTTCTGGTGCGCCAATTGCTGACAACCAAAATTCATTAACTGCTGGCCCTCGCGGTCCTGTATTATTGCAAGACCATCAACTTATAGAGAAGCTAGCGCACTTTAATCGTGAACGTGTTCCTGAGCGCGTTGTACATGCCAAAGGTTCAGCCGCATATGGAACCTTAACTATTACGCATGATATTAGCCAATACACTAAAGCAAAATGTTTAATGGGGATGGGTAAAAAAACTGAGGTGTTATTGCGTTTTTCAACTGTGGCTGGTGAGCGTGGTGCTGCTGATGCTGAACGTGATGTCCGCGGGTTTGCTGTGAAATTTTATACTGAAGAAGGTAACTGGGATATTGTTGGTAATAATACGCCGGTATTTTTTATTCGTGATCCCTCTAAATTTAGTGACTTCATTCATACTCAAAAGCGTGATCCCAAAACGAATTTGCGTTCCAATACCGCTATGTGGGATTTCTGGTCGTTATCGCCGGAGAGCTTACATCAAATAACGATTTTATTTTCGGATCGTGGTTTGCCGCAAAATTATCGTTCTATTAATGGTTACGGTAGTCATACCTATAGTTTAATTAATGAAAATAATGAGCGTGTTTGGGTGAAGTTTCACTTTAAGAGTAAACAAGGTATTAAGTGTTGGCTGAATAGTGAAGCGGGAGACGTTGTTGCTGATGATAGAGAAAGTGCACAACGCGATTTGTTTAATGCGATTGAGAATGGTGAATTTCCACAATGGCGTTTCTGTATTCAAACGATGACAGAAACACAAGCTGCACAATACAAGCATAATCCTTTTGATTTAACCAAAGTATGGTCGCATAAAGATTTCCCATTACAAGATGTGGGAATTTTAGAATTGAACCGTAATCCAGAAAATTACTTTGCAGAAGTTGAGCAAGCGGCATTTGCGCCTTCAAATATTGTTCCGGGTATCGATTTTTCTCCAGATAAAGTCTTACAAGCTCGGATCTTTGCTTATGCTGATGCGCAACGTTATCGTATCGGCACCAATTATGGTTTGTTACATGTGAATTGTCCGCGTCATGCTAGCAGTAATAATTATCAGCGTGATGGTAGTATGCGTTTTGATGATAATGCAAAAGGCGCTGTTAATTACGAACCGAATACTTGTCAGGGTCCGCATCAAGATCAAAACTATCAAGAGCCTGCATTGCGTTTACAAGGCGATGCTGCTCGTTACGACCATCGTGATGGTAATGATGATTACTCGCAAGCGGGTGATTTGTTTCGCTTGATGTCGGCAGATCAACAGCAACAGCTTTTTACTAATATTGCTGGGGCGATGACAGGCGTTCCTGAAGAAATCGTTGAAAGACAGCTAGAGCATTTTGCTAAGGCTGATTCCGCTTATGCCAAAGGTGTTGCGGAAAAGTTAAAATTATTAGCTTAGTGTCGCTGAAAGGCGTTTTTGAGCTAAGTTTTATAGCCATACAACCAGCGGCTGGTGCTATCGCCAATATTTCGCACCGAATGTTTGGTGTTAGCTGGGATCATAATTTCTTCGCCAGCTGCAGGTTGTAAGCTTTTATCTGCTATTTCTAGCTCGATATGACCTGCAACAAGCATAAAAACTTCATCAGAATCATGTATATAGTCCTCCCAGGTTTGACCTGGAGGGTCGATCCAAATTCCAAAACTAAAGCCGCGTTCTAACCAATTCGCTTTGATTTCTTCAAGATTCATGGACTCTTCCTCTAAATTTCACTGAGTTTCAGTCGATTATAATAAAAAAGATCAGTAAATAAATGAAATTTTTCGTAATAAAGTTGGCGCATATACAAAAATTAGACTTTATTTAACTTGGCTAGCTCTATTTTTGTCACATCAAGGTGTAATAGAATGGCCAAAAATTATAAATAAAACAGGAAGTAGAAAGATGGCGGGTAGTGGTAGTGGTAGTGACAGTGATAGTCATTTAGTAAGTGTCGGTAGTGGGCGTAGTAGTCCTGCGCCGGGCACAGAAAAACAATTGACTTTGGATCTTGTTGATAGACGCTTAAAACGTTATGAAGCCAGAAGCAAAGAAGCTACAAAAGATGCATCTATAATTGCGGCTGTGCGTAGTATTGCTAAGGATTATCTTGATGCTGATGGTGTTAAAAATGAAACAAATCTTATGGAATTTGTAAGATATTTAAGTTTACAAATTCGTCAAAAAATAAGTGATTCTGGCGAAGCTGATGGAGACTTAATACGTATTTTGATATCTATCCAATCAGCAGCTCGTCAAGTATTTATTGTGCATAACGATAGTGCATCGTTGCATGATTGGGATATAAGTCTTATGCAGCAAACGACACAGATAAGAGCTATGTTACCTGATGCTGCTCCTGCTGACCTTGCTTATCATGAAGACCGAGCCCATCGTTACCAAACACGTTATCCAGATAAATTAACTCAGCAATTAACAGAAGAAATACCAGGGTTAATGCAACGGGAGGAGTGTGAAGATAGAATTAGATTCATTCATGATAATTTTATAAATTATATCAAGCTTATGCTGGTATTAGATAAACAAACACCTGACACTCCTGGATTAGGACGTAATATCACAATATTAAGCCGTATAAAATCTTTCCTAGTAAATTTGCGAGAAGAATTACTTTTATATGGAGAGAAACCAGAAATAGATTTGTTTAATGAAGGATTACAAATTTTTCGCAATTATATTGCTCAAGATATGGCAGCTATAACATTAGGTTTTGATCTGCATCCTATCGCTATAAGCGAAGACGTTATTGGTTATTACGGACGTAATAATTTTACTAGAGAAGCCGCTATGCATGTTGAAATGGCTGATTGTAATGCGAATCACGCATTGTTTTCTCAAGAAAAAGATAGCATTGATACTGAGCTGCGTAAAATAACAGGCTTAGATTTTTCTAAATTTGATATAAACATTGGGGAGAGAATTGCCGCTGATAAAGCTGAGTTCATCGCGGGAATTGATAATTTGATTCAATATGCAACGACAGTAGCAACAGAGTTGGGTTTATCGGAAGGAGATTCAACATTCGTTGATAGATGGGATGAGCTCAAAGCTTATGAGGATAATGATCAGTTTGTTGTGTTTGTTGAGCCTTTATTAAATGATATAGATACTAAATTAGCAGATGCGAAACCTCACGAAGTATCGGGTACAACAAGACTCCTCAGTGGATTAGCAAGTAGAGTTGTTTCTGGTGATCGTTGGACTCTGCAAATCCAAAATAATGCTCAACGACAAAGATTATATGAGCCGTATCAACAAGCAAGACAAGCTATTGGTAAAACAGAATTTTGGCAACATGTTAAGATTGGCGAAAGCACAGTTGTAGCATGCTATCAAAAGCCGGAAAGAGAAGTATTACAACAACGATCTGCTAGATTAGGAAGACAAATAAAGCAACAAGAACGAAAAGCAGGTTTATGCCAACACGTTTCTGGTGTAAAACAAAATTCGGGGCAATTAGCTGTCAGCAAAGATTCTCCTATCTTTGATAATAAAGCTCCGCGCATTGATGGTGATGTTGAAGCTATGTTAACAAGAGATTTTCATGTGCCGCAACGTGTTTTTACCGGTGGAAGCAAACGAACCTAATGTCTGAAAACTAAAAATAGCTTGTTGCACAGCTTACATATTCGTTACAATGGCTTGATTTATAAAAACAGTGAATAAGCAGAAAATAATAACAAAGGATTCCTCTATGACGCCAAGTCCAACTGAAAATCTAAGAATTCCCATTAATCAATCAGTTGCTATTTTAGTTGATGGTAATAATCTCGAGCGTAGCATTCATTCGCGCTGTGGTGATTATGGTGCGATGTTAAACTTTGATACACTTATTCCCAAGCTTATTGATAATCGATCTTTAAATCGCTTAATCTACTTTCGTGAAGGTAAACAGATTTCATCTAAACTAGCAGAGCGATTACACGAACATTATCATGGTTCTGTTCGGCCATGTCATAAAAGTGCGGATATTCCTTTATCGATTAAAGCTATGCAGTTAGCCAGTAAAGTCGATACGATTATTATTTTATCGGGTGACTCTGACTATATTGAATTAGTACGACACTTGAAAACTGAAGGTGTACGCGTCGAAATTGCTGCCATTCCTGAAACCACTTCCGCCTTATTAAAAGAAGAAGCAGATTATTTTCATGAAATTGTGTCGGAAGATTGGTTTTCATTACCGAGTAAGAAATCATCTCAGAAGCGTCGTCCGCATCGACCGAAAAAAACCGAATAAACTATTAAGGAAAGTATCTTATGGAAAAGAAAATTCCTTTTACACCTTTAGTTCTTACCTGGTTGGGTTTCATTCCTTTTTTATTAGCACCAATATTTCTATATTTTACCGGCATGGAACAATCTATCGTTATGCGCTTCATCGAAGTCTACGCCGTAGTCATTCTTGCATTTCTAGGTGGAATTGATTGGGGCATGGCAACGATGCAAGCTAAAGACCGCAATATTGGACCGTTAATTATTTGGAGTATCATTCCGGCAGTTGCTGCTTGGTTGATCTATGTATTTAATGTCGGTTTATTATTAGAATATTTAGCGATACTTTATATTTTGCAGTGGTATGTAAACTATCAAACCTTTTCAAAAGGCCTATGCCCTTATTGGTATTTAAAATTACGTTCGATTATTTCACCTGTGGTGATTGTTTTTATTTTGATAACAAGTTTTCTTTTATATCATTCATGAAACGCTATGGGTAAAGGTGGACTTCTTATGAAATTATACAGTTATTATCGTTCTTCTGCCGCGTATCGTGTGCGTATAGCGTTATATTATAAAAATATTCCTTTTGACATGGTCGCGGTTAATATCTTAAAAAAAGAAAATTTAAATAGTGATTACCAACATTATAATCCACAAATGCGCGTACCTACTTTAATTGATGGAGAGCTTATTTTAGGGCAGTCAACCGCGATCTTAGAATACTTAGAAGAAAACTATCCACAACCATCATTATTGCCAGCAGAGACTAAAGCGCGAGCCTGGGTGCGTTATTTCTCGCAAATTATCGCTTGTGATATGCATCCCTTGAATAATGCTAGTGTGATTCGTTATATAAAGGAGTCATTTGAGCATAGCGAAGCAGAAAGTATGCAATGGTATTACCATTGGTTACGTGAAGGTTTTTCTGCTTTGGAAACACTATTGCAACAACAGTCGAAAAAAGGAAGGTTTTGTTTTGGTCATGACATGACTTTCGCTGATATTTATTTAATTCCACAAGTCTATAATGCAATACGTTTTAAATTTTCAATGGATGATTATCCCGAGATTCTGCGCATTAATGAGCATTGCTTAACATTAGATTGTTTTGTACAAGCCTCGCCAGAACAGCAGCCTGACTTTATTTCAATATAAGATAAGCCTAGTGATTAAATTATCGATACACGGCTTCACCGGAGAAGGGATTGTTAAAATCATCTGAAGTCTTTTTTGTTATAATTAGTTTCTTGTTCTGTGCCATTTTATAATGCATCACAAGAACCATACTCATCATGAAAATCTGTAAACTGCCAATAATTGCTGAAATGTTTGATTCAACATTATAACCTGGTAAGTCAAAGCTGAGATAAAAAATAATCGCTGCAAATAGTAAATACTGCCCGTACACTCGATTACGCCACAGTGCTACAGTCGCATAAATTAACGTTGCAAAGTAAGCTGTGGCTAAGAACCAAAACAATGTGTGGTTTGGAAGGTTGGTTGCTGGGACAGCAAGTAATTCTGCGGGGATATTGTGAATAAATAATGGGGCCAATGCAAATTCAGCAACTTGTAATATCCATAGTAATAAAATTAATAATCGTAGATAAGGCAGGCAAGCGATATTTGGAAGCTTAGTTTTTATAAAAGGATTATCTTCTATGCGTTTATTATATAAGCTTATTGATAAAGGTTGTGTGAAAAGTAAAACGGCAAAGCAACCAAGCAATGCAAATAATAGATGGCGTAACAAATCGATATAACTAAAGCTTAAATGTACAGCACTTAGATTATAGATGACTAGAAAACTAATGGCTGCGATTAAAAAGTCGCGGCATAGAGAGTTACGTAATAATAATGATGTAGTCATTGCGGCAAAGCTAAGTAAAAATAGAATACCAAACATTAGTTTGAGAAAACTGTGCGGATTATTCTGCATATAGAAAGTAAAAGCATAAGGGATATTGGTAATATTCAGAGAATACATGGCAATATAGCCAATAATAATAAGCCATGTAATAGTGAGTAGCATATTTATCCGTAAATAAGCTCGCACAGCAGTTTCCTTACTGAGTACATCATTAGGGCTTCTATAAAACTCTTTCAACGAAGGATAAAGAGTTTTATAGAAGACCTAAACATCCTAAATCTGTGCGCTAGTGTAGCATTAAGTTATTAGTCTGTAAATTATTTGGCATACGAGTTTTGAAAACTAATTATTTATTGTTGTCTGTGGTGAATGTGTTTTTAGGTGAGAACAACATATTTTTATCTTTTTGGCATGTAGTACAAGCCGTCCATCCGGCATAAGTTGAATTCGACAATGCTTATTCTGTAGGCTTAATTGTCCATTATTGTTATTATTAATGAGGATTCCTTTGCCACTATGAATAGAGATCTCATTGTTTGCTGTGAGTTGGTATTGTTGCTGGCAACGTAAGGTAACATGTTGTTCGGCTTGTAGAGTTATATGATCATCGGCTAGATAACGCATATTTTTAGCAGCAAACTGTTCAAAATCACCAATGGCGTGTTGTAATAAGTCTTTGCCTGAATGCAATTCAATATTGCCTTGTTGCGTTTGTAATTGGTACTGGCCATTTATTACTATATTGTGATTTTGCTGAATCTGTTGTTGTAGATTATTATTTATGTTCAGTGTAATAGCCTTATCTGCTACATGAGATATATCACCATGTTGTGTTGATAATGAGACGCCATCTGCACCATTAGCATTTAGTCGTAAGGATTGTTGTTCTGCATGAGTATGAATGAGTACGTGTGGATTGCTTTGAGTATCATCGAAGACAATGCTATTACCTGCATAACTGCGAATGATAGCTTGTAATTGGTTACGTTGCGTTACAGGATTATGTTGTTGATGCAAGCTACCTAAAAGTAGCGGATTATTCTTATCATGATTGATGTAGTCAGCAATTACTTGAGTTTTGTGATAAAGCGGAAAATGCCAACCTGAGCTTAGGCCAATATGGTGTTGTAAGCGTGGTATAAAAATAGAGTGATGATTGTTTCTAGCATCATAACGCCATTGCGCTTGATAATAACCTTGCTGGTCAAGTTGTGGTTTATTCGTGTCGTTGGCAAGAATAGTTGCAACATTTTGACTTGGTTGAAGCGTTTCTCTGATTTGCGTTTCTAGATATTTAACATAAGGCGTTGTCACGGGGATAAGCATTAACTTATTTCTATAGCCAGATAAACTTGTTGCCATATAATTGCCCGCACTTTGATCATAGTTTTGCTGACATTGAATAACATAATAGTCTTTATTTAATTTATTAATGGGATGTTCACTTAATCTAATACGATCTCCGGGTTGAATATCAATGTTACTTGATATGGATTTCAATAATATATCTTTGGCGGTTGTGGATGACCTAATATTCCTAATAGAAAGACTGCTTTGTTTATGTTTTACACTCTGTTGAAAAATTAACTCATGTGTCCGTTCATTATGCTGTAAATGCTTTTGCAATTGGTCCGTAATAAAAAATACAATTGAATTCTTCTGCTGAAGAAATATATAGGTCAAGGCATATTGTTGGCAGAGTTCTTGTAACAATTCGTAATCAGATTGTTGATATTGATTAATCATAGGGATTACTTTGGTTTTAGTCTCTATGTCTATTTCTAGTAACATGTTATTCAATGGATTCTTATTGAAAAGCATTTGAATCATGTCTTTTAGTGTTTTATAAAAGTAGATTTGCTGGTGCTGTTGTTGATTTAATATCGATAAAGGTGATTCTAAAATATAGGAGCGATCATTTGTATACTGCGTAATAAAACCATGAATAAAGCAAGTGTCTTGTTGATTGTTAGTGTTTAGTCCAGTTAAGCACATTGTTGCTCTGCGTTTATTAATCAGTTCGGTGTTGTTTAAAGGAATGATTAGTTTTATATAATAGCGATAATTGCTATTGAGTCGCTGGTTTAAACTATAAAAACGTATAATGGGATAAACGTTTTCAGCAATAGTTAAATAATTATTACATTGATTGGCTTTTAACATGTAGTTTACTATGGCGTGTATTTTTCATAAATATAGTTTAACAGTGATGATTGTGGCGTAATATTCGTTAAAAATGCACAAAATGTCATATTTGAGAGAAAGCCAACCCAGAGAAGGGTAAAAATATACCAAGGATAATCAACCATTTATTATCGTTTTTCAATTACATTTGAAAGAAAAACGCTCACATGGTATGATGGCCGTGTTTTTTTATGACGAAAATTGAACAAAACAGAATATAGCGATACTTGTCGTAATGCTTTATGAAAGATAAGACAAGATTTGCAGGAACGCAGAATATCGCAACATTCCATGGATAGATTTTGTGATTGTGCATTTAGACATTTGTTTGTATGTGCAAGGGGATAACTTTATACCAGAAAAATAATAAAGTCCTGAACTGAGGGTAGAAAAAGTATATGCCAGGGAGGCACAAAGAAGAATCATCTGCATGGAGCATTGGAAACTTAATTATTAGTGAAGAAAAATAGGAATATTATTTATGTTGAAAAAGTTACTCCCAATTGTTTTAGCAAGTGTTGCTTTCTCAGTTGTCTCTGTGAGCAGTCAAGCTCATACTCGTCATCATCATGAGAACCATCACCACAAACAGAGTGTTGTTCGTGCTACAGCTGAACCAGTTGCCGCTGCAAAAATTGCGGATCCAGATGCAACAAATCCATTAGTGAAATTAGTTAATAGAACTATTCGTGATAATCATTATTCGACTTATCGTCTTGGTGGTACTTATTTCAATTTAACGCGCGGCGTATTCATCATTGATTGTTCAGGTTACTTAGATAAATTACTGCAGGCTGCTGAACCACAAGCATTTCAACAGGTGGTTAAGGCTAGTGGTACAGCAAGACCAAACTCACTATCTTATTTTAATTTTATTAAAAAATTACCTTTATATACACCAAAACAGAATTGGTATCGTATTACTAAAGTTAGCGAGCTAACACCAGGTTCAGTATTGATTTTCCGTTACAAAAATTTATACGGTAGACGTGCTGGTGGACATGTGATGATTATTGTTTCTAAACCAAAGGTATATAAGAATAATTCTCATGAATATATTGTTCGTGTTGCAGACTCAACCCCATTCCCACATAGCCGTGATACTCGTAATGGTCGTCGTTGTGGAATTGGTGAAGGAACCATGCTGTTACATGTGAATAATGCTGGATATCCAAATGGTTATGCTTGGAGTGTTGGTGCGCATTTTGAACATGAAATGAAATATGCTATGGCGCAACCATTAGCGTAATTGATAGAACAAAGTAAGCGTCAATAAAAAAAGCGAAAGTGCTAGCACTTTCGCTTTTTTTTTAAGTCCTATCATATTAATGAATAATGAAATTACACAAGTTGTAAATCAAAACCGCAGCGACTGCAATAGCCAAATAGAATTGTATCGAGTGAACGATTTAAATTATGGCAGTTATGTTTATGTTTTTGATTTAATTCACCAGAACAGACCGGGCAGGTTTTGATAGCCGCTTGTTTAATTTCATCTGACATAGTTTTTTGTTCATTCATTTATTTGTCTTTCCCCAAACGATAATTGAATTATTACCGTGACTTTTAAGGGTAGTTTAATTTGTCTGAACAAAAAAGTTGCATAAGCTGAAATATTTGTGAGATATTCGCCATTATTTGGCATATAACGATCTATTCATGATCAACTCTCTACTAGAAAAATTTATTCTATGGCGGATGTCTCACACAACTTTAGGAAAATATGACAATGCATGAGGTCATATGTCGTATGTAACTTATTGTAAATCAGAGTATATTACGACACATCCAAGGTTTGATGGCAGGGATGACATTTGCAAGGAACGCATCGGCTCATGGATGGGCCATCTATCTTTTAGATTAACTTCATTTTCTCTTCTTAATTAATCAACAAAAATGTTTGCTATAATCTTCACATTTCGAAATGCGAGCGGTATTGTTATGCTAAATCATGTTTATCATTTTCTGCAAAAAAGTCTATTCTCTATGGATGCTGAATCCGCTAAAAATCTATCATTAAAAAGTCTGCGCTTATTATCACGTTATCGACTATTAAGAAAAAAAGTTTATAAGAAGGCTGAGCCTATCAAATTGATGGGGTTGAGCTTTCCTAATTGTGTTGGTTTAGCTGCGGGTTTAGATAAGAATGGCGAGTATATTGATGCATTAGCGGTACTTGGTTTTGGCTTCATCGAAATCGGAGCTGTAACACCAAAACCACAACCAGGCCATCCAAGACCGCGTCTATTTCGTATTCCTGAAGCACAAGCTGCTATCAACCGCATGGGCTTTAATAATAAAGGGGTTGATCATTTAGTTCGTAATATCAAAAAATGTAAATATAAAGGCATTATCGGTGTCAATATTGGCAAGAATAAAAATACCTCTAATGCTGATGCCGTTAAGGATTATTTGCATTGTATGCAACGTGTTTATCCCTATGCTAGTTTCATTACAATTAATATCTCATCCCCAAATACAGAGAATATTCGCGAATTGCAATTTGGTGAATATCTGCATGACTTGCTTGCAAGATTAAAACAGGAACAAGAAACCTTACGTGGTAAATATGCGAAGCAAGTACCATTACTTGTTAAACTCGCACCAGACTTAGACAATGAAGAAATCGCGACGATCGCCCAAATTTTATTAAACAATGATATTGATGGTGTAATTGCAACGAATGCATCATTACAGCGTACTGGCATTGAAGATTTGCCGAATGCAGATAAACCTGGTGGTATGAGTGGTCGACCACTATTTCCAATGTCTTTAGCTGTTGTTACGGAGTTATGTAGGCAATTAGACGGTAAGATTCCTGTTATTGCTTGCGGCGGCATTGTATCAAAAGAGAATGCCGAGCAAATGTTTGCGGCGGGTGCTGCATTAGTACAAGTCTACACAGGGTTGATTTATCAAGGTCCGCAATTAATAAAAGATATTGCAATGTTATAACATGAACATTTAAACGGGAGGTTTTCTATGCCGGTTAAACGTATTGGTCACTATAATATTGCAACAGATGATCTTGAAGCAAATATCAGCTTTTATCGAGATGTGATCGGTCTACGTTTAGGAGATAGTTTACCTGGTGTTGTAAACGGTGCTTATTTTAGCATTGAGAGTTTACAAAATCCTGTTGTACATATTATTGATGTTAGCAACTTAGATGCACAACAAATTGGAGATTTCAAATTGGATGCTGAGCCGCATAAATCAACTAAAGGCGATTTTAATACCGGCGCATTAGATCATATTGCCTTTGACTTGGATAAAGATGATTACAAGGAAATGCTAAGCCGTATTCAAGGTCACAAATTAAAATACTTTACTGGTGATGATTTAGGGCCGGAGATTCGTCAGATTTGGGTTTATGATCCTAACGGCATTAAAGTCGAATTAAGTTTTTCATAAAGCATTTGCAAGGTTTTGAATAGCCTAGCATCCTAGTTATAGCAGATTAAAGATAATATCCTATAATAATATGTATTGGTGTTGGCATGAGGTGTATATCGACAAGGAGACGTTGCATATGTCAGATTATAATCAAGCTAAAGCTGATACGTTCGTACAAAATCAATTACAAATTCTTAATAACGCGGGAATCGCGATAATGATTTCAATAGGGCATCAATTAAAATTATTTGATGTGCTTGCTGAATTACCGCCCTCTAGTAGTAAAGAAATTGCAACAGCAGCAAACTTAAATGAACGTTATGTGCGAGAGTGGTTAGCTGCGATGGTAACGGGCCGCGTTATTGAATATGATAATGGAAAGAAAACTTATTCTTTGCCACAGGAGTATGCAAGTACTCTTACTCATAAAAACTACCCAAATAACCTTGCGGTATTAATGCAATTTATTCCGACATTAGCTCAAGCTGAAGATAAAATTCTTGAACGTTTCAAACAGGGTGGTGGTATTGGCTATGCTGAATATCCAAAGTTCCATCGTGTTATGGCAGAGTTAAGTGATCAAACCGTGCTTGCGCATTTAATTGAGACAATCCTACCATTAAATCAAGATGTTGTTACCAAGCTTAAGCAGGGCGCTTATGTGGCAGATATAGGTTGTGGTTTAGGTCATGCAATAAATTTGATGGCAGAGCACTATCCTAATAGTCAATTTGTTGGTTACGACTTATGTAATGACGTGGTTACAGAAGCGAATCAACGCGCAGAGAAACGGCAACTTAAGAATGTTAAATACATTGAGCAAGACGTGGCAAATTGGAAGCCTCAAGCAGAATTTGATTTCATAACAGCTTTTGATGCGATTCATGATCAAGGGCAACCAGCTATTGTTTTGGAAAATATAGTATCTGCACTAAAAGATAATGGCTTATTCTTAATGCAAGATATCAAAGCACATACTAATGTCCATGATAATCTAGAAAACCCTGTAACTCCGATTACTTATGTTATTTCATGTTTACATTGCATGCCCATATCATTATCACAAGACGGTGTTGGACTAGGTGCCTGTTGGGGAAAAGAATTAGCTGAAGACATGTTAAAAGATGCGGGTTTCTCACATGTAAATGTTAATGAATTGGATCATGACATACTGAACTATTATTATTTAGCAAGAAAGTAACCGTTAACCTCAGCAATCTATGTGATTAGTCAATATTCTTTGGAGATGATTTTTTCAGATTGAAATTCTGGAAAGTATTTCATTTCTGGTGCTATATATTCGCCTTTATCAAAAGATGCTTGGCGGTCTTTGTACTTTTTTATTTTCTCTAGATAAATTGCAGGCTTTGTTAATAAAGGATCATGTTGATGCAATTCTAGTAACATAGCGAATGCTTCAGCCCATTGTTCATAACTTATTGATGAACATGTGCCATCAAAGCCATAACGCTGATGATAATCAAATAGAATATCAGGAATAAAATAATAACCCTGCTGGTCAATACAGGCAAGTTGCATAACAAAGTCTAGATCTTCAAAGCAGGGGAGTTTTGACTGCCAGCGAATAGCCTTTTGAAATTTTTCGCGTCGAAAGAATAAACCTGTACCTAAGGCTATGCGCTTTTTCCAGTGATAAATGTCATGTAAAGAAACAGACTCAGAGTGTGTAACAACATGTTTACTTGCTAATGTTTCTCCAGCTCTATTAAGTAAGTCAACATAGAAATTACAGTTAGAAAGACAGAAACTAATGTGGCATTTAGTAATAAAAATATCACGTGCGGTTTGTAAATAGTGTTCGAATATCGGATCATCACTATCAACATAAGTAACGATATCACCTTGAGCGAGCTCTAAACCATATTGGCGTGCAACGCTCACGCCTTGATTTTTTTGATAGTAATAATGAAAACGCGAGTCTTCTTGAAACTGTCTGGCTAACTGCTTAGTATTATCTGTTGAACCATCATCAATAATAAGTACTTCAAAGTTAGTATATTGCTGTTTTTGCAAACTTTGTAACGTTTGCTCCAGAATGTAGGCACGATTATAGCTTGGAATAATAATAGAGAATTTTAGCATGGCGTAATAATCTCATTAGAAAATTTATGGTTCTTCAGTTGATTTTGCTTCATTCCATAAAGTATCAAGTTCATCAAGGTTAGTTGCTT
Organism: Gammaproteobacteria bacterium; assembly: GCA_021773175.1. Taxonomy (GTDB): domain Bacteria; phylum Pseudomonadota; class Gammaproteobacteria; order JAJFKO01; family JAJFKO01; genus JAJFKO01. Next base: position 85,197 of record JAJFKO010000019.1, read on the forward strand.
CAATATTAATATTTTTTTCTGCTAGTTTCCTTTCAATGTATTGAAAACGGCGTATGAATTTTTGGTTGGTTAGACAAAGACTATAGTCAATATCAAGTTCTAAATGTCTCGATAAATTAATACAAGTAAAAAAGATGTCACCAAGCTCTGCTGCTATATTTTCAGTTTTATGATTACTATCGAGTTCATTTTCTAACTCATTAATTTCTTCTTTAAGTTTTTCTATTACCGCACGTGGGTTTTGCCAATCAAAGCCTACTTGTGCAGCACGTTGTTGAATTTTTCTCGCAATACTTGTTGCTGGTAGGTTCGATGGTATATCTGCTAACAGACTTTTATTTGGATCCTCATCACGCTGTGCTTGTAACTTTTTTTGTTGCCAGTAAGCATGAGCTTGTTTGGCGTCCATATTTTCTTTCGTCTGTAACTTTAGTTGTGGATTCCGTGCTTTTAATTTTTCTATGAGCTTTCCAGCAATGTCCTCAATATCAAAAAGTTTTTTTTCTTTCGCTATCTGTGCATAAAATACTGTTTGAAAGAGTAGGTCACCAAGTTCATCTAATAGGGCAGGATGATCTTGCCTGGCAATGGCATCTGCAACTTCATAGGCTTCTTCAATCGTATAAGGAATAATGTTATGAAAATCTTGTTGTTGACTCCAGGCACAGCCTGTCTCGGGATCGCGAAGTTGTTCCATTACTATTAAAAGTTGTTCAAGCTTTGAAGTTGCTTTTGTCATGATAATGGATACCAAAATATAAGAATTTCTATAGATGAGATAGTATCTATTTTCTTGCATAAAGTCTAAAATATGCGCCAATGAATTGAGTGTGATTGGCGGGAAATACAATGAAACAAACTCTTGGTTTAATAATATTCTTATTCTTGGCAACGTCGGTTAGTTATGCAAAACCACTTTCACATCCAGTGGTGTATGGTGTGATTTCAGCAATGCCTTCTGAAGGTGCTCCCATCCAACAGGCTATACAGAATAAGCATCATGTGCTTGTTGATGGTATAAGGTTTACGTTAGGAACGATTAAGCAGCGTCATGTTGTTGCTGTTATTTCAGGAATGGGCATGATTAATGCTAGTGTTGCTACGACGATAATGATTATAAAATTTCATCCTAAGGCAGTTTTCTTAGTGGGTACAGCAGGAAGTCTGCAGTCTAGATTGCATGTTGGTGATGTTATCATTGGCGAACGTTTATATGCTTTAGAGCATATTGAGCCAGAATATCCTGTATTTAACGATGAATTAAATCCTCGTACCAAAAAAGTAGACTCTCTATACGTTCATGCGAATGCTAAATACTTAGCTATTGCTAAACAATTACAAGCACATTTGCATTTAGCTAAAGACAATAAACTTGTATTTGGCTTAATTGCAACGAGTAATGCTTTTCCTCAGAATTCCACACAAATGCAAGAGCTTAAAAAGGTTGATGCCGATGCAATTGAGTGCGAGGGTTTTGCTGTTGCACGTGTTGCGGAGCTTTATCACACTCCTTGTTTGATTGTGCGTGGCATTAGTGATACGGCTGAAATGACATTAACAAAATATGGTAAAAAAAATGCGGCAATCATTCCTCAAGCAGCAGTCGATCTTGCTGAAAAAAATGCAGCAACAGTCGTCATTGATCTTATTAATGCTTACCTGGTTGATAACGTGAAACATCCATAACATCGGGTAATTGCTGTATTTTATCGATAACCTTATCTAATAAATCTAAATCATGTAATTCAATTGTGAGTTTGGTATATGCTGCCTGTTCTCTTTTATTAGTCGTCGTATTCAATGCCAACATATTAATTTTATGATTTGCTAGGATCATCGTTATATCATGGATTAGATTGAAGCGGTCATAAGCTTTAATATAAATATCGATAGGATATGCGCTACTAGATTCCTCTCCCCAATCAACTTCTGTTAAGTATGCTTGTTTTTCTGCAGGCAGATGGATCATGTTATTACAATCTTGTCGATGAATAGTGATGCCACGGCCGCGTGTTACAAAACCAATAATGCGATCCCCTGGAATAGGTTTACAGCATTTTGCGATTTGGGTCATGAGATCGCTAACACCATGAATAGTTATACCGTCACTTTTATGTTGGGTTTTAGGTGCAGAAGTGGGAATATTAGGTATTCTCGTTGTATCTTCTTTCGGTTTAGTTTGCTGCTGCACGTAATTGGTAATTTGCCCAAGGCGCAGATCTCCACCTCCAAGACTCGCAAATAAATCATCTTCTTTCTTTAAGTTATAACGCTTAACCGCTGCCTTTAAATTAACATGAGGAAGGTTTAAACGTTTTAATTCGCGTTCATACATTTCTTTACCAAGAATTAAATTTTCTTCGTAATCTTGTAAGCGCAACCAATGATGAACTTTGGAACGTGCTCGTGCTGTTTTTAAATAACCTAATTCTGGATTTAACCAATCGCGGCTAGGGTGTGCATCACGAGCTCTGACGATTTCAACTCTATCGCCAGTACACAATTTGTAAGTGAGCTGAACCATCTTGCCATTAATTTTCGCACCGCGACAACGGTGACCGACTTCACTATGTATGTGATAAGCAAAGTCTAATGGTGTTGAGTCTGGAGGCAAATCAACAATGTCTCCAGTTGGAGTGAAAACATAAATACGATCTTCAAAAGCTTGAATTTCTAGTTCACTCAGAATTTCTTGATTACTGGCGAGTTCACGTTGCCACTCTAATAGTTGTCTTAACCATGCTGCTTTGCCTGCTGCTGTTGCTCCACTACCTTCTTTATAACGCCAATGTGCAGCAACACCAAGTTCAGATTCTTGATGCATTTGATAAGTACGGATTTGCACTTCTATATTATGGCCCTCTGGTCCAACGACGGCGGTATGAATGGAGCGATAACCATTAGGTTTAGGTTTTGCAACATAGTCGTCAAATTCTTGTGGAATATGTTCCCATGTACCATGAATAGTACTTAATGCTTTATAACAATCTTCAATTCTTGGTACTAAAATACGAACCGCAATTGCATCATAAATTTCATTAAAGTCGACTTGCTTACGTTGCATTTTTTTGTGGATGCTAAAAATATGCTTCGCTCGACCGGTTACTTCATAGTTGGAAATATTCTCATTATCAAGCAGTGTATGCAATGTTTGAATAATATCGTCGACATAGGTTTGTCGTTGTAGACGTGTTGTACTGAGTTGCTTAGCAATTTTTTTGTAAGTTTCTGTGTGTAAATAGCGAAAAGCTAAATCTTCAAGTTCCCATTTGATTTCACTTACGCCAAGTCGGTTGGCTAGCGGTGCATAAATATCCATGGTTTCTTTTGCAATATGTTGTTGTGTTGCTACTGGAACTTCATCTAAGTGGCGCATAATCACTGCGCGCTCTGTCAACTTAATGAGAACCACGCGAGCATCGTCGACCATCGCTAGCAGCATTTTGCGTAAATTATCGATTTGTTGATGGTTATTAATGGCTGTGGTATCGCCTTGTAAGGCGCGCATCGAATCCATCTTATAAACACCGGCAACGAGTTTTTCGACATTACAGCCAAGATGGTCGCGGATATCTTCAAGTTCAAGGACATTGTATTGCACATTATTGTATATCAGTGCCGCAGCAAGTGCTTCATGATCTAAATCGAGCTTATCAAGTAAGTCTGCCATCTCAATACCTTGTTGCCAGCATGACATACCAATTGCATTGCGCAGCTCGCGATCGCTAAGTTGACTTAGTAAACAAGCTTGCTTGATAAGTTTATTTTGCTCAAGTGATTTGTTGGCATTAATCGTTTCTAGCCATGCATCTACATTAATAGAGCCTGAATTTTCTCGGGGAAGACTCGTTGTTTGTACCATATTACTGATCCACAAATTTTATATGTAAGGAGATTATACCCAAAGGACTTAAGTAACAAATACTTTTATTATTATGAGAGTTTACCCTAAAAATATTATGACATCATCAGTGCTGCGGATTTCTGCGCATTGGCAATAATTTCACGAGGAGTAATGATACCAATAACATCATTAACATTGGTTGAGCCTTTCTTTTTGGAAACCAATATAATATCGACTTCTGCTGTATTCATAGTGCGAAGTACAACTGGCCATGTCGCACAATACAATACGGTTGCAAATTTATTTGAGATTAGTTCTTCTTCATTACTATCAAGTAATAAGTATTGTAAGTCTTCGCGTATTAAGCCGGTAATGTAACCTTCTTCTTCAACAAGAACATATTTGGGACGCTGTACTGGATCATGAGCATGTAACCATTCTTTTTGTTTCTCGCGCGGAATGACAATGAAATCTTTTGTCATAAAATTATTAGCACATTTTGTTGAAGAGATTGAGGCTTGTAGGCCCAATGGCAATTTCTGTCCGCGACGAAATAATTTTAATGTGTAAATACTTTCTGGACAGAGTTTCGCACGTATCGCATAGGCGAATGATGCCGACAACATAATGGGTAAAATTGCATGATAATCACGCGTTTGTTCAAAGGTCATGGTAATGGCGGTGATGACCGCACCAGTGGAACCACTGACCATGCCTGCCATGCCTGCAATAGCAAATATGACGGGGTCAATACCCATTCCAGGAAGGATAAATACACAGATTTTTCCAAATAACGCACCTAAGCTCGCACCTAAAAACAGTGAAGGTGAAAATACACCACCTGACGCACCAGAGCCTAAGGTTAAACTGGTCGCGACGAGTTTTCCTACAAATAATAAAAACAGTAAGAGTGGATTGCTGAGGACCGCTTTTAAAATATCAATAATGGTCGAATAACCAACGCCGTCAATATAATATTGGCCAGTAAAGCGAATAAAGAGGTACATGATGATACCTAATATAAACATGCCAAGTGCGTGACGAATGTAAGGGTTCTTGAACATTTCTTCAAATTTATCTTCACTCCAATAAATAGAATGGATAAACAATGTTGCAGCTAAGCCGATCAGGACACCAAAAGGTAACATCAGTAACATCGTTGACATGTGCACGGGGACCAAACCTTTCATGGCTAAATCTGGAATATTGAAGGAAGGCGCCATACCTAAAAATATTCGGCCTATAATTGTGGCTGTCACTGTTGCTATAGCAACGAGGGCAACACTAAAAGCACTGACTGAAACCAGCATTAATTCAATTGCAAATGCAAGGCCACCAATCGGTGCGTTGAAAGTTGATGCAATTCCGGCAGCAGCCCCTGCAGCAATTAAAATAATACGTTGTCTGGAGGGCATTTTGACAATTTGACCAAGGGTTGAACCAAATGCGGCACCAATCTGGATGATTGGACCTTCGCGGCCGACTGAGCCACCAGTACCAATCGAGACAGAAGATGCAAGAGCTTTGACTAAAACAACAATGGGACGAATTTTTCCGTCCCGGTAATAAATAGCATCCATTACCTCTGGAACTCCATGGCCGCGGGCTTCTGGTGCGAATGTTGTTGTTAGCCACGTGACTAAGACAGAACCGATAACGGGAATTAAGATAATTCCGATTCCCCAAATACTTGGTGGGGTATGCAAATCAGTATTATAAAAGACATCTAATTTTGCGTAGAAGAATAAATTATGAAACAAGCCGATCATGCCGCGGAAGATAAGAGAACCAAAACCACCAATGACACCTACCAAAAAAGCTAATATTATCATCCAGATAAGTTTTAATTCATCACTATCTGTATGGGTATTAGTTTTGATGTTAATCTTCATAGCAATGCTATTCTCCTGCATATCAAATCTGGGTGTTTGAATTGTGATTTATGTCGGTATGTCTTGAACCTCAAAACCTCAGCTGAAATCTACTATGAGGGTTTCAATTGAGGTTTTGAGGTTGAATGCCGGGCATTATACCAATTTTTGCTTATATTCATAGATATGATTGACGGCAAGTACTATCTAGTTAATCGTAAAATAGTGATAGCTTCGATATTCTGCCGAGAGTTCTTTTTATCAAATGTTTCGTCAAAATGTGCCTTATCTTGAATAAAAACTAGTTTGCTGCGGAACGTTGGATAGATCCATACTATTTTTTATCAAAAACGGCAATAGACTCGACGTGGCTAGTATGTGGAAACATATCCATAACACCCGCTTTCATGAGCTTATAGCCTTTTTCAGCAAGCAAACCGGCATCGCGTGCCAGTGTTGCTGGGTTACAGGAAACATAAACAATACGTTGAGCTTGGAAGTTTTCAATATACTCCATGAGATTGGCTGCGCCAGCTCGAGCAGGGTCGAGTAATATTTTACTAAATTTTTGTTGTGCCCAAGCTGCGGTGAGAGGTTCATTTAAATCGGCAGCATGAAATTCAGCATTGCTTAAGTCATTATGTTCAGCATTTAACTTAGCACGCTTCACCATTTCTTCATTACCTTCAACTCCGACAACATGCTTGGCGAATTTAGCCATAGCTAATGAAAAGTTTCCAAGGCCACAGAATAAATCGAGAACTGTATCGTCAGATTGTAAATCTAATAGTGTTAATGCTTGTTGAATCATGCTGCGATTAATTTCAGCATTAACTTGGGTAAAGTCTGTGGGATAGAATAGATATTCCAAATTTAATTCGGGTAAGCGGTACGATAAATAATCTTGCCCTGCAGTCGAACCTAATTTATGTATACTATCTAAGCCTTTCGGTTGTAGATAAAAAATGATGTTATGTTCGGTTGCAAAATTTTGTAAAATTTCTAAATCATGATCATCTAGCGTTTCTAAGTGACGCACAATTAATGCGGTCTGCTCGTCGCCAATTGCGACTTCAAGCTGTGGAATAACTTGATAAGCGTGAAGTTTTACGATCATTTCTTTTAAGGCAGTGATTTTTTCACCGACACTTGGATGCAAAACCGGACATTGATTTAAGTTAGCAATATAGCGGCCATTCATTTCGCGAAAACCAACCAGGACTGCTTCTTTTTTTATAACATATTTAACACCAATGCGTGCTTTACGACGATAGTGTTTATTCGGCCCCATTAATGGCGGCAAAATTGTTTCAGGTTGTAGTTTAGCAAAGTGTTGTAGCTGTTCTAGTAAGACGGCTTGTTTATGCTCAATTTGTAATTGCGATGAAAGATGTTGTAAGCGACAACCACCACAAGTGCCATAATGTTCGCAAAGTGGAGTAATACGATCAGGGCTTGGAGTAATAACTTCTTCTACGTCGGCTTCATTAAATTTATTACGGCGTTTATTGAGACGACGCAGACTAACAACTTCACCAGGAAGTGCACCAGTAATAAAGGTTATTTTATTGTTGACGGTTGCAATACCTCGGCCTTCGTGGCTTAAACCATGAACTTCAGCGATAATTTGTTTATTCTCGACAGTAACATCATTCACTATAAATATACTCCGGCGCTGTAAAAATTAATCAGGACTTACGTTAAACACCAATCTCTTTGTTAATGATGTTGTTAAAAAATCTAACGTATTACTATCAATTATTTTGAAAACATAATTGCTTCGACCTTGGTATTTATCGTAAGTCCTGTTAATGCTATCTTTTACACTTTACAATGCGATGTTGCAACGTTAGCATAGCTTTTTTCAGATAAATCACATTAACTTAGATTCCGTAGTAGCAGAATCCAGGTTTAAAACAAGGTGTAAATTATGTTAAGAATCATGTTGCTTGGTTGTCCTGGAGCGGGAAAAGGCACACAGAGTGAATATATTTCACAGCATTATGCTATTCCAAAAATTGCAACTGGGGATATGTTGCGTGCAGCTGTTGCAGCGGAAACATCGTTAGGCTTGCAAGCAAAAGAATATATGGATAATGGCCAATTAGTTCCGGATGACGTTATTATCGGTATGGTGAAAGAGCGTATTAGCCAAGCAGATTGTCAGCAAGGTTTCTTATTCGATGGTTTTCCTCGGACATTAGCACAAGCACAGGCCTTAATCGATGCTGATATTAAATTGGATTATGTTATTGAGATCGCTGTAGAGTCGCAGGAAATTGTTAAGCGTTTAACCGGGCGGCGTGTCCATCCTGCTTCGGGTCGTGTTTATCATGTTGACTTCAATCCTCCTAAAGTTGCGGATCAAGATGACAATACGGGTGAACCATTAATTCAGCGTGATGATGATACCGATGCAACAGTATTAAAACGTTTAAAAGTTTATGATGAACAAACTAAACCGTTAATTATATTTTACCAGCAGCTTGTTGCAGAGGATAAAAATTTAGCACCTGTCTATCAACGTATTGATGGTGCTATGTCTGTTGCTGCCGTGCGTGAGGCAATATCTACAATTCTTGGATAGATATTTTTAGTACGAGTATAGTTTCTTGCAGTAATCTTATTAACACAATACGTTATAAAATTACTGCAAGAACTAAAAACCGGCAATAGTACTGAGGGTAGTACTGCTATTCGTTATCTTCTTTTTCAATAACATTCGTACTATTAGTTTGCTGCTGCGGTGCTGCTTGCTGCGGCGCTGCTTGTTGCGGTGCTGCTTGCTGCGGTGCTGCTTGCTGCGGCGCTGCTTGTTGCGGCGCTGCTTGTTGCGGCGCTGCTTGTTGCGGTGCTGCTTGTTGCGGTGCTGCTTGCTGCGGCGCTTGATTAACTTGTTTGTTAATGTCGTTAGTCTGCTGTTGTTGCGGCATTCTATTATTAGTTTGCACAGCATCATTACTGCTATTATTTTGATTTACGACTGCTCTTTGATCAACATTTGAGTTTGTTTGCGTGTTGTCATTATCATTGTAACGTTCGATTCTTGAATCGTTGCGACGATTTGAATTATCTCGATTATTATAGTTCTGTGAACGGTTACGCGATTGTGAACGATAGTTGCTATTGTTAGAGCGATTATCATTACGTCGGTTTGATTGACGATTGTCATCACTACTACGATTACGGTTATCGCGGTTACTGTTATCGCGGTTACGGTTATCGCGGTTACTGTTATCGCGGTTACTGTTATCGCGGTTACTGCTATTGCGGTTACTGCTATTGCGGTTACTGCTATTGCGGTTACTGCTATTGCGGTTACTGCTATTACGGTTACTGCTATTACGGTTACTGCCGCCACGGTTATTGTAGTTGCCACGCTTATTTTGCTGTCTGTTATGTGATGATCTTCTATTCTGTTGGCTATGAGACTTACTCGTATGTTTACGCTTTGATTTTTCTTGATTGCCACCAAAAATAGCTTTAAGGATTCGTTTCAAAATACCAGCTTTTTTCGCTGTTGGACGTACACCCATATCAATTTCTTTTACTGCAGGTTCATCTCTTTTGATTTGCGTATCACTAGATTCTGGTATTTCAACTTGAGCGTCGTCAGCGAGCAAATAGCTTGCTTGCGACTGTCGTTCTCTTTGTTCACCCGTAAAAAATCTATCGATTTTATATTGTGGTGTATGCATGTGTGGGTTAGGAATAATTACTGCTTTAAATTTATAGCTTTCCTCAATCTCAGAGAGTGATTGACGCTTTTCATTTAAAATGTAAGTTGCAACTTCAATAGGAACTTGAACGTGCATTCTATTAATACGGGTATTTTTCACTGCATTTTCTGCTAGTAAACGTAAAATGGTTAATGCTAAAAATTCGATGTTACGAATGGTGCCAATACCATTACAACGCGGGCAGATAACTTGTGTTGCTTCACGCAATGATGGGCGCAAGCGCTGTCGCGACATTTCTAATAAACCAAAACGTGAGATACGGCCTATCTGTACACGAGCCCTATCAACGGCCATTTTTTCACGTAAACGTGATTCAACTTCGCGTTGATGTTTGATTGGTGTCATGTCGATGAAATCAATAACGATCAAACCACCAAGGTCACGTAAACGTAACTGTCGTGCAATTTCATCAGCTGCTTCTAAGTTAGTATTTAATGCGGTTTCTTCAATATCATCACCCAAGGTTGCTTTTGCTGAGTTAATATCGATAGAGATGAGTGCTTCGGTATGGTCAATAACAACCGCGCCTCCAGAAGGTAAAGTAACTTCACGCTTAAAGGCTGTTTCTATTTGCTCTTCAACATGAAAGCGACTGAAGAGTGGTACAACATCTTGGTAAAGCTTAATTTTATGCATGAAGTTAGGACGTACGCGCGCAATATGTTTTTGCGCTCGGGCAAAGACTTCACTGTCATCGACTAAGATTTCTTCGGTATCTTCGCGCAGATAATCACGTAAAGTTCTCACTACAACATCACTTTCTTGATGTATTAAAAAAGATTTTGCTGGTGAGTTAGTAAAAGATTCTTGAATAGCATCCCATAGTTTTAATAGAACATCTAAATCCCATTGTAATTCTTCTTGGCTTTTGCCAACTCCTGCGGTACGAACAATAACGCCGACTTCATCAGGAATAACAATTTGATTCATGACTTGACGTAAGTTGTCACGTTCTTCACCTTCAATGCGTCGTGAAATACCACCAGCCCGAGCATTGTTAGGCATTAAGACTAAATAGCTACCGGCAAGGCTAATGTAAGTTGATAGCGCTGCGCCTTTATTGCCACGCTCTTCTTTTTCCACTTGGACCATGACTTCTTGGCCTTCATGTAAAAGATCGGCAATGTTAGGACGCTCATTACTGTCGGCATCATAATTGCTACCATAATAACTGGAGGCAATTTCTTTTAAAGGTAGGAAACCATGGCGTTCGGCACCATAGTCAACAAAGGCTGCACGTAGGCTTTTTTCAATACGCTTGATAACACCTTTATAGATATTTGCGATTTTTTGTTCTTTACCGGTTCGTTCAAAATCAAAATCGCGAAGTTTTTGATTCTCAACGACGACGACGCGAAGTTCTTGTTCTTTTTGAGTTGCGTTAATTAATATTCTAGACATGTTGTTTTCATCTCATTCGTGTGACACTAAAGTGTTTTTTAGTGTGATTTCACAAACGATATACAAACATCTTTGATGGATTGCTAGCCGCAGTGTCTAGCGTAATACTTAAATATTTGACAGACATAGTCTGGCTATACCTGTTAGTGAGCGATTTGTTTTTTTCTATAATTTACGCTAAAAACGCAACAAATCTTCAAAAATCAACAACTTAAAAGTTCTATAGTGGTTGTTGTTTTAGGTTTGTCAGTCCATTTGACTGGCAAACATTATGTATTCACAAATCTTTAAATATTCTACTCATATTCTATGACGATGAGTAAACTAACAAAATCCTTTAAGAGTGCTTGGTATATCACCATTACTGACTTGTTTTCGGCATACTTGTTGGGTGTTTATTGGTTACTTGCCCGAGATTCTGTGCCGTTAACGAAGTATTTATTTACAATTATAAAAATGGCTTTGCCATTTGGCGCTTTATGGTCGCGCTAATAATAAATTCAAATGTTCATTATTTGTTCTTTATGAACAGTCGGCATAGTAACATCTTTTTATAGATACGGCAATTTTCGAAATCTAGGTCCAAGCCTCGCATTTCGAAGTTCGATGAGTATACAATGCATTTTCAGATTCAACCGTTTAATAGAGGTTTTGATTAATTATGTGGCAATTATTGAAATATTGGTATCAACGCTATTTTTCTGCTCCTGATGCTATGATTTTATTGCTTATTTTAATTGTTGGTGTACTTGTTATTACGACTATGGGCAATATATTTGCCCCGGTTCTCGCAAGTATTGTCATTGCCTACCTGATGGATTGGCTGGTTTCGCAATTAGATCGACTCAAAGTGCCACATGTGCTTGCTGTTAGTCTGGTTTTTATTGTCATGTTTAGTTTGGTATTACTCGCAATTCTTTTATTAATGCCGTTATTATGGAGACAGTTTAGTAATTTCTTATCGGAATTACCGAGCATGTTAACACACGGTCAAGCACTGTTGTCTGAACTACCACAGCGTTATCCCGATATCATATCTGCGAGCCAGATTCATGGTTTTATTGCTGTTTTTCGAACGGATGTTAGTAAATATGGACAAATGCTCTTGTCGTGGTCGATTTCATCGATTACGAGCATAATGGTCATGGTGGTTTATTTAGTTCTTGTACCGTTATTAGTATTTTTCCTACTGAAAGATAGGGAAAAAATCTTGGCATGGCTGACGCGTTGTTTACCGCAACAACATGGTTTAGTGCTTGAGGTTTGGGATGAAGTCTATTTGCAAATTGGTAATTATGTGCGAGGAAAAGTCTTTGAAGTGGTGATTATTAGTGTTGTGACCTATATCGCATTTGAATTATTAGATCTACGTTATGCAATTTTGTTAGGGGTCGCGGTTGGGCTCTCGGTCATCATTCCTTATATAGGTGCCGTGCTGGTTACCATTCCTGTGGTTGTCATGGGATTGATTCAATGGGGCTGGAGTATGCCTTTCGCCTATTTGATTATTGTCTATGCGGTGATCATTGCGCTTGATGCTAATGTTTTAGTGCCTCTACTATTTTCTGAAGTCGTGGATATTCATCCTATTGCGATTATATTTGCGGTACTTTTTTTTGGTGGCATTTGGGGATTTTGGGGGGTCTTTTTTGCTATTCCACTGGCTTCTTTGGTGAAAGCGGTTGGTAAAGTATGGTTCGTTGGAGTAGAGAGGGATACTAATGCCCTTGAATCTTAAGAAAAAACATCAAAGTTATGCGAAAAGGTAATGTTTGACTTGTGGGCTGATGAAAAAATGTGCTACAATCGGTCTAATTTGTAAGGTAGATGTAGTGAATAAATACATTTAGATGATTTGAAGAAAGAAAGAAAGAAAGAAAGAAAGAAAGAAAGAAAGAAAGAAAGAAAGAAAGTAAGAAAGTAAGAAAGAGAGCAATACATTAACAAATGAGTGATGTATATAAATGTATTGTAATGCCTTAAGTTTATGTTAAGAAACTTTCACTATAAGTTAAGAGAACATTTTTTATTTATCTTTGAGAAAGTTTGAATGAGGTACGAGTTATGAATGGAGCAGGTACAGGAACAGCTAGAGTTGCGCCATTATCCGCTGAGGAAAAAGCAAGGCTTCAAGCCGAGCGTAAAGTGCAAGAGTTGGTTAACTTACAAAAAGCCTTAGCTTTCTTTTATGAGCATGCCGAATATTTCGCTGCAGCTTTTATTGACCAAGAGGCTTTTGTTGCTTGGGGAATGCAGTCTGAGAATCAAGCCGGTTTTACGGCAATTCATGAACTTTTAATAGATAGTCTTAGCATTAGCAAAAGCGCTTTTGCGGAATTTCCTGATGCCTTGCGAGGTTGCTTACCCTTAGAATCTAAAGAAGAATCCACTCCAGAGGGTTTATTGCAAGGTAATATTGCTAAAGCCGTCCAATTGCTCCAGAAATATAAGTCATTAGTTGGCGCATTATTACAAATTCAAGAAAAACAGTCTGCCACTGTTTCTAAATGGTATCGCGATCATAATAAACAAGCTCGAGTCTGGCAAGGGTTGCATGAGAATGATTTCAGTTCTGTCAGAGAGCTAGACAAGGCATTGATGTTTTTTCAAGCTGCACTAGTGCAGCAAATCGGACAAAAGCTTGAAGATGGAAAGTATTCTGCAAGCATTCTTAATACAATTGATTATTCGAGCGAAGAATATAATGAAAATGGTGTTAAACGCAGACTTACTACTGGTGTCAGTTTGCCATCGATGATGAGTGCTGTAGAAGGTGCTGATCTTAAATCTGTTACCTTTACAAAGGAAGTGGAATTAATTAAGGGCAAGAAGGGGATACAGAGGCAGACTGTTCGTGTGTTCACACCAGAGCATGCTGCAAAATTAAGACCACCGGTACTTGACGAGCAAATATTAAAGTTGATGGAACTTACCCAGTATTTGTGGAATGTGCGCCAGGGCTTATATAGCGCAAATGAAAAAAAGTTATTTGATATGGCTAATTTAGAACAAGTCATGGCTGATGTTCGCCAAAAACTAGCAGACAATAATGTTGAATTAACAGCTGAGTTAGAAACAGCTCTATCAAAAAGAGTTCTTGATGAAGATGGATTTATTCCAAATCCTGAGGTGGATGCATTTGTTGTAGAGCACAACACATTGTTAGATGCAGAAGGATCTTTTTGTACAGAGCAACAAGCTGAGGCTGCAAGTGCGGGTTACTCTGAGGCTGACATAGCAGAACAATTGCGATTTATAGGCTTGCGACGAGAGGTTTTAAATAATAAGGCATTACATCCTCAAGAAAGAGTAGAACAATATAACCAACTAACGACCCAGCAAGCTGAGCAAGACCAGTTTATTTGTGCGCGTACCGAAAAATTGGATGCCGCGGAAGCTTTTTATACTGCGCAACGAGCAAAAGCTACAAAAGCAGACTATTCTGCTTCAGCTATTGCAGCAGGGTTAGAAGGAATAGTGTTGCGACGGGCTATTTTAAATAATAGAGAATTAGCTCCTCAAGAAAGAATTGGCCAATATGAGCAACTAACGGCTCAACTATTTGCGAGTGATGAGTTTGTTATACGGCAGAATAGAACGTTAGATGTAGAAGAAAGCGGTTATGATAAGCAACAAGCCGATGCTAGCATGTATGGCTATGAAATTTTTGGTTTAAAGACAAGACAAGATTTTTTAAATGCAAAGCGAACGGTTTTAAATAATAGAGAATTACATCCTCAAGAAAGAGTTGCCAAATATCATCAACTCTGTGAACACGATGCATTACTTCGTTTTGCAGAGACATTGGATGGCGCTTTATTAGCTTGCCAAGTTGGAGGCGTACATGATGTGCTTGCTATGTATGAAGGCGATGACTTAGCTGCTTTTTTAGCGGCGATTGAATTTACAACTGAAAGATTAGCGCGTTCAGGTGGACGAGATGAGCCTGTATTGCGCACAGTTATTAAAATTAAGTCAGGACATCAAGATAATGAGATTTTAAAGAAATCTATGCATCTTATTAAAGCAATTGATACAATGGATATCGTTCGTCAAGCAATTAGCGTTGGCCATAACTTGTCAACGGATGATCTGCCTCTTTATATGAAACGAGCTGTAGATACAACTAGAGAGCTTGCTGAAACAACAGGTTTTGCATACCCCAAATACGTAACAGAGGTATTAGAATTAGTTGATGCTAATGGCAAAGTTAATACTTCTAAATTAGCTCGTTACCAAAAGGCTCAGCAAAAATTTAATCGCAAACAATACGAAGAAGTGGAAGGTTATCATCGACGTCAGTTGGCAAATATGCAGGGGGAAAGTCCTGGTGATGCTTTTAGAAAAGATACCGGACCTGATGGTTTTGCGAGAATGTATGCAAAACAGTGGACTGAAATGGATGGTCGGTCGGTTAGAGCAAGAATACCTACAATATATACTCTAAAAGCAGGACAAGAAGAAAAGGCTAGTGACGATGCTAAATTAATCGCTAAAAAAATGGCTGTTGCACAAGATATGCGAGAAGCATTATGCGATCCTGCATTATCTCCGCAACAACGTTTAGCCATACATATGGAGCTTTTGCATAAACCAGAACATCGTGAAGTCCTTGCTCAACAACGTGCAAGCACACATGGCCCACTTTATTCTGGAGGCGCTCGATTACTACAAGGTTTGGATTTTGCCGTTAAATCTGTTTTCACTTTAGGAATTTATGCTGCAGTGCAAGTGGCTCGGCACTATAAGGACAAAGGTGCAACGATGTTTGCAACCAAAGGTCAACAAGTTCTTAGTGATATGGATCAGACAACAGCAAAACTCGTTGAAATTACAGGACCTTCTAAACCACTGCTTCAGCGCCTAGGCCTCGGTAGAGCAGCAGCAGCAGGTTAATTTATACCACAATCATTCTATGCGTTTATTACAACAGTTGCTTTCGCTGCTGCGGACTGTTGTAGTGTGTCGTAAATCATCGTAACACTATCTGGTAAGATATAATCTGCAATGGCTTGTTGTAATTGTTGTCGTGATTCATAGAGTTCATTAATATTTGCCAACAAGGTTGCCTCATCCATATTCTTTTGTTCTAAGACTTTACATAAACCTAAATCATTAAAGTATTTAGCATTATGAATTTGATCGCCGCGACTAGCGTTGAGTGGCATCGGGATTAGTAAACTAGGTTTTTGTAATCGTAATAATTCATAAATGGCTGTAGCGCCAGCACGTGAGATTACAATATCGCTACAGGCTAATAAATCTGCCATCTCATCCGTGACATAATCAAATTGTTTATAGCCAGCCACATCATTCAAGCTAGCATCAACTTTACCTTTGCCACATAGATTCACAATTTGAAATTGTGCGAGAAGTTTATCTAAAATGCTTCGAACTTTATTATTAATTGCCATGGCGCCTTGGCCACCACCAAGAATTAATAATACCGGTTTATTACTGTTAAAACCGCAGAGTGATAAACCCTTCACTTTATCACCTTGTAATAGTTCTGTGCGTATCGGTGTGCCGGTTACAATAACTTTATCTTGTTTACTGAAATATTTTTTGCCTTCAGGTAGCGTGACACAAACTTTTTTGCAAAAGGGAAAGCATAAACGATTGGCTAATCCAGGGGTTAAATCAGATTCATGACAAATCACGGGAATGCGGTTTAACCACGCACCAATGACAGCAGGGACTGCGACAAAACCACCTTTGGAAAACATTACGTGTGCTTTGCTGCGGCGACAAATTTGGTAAGCTTGCCACATACCACTTAAAACTTGCAACGGCATGAGGAATGTCTGCCAGCTAAAATAGCGACGCAATTTGCCGGTATTCACCGCGTGATAAGGAATTTTTAAGTCGTTAATTAAGTCTTTCTCTAAACCGTTATGCGAACCAATATATTCAACTTGCCAAGCTCGTTGTTGAAAATGCTTTATTAACGCGATATTCGGCGTGACATGGCCTGCTGAGCCACCGCCGGTAAAAAGAATTTTCTTTGCAGGATTACTATGACTATGGTTTTGCTTAATGTTGTTTTTCTCTGTCATGACAATGCTTTTACCGCTGCTAACACTTCATTAACATGTTCTGGAACTTTAACTTTACGCCATTCTTGAACAAGCGTACCGTTCTTATCAATTAAAAACGTACTACGTTCAGTGCTTCGAACTTTTTTACCATTCATTTTTTTATCTTTCCTCACACCGAACAAATCACACAATGTTTCGTCTTGATCGCTAATCAATTCAAATGGTAAGTTTAACTTTTCTTTAAATTTCTCATGTGATTTTATGCTGTCGCGTGAAATGCCAAAGATAATAGCTTCTTCTTTCACGAATTGTTTGAAATTATCGCGAAAGTCTTCGCTTTCTTGCGTGCAACCCGGAGTATTGTCACGAGGATAAAAGTATAAAATAACCTTGCTACCTTGGAAGCTAGTCATGTTAACCGTGGTGTCGTTGGTTGCTGCGGCAGTGAAATCTGGGATCTTTTTATTTAATGTTACATCGCTCATGATTTTTCAGGCTCCATAATAGCATCGAGATTAAGTTCATCGCAAAGCTCGATGAACTCTTCACGCAGCTCAGGAATGTGACTGTCAGTTGAAATTAGAACAGTCATATTTAATGAGAATAATTGTGTTTGTGTTTGGTGAGTTACATAGCTATATGTTGATAGCTCATTAATATAGATACTCTTTTCATTAAAAAATTTATTAATACGAAATATTACACCGGGACTATCCAGCGCAATAATAGCAACATTGTAAGGGATGAAATTTTGTTGATATGTTTTTGGTTGTGTGCGTTTTAACTGCATGGGAATACCATGCTTTTTGCCGAGTTGTGCTAATTGTGTTTCGAGTTTAGCAATCGCATTCCATGGACCGGAAAGCATAGCCATGATGCCATATTCTTGGCCGAGTGCTGACATATCGCATTGTAGAATAGAGCAATCAAGCTTCGATGCCATATCACAAATGCTATTGCCGATGCCAGCATCGTAATCAGCAATACAGGTAATAACTAAATAAGTATTCATAACACCACGATATTCAAAATTAGGATTTTGCGTAAGCCCTAAAAATAAAGAAATTAGGACTTACGCTAAACTCCACATCTCTTTGTTAATGATGTTGGCATTTAGCGTAAGTCCTGCTTATAGCAAAGCTTTAGAATTATAGGCTATACTTTAGCTCTAAAATATTATAAAACCCATGCTATCTAACAACTAAGTTTATAGTATTGCCAATCAAAATCAATAAGGAGCCATATTATGCTACAAGGAAGTATTGTCGCTTTAGTTACACCCATGCTGGACAATGACGAGGTCGATTACACTGCTCTACAGGCATTAGTTAAGTTCCACTTAGAAAAAGGCACGGATGGTTTTGTTGTTGCGGGTAGTACTGGAGAATCAGCCACCTTAACGACTGCAGAGCAACAGAAAATATTAGCCTTAGTTATTGAAACTGCAGGTAAAAATGTTCCGGTAATCATGGGAACGGGTACCAATTCGACGACCAAAACTATCGATAATACCTTGGCGGCAAAGAAAAGTGGTGCCGATATGTGCTTAATCGTGGCGCCTTATTACAATAAACCAACTCAAGAAGGGGTTTATCAACATTTTCAGGCAATTGCTGCAGCCGTTGATATTCCAATTATGTTATATAATCATCCTGGACGTACTGGTTGTGATATTGAAGCCACAACCGTGGCTCGTTTAGCTAAAATCCCTAATATTATTGGAATTAAAGAAGCAACCGGCAAAATTGAGCGAACTCGAGAAATACGCCAACAATGTACTGCTGATTTTCTTATCTTCAGTGGTGATGATCCGCTGACCTTAGAACTTATTCAAGCCGGCGGTAATGGGGTTATTTCAGTGTTGGCGAATATCTTACCACAGCCTATGCGGGCCCTTGCGTATGCGGCCCTAAAAGGTGATATGAATACAGCTGAAGAAATTGATAAAAGTCTACAGACACTTTATCAAGCGATGGTAATTGAAACCAATCCGATACCTGTAAAGTGGGCGTTGCATGATATGGGGATGATAAAAGCTGGGATACGCTTACCATTGACGCCGCTATCTTTAGCGAAGCGCGAGGAATTACACAATGTATTGCAAAAGAAGGGCTTGTGTTAAGAATAAATTTAACCTAAAAGATGGGTGTTTTGTGCAAGTCCTATAAATTAAGGTTTTTTTTTACCAATACTGATAGTACAATAGCCGCTCTACGTCAGGAATCAAACAAGGCTGTTAAAAATCAACATGTTAAATAAAATTCGCTTCTGCCTGATTATTGTGAGCTGTGTGCTTTTAGCTGGTTGCTCATCATCAATTTTTTTCGAAAATGACAAGGCATATCAACAAGCAAGCAGTATCCATAACTTGCATCTACCAGCAGGTTATAGCAATACTAAGCTAGAGTCCTATTTTGCGATTCCTTATGCTCCGGGCGTTGTTGGTAGCAGCAAGCCGGGATTATTGCCACCAGGAAGCTTAGCTGAACGCTTAAAGCATGATAAGTCATTAAAGACGGCAATTAATAATGACCAGCCCGTTTCTATTTTTACGGATGCGCAGGGTAACGTTCAGTTATTGTGGCAGGTCTCGATGAAACAAGCTTATCGATTAACACCAAAAATATTGAAGAGTTTAGGTTATCTTGTGCCGCATGGTAACAAACGTTTGCATATTATTTATTTCGTTGCGAAACCAACATTTATAAGCACAAAGAAAATCTATCAAGTTCGAATGCAGCCGATATCTCTGTACAATACACGGTTATGGATTTTGAGTGGTGTTGGCCAGCCATTACCCGCTCGTGTTGCTGAATGGTTTTTGCATAAAATGGCTAAAGTGATGAAGCATTAGCCATTTAGATATTAATTGCTTAGCCTAAGCTCTAATGGTTTTTCGACGTACTTTTTAGAAATGTAAGGAGAGGTACTCGAAGTGGTCATAACGGCACCGACTCGAAATCGGTTGGGGGCGAAAGCTCCACGCGGGTTCGAATCCCGCCCTCTCCGCCATAATATTGAACATATCTGAGATTATTGAGCAAACCCTAAGTAACTGTAAATTTACTACACACCTCCACAAAAAAAAATTTAAAATTTTTCTGTAGCAAGATATTGTGCTTGAGTTCAGTTTGTTTTCTATAACTTGTATCCACCTGCAAAATTTGGTTTTACATCTTACAAGATTAAGGTGTTGGTAAATTTTTCCAAATTGACGGCATCCGTTTTCAGTGTAATATCGTAGCCTCCTCATGAAGAGGAGAGTCAGTTATCGGTCAAGGAAGATAAAATAATAATAAAGGATAACAATAATGGAACAAGATCTCGTCAAAATGCTGCAATACGTGAAAACGTTATTGCCAAATCTAGTAAAGAAAGTTAATCAGTCAATGATTATTGATTTACCAGAAGCTAGAATGAGTTTATCTGTACCAGCAGATGAAGCTTATGATATTGAAGCCCTAGCAGAATATGATCCCTTTGCTGAGTATATTTTTGAACCGGAAGTAGAAAGTCTAAATTCACGTTCAACTAAAGATATTATTAATCGCCTCATTCATAGAAAATTACATTAATCTTAAAAGGACTTACTATAAACGCCAAGGTCGAGGCAATAAATGATTTTAATGAGGGAGTTTAGCCGAACTAAGTGACCGATTTAAAAACATCTACTAACAAACGAGATTGGGGGTTTTGCTTAAGTCCTACTGTAGAGAAAAGAGTTGTGTAAGATAGCCTTATTGAAGTATAAAGGAGCTACCTAAATTCTCATTTGAGCTGATTTATGTCACAGATTACTATTCCTAATAAAGCATATGTTGCGAGTCTCGATGTTGACTCACAAACGTGTTTTACACATCGTTGCCCAGATGAATTACCCATACCTAATGCTGAATTTATTGTTGATGAATTAAATGCGCAAGCTCAAAAAGCGCAATATCGTATTGGTTCTAAAGATGCACATAGTCCGCATGCTATTTGGGTAGCCAATGAAACTCAACCGGCCTTTAGCAAAATTCAAGGTACTAATATTGATATAGCTTGGCCACAGCATGCTGTTCCAGGAACGGAAGGCTTTAGCCTAATTGATGGCTTACCACCGATCACTGATTATGACTTTTTTGTTTGGAAGGGTATCGAGCTGGATTTACATCCTTATGGTGCTTGTTATCATGATTTACAAGAAAAACTCAGCACAGGTTTAATAGAATTTTTACAGACTAAGCAAATATCAACTGTGATTGTTGGAGGCTTGATATTAGAGCTGTGTGTGGAAGTCAGTGCATTACAATTAAAGCGCGCTAACTTTGATGTTATTATTAATTTGGCTGCAACTAAAGCGCTTACGGAAGAAGATGCCGTACAAGCACAACAACGATTACAAGCTGCAGGCATACGTTGCATAGATTGTGCTGCTAATCTAGTTAATGAACAATAGTTTTAATTTTATAGGTACACATGACCATGATCATAGAATCACTTCTCGATACTGATCTTTACAAATTCACGATGATGCAAGCTGTACTGCATCGTTTTCCTGGTGCCATGGTTGAGTATCGTTTTAAATGCCGCAATGCTGGTATTGATTTTCGTCCTTATATTGACGAGATTAAAGACGAGTTTAAAGCACTTTGTGCACTGCGATTCCAAAATGACGAATTAGCTTACCTACGAGAAATTTCTTTTTTTAAATCTGATTTCATCGATTTTTTACGTTTATTTCAGCTGAACTATGATTTTATTGAAATCGTTACTGAGCCCGAGTTTGATATTGTTTTACGAGGACCATGGTTACATACGATTATGTTTGAAGTGCCGTTATTAGCCATTGTTGGTGAAGTCTATTACCGTAATACAGTTTCTGAACCTAATCTTTCTGAAGGTCGAGAACGGTTGCAAAATAAAATCAACTTTACTAAATCGACTCTCAACTCAGAACAATTCAAATTTGCAGACTATGGAACGCGGCGTCGATTTAGCAAAGTCTGGCATGAAGAAGTTGTGCAAGAGTTAGCAGCAAAATTGCCGCGTAATTTCACCGGTACAAGTAATGTTTTGTTCGCAAAAAAATATAATTTAAAACCTATTGGCACCATGGCACATGAATATTTACAGGCTTGTCAATCGTTAGGACCCAGACTTATATATAGCCAAAAATTTGCATTTGAAAATTGGGCGCAAGAATATCGTGGTGAATTGGGTATTGCCTTGTCGGATGTTTATGGGTTAAGTGCTTTTCTCAATGACTTTGATATGTATTTCTGTAAATTATTTGATGGTGCTCGCCATGACTCTGGCGACCCCATAAAATGGGGTGATGCAATTATACGTCTTTATGAAAAATACCGGGTTGACCCTCGCACTAAGACCTTAGTCTTTAGTGATAGTCTTAATTTCATTAAGGCTGCTGAAATCTTTAATCATTTTAAAGATAGAATTAATACTTCTTTTGGTATAGGTACATTTATAACAAATGATCTGGGATATGATGCCTTACAGAATGTCATTAAAATGGTGGAATGTAATGGCCAACCTGTGGCAAAAGTCAGTGATACTCCTGATAAAATGATTTGTCGAGACCCATCATATCTAGCTTATCTGAAGCAAGTTTTCAATATGAAGTAATGGCAATTAAATTTGGAGTTGGACTATGATTACGCGGCACAAATTACAACACTATCTTGATGACTTATTACAAACGACACTCATTAAGGACTATTGTCCGAATGGATTACAAGTCGAAGGTAAAGATAAAATTAAAAAAATCATTAGTGGCGTTACAGCCAGTCAAGATTTAATAGATGTGGCTATAGAACAGCAAGCTGATGCGATTCTTGTGCATCATGGTTATTTTTGGAAAGGTGAAAATCCCTGTGTTGTTGGCATGAAGCAACAACGGCTACAGAAATTACTGGCTAATAATATTAATTTATTTGCGTTTCATTTGCCGCTCGATGTGCACATGCAGCTTGGTAATAATGTGCAATTAGCCAAACAACTCAATATTATTCACAAAGGAACTAAAGAGATTGATGGTGTAAAAGACTTATTGCATTATGGTGAATTAAGCGATGCAATATCAGGCGATACTTTTGTGCAACATCTCAAAACGACATTGCAGCGTACGCCTCTACATATCGCTGGAAATGGAGCAAACATTAAAACACTCGCTTGGTGTACCGGAGGGGCGCAAAGTTTTCTACAAGCTGCTGCGGCTTTAGGTGTTGATGCCTATTTAACGGGGGAAGCGTCGGAGCAAACTTTTCATGAAGCTCGTGAAAATAATATACACTTTTTTGCAGCAGGGCATCATGCAACAGAGCGTTATGGTATTTATGCTCTAGGTGAACATGTTGCAGCTGAGTTTCAACTGCAACATGAATTTATTGATTTGCCTAATCCTATTTAACCTTCTTATATTCAACTCGGTTATTTAAGTTTGAGCTTACTTCAATACAAGTAAGAAGGCGCCGCCATTGCGTAATACATGTAACAGTAATGCACCGTGTTTTTTCGCTGTTAACTTATCGAGTTGCTGTAGATTATGGACAGGTTTTTGATTAACCGCAGTAATCACATCGCCAGCAATAAGTTGTGCATGGCTTGCTGCAGAATCTTGACCGACTTGAACAACTTGAATACCCATAACATGGCCTTGCGAACTACTTTGTTCGTCATAATTGCGCAACTTCACATGCAATAGGTAAGGGTTATGATGTAACTGCTCAGCTGCAATTCTTCCTGGGTTACCAATTTTCATTTGCACTAGTTTGGTGGCATTACCACGACGGACTTCAATATTAAGTATTTGATCAATTCGCAAAATACCAACGACAGTTTTAACTTGTGATGCACTTGTGATGCTTTGCCCATTAATTTTTTCAATAACGTCATAAGGTTTGAGTCCGGCTTTTTGTGCTGGAGAATCTGGCGTAATTTGAGTGATAACCGCGCCTTTCATGACAGGCAGATGTAAAACATTCGCTAATGCCGGTGTGAAAGTTTGTACCATAACGCCCATAATTCCGCGATTTACTTTGCCGTACTTGATGAGTTGCTGCATCACAGCCATACCCATGTTGCTTGGAATCGCAAAACCAATGCCTATGCTACCGCCGTCCTGGGTTAAAATAGCGGTATTAATGCCAACAAGCTGGCCTTTAATATTAATTAAAGCACCGCCAGAATTGCCTGCATTAATAGGTGCATCGGTTTGAATAAAGTTTTCATAACCTTCTATGTGTAAATCAGTACGCTGTAAGGCGCTCACAATACCTGAGGTAACCGTTTGATTTAAGCCAAAAGGATTACCGATTGCCAAAACAAAATCACCAACCTCGAGTCGACTGGAATTAGCAATATGAATAGCTGTTAAATGTTTTGCATGAATTTGTAAAACAGCAATATCAGAAGGGACATCCATACCAATTAATTTTGCTTTAAAATGACGTCCATCGTTTAATGTTACGTTAATATCATTAGCACCATAAACAACATGAGCATTAGTAACGATATAACCTTTTTTATGATTGATAATGACACCGGAGCCTAAACTAAAGAATTTCCCTTCTGCTTGACGAGGATGTTTTTTATAAATTGGATCGTAATCAGGAAACGGATTGTGCTTGATTTTGATTTGGCCTTGAGCTGAGACATTGACAACCGCGGGCATCACTTTCTTTAACATTGGTGCTAGGCTTGGCATTGGCTTGCCTGCAACAGACTCTGGCCAGCCTGTGGCGTGAGCTAACATACCGTAACTTGCTAATAGTAAAGTAAAAGAAAACAGGATAGCTGAAATGCGGCGTCGTTTTATCATGATGTTTGCAACCGGTTGTTTAAGATGCGCTAATCCTAATAGATTGCTCATAAAATGACAAGTTTTTTGTGGGACTTATAGTGTAATTTATGTACGAATTCTACGAGTTATATTTCGCAAAATATCAAAGTACTTAGGTCTTTGCGATTAGTATCGAATCGGAACTATAAACAAGATCGTTGAAGCAGTGCAATTCAGCATACAATTTGCTAATATTGCGCCTATTATCGGAGATAACATACTCAAAATCAGGACTTGCGCTAACCCCCAATCTCTTTGTTAATAATGTTGCCAAAAAACCTCACGTATTGCGTATACTATCGGTTATTCTTACAACATTATTGCCTCGACCTTGGCGTTTATCGTAAGTCCTGAAAACATAGGGGAAACTTATGAGCCTAAATTTTTTAGAATTCGAGCGGCCTATCGCTGAATTAGAAGCCAAGATCAAAGAGCTGCGTTTAGTTGAGTCAGATACCGAAATTAACATTAATGATGAGATTAAGCGCTTAGAAAGTAAAGTTGCTGATCTGACCTCTTCAATTTTTTCATCTTTAGATTCCTGGCAAGTTGTGCAACTTGCTCGACATCCATTGCGTCCGCAATCTATGGACTATATTAATCGAATTTTTACTGAGTTTGATGAGCTGCATGGTGATCGCTTATATGCGGATGATGAAGCTATCATTGGCGGTGTCGCGCGTTTAGAGGGTGAGCCGGTGATGGTGATTGGTCAACAAAAAGGGCGCTCAACAAAAGAAAAAATAAAACATAATTTTGGTATGGCGAAACCAGAAGGTTATCGCAAAGCGATGCGTCTCATGCAAATGGCAGAAAAATTTAAATTACCTTTAATTACTTTTATTGATACACCAGGTGCTTATCCCGGTATTGGTGCTGAAGAGCGCGGGCAAAGTGAAGCTATTGCGCGTAATTTATTTGTTATGGCCGGTTTGAAAACTCCAATTATCTGTACGGTAGTTGGTGAAGGTGGTTCTGGTGGTGCTTTAGCGATTGGTGTGGGTGATGCAGTAATGATGTTGGAATACAGTATTTACTCAGTAATATCACCAGAAGGTTGTGCTTCGATTCTGTGGAAAAGCGCAGGAAAAGCTGCTGATGCTGCAGAAGCCTTAAAGCTGACTGCAAAAAGTTCTTTATCGTTAGGTTTAATCGATGAAGTGATCCCTGAACCTTTAGGCGGTGCTCACCGTAATATTGACGCGATAGCCGGTTCCATTAAAACAAAAATTCAAGAACAATTAGTAAGTCTACAACAACAGAATATTCCAGATTTATTAGCGCGGCGTTATGAGCGACTAAAAAATTATTCTTAGTGAGATATTGTTAATATGCAGATTCATATTTTAGGTGTTTGTGGAACGTTCATGGCAGGCCTTGCCATTATTGCTAAGCAATTAGGTTTTGATGTTGTAGGCACTGATGAAAATGTTTATCCGCCGATGAGTACTCAGCTTCAAGAGCAAGGTATTCAATTAATTCAAGGTTATGAGAATTTTGCTGATAGTCCACAACCTGATTATGTCATTGTCGGTAATGTGATTTCGCGTGGTAATCCAGCCATGGAATATATATTACGTGAAGATATCCCTTATATTTCTGGACCGCAATGGTTGTTAGAAAATGTGTTGCGCGATCGTCATGTTATTGCAGTATCAGGAACACATGGTAAAACGACAACAACAAGCTTAATTAGCTGGATTTTAGAAAGCGCAGGACTTGAACCTGGTTTCTTAATTGGTGGTGTCGTACCAGACTTTGGTGTATCAGCGCGGTTAGGTAGTAGTAAATATTTTGTTATTGAAGCCGATGAATATGATTCCGCTTTTTTTGATAAGCGATCTAAGTTCGTGCATTACCATCCACGCACTTTAGTAATTAATAATCTAGAATTTGATCATGCAGACATTTTTTCGAGTTTGGCTGATATTCAAAAGCAATTTCATCATTTAATTCGGATAGTACCGGGTAATGGTTTAATTCTATATCCAAGCGAAGATGAAAATATTAAAACTGTATTGACTCAAGGTTGTTGGGCATCAACCCAAACTTACTCAGTAACATCACAACAGTCGGATTGGTGTGTCAGTGATATTAATAATACGAAAAATACTTTTTCTGTGCAGCAAGGTGCAGAAGTTATTGCTAATGTTGAGTGGCAATTATTAGGTGAACATAATCGACATAATGCCTTGGCGGCTATTGCTGCAAGCTATCATGTTGGCGTAACACCAGAGCAAGCCGCAAAAGCATTAGCAAATTTTAAAGGTATAAAGCGTCGATTAGAAATTCGTGGCGTCATTAATGGCATCACTGTTTATGATGATTTTGCTCATCATCCAACAGCGATTCAATTAACGTTAGAAGGCTTACGCAAAAAGGTAGGCGACGCCAATATTATTGCAGTTTTAGATTTTGGTTCGAATACCATGCGTGCTGGTTATCATGGCCAAGCAGCATTTAGTGCATTGGCTGCTGCAAATTCCGCAATTGTTGCTAGACTAAAAGATGCAGATTGGGATTTACAAGAATATGCAAGTAACGCACCGATTCCAACAGCAGTAGCAATAGATATTGATGACATTATTACAAAGATCATAGCAACGGCACAGCCGCATGATCATGTTGTCATAATGAGTAATACGGGTTTTGGTGACCTGCACAACAAGTTGTTAACAGCGTTAGAAAACATGTGAATCTCAAATTTATCTTCTAACCTATACGGAGGTATTGAGAATGAAAGAATATCATGAAGGTGAGACTGTCTTTACCTGGCCTGTAACTTTGCTCGGATTAATCGGTTATTTGCTAATGATTTTTGTCGTTTGTATTCCATTTATAAGCTGATTATTGCTAGTAAAAACCTACATTTATCGTAATTTTCTTAATCCAGTTTGCTGGATTTCTACTATTTCTAAAAAATAATCTATAATTGTAGTGAGTTAAGAAAGTTTTTAACAAGGAGGGGACTATGGCTCGACGTGGCACCCATACTCGTGACCCACATGAACATATTCATCATGGCGATCTTGATTCTGAAGATCTTATTTCAGAAGAAGAACTCTATAGCAAAGAGCATGTTGTTAAAAAGCGTGAGGCTGCTTTAAAAGCAAGGCATAAAGTAGAAGACCTTCAAGAAGAAAAGCGCTTGCACCAAGAAATTGATGAGTTCTCTGAAGATTGGGATTCAGATCTAGATGAAGATAGTGAAAAACACTGAAAATATAACAGATAAACAGGAGAAGAGAGCATTCTTCCTCTCCTGTTATAGTATTATTTGCCTCAAAATTTACGAATAAAAATGATAAATGAATGCAACAGTAAACTGACTCACAACCGGCTTTAGTTTTACTGAAGATGCACTGGTGTAATTCGCTACTCCATTAAATAGATGCGCTATAGAAGTTGGCCCTATAGATTTTTTCATGGAACCATAGAAAGAGACATCGTATTCCATGCGCAATGCCAAGAAATGATTTAACATTGTTGATAAACCTAAACCCAATTCAAGCCCTGATTTATATTTATTTATATCTAGTTTTGGGCCTGTAAATGATAGGTTATTTGCAGATGGAGGCTCATTGATAAAAAAGGTAGAAGCCTCATTATAATTAAAATGACTATCGATCCAACCAATACGGCTAAATAGCGTCGTATTTTTTGTTAGCATAATGCCTGGCAATATTGAAACACCAAAGGAATTGCGTAATCGAAATTTTCCTTTAGTAACATTTTTTTCAAAACCGCCATTACTGCTTGCAAAATTATTTGCTGCGGTATAACAACCTTGTAATGAACTTGCATCACCAAATAATTCGAATGCTAGAACATAACGGTTTTGAAAATATAAACGATATCCAATAAAAGCACCACCATCAAAGCCTTCACCATTCCAATCAAAACTAGTAGGTTGTACCGTTGGGAATGAGTCTCCACCTTCTATAAGAGTTAAAGTGTGAGTTGCATTAAGTTGGGTATCTGCCATATCACGGCTACCAAAGAGGCCGAAATAGAAACCATCATGATGATGTAGCATTGCTACTCCAAACTTACCGCCACTAAGGTGTGTTGGTATCGCATCAAAGTCAGGACGATAGAATACAGATAATCTGAATTGCTCTATTGATGGTTTGAGCTTTGATGAGGTTTCAGTCGTTATCGGTCCAGTAGGAGTATTAGTTGCGAGAACTGGGCCTGCTGATTTGCTAAGCGTTCCATAATCAGACCAATCATATTCCATACGAACACCAAGATTCTCAGTTGCCATAACTGACATACCTAAGCCTAATTGTAATCCTGATTTATATTCTGAAATACGGTTAGTGGCTCCTGGTAAATTCCTAATAGCGCTACTAGATTGAATTAACGAGAAGGAAGCTTTAGTGTTATATTTAAACTTACTATAGACCCAGCCTATACGACCTAAAAGAATCGTACCATGTGATACTTGATAGCCAGGTAAAATAGATAGGCCTATTGTATATGGAACTTTAACTTCAGATTTAAAAGTATATAGTTGAGTTAGATTATTAATCGAAGAAAATAGATTATATGCACCATTAAAATTTTCTTTTAATGAACTAGCCTCAGCGAAAGCTTCGATACCTAAATTATAATTATGATGAAATACAAAATTATAACCAGCAAATAAACCACCATTTATACCGGCGGCACTCCAATCATATTTGTAATTTTGAATAGGACTTTGCGAAGAATTATTTTGATTTTCGAATAAACTCATGGATGTTTGAGTATTAGTATCAATGCGTGAAAAGTCACTACTTAAAAATGCGCCGCCATAGAAGTAACCAATAGGTTCGTGAACTTTTGGAATATAAGCTCCTGCATAACTGCAACCAAAACCAACAAACGACAAAATAGTAGCCAATACTATCTTCCTAAGCATGCTTCTCTCCCAGTAAAAGTTTCTCTCGAAAATGATAGTAACGACATTATAAATTGAAGTCAAAAACTAGAGTTTTCCAATATTAATTACACTTGATAGCAATATATACGATTACTCGCGGAGTTTGATTGGCGTCATGATATGTTAGATGCGCTTATCATGAAGTTAAGGCAATACACGCTAATCAAGCTGGTCAATGAAGCTCTTCATGTTTTCAAGCAAATTATAAAAGTCAGGGTTATAATTAAGTCGTAGAAAATGTTTATATTTCCGCATAACCATAGTTTGCATTGACTCTTCACCATAAACAATTTCATGTGCTTTACAATGTAGTTTTGCTTGCTGTAGCTTAGTGAACTCTCCTTGTTTTCCGTAATAAGGGTCATCAGGTGCGATAGCTAAGCTGTTATGCGAAATGTTCATAATATTTTCTTCAGGGAAATAACTATTTTTACAGATGATATTTTTATTATTACAAACTTTAGTCTGATTGCTCGTATAAAGTATCAAACGGTTTTTGCTGTTTTCTAATTTTTGAAACAAGTGAATGGCTGTTTTACTATTGATGACTGTGTCAGCCTGACTTAAGACCATGAAAGTGGGCGTTGTAATAGTTTGTTTTGTTAAGCGTTGCTTTAGTATTTTAATAAGTTGATAAAGTTGGGTGACAGAATTACAGGTGAACGATTGATATTTTGTATGATCCATATCTTTATCTAGGTGATAATAACGTACACGTGGAGCATAGCTGGCAATGCGATGATGCCAATGGAGAATAGCTGCAAGTCGTGAAATCTGTAAGGCTGGACAAAATAGGAATTGCGCTTTGATTTTAGGATTATCGAGGATTTCATGTAAAGCCAGGGTCGAACCTGTTGAATAACCAAAGAGATAGAGTTCGTCAACCTCGTCACTAAAGCTGGCAATGCCAAACTGACAGGCTTGTAACCAGGCTTGATAACTAACGTCTAATAAGTCTCCTGGCACAGTTCCATGGCCAGGTAATAAAATACTGCGTACAAGAAAGCCTTGTTTTTGAAAAAATTGGCCGATAGCGCGAACATGATAGGGGCTTTCATAAAGTCCATGAATGAGCAAAATGCCTTTACGGGCATTTGTCTTGCTAGCGGCGTTTTTATCTGGCTGTAATTCAAAAGGAGTATTGGCATTGATAATCTGTTGAGCTTGGGGATTCTCTAAGTCGACACGTGTTTGGCTGATTATATCTCGCATGGCATCAATATAAGCTGCAAAGCTTAGATTATTTTTGTTGAAGCTGCTATTCAGCCCCGAGGAAGAATGTTGTTTTGCTAATTTCATGATAAATCTGATTATGTTACACTTCGCGTAGTTTGATTATAAGAGAGGGATCCCATGTTGCCAAAGGCTTTTTTTAGTAAACGCAGTATATTTGTGTTGTTAGGAGTATTATCACTGTTTTGTTTTAGTAGTGCGGTTTGTGCCCAGAACATCAGTCTAGGAAGTGTTTCTAATAATCTACTTGGTCCTTTTAGTGGAGTTTCTCGTCTGTTAATGGTTGCCAGTTATCTGATGGGGGGCGCGTTTTTAGCTGCGAGCATTATTCGTTATTTTGAATATCGTCGTAACCCCGTTCAAGTGCGGCTCAGTAGTGTTATTTTCATGTTTATATTAGGAGCATTGTTAATCGGATTACCGTTGATTGCGAGCTTATCCGCCTCATCAAAGTCTGTAGGCCAACAGCAACGTTATTTGCCTAATGCAGCAGTGCCGTCAACACCACAATAGAGAAAAAGTATGAGTAACTGTAATTTAAGTGAGAATAATTTTATGCAGAAAATTGTGAAATTAGTATTATTGAATATTATTATTGTTGTAAGTTTAACAGCATGTTCTAGTAACGATCATTCACAACAATATTTAATGACACATCCTAAAGCTTTAAAACAGGCTTTTCAACGTTGTTCAAAAGCGCAACAGAGTGGCAATAAAGTGAATAGCAATTGTCGCGTGGTATTTCTTGCTGCGAATGACTTTAATCAATTGGTTGAGAGTATGCAGGCAAGTCCATTTGATTTCGGTCAAAAGATTCTGCACACCGAGCAGCAATTAGCAAAAGCAAAACAAGCATTAAAGAAACAGAAAGAGCAACAGCCAGCGCAAATTAATGCAGCAAAGCAACGGGTAAAAATATTAAAACAACGTATAGCGCAAATGTTGGCGATTGTGCGGATGACAACTGCTTAGCTTATGCATCATAAAGGTTGAGTAATTTATTTATCCATCAGGACTCTCTATTAAGAGCCAAATAATGAACTTCCACTTTTAAAGTTAACTTTCTTCTGTTTGGCTTGTAGGAAGATATCTTGTAATGAGACTTTGCTGCATGGTTTTCTCTGTGAGCTATTAGCTTGATCATTTACAGGTGCTTGATTAACGCTGGTTGTTGCTGCTTGAGTCTTCTTCGTCATGTCCTGTACTCCTTTACTCTATAACTTAGCTTGCCTAATAATCAATATACAATATTTGTATTGCAGGACTATTGCGCTAAAGTATCAATTTGTAACAGAGCGATCTATTATTTTAGGACTTAGGCTCAACCCCAATCTTTGCGTTAATGATGTTGGCATTTATCGTCAGTCCTATATTTCATGTAGAGAAGTAAGCAATTGATTAATAATAACTTATATTAAATAAAAAATTTTTAAAATAGATGTGGGTAATTAATGTTCTGTTAAGTTTATAGCTATATAATGCCTGAAAGTTTAAATATGCTGGCAATAAATCTGCAGCAATAACGAATTGGAAGTAACAAAGCATGAATGGCTATCATCGCGTTAATCCCCTTGCTGAATATGGCTTATTTGGTGATTTAGTCACCTTTATTAATGCGTTTTCTTGTCTAATAGACTTAGCAGATGAGGGTCTTCCTGTATTTAGAGAGCAGCATTCTGCTTCTCTGCTTGCAGGAAAAAAACAGAACGACATGACTATTCCTCAAAGGACTGAGTATGTTATGAATAGAGCTGTGAATTTAACTCAAACTGGCGCGCTCGTTATTTTGCGTGCTACGGCAATTGAGATCAGGGATGAGCTATACGCTCTAAAGGATGAGTTAGAAGCTCAAAGGTCTGAGTTAGAAACTCTAACAGCCTTGCTAGAAGGTCTTGATTTACCAGGATTGGTTTCTAAATTAAATCTATTGTCTAAAAAAGTACGAAAAGTATTTGTGTCTATTCAAGAAGACACAAGCGGTAATGACGTTATTAATAATGTTAAAAAACTATTTATTGCATTTCCTCAATTCACCATGCAATGGCATGAAGCAATTTTAAAGATTTTAATTAATATATATTATTTTTCTCCATTGGCTAGTTTTGAAGGACTAGGATTTGAGGTGGAAGCGTTCTATGGCGCTCATGGGAATGGTGTGGAAGCTCCAGGTTATACTCAAATGTCGATGATGAGAACTGCTGCTGATGCAGCCGATGATTTAGATTATAGTGCTGAAGGTCTACTACCTCAGCCAATGTCTGATCTAGACTTAGATTTGATATTGTCGGGACCTGTTGGCGCAGCATCGCAAACTCAGTATGATCAAATCTGGGGGAGTCCTTCATTTTCGATGATTCCGGCAGGTGAAATTAACTATCAATGGCTTGATGAGCCAGAAGACCCAATAGACATGATGTATGATGATGCAAGCAGTCATCCTTATTATCGCAACGGGAGTGGTGACCATAACCTTGTTGTCGAGCTTCCTGGGCAAGCAGAAGCACAAGCACAAGCACAAGCACAAGCAGAAGCAGAAGCAGAAGCAGAAGGCGAAGAGTCTGCTTCGCATGATGATGAATCTCCTGTTCCGACTGACGCTTCCTCGGAAGATGCACTGCTAGAATCAACAGAAGAAATAGAGCCAATAGGGGTTTCTCAACCCGTGCAAAGAGTATTGCGTAGTAGTTCACAGGGGCGAGAGGGAGAGAGTGAGCAAAGTGTTGCTTCAGACGCAAATTTACTATTAACAAACCGCGATTGTTTATTAACAATAAAGTTATTATTGGCAAGCCATATTAAACTTGAGGTTTCTCATTTAGCGAATCAATTAATTAATAATAGTCATCCTCGAGTTAGCGAGCGACATGCTGCTAGAGTTGTTACTCGTTTGATAGATTCAGGCATTGTGCAAAGCGATAGGCAAGGTTTTATGGGCATTAATACTGTCCTCATAAAAAGCTATACATGGCAACTTCGTGCTGCAGAACAATATGGTCAGGAGATCTTAACTTTATTAGATAGTCGTCAAATACAGCCAGTACCAGTTGCTGCTGAACGGCTTAGATTGCCAATACAAGCATGCAAAAGACTACCATCGTGGCATGGCTCTACAGCTAAGTCGCGAAAACCATTGGGACTTAAAGAGCGAGGACTTAATGGTGCGGGGAAAAGACGGCATAAAGTATCGACTACTGTTACTAAGGCTATTCAAGATAAATTGGATGCTCAGGATAATATGCGATGTGTACAGCTTGGTTTACGAGCTAGAACTCATAGTTCCTAGAGTCAAATAGATTCTTCATGCTGTAATAACCATTGTTTCACATCAAGGTTATTACCATCTGTTTCACCGGCAAAGCCGCCTAAACTTGTTTGGCTAACGACCCGATGACAAGGGATAACAATGGCAATGGGGTTTGTACGACAAGCTTGGCCAATGGCGCGAGGACTGCTTTGTAATTTTTTCGCTAGACTTCCATAAGTTTCAACTTGTCCGGTTGGGATTTCACGTAATGCTTGCCAGACACGTTTTTGAAAATCTGTGCCTTGGACTTCTAAAGGTAAGTCAAATTTAAAACTATTATCTTGCCAAAATGTCTTTAATTGTTGTTTGGTGTTAGCAATAATTTGATTACTGTTACTTTTATTGCTTTGATAGTTTTGTGGAAATAATTCTATGTGAAGTAGGTGAGTATCACTCGCGACAATAACTAATTCACCACAGGGCCAGCTAATAGATTCGCTATAAGGATGTTGTTGTTGCATTGAGTATTTCCTCCCATCTGAAATTTTAATGAGGCTGAAAAACGAAGAGATTGATGTTGAGCGTAAGTCTTGTGAAATAAATGATGCCGCGAGCAAGCGTCCTGCTTACCTGCGGCATCATGACTGTATTATTACAGAAATATAAATTGATGACAGAGATGAATGTAGCCCGACAGCAAGGAGTCTGTCAGGCTATATTGCAAATTTTATTATTAAGATCTTTATTATACGGTAGTTTCTTCAGCAGCTTTTGGTGGCGTTGCTTTTTTAGAGCTATTCTTTTTAACCAATTTTTCTTTGATTCGAGCAGAACGGCCACTACGTTCACGCAGATAGTAAAGTTTCGCACGACGAACATCGCCACGACGCTTAACTTCAATACTATCAACTAATGGGCTGTAAGTTTGGAAAACACGTTCCACACCTTCGCCATGAGAAATTTTACGCACAGTAAAAGCAGAGTTTAATCCACGGTTACGTTTAGCGATGACAACACCTTCAAAAGCCTGCAGACGGGTACGCGTACCCTCAGTGACTTTTACCATAACAACAACTGAGTCACCTGCACGAAAATCAGGAACAGTTTTTGTCATTTGTTCAGCTTCAATTTGCTGAATTATATTACTCATTTGATAACTCCTTGCAATAACATCGAACATATAAAAACGGTTAAATAGTGCTTTTATATGTCTTGATAAATTCATCTAACAATTCTTGGTCAGCAGCAGTTAACTGCTGTTGTGCCAATAAGTCAGGACGTTTTAACCAAGTCTGTCCTAAAGCTTGTTGCCTGCGCCATTTTGCGATGGCCTTATGGTCGCCGGCTAATAAAACCTTAGGTACTTGTAAACCCTGATAATCATCTGGGCGCGTATAGTGCGGATAATCTAATAAACCGTCACTAAACGAGTCTTGTAATGCTGATTCTGCATCGCCTAATGCTTTTGGCAATAAACGAATGACAGTATCGAGCATTGTCATCGCGGCAAATTCACCGCCACTTAGTACATAGTCCCCAACTGACCATTGCTCATCAACAAACTGCTCAATAAAGCGTTGGTCAACACCCTCATAACGTCCAGCAACAAAGATTAAATTCTGCTGCGAGGCAAGTTGTTGAGCCGCTTGCTGATTAAATTTATCTCCCTTAGGTGATAAAAATAATACTTTACTCTGTGGGCCAAGCGTTTGCTTCGCCTCTTGTAATGCATCCTGTAAAGGTTGTATTTGCATTACCATGCCAGGACCACCACCGTAAGGTTTATCATCGACATTGCGATGCTTGTCCTGACTAAAATCACG
The DNA here is from genome assembly GCA_021773175.1 of Gammaproteobacteria bacterium. GTDB lineage: Bacteria > Pseudomonadota > Gammaproteobacteria > JAJFKO01 > JAJFKO01 > JAJFKO01. The sequence continues at coordinate 121,158 of JAJFKO010000019.1, forward strand.
TGGATTAAAATACTGTATATCCACTAAGTTATTCTGTTGTGCTCGTCCTGGAATGCCGTAATCTAATGCGGCAAACATTTCTGGAAACAAGCTTATTACACCAACTTTTAACATGAGACTCCGCCTTTAAAAGTCGGCATCCCAGTCGACTACCATTGCTTGTGTAGCCAAGTCGATATTTTTTATCACTTGGTCCTTAATAAAAGGAATCAAGTGACGCTTTTGACCGGCAACTACCATGACATCATTGGCGCCAGTGGCAAGCAAATGCGATACCTTGCCCAGTAACTGATCTTGTAAGTTCGTTACTGTTAGGCCTTCTAAATCGTGCCAGTAATACTCGCCTTCTGCGGCCTTTGGCAATTGCGATTTATCTATCGCAAGTTCTAAATTCGTGTAGCTTTGTGCTTTATCACGGTCATCACAATCAGTAAAACGGATAACAATGTTTTTCGCAGAGACCTTATAGTCGGCAATATCTATTGATTGCCAAGCTTTTGCGTGTTTTATTTGCCAAGGCAAATAATCAAAAACCTTACTAGGGTCTGTTGTAAAACTATTTAATTTCACCCAGCCTTTCACCCCATGAGGGGCGCCGACTTTTGCAATGATGATTTTATCTTCACTTTGCGTCATAACGTAATAAACTATGCTGCTTTGCGATGTTTCTTAATTAATTGCTTAACAGTATCAGAAGGTTGTGCACCATTACTGATCCAGTAATCAATACGTTCAATATCTAAGCGCAATGGTTCTTCTTGACCACGTGCTACTGGGTTATAAAGTCCAACTTGCTCAATGAAGCGGCCATCACGAGGTTTGCGCCTATCAGCAACAACCACGTGATAAAAAGGCTTTTTCTTAGCGCCGGAACGTGCGAGACGAATCACTACCATGAATCTAATCCTCTGTTCAAATATTAGTAACTTTTAAAGGTCCGCCATTATACGTAAGATTTTTCATTTTTGGAAGGCTTAAAAGCAGGCTTTTTAGCAGACCATATGAGGCATAACACATCGTGGCTAAGGATTAGTTGTTAAGCGCTTGAAAAACATGAATAACATTGGAATATGTAGCTCTCATTCCGAGCAATATATCCTTTATTCACTACCTGGAAAACCCGGTGGCATGTCGCCACCGCCACCTAATTGGCCCATGCCACCAGGAGGCATCATGCCTTGCATGCCGCGCATCATCTTTTGCATGCCGCCTTTTTGTGAAACTTTCTTCATCATCTTTTGCATCTGGGTGAATTGTTTCAAGACTTTATTAATTTCTTGTATGGAAGTGCCGGAACCTGATGCGATACGGCGTTTGCGAGAACCATTGATGACATCTGGGAAATGGCGCTCTTTCAGGGTCATTGAATCAATAATAGCAACAATATGGATGAAATTTTTATCATTAACTTTTTCACGAGCAGCTTTGGGTAATTGGTTCATGCCAGGCATTTTATCGAGTAAGCCCATCATGCCACCCATATTTTGCATTTGTTTTAATTGGTCGCGAAAGTCTTCTAAGTTAAAGCCTTTACCTTTCTTGATCTTTTTCGCAATCTTTTCAGCTTGTTTTTTATCAACTTTTTTCTCAATATCTTCGATCAACGTTAACATGTCACCCATACCAAGAATACGAGAGGTAATTCTGTCTGGATGAAAAACTTCAAGCGCTTCGAGTTTTTCACCAACCCCTAAAAATTTAATGGGTTTGCCAGTAATTTTGCGGATGGATAAGGCGGCACCACCTCGCGCATCACCATCAATCTTGGTTAGAATAACCCCAGTAAGAGGTAAGGCTTCATCAAATGCTTTTGCAGTATTGGCTGCATCTTGACCTGTCATGCTATCGACGACAAACAAGGTTTCAATTGGATTAATTGCCGCATGAATATCTTTTATTTCAGACATCATGTCACTATCTATATGTAAACGACCCGCAGTATCAACGAGAATGACATCAACAAACTGTTTCTTAGCTGCTTCAATAGCTCGTTTGGCAATTTTAACTGGATTTTCAGAGCTAGTGCTTTCATGAAATTTAACATCTAAGGTTTCAGCAATGGTTTTAAGCTGAGTAATAGCTGCTGGACGATAAACGTCACAACTTACTACCATTACGGATTTCTTTTGTTCTTGTAGGCGTTTAGCAAGTTTACCCACCGAGGTGGTTTTACCAGAACCTTGTAAACCCGCCATCAAGATGACGGCAGGGGGCTGGCAGGCAAGGTCGAGTTCAGTTTGGCTTTCACCCATTACTTTAACAAGGCAATCATTAACGATTTTAATGAAAGCTTGGCCTGGATTAAGGCTCAAATGTATTTCTTGGCCAATCGCCGCATTCTTTACATCAGCCGTAAATTCTTTAACGACAGGTAGGGCAACATCCGCTTCTAGCAAGGCTTTACGTACTTCGCGTAGGGTATCTTTAATATTGTCATCGGTTAAACGACCTTGGCCGCGAACATTCTTTAATGCCTTGGATAAACGATCCGATAAGCTTTCAAACATTGCCATGTTGCTGGTTTCCTGAATAGACTTGAACAATTAGCAGGCGAGTATAGCAAAACAAATGCCATGGAAGCAAAATTGATAGACTATTCAGAGATATCACTGTCTAAAAAGTGGTTAACAATAAGGCATTGGTGTGTTAGAGTTTGCGTAATAATTTATTGTGAATATATTTTTAATTCGGAGGTAGAGTTGTGGATGCGCAAGTCGATGTTGAAGAGTCTCGTAAGCTAGTTACAGATTATTCAGGTCCTTTTGAAGATAATCCCAAATATAGTCGTAATATTCTTGAGTATATTTCACAACGCTTAGAGCTTGATAAGCTTCAGGGTACACCACAAGAACAACTATTAGCCCTGATTGCCATGATGGATTATAAAAGTGATACTTTTGCATTGGAGTCTCTCTTTGCCCAAGTTTCAGGAACAAGTATGGATTTGGTAAGACGCAATAATGAGTATTTTCGTAACCCATGGGAACTTTTTATTGAGTATAAACCACGAAGACAATGTATTTCTCCTGCTGAATGTGAATCTGTTCTTCGTTCAGTTTTATTGTCTAAGCTGAATGATATTATTGAGCGTATACCGACAGCAGACAGTGGTAGCGATAACAATGCAATTAATGATGTTGAAAAAGCTGAGTTAATTAGCAATATAGAATATGCTAAAGATATTACAAAGACTAACCGAAAACTACGACAGAAATTACGACATTATGCAAAGATTGCTACTCTATCGGGAGTGTTTTCAGGTGGTGTTGCAGTATTGTTGGCTGGTATCACTGGGGGGCTTGTTGTGGGGTCTTTAAGTGGAATTGGACTCGTTCCTGCTGCCATTTGCGCTATTGCTACTGCTGTTGCTGTTGCTACTTCAGTTGCTAGTTTTGCGACAGCATTGGGTTTACTTGGGATCGGAAAGTGTTCTCAACGGTTTTACGATAGCAAGATAACAGCGAGGCTTAAAAAGCCAACAGACGTTCCAACGACCTCTCCAATACTTCTTGCCAAATATGCACTTTTCAGTGCTGCAACGATAAAAACGCCTCGAGTACCTAACTATATTAGAGGAGATGTAAGCTACACAGAAAGAGAGTATTTGCGGGATCAACAAAGAGAAAGAGATAGGCCTTCTGAGCCAATCTACGCTAGCCCTTAGATTTAGCTTTATAGCTTAACGTACATTAAAATATTAATGAGTAGACGAAACAGAATATTCAATTCAGATATGCCTGTGAGTGATAAGACATCTATTTAGAAGACTGTAGTATTGAGATATTTTCAGCTTGGAGTATATACAAAGATAGGTTAGATAGTGAAGTTTATTCAATATCCCATGGATTTAGAATATCAACATTGGTATTTAAAAAGTCTTCAACATTTCTTGTTACCACGGTCATGCCATGTACAAGTGCTGTTGCCGCAATAATTGCATCTCTATCAGAGCTAGGGTTTGGAACATGAAGTTTCGCGCAACATTGGGCAATAGCAATGTCTAGTGACAATATACGGCCTGAAAAAGCAGGAAGAATATGAGAGTTAAGCCAAGAACGTAACATTGCACCTTGCGATGGGTCACGACGTTCAACAAGTAATACTCCTGTTTCAATTTCCAATATGGTAATGACAGATAAGAAAAGACTCGATACCGGACGTTTCTCGGCCCAAGCAGAAACATTTTTATTGGATTTATTCGATTTTGCTTTTCTTAGCTCTGAAATTACATTGGTATCGAGTAAATACATTAATCAAAATCCTCCGGTCGATAAAGGGACTTACCTAATTTAGGTGGTTCAAAATCAATATCAGCACTATCAGGCATTGCCAACAAATCAATGATATTTTCTTTAGTTTCAGTGAGTTTTTGATAATCTTTTATAGCTAATAACACATGAGCGGGTCGTCCTCTATCGGTAATAAAAACAGGTCCTTTTAAGGAGGCTCGTTTGATTTTGCTAACATCTTGGTTGAATTCTCTGCTGCTTACCGTTGTAATTCCCATACTTTTCTCCACAACGAAATGTAGTAACGTAACTACAAAAAGTATAGCAGTAAGGTAGCAATGAGTCTACATTTGGTCTACTCGCATTAAATTATACTCTCGGCGTTTCAGAAGGCGATGCATTTATTGTAAGTTTTGTCTCTGTATAGGCCGTTTCAGTGGCTGATAGCCTTGTATTCGATAGGATGGTATGATGCTGTTTTTAATTATTTATATAGAGATTGAATAAGTAAAATCATGCAGTTATTGATCGTTGCCAGCATCGCAATGCTTTGTTATCTCGGTGCAACAGGCATGCAAAGCTTAAGTCTAGCGGGACATCGTTTGAGTGTTCGTAAGCCTTGGTTCGTACTGGCTTGTTTTGCCATTCTATTACATGCTTTCGTCATCTATCGTTTAGTGGATGTGCATGGTCTACAAAACCTAACCTATATAAATGTTACTACCTTGATTGCTTGGATGATTTGTCTTATTACGTTGTTAACCGCGTTTTACCAGCCTATTGCTAATCTCAGTGTATTTCTATTTCCATTTGCAATTTTTTCTATTTTACTCGCAATCGTTTTTCCTGGACACCACTTAATTGCAACGGATGCAAGTCCAGAAATGCTAGTGCATATTTGGTTAGCAGTCATTGCCTTTAGTGTTTTAGCTATTGCTGCAATTCAAGCAGTGTTTATGGCACTACAACAAAAATTACTACGATTAAAACGACTTGATAAATTTTTACAAGCATTACCGCCTGTCGAAACGATGGAACGAGTATTATTTCGTTTAATCATGACGGGGTTTGTTTTATTAAGTGCAATGCTGGCAACGAGCTTTATATTTTTTAACGATGTTCTGTCACCACCATGGTTGCATCAAACGATACTATCGTTACTAGCCTGGTTAGTCTTCGCCTTTATATTGTTTGGTCGTTATTTCTTTGGCTGGCGAGGAAAAGTTGCTATACGCTGGACTTGTTTCGGAGTATTACTGTTAGTGCTAGCTTACTTCGGTACGGCATTATTAGAAAGTTTATTTCATATCTAAGTTAAGGAAATGTTGTGGATGCAATTCCGATTATTCATTTAGTGATACTACTGGTTATTTTGATTTTAGTTTCAGCTTTTTTCTCTGGTTCTGAAACAGGCATGATGTCGTTAAATCGTTATCGATTACGTCATCTTGCGCAAAAGAAAAATCATTCTGCAACGCGTGTCGAAAAGTTACTACAACGAGCAGATCGTTTATTGGGTGTGATTTTACTGGGCAATACCTTTGCTAACTTGATGGCATCGTCATTAGCAACCATTATTGCAGTACGTCTATTAGGTGATATTGGTAGTTTAGTTGCAACTATTGCCTTAACGCTTATTATTTTAATTTTTGCTGAAGTCACGCCAAAAACATTAGCGGCACTGTATCCGATGAAGTTTGCTTTTATCGTGTCATTACCCTTGCAGTGGCTATTAAGAATTCTATATCCGTTTGTTTGGGTAGCTAATACAGTATCCAATGCCATATTAAAATGTTTTGGTGTGAAATTTCATCAACGTGTTGTGGAGTCATTAAGTCGGGATGAGTTGCGAACAGTAGTAAAAGAAGCTCAAGGTCGTATGCCAATAGAGCATATTGAAATGTTAACGAGTCTTCTCGATCTGGAACAAGTTACGGTTGAAGATATCATGGTACCGAGAAATGAAATTATCGGTATAGATTTGAGTGATGATTGGGAAGTGATTCAAGATCAACTAATCAATAGTCAACATACACGTATGCCGATTTATCGTGAGCACATCGACAATGTACTTGGTGTGCTACATATGCGTTTAGCACTACATTTACAGGCGCAAAATCGTTTAAGTAAAGATACTATTTTAGAAGTAGCACTAAAGCCTTACTTTATTCCTGAAGGAACCTCATTACATCAACAGCTTTTAAACTTTCGACAGAGTAAACGTCGAGTTGGTCTCATCGTCAATGAATATGGAGATATTATTGGCTTAACCACCATGGAGGATATACTTGAAGAAGTTGTTGGGGAGTTTACCACGGATATGGCAGCAGTCAGGCGAGATATTTACCCACAAGAAGATGGTAGTTATCTCATTGATGGTTCGATTACCTTACGAGAATTAAATCGTAGTTTAAAGTTGGACTTACCAATTTCAGGTCCGAAAACATTAAGTGGTTTAATTATCGAGTATTTAGAAATGATCCCTCCGGCTGCAACCGGCCTTAAAATTGCAAACTATCCTATTGAAGTCGTACAAGTGAAAGATAATATGGTGAAGACCGCGCGAATCTTTCCGCAACTTAAGCCTGCAAAATTAAAGAATTAATGCTGCTACAACACGGCGTTGTTCAGCAAGTAAAATGTTAAAGGTTCGACAGGCGGCATGTGTTGTCATGATTTCTAACCCTATACGTTTTTGATAAATAGGATTCAGTAAAGCTTGTTGCGGCATTACAAGCTTATCTCCAACACCAAATAGCAAAATATCACAATCCAGCTCAAGTAATTGATCAATATGAGAAGTGGATAAGTTTTCAATCTTATTTAATTCCCACGGATAGATGAGATTTTCAGGGCTGAGAATAATGCTCTGTTCATATACATTAGTACTGGTGGTGAGTTTGCCTGACTCATAGGATTTGATTCGGTGAGGATGATTGGCGTTGTCTTGACTTAATTCCATGACATTACTCAGATTTTTAATTGAGTTAATATTCTAACCTAATAATGCTAAGATTCAACCCAAACAGGGCTTACGCTAAAAACCAAGCTTTTTGGCATTTGCCGTAAGTTTGGCCAAATAACCCAACAGAAGAATAAAGCCATGACTACAACTATAATCCGCCGTGAATATTCCAAAGAAACCAATATTGAGTCTTTAGCAGAACTGCATCCATTGCTACAACGTGTCTATCAAGCTCGTGGCATTAATTCTAGTGATGAGTTAGAGCGTAGCTTACAACATTTAATTCCTTATCAAAAACTCTATGGTATCGACAAAGCCGTCGATGTTTTATTCACTGCATTGCAGGCACAACAGCGTGTTTTAATCGTCGGTGATTTTGATGCCGATGGTGCGACGAGTACGGCGTTAATGGTAACAGCTTTAAACATATTTGGTTTTAAACACGTCAATTATTTAGTGCCAAATCGATTTGAATACGGCTATGGTTTAACGCCGGAGATTGTTGAGCTTGGTGCAAAATGGCAACCAGACTTAATTGTTACGGTTGATAATGGCATTTCAAGTTGTGATGGTGTGGCTACTGCCAATGAACTTGGCATTAAAGTCTTAGTAACAGATCACCACTTGGCGGGTGCTGAATTACCAAATGCTGCTGCAATTGTTAATCCTAATCAGCCTAATGCGACCTTTCCCAGTAAAGCGTTAGCCGGTGTTGGTGTTAGTTTTTATGTAATGTTAGCTTTTCGAGGGTTATTACGTGAAAAGAATTGGTTTACTGATAATAATCTAGCTGAACCTAATATGGGGCAATTGTTGGATTTAGTTGCATTGGGAACGGTAGCCGATGTTGTACCATTAGACAAAAATAATCGTATATTAGTTCATCAAGGTATACAACGTATTCGCGCGGGAAAATGCCGGCCGGGGATTAAGGCGTTATTAGACATTGCGAAGCGTAAGCCCGAAAAATTAGTCGCAAGTGATTTAGGTTTTGCAATAGGACCACGATTAAATGCAGCAGGTCGATTGGATGATATGTCCCTAGGTATTAATTGCCTATTAAGTCCGAGTATTGATGTTGCACATGAAATGGCAAGACAGTTAGATGAGTTAAATAAAGAACGTCGTACTATTGAAAATGATATGAAAGAACAAGCATTCATGTCATTGGACAAATTAAATCTCGATACAAAGGCAATGCCAATAGGATTATGTTTATATGATCCTGCATGGCATCAAGGTGTCATCGGGATCTTAGCGGCCCGCGTCAAAGAACGTCATCATAGACCGGTTATTGCGTTTGCTGAAGCTGATGAATTTAACATAAAAGGCTCAGCACGTTCGATCCAAGGTGTGCATATTCGTGATGTGCTTGATGCCGTCGCGGCAAAAAATCCAGGCTTGATTAGTAAATTTGGTGGTCATGCTATGGCGGCAGGTTTAAGCCTTCCAAAAGCAAACTATGAAGTGTTTGCACGAGCTTTCGATGTAGAAGTAAGAAAGCTACTTACTGAAAATGATTTATATGCACGTATTGATTCTGATGGAACCCTAGAAGCGCATGAGATCGATTTAACAACGGCTGAGATGTTGCGTAATGCTGGTCCATGGGGACAAGCTTTTCCAGAGCCTATTTTTGATGGACGTTTTCGAATTTTAGATCAGCGAATCGTGGGTGGTAAGCATCTACGCTTAACGCTAAGTTTGCCAACGAATATGCAACCTATTACCGCTATTGCTTTTAACATTGATACGGATAAATGGCCGAATCATCGCTGTGATTTCATCCATGCCGCTTTTCGTCTCGATGTTAATGAGTATAACGGGTTTCGTAGTTTGCAATTGATGATTGAACACCTTGAAGCTTTGAATGAAATTGTAAATTAACTTTTATGGTTTTATTAAAATTGAGTCCAAGCTAGCTATACATGAAGAATGAATAAAAAAACACTGCTAGGTTATAACCAATATCGTTGCCACAAGCAATTTAATGAATGCGGCTTTGTACTATCTATCTGTTATTATCGAAACACTTTCACTTCCCCAAGGGGAAGTGAAATCAAATATTTTCTTTACGTTCACTCTTACTTTCTATACAACCGCTTTAGAAATTTGAATAGAGATAATGGCGAGCTTGATCCGCCACTCTACCTGTTTCTTCCTTTGTTGTTTCCAGCGTTTAATCGTCGTTGTGACCACTGAAAATAACTTACTAGCTTGCTGTGGAAAGCCAGTTATACTCTAGGAAGTTAAAGTTTTATGCAGATTCTTTTAATATTTCATAACATTCATCTTTTAATTTTAAACGTTGTTTTTTTAGTGTTTCTAAATAATCATCACCTAAAGCTTCGTTGCCAGCTTCAGAACGACGAATTTGTTTATCAAGCTCATGATGCTCATCCATCAATCGGCGAAAGTGATTATTAGACATTTTCAGCTCATGTACTTTCTCTTTGTATTCTGGAAATTCAATAGCTAGGTTGTGATGTTCGTTAATCATAAAAAACTCCTCTATCTAGATTTAATTAAATAGGTATTTTATCAAGTCCCATTAAACTTGTCACATATAAAATATGCTTTAGATTGAAGGTCCAAGAAACCATAAATCATTCATGCTGAATATCTAAAAAGTTTAACCTTCTAGAGTATAAATTTTCTTAGAACCATTATAGACATGTTAGAGCTCTGTAAAATAATAAGTACATTAACTCCCAAAATAACCATATATTATCAATATGGTTACAGTGTAAATTTACTTCTATAAAAAAACTGCAACAGTCGCGACTCTGTTTTATTAAAAAACTTATCTGCTAAACTTTTTTTACCAACATGTTTCACATGATAGATATCAGCATCATTGGCTGCTTTCATGAGATAATCATCACTAGTAATAAGTTCATCTGCTAGCTTTAATTCAAGTGCCTTGGTTCCATACCAATATTCACCCGTTGCGGTTTCATCAATATTAACAATAGGTCTATTTTCTTTAATGAAGTTTTTAAATAAGAGATGAGTGTCATCCACATCTTGTTGAAACTTTTCACGGCCTTTATCAGTATTTTCACCAAAAAGAGTTAAAGTGCGCTTATATTCTCCTGCTGTGATTTGCTCAAAGTCGATATTACTTTTCTTAAGTAGCTTATGGAAATTAGGAATTTGTGCGACAACACCAATAGAGCCAATAATAGCAAACGGTGCACTGATGATTTTGTTTGCCACAGAAGCCATCATATAGCCACCGCTCGCAGCAACTTTGTCAACGGCAATGGTTAAGGGAATTTTACGATCAGTAATACGCTTTAATTGTGAGGCGGCGAGTCCGTAAGCATTAACCAGTCCTCCAGGACTTTCTAAACGTACTAAAATTTCATCTTGTCCTGTTGCAGCAAGTAAGATAGCGGTAACTTCATGACGTAGATGTTCAGCCGCAGCAGCGCGGATATCACCATGAAAATCGAGTACATATAATCGCTTTTTAACTTGATTGGCGGTTTTTTGCTTCTTTTTGAGTTTTTTACCTTTTTTCTCAGCTTTGTTGAGCTGTTTTAGCTCGTCTTTAGTCAAAATCTCTTTATGAATGGCCTCGCGCATCTCGTCAAATTGCTCATTAATCTTGTTAACTTTAATTCTATTTTTGGACTTTTCTTTGCCTCGACTGGCAATAGCAACGAGTCCTGCTGCAACTATGAGGATGGCAAGCACGAGAGTTATTGCTTGAAGTAAAAATAAGCCGTAATTGGCAAGAAATTGCATGATTTCATCTCCTATCTGCACAGCTTTTTGGCTAAAGGCGCAGAGTATAGCGAGAATAATTGAGAAGGCATAGACATTGTGATATTACTTTCGGTCCCACGTTATATCTTGACGGAAGGAATAATAAAAAAAATGGGGAAAAGTTGACTAAAAACTGGCAAAAGACAATGACTTGTCTATATTTAAAGTAGTGACTTTTATATAAATATTATGAATATAGCAATTCTCAATCTTCAGAAGGGAAAACTGAAGCCGGGAATTGCAATTTTTTTATGTAGTGGATGAGGTGGAATCATGGCTCGAGAGGGAATTCAAGACGGTGACACAGCCAGTGAAAATGGCAACACAGTTATCGCACATGTCAAGTTTACCAAAGGCTTAGTTATTGCAGTAGATAAAACTGGTAATGTTAGAGATCTTAAACCAGGTGATAGTATTTATCTTGGTGAAAAAGTAGCGGTTGGTAATGAAGGTTATACTATGTTGCTGGATGATGTTGGTGGCGCAATGATTATCCCAGCAAAGAATATTGTTGAGATTGATCAGAGTAGTTTTGCTGATATCCCGATGGATGCAAAGACAGATATTACGGCGGAAGATGTTGCGCCAAGCATTATGCAAATGTTTGTTGATCAAAAACTCTTTGAAATAGATATGCAAGAGTTTTTAGAAGAAAGTATTTCTTCAGATATTGTGTTTATTACCCATGGTAGTTTTTTGCAAGTTCCTGTGTTTATGATCCCAACAGGCTTTCCTGAAAGTAGCCTCGAAGCGCAAAATCTTACAAATATTATATTCCCTGATTTCACCCCTGACTTTCTTGCGAGTATTACGACGACAGTTGATAATGGCCGACCTGATAATAGTAACCCTAGTGCCAATCCAGACGTATTGACAATTAATGAAGCTGCTGGTGTGTTTACTGCGGCGACATTTGGCACTTTCTCTTTTGTTTCGACAAGTAATAATAGTTTTAATCCAACATCTCAAAGCGGGAATCTATTATCTAATGATGATATAGGTGCTGATGGATTTTCCAATGGTATGCCTTCAATAGACATTGCTTATGCTGGTGGACTTGGTAACGCCCGGGTTATCGAACAAGGCAATCAAAAAACATTTATCGGTAATGGCTGGTCCCTAACAGTTATGACTGAAGAAGCTGACCCTAACAATAGTAGTGATGTTAAAGGTAATGCTGGTGATTATGTCTTTACGCAATTTGCACCATTTAATCATGATGCGGGACAAGACACTAATTTAGCTAGTGGTATTTTTAACTATAAAATTGAAGATGCTGATGGCGAAGTAGCGGAATCAACATTAACAGCGAATATTATTGATGATGTTCCCGTTGCTATTAATGACGCCAATATTGTCGATGCAGGAGATAATATCACAGGTAACTTGCTAGCAAATGATAAGCTTGGTGCAGACGTGCCTGTCAAACTAATAAGTGTTGATGGCATTCCTGTTGGACAAGAAGTGCAAGGGCAATTTGGTAAATTAATTTTTGATGAAAATGGTAACTATACATATACGTCTTCTCAAGGTGTTGGCATTGAGAGTTTTGAATATGTAATTGAAGATGCTGACAAAGATCAATCATCAGCAGAGATCTCTATTATTATTACAGATTTACCTATTGCTTCAATTTCACAAACGCCTAGTGTCCAAGAAGGCGATTTTGCTGAGTTTTTAGTTGAAGTTAGTAAGTCTTCAAGCGTAGACCATATTGTTAATTTAACAACGACTGATATAACAACAACAAAAGGTGATGATTATAATCCAACTATAGAATTTTTTGATGGCAGTGTTTGGCAGCAAGTACAAAATGGCGAATTAACCATTCCAGCTGGCGAAACATCAGTACAAATAAGAGTTCAAACACTTGATGATGTTTTTGCTGAAGGTAGCGAAGATTTTCAAGTAAGTATTACTAATTTAAGTGATCCAAATATCGCAATCAATCCGAATGCGGATAGCACACAAGGTGAAATACTAGATAACGATTCAGTTCAGTGGAGCATTGTTGGGGATAGTAGTGTTAATGAAGGTGCAACGGCAGCTTATACAATTAGCTTGAGTGGCAATACCTTGCAATCAGGTGAGACAGCGCAAGTTGATGTTAAGATTGCAAACATCACTACTTCAGACTCAGATTATGCAAATTTTACTGCCGCATTGGATGCTGCCATAAATGCTTATTCTGGACCAGGTACATTAAGTCGCAGTGGCTCAACAATAATATTTACTAGTGATGGTAATCCAATGATAGATCTTGGATTAAACCTTGATGCATTGAATGATGCTTTTGTTGAAGGCCCTGAAGACTATCAAATAAGTTTAAGTAACCAAAGTAGTGCAACTGGAGCGAGTGTCTTACTTGGTAACTCTAGTGTAACAACAACAATTAATGATACATCTGATCCTGGTAATGTTGATTCAGTGCAATGGAGTATCAGTGGTGACAATGCCGTTGATGAAGGTGATAGTGCGAACTATGTGGTGAGCTTGTCTGGTTCACTTGGTGTGGGTGAAAGTACGACTATAGATATTGCATTAGCAGACATTGATACGACGAGCGCGGATTATGCCAGTTTCACTGCAGCGATAACGGCGGCGGTGAATGCCTATGTGGGTGCAGGCAGTGTCAGTTTTGATGGTGTCGATACGTTAACCTTCACCGCCAGTGCTGATGGCGACATGATGGATAATTTGGCTGTTAGTCTGAGTGCGACCGATGATCTATTTGTTGAAGGTCCGGAAGATTTTCGTATTAACTTAAGTAACGAAACCAGTAGTGCCGGTAGTACCAGTGTTTCGATTGGCACCGACAATGTTCAAACTACAATTAATGATTCAAATGGCAGTGGTTTTGATACTGCAACGTGGAGTATTACTGGATCTAGTCAAGTTGACGAAGGTGCGATAGCAAACTATACAATAAGCCTTGATAATACCTTACAAGCAGGTGAAACGGCTATTGTCGATGTAACGCTTAGCGATATTGATACGACGAATTTAGATTATTCTGATTTTTCTACGGCATTACAAAATGCAGTGACTGCTTATGCCGGACCTGGAACACTTCTTCTAGATGGCAATAACAAAACAATCACCTTCACTAGTGATGGTAATCCGATGGCAGATATTACATTAAGTTTGGATGCTGTGGATGATTCACTAGTAGAAGGTCCAGAAGATTACAATATAAAATTAGATTCACCTACAAGCACAACAGGTGCAAATATTGCCGTTGATTCGCCACAAAATGATGATGTAACAACAACCATTAATGATACCAAAGGACCAGGAGGTAATCCTGACGCTGTACAATGGAACATTAGTGGTGATGTTAGTGTGGATGAGGGAGCCGGTGCGGTTTATTCGGTTAGTCTTACTGGCGACAATTTACAAGCAGGTGAAATGACGACTGTTGATATAGCATTATCTGATATTGATACAACAAGCACAGATTATACGAACTTCGTTGATGCTGTAACAGCAGCAGTGAACACCTATGCAGGTAATGGAACAGTTAGTTTTGATGGCACGACTATCAAATACACAGCTAATACCAATGGCGATACGATGGATGATTTAATTATCAATCTTACTGCGGTTGATGACGCATTCATTGAAGGACCAGAAGACTTTCGTATTGATTTAAGTAACGAAACTATTAGTGTTGGTGTCCCTGCAAGTGTGTCGATTGATAATGATAATGTAATTACAACCATTAACGATGTTGGCGGTGTTCCTAACACCATCCAGTGGAATATTATCGGAGAAGATAATGTTGATGAAGGCGATAATGCCGATTATATAGTTTCTATGGCTGGCGTATTAGGTGCTGGGAACAGTGTGAATGTTGATATTGGTTTAACGGATATTGATACAACATTTGCAGATTATGCAAGTTTCACTGATGCAGTCACCGCTGCAGTAACGAATTATACAGGTCCCGGAACCCTTAGCTATGATGGTGTAAATACGCTTACATACACAGCCATTGTTGATGGTGATAGCATGGCTAATTTAAATATTAGCTTAGAGGCTAAAGATGATGCACTCGCTGAAGGTCCAGAAGATTTTAAAATTGAATTAAGTAATGAGGGTAGTCCTGTTGTTGGCGTAACCGTCTCAATTGGTCTTCCTGATGTGACAACCACAATCAATGATACGCAAGGATCAGGGGGGAAAGGAGATCCTGCGATATGGAGCATTGTTGGTGATACTGCGGTTGATGAAGGGGCAACGGCAAACTATACAATTAGTCTTGAAGGTAAGTTTCAAGCTAGTGAAACAGCTATTGTTGATGTGAATTTAACAGATGTCGATACAGATTCTACAGATTACTCTTCTTTTATAGATGCATTAGAAGCTGCAAAGCAAGCGTATAGTGGAGATGGAACACTAACACGCAGTGGTACAACATTAACGTTCACCGCGAATGTTGATGGCGATGAAATGAGCGATTTACAATTAAATTTAGATGCATTAAATGATGTGCCAGTTGAAGGTCCAGAAGATTATAATATCGCATTAATTAATCCAACTAGTAGTACTGGTGTTACAGTTACAGTGGATGCTGCTAAAGATGATGTTACGACGACGATAGATGACCAACCCGTAATTGGCACACCAGAAGACAAATCTATAGATGAAGATGATTTAGTTCCAGACGGTACAGATCAATCTGACTCAACCTCAGTAACAGGAAGTCTGGATGTTACTTTTGGTACCAACAGCACAAATAACAGTATCTCTTTAGCAAACGCAACACCACCAGCTAATCTATTTTCCGAAGGTGAAGCCGTTGATACGTATGTCTGGGACTCAATAAGTAGTACTTTAACAGCCACGGCATCAGCAAGTGGTAGAGTGATTTTCACTATTGAGATTGATCAAAATACACTTGAATATACATTTACAATAGAAGATAACCTTGACCATGTAACTGGTCTTGGAGAAAACAATATACCGTTAAGTTTTGAATTTTCAGCAATTGAAGGTGATGGCGACACAGTAACAGATAACTTCATAGTAACGGTTGTGGATGATGTGCCGGTGGCGAGCAATGATGGTCAGACGACAGTGGAAGGCGCGGCGGCGGTGCTGGGCAATGTCTTGGATAACGATGACATTGGGGCCGATCACGGGGTGGTCGGGGCGGACAGTTTGATCACCGATATTGA
>JAJFKO010000020.1 GCA_021773175.1 Gammaproteobacteria bacterium
TTTTAATAATGTAAAAGAGCATCTTTTTAAGAATGAACACAATATTGTGGATTATTCTACAAATCTAGGGTTTGACTTAACTGTGACGACAACTATTTGTAGTTTATGTCGAGGTTATACCATCAGTATATACTCAGGGAGCTTACAAGATATTGATGCTTATCAAGCTCACCTACTAAAAAACAAGGTAAATATTGTTAAGTTAGTGCCAAGCTATTTTGAGTTATTAGCAGAGTCACTTCCTGCTACCCAAATTAATATCGCAATCTTAGGCGGAGAGAAGATAACCAATACGTTGCTGAATAGAATCAATAAAAAAGATTTAACCATCTATGATGAATATGGTCCAACAGAAACAACAGTCGGGGCTTGTTTCGCTACGGTTTATGCAAATGGGGAAATATTAAATACAATAAATCATATTGGTAAACCCTATAATAATTATAAAGCCTATGTTTTAGATGGCGCTCTTAAACCATTACCTGTCGGTGCAATTGGCGAGCTATACATAGGTGGACAAGGGCTCGCTCGTGGCTATTTGAATCAAGAAAATTTAACTAACACACGCTTCATTAATAATCCATATCAGAATGACACTGAAAGGAGTCGACGAGAAAATACCAGATTGTATAGAACTGGTGATAAAGTTCGTTGGTTTGCAGATGGTAATTTAGAATATATTGGAAGAAATGATCTTCAGGTGAAAATCCATGGATTTAGAGTTGAGCTGGAAGAGATAGAAAATGCTTTAAATAATTATGTTGGGATTATTAAAAGTGCAGTAATTGTTAGTGAACATAAAGTAAGACGCAACACTTCAAGTGATAATAAATATTTAGTTGGGTTTTATGTCTCAGACAAGAATTTTAATCATGCAGAAATAATCATACACTTAAATAAGCTCTTACCATATTACATGGTACCTACAACGCTAATACGTTTAGATAATCTGCCACTTAGTATCAATGGAAAATTAGATAGAAAAGTATTGGCTGAATATACAATCGTTAATAAAAGTAATTATATTGCACCAAGAAGCAACGTCGAAAGCAATCTCCGCAAAGCATGGGCTGAAATTTTAGGGCTAGACGAGCACCATATTGGAATAGCGGATGATTTTTTTCAATTGGGTGGGAATAGTATCTTAGCCATAAAACTAGCTAGCCAGCTAAATAAAGAATTTTCAACCAATATTACAGTTACAATATTGCTGCAAAAAAATACTATCGAAAAGCTAGCAATTTTTATTGAACAAACTCACTTAAATAGCATTAATATTTCTGTTAGTACAATAGATAATGTTTATGAACAAGTACTATCATTTGCTCAGGAAAGATTGTGGTTCATTGAGAATTATGAGCAAGGCAGTAATGCTTATAATATTCCAATGCTATTTAGTTTATCTGCTCAATGTAATCTTGAATTATTGAATGAAAGTATAATGGCAATAGTGTCAAGACATGAAATATTGCGAACTGTTATAAAAGAATATGAAGGCGTTGCCTACCAGCATGTTTTAAATGATCCATTAATCATTAATCACTATAAAGTGGTTGACTTTGCAGAGTTAGATGAATGCATAATTAATGATATTCATCACATCTATGATTTAAGTGAAGAATATCCTATCAGAGTAGCTATCTATGAGCTGAATACTGGTAAACTAAATGAATATTATCTCAGCATTGTCATTCATCATATTGCATTTGATGGTTGGTCTAGTGATATTTTTTTAAAAGAGTTACAAACACATTATTATCAGAGCCATACCAACCTGTTAAATAATAAAATAGATTTTGATTTGCCAGAACTTGATATTCAATATAAAGATTTTTCTATTTGGCAAAGGAATTACCTTCAAAATGAAATCCTTGAGCAGCAACTAAATTATTGGAAGCATAAATTAGATGGATACGAACCATTAAATTTAATAGCCGATAAGCCTAGGCCTGCACAGATAGATTATAAAGGTTCTGATATCTTTTTTGAATTAGGTGCGGGTGTATCATCGAGATTGAGAAATGTGGCGCGAGAGTTGAAAGTAAGTCTGTATAGCGTGCTGCTAAGTGCATATTTTCTTATGCTAAAAGCATATAGCTACCAGAATGACTTAGTAATAGGTTCGCCTTTTGCAAATAGACATTATAGTCAGGTAGAAAACTTGATAGGTTTTTTTGTTAATAGTCTACCTTTGCGTGTCATCATTGATTCCAATAAGTCACTAGTTGATTTTATTCGGGATGTTGGGCAAGAAGTTGTGGCAGCACAAATACATCAAGATTTACCATTTGAGAAACTAGTAGAAGAGCTGAAGGTATGTAAAGACACGAGTAGACACCCGCTATTCCAAATAATGTTTGGCGTTCAAAATTTTGCAGGGAATAAAAAAGAAGAGCTACTTAAGCCTTATCAATCAAAGATAGGGAGTACGATTGCAAAATTTGATCTGACAACCTTAATTGACGATGGAGATATCAATTTAAAGGGAAGTTTTAATTATGCAACAAGCTTATTTGATGAAGAGTCAATACAAGGTTTTATCAAAACATATCAACACATAGTTTGTCAGATGTCCTATTTGCTTGAAAATAGCAAAATGCATGTCAGAGATGTTAATTTTCTAAGCGAAGAATTGCAGGAAAAAATAGTCTTTTCTCCAAATAGAAGAGATGTTGCTTATCCAAACGATAAAACTATTCCAGTATTGTTTGAAGAACAGGTGGTGAATACACCAAATAGCATTGCCTTGATTTATGCAGATAAGCAGCTCACTTATAATGAGCTAAACAATAAAGCCAATCAACTGGCAAATTATATCAAAGCATGCCATCAGGTTAAACCCGATGACTTGATTGCATTATGTTTAGATAGAAGTGAGTATATATTAATAGCGATATTAGCAGTATTAAAGTTAGGTGGGGCTTATGTGCCCATGGATCCACATTATCCAAAAGAGCGAATTAACTACATTCTTGAAGATACAAAAACCACATTAGTTTTAACGAATATTGTATATAAGCATAAATTTTTAACGGACTACGAATTAAATAAGCCAGTAGTATTGGCTATTGATGATAAAGAAATGCAGGTTAAATTAGCGAGTACAAGCACAGATACTCCAAATAATACTGTAAGCAGTCGCAATTTGGCCTATGTTATTTACACTTCTGGAACTACTGGACGCCCGAAAGGGGTTTTGCAATTGCATGGTAATGTGATGCGTTTACTTACAGCAACTGATGCATGGTATAGATTTAATCAGCATGATGTATGGACATTATTTCATTCTTATATTTTTGATTTTAGTGTTTGGGAGATTTGGGGAGCTTTACTTAATGGAGGTAAATTAATTGTACCAAGCTATGAGGCAACCAGAGACTTATCCATATTTTATTCACTATGTATTCAGAATAAAGTTACGGTACTAAATCAAACTCCTAGTGTTTTTTATCAATTAATGGATATTGCACTAGCCCATAAAGAAACACAGAGACTTAATGATTTACGCTGCGTTATATTTGGTGGCGAAGCTTTAAATGTATTTCAGCTTAAGCATTGGTTTGATCATTACGGATACGAACAGCCAAAATTAATCAATATGTATGGTATTACGGAAACGACGGTGCATGTCACCTATAAATGTATAACGGAAGAAGATATAAGTAGTAAAAGTATCGGACATGTAATACCTGATCTGACTGCTTATGTTTTAGATCGTGACCTAAATTGTTTACCGATAGGTGCAATAGGTGAGTTATATATTGGTGGTGCAGGTCTTGCTCGTGGGTATTTAAACCGACCAGAACTTACAAGTACACGATTCATTGATAATCCTTTCCAAAGTAATGAAGACAGGCTAGCAAAAAATAATAGCAGATTATATAAAACGGGTGATCTAGTGCGCTGGTTAACTGATGGCGCATTAGAGTATATGGGACGGAATGATTTCCAAGTGAAAATTCGTGGTTATCGAATTGAATTGAGTGGTATTGAGGCGCGGTTAAGTAATTATCCTGGCATAAAACAAAGTGTAGTATTAGCACATGCTCGCACTGATAGTGATGGCAGCATAACGAATAATAAATATTTGGTTGGTTATTATGTTGCTGCAACTCTGCTTGATGAATTATCTATTCTTTCCTATTTAGCATCAGTTTTGCCAGATTATATGGTGCCAACTAAATTAATACATTTGCAAGAGCTACCAGCAACTATTAATGGTAAGTTAGATTATAAAGCATTACCAGTGCCTGTCTTCACGGATGAAAGTAGTTATGTTGCTCCACGAACTGAGCTAGAAGCCAAAGTTTGCGAGATATTCGCTGAGCCATTAGGTCTTGATTCAAGTACAGTTGGTATTAACGATGACTTTTTTAGATTGGGCGGTGATAGTATTGTCAGTATTCAAATCGTTAGCCGTTTAAGGCAAAGGTTAGGTTTAGAGGTAAGTATAAAGAATATTTTTCAATATAAAAATATCAAACGTTTATTTGATGAAGTGATTAATAAATTTCTAGCCAATAAACAAAAGCTCATTATAAATGCAGAACAAGCTCTATTAAGTGGGCAATTAAATTTATTACCCATTCAAGAATGGTTTTTTGAACAAAAGTTCAGTCGCATTCAGCATTGGAATCAAGCCTTTTTAGCTAAGGTACCGGTTCTAGATATAGATGGCTTAAGAGCAAGTGTAGATAAGCTAGTAGAGTATCACGATGCATTTAGATTACGCTACAAACTCTCACACAAAACAAAAATTACCACCCAATATTATGATGATAAAGCAGCGTACGAAAAATTACGTATCCTGGATATAAGAACATTCGATCAACCAGAAGGGTGCATTGAATTTAACAATGTATTAGAACAACACTTTACAGACTGGCAAAGCAGATTTAATTTAGAACAGGGCCCAATGTATAAGGTTGGCTACATTCATGGTTATGCCGATGGTAGTGCTCGAGTATATTTTGCATTACATCACTTAATTGTGGATGCAGTAAGTTGGCGAATTTTAATCGATGATTTGCATTCTATTTACGAAAATTTAATGGCTGCTGAACTTAATGGTGGCTCAAATGCTATAGCTATGCAGTCAGTGAATAATATATTAGGCGATAAAAGCAGTAGTTATCGTCAATGGGTGCAGGAAATAAATACATATAAAGATAAAAATATTAATGAAATAATATATTGGAAACAGCAAATAGCTGATTATGAAACTACAGAAACACATTTAATGAGTCTTGTTGAAAATGTGACTAGTAGAAATGATGCTGAATTTATATTGAATAGAACCCATACTCGGCAACTATTACAAGATACAAGTAATGCATACAACACTCAAATAAATGACTTACTATTAACTGCTTTGAGTTGTGTGCTATATGACTTAACTCACAATAAAACTAATTATATAGTATTAGAGGGGCACGGGCGTGAAGAATTAGATAGTACAGTGGATGTTAGTAGAACATTGGGTTGGTTCACTACAATGTATCCTGTGCGATTAGAATTTAAACCTGGAGGAGATAATCATACTGATGAAGATAGTATACTTGCAATAAATATAAAAAATGTAAAAGAAATACTAAAGTCAGTTCCTAATAATGGTATCGGATATGGTGCGATTATTGGTTATAGGCAACAAAGCCTGCCTAAAATCAGCTTTAATTATCTAGGCCAGTTTGACAATAAAAATATTAAAAGTAATTTATGGAATATTGTTGATGAACCCAGTGGCACGGCTATGCATCACGATAATCTTGATGCAAATATTATTAATATTAATGGAATGGTCGTAAATGGAATATTACAGTTTTCTATAGTAAGTAAATTTAGCCAAATTATTACAACAAAGTTAGCTAAAGACTTTAAGCGTAAACTTGAAAGAATAATTGAGCATACTACACATATAAATCGAAGCTATTTAACTGTCAGTGATATTGATAAAGTAATAAACCAGGCATGTTTAGACAAGTTACAACAAAATAATAATATAGAAAATATATATTTAGCAAATAGCTTGCAGCAAGGGTTTATTTATCACTCACTCAATCAAGGCGATATAGATGATGCCTATTGTGTGCAAGTAATTTGGGAATATCATCATGCACTTAATTTGAAAAGTTTGAAGTTAGCTTGGGAGTATGCAATCAAGAAATTCCCAAGTTTAAGGTTAAGATTTAGTACGGATGATGAGCTTGTTCAAATTGTTGATGAGCTTGGTGAGCTTGTTTGGCAATATGTAGATTTAAGCCAATCATTACCAGATATTCAGAGTGAAAAAATTCAAGAGCTTATTTCTAGTGATAGACAAGAAATGTATGATTTGGATCTTGGTAGACTATTTCGAATTTACATAGTAAAACAAAATAATGAACTGTACACATGTGTATTCAGTAATCATCATGCAATACTAGATGGCTGGAGTAATCAAGTCTTATTCGCTTATGTGCATGATACATATTTAATATTACAACATAATATAACTAAAAAAATCGAGGTAAACGTAGATTATAGTTATGATTTGGCGCAAACCTATTTGCAACAGCACCGTTATGATAATGATGGTTATTGGCAAAATTATATAAGTAAGATTCAAGATTATGCTGATTTAAGTGGGTTAATAAAAGTTGAAAAGAGAAATATAAAATTAAATGAATATAAACACATATTAGAACAACGAGAGCAAATAATAACTATTACTGATGCATTGTATGCGAATTTAAAAGAATTGGGTAAAAGTCAAAGTTTAACAATGAATGCAATCATGCATTATGTTTGGCATAAAATAGTAAGCGGTTATAGCAATACTCTTTCTACCGTAGTTGGAATGACCATCTCAGGGCGTAATTTACCGATAGATGATATAGAAAATTCTGTAGGTTTATATATAAATACCTTACCATTAATAGTTAAACATGATGCTAGCTTGACAGTTATTGAGATTATCAACCAGATTCAAGCGGATATAAATGAAGTAAACAGTAGAAGTAATATAAGTTTAGCTAAGTTACATCAACAAAGTGAAAGACTTTTTGATACGCTCTATGTTTTTGAAAATTACCCGGTTCAAACAAGTGCAAATGACGCATTAAAAATTGAGTTCACAGATTCGCAAGAAAAATTAGATTACCCCTTGTGTGTAATGGCATATGAACAAAACAATCACCTCGTTATAAAATTAAAATATGCAGGTGAATTATTCTCTCAAGAAACAATAGAAGAAGTACTTAAACAGATAAAATATCTGGTTACACAAATAGTAGATAGAATAGATATACCCACATCTGACCTACAGTTACTTTATCCACAGAAATATAATCAAATTATTTATCAATGGAATGATACGAGTAAAAAATATCCGGAAGCAAAACTAACCCATGAGCTTTTTGAAGAACAAGTAAGAGCTGTGCCAGATAATATCGCTGTGAGCTGTGGTGATGTTTCTTTGACGTATAAAGAGCTAAATGATAAAGCAAATCAACTTGCAAACCATATAAAAAGAAACTACCAAATTCA
>JAJFKO010000003.1 GCA_021773175.1 Gammaproteobacteria bacterium
TTCAATGCCCGCAACCTCACTCGAACGTCCCGATACCGTCAAACCAAACAATGCATGCGCATCTCCAACATAACGCGATAACACAATACCCCAACAATATTGCACCAACGTATTCAACGTTAAACGATGCCGTTTGATAAACGCATCACATACCTGCATAACCTCTGCAGTAAACGCATAAGAATAATGATGCTGCTCAGCATCGCCCGCACGTACATCGCTGTGTTGTATTTGGTAAGGTAGGTGTGTCGGCGCTTCAAGTCCCGCTAACTGCTCACTCCAAAATGCCTTGGCTACTGTCACATCTTGGGTATATAACCAATCTACATAACGACGATAATCCACCACCTCCGGTAATTGTAATGCATTACCTTCCGCATAATGACGATAGTAAGCATTCAGGTCACGCAAAATTAGCGGCGAACTCCAACCATCAGTAAGAATATGATGATGACTCCAAACACACGTATACCCATCCGCCAACCGAATTAAATGCAACCGCATCACACTCGGCTTTTGTAAGTCAAATCCGCGCGCCCTATCAGCAGCATAATACGTATCCAGCTGACTAGCCGCGGCCTCACGTGATAATGTGCCCCAATCTTCCTCATGCCACGGTAACTCTATGCCGTCATACATCACCTGAATAGGACGTTGTAAACCTTCCCAGGCAAATGCTGTACGCAATATCGCATGACGTGATGCTAAACTTGACCACGCCTGACGTAACGCCGCAACATCGATATCCAATCCATAATGAAAATGTAGCTGTGTACAATATAAATCACTCGCCGGATTATAAAGATGATGGAATAACATCCCAGACTGTAATGGACTCAACGGATAAAGCTGCTGAACACAGTTATCTGCAGTCAACCCATCAACCTGGACTTGCGTTAGTTGCGTATAAGGAAAATCACTCGGCGTATAACCATGCACATCCGCTTGGCAGCAATAGGCTATTAATTCTTCTAACGCTGACTGATAACAAGCAATGAACGCCTCAGCACTCTCAGCATCATAATGATGTTTGCTATAACTCAACGTCATCTGTAGGCAGCCTCCACGAATGAATCCATTCAACGCCAAAGGATGTTCCACCACTGTATCGCCACTGCTCGCAGCACCTTGCGCCACTGTCTCATAACGCCACAAACCTGTACCTTGACTATTGAGTTGATGCGTCCCACTGTCCATTTGCCCTAAGTAATTGAATACCATTTGTCCCTGATGCTTGTTAAGCACTTGCGACACATCATCATCACGTAAATAACGCCACACACCAAATCCCAACCCCTTATCAGGAACAGCGCGTAACGCTTCCTTCACCAGCGTCAATACTTGCTCTTGTCGCGCTGCCTCAGAGCAAAGTGGTAATGCAAATCGAACAGGATACACACTCGTAAACCAACCCACCGTCCGCGATACATCCACACCTGCAACACAATCCTCGCGACCATGACCCTCCATATCTAGCACCACTGATTCACAACCACGCCAGCGGTATAACCCTAACACTAAAGCACTGATAAGAAATTCTTCTATCCGCGTATGATAAGCACCGTGTACATCGCGTAATAACTGTGATGTCGTTGCCGCATCCAACGTAAAATATAAGGTTGCAACGTCGGCTTGCCGCACCACACCATCATGCGCATGGTCTACTGGCAGCGTTGATGAGGTGGAAACTTGATTTAACCAATACTCTCTTTGCGACGAGAGTAGCTCACTCTCAGCATAACAACATAACCCAACAGACCACGCTGAAAAATGACTCGTCGCAGCAGGAAGAGATAATGCCTCGCCTTGCTGTAATTGATGATACGCCTGCCCAATATCTTCTAGTAATAGCCGCCAAGACACACCATCAACCATTAAGTGATGGATAACCATGAAAACACGAATACAACTATCAACATGCCCTGTATACAACAACACCCTGGCCACAGGACCTTGTGTGATATCAAGTCTCCCTTGGGCTGACTGATTATGCGCGGTCATATAGATGGCCTGCTTTTGTGACGTAGTAGCAGGTAATACAATCTCTTCTATAATAAACGATGGCGCATCCTCATTTTTGACATAGTACTGTTGCCAGCCTGCAGGAGCTCGTCGATAGCGTAATCGCAAACTACTGTGGCATTTAAATACTCGTGTAATCGTTTGGCTAAATAGGATAATATCAACATCGTGCGACAAACATAAAAACATACTCTGGTTATAATGATGGTATGCACCATGTGGTGTCTCGAAAAAACGTGCCTGTATCGGTGTTAATGCAACCTCACCCTCTGCCTTACCCATATCAATTGCTGCTTGCTCAGCCGCTTCCGCCGCCAATAAGGCAAGGTCGACAATCCGGGGCACTTGAAATAATTGTTGTACCGTCAAGTGAATATTGGCTTCACGTAAACGCGATATCACCTGAATACTCATTATCGAGTCACCACCTAATGCGAAAAAGTCATCATGCACACCCACACGTTCAACGTTCAACACGGATTCCCATGCTGTCACCAGTGCCTGCTCGATAGTATTACTCGGTGCAACATACTCTTCTGTTGAAGCCATTCCCGACCAGTCTGGTGCCGGTAAACCTTTACGGTCTATCTTGCCATTCGATGTTAACGGTAACGCATCCAACACTATCAACAATGACGGCACCATGTAAGCTGGCAAGTGCGCGCCTAACCATGCTTGTAATTCGCCATGCAACGCAGCCTCATCATCAACGGCTTGTGCAGACACGATATACCCTACTAAGCATTTTTCATCTGATAAGATAACAACAGCTTGACGTACTGCCTCGTGCGCTTCAAGCTGACGCTCAATCTCGCCCAACTCAATACGAAAACCGCGCAACTTCACTTGGAAATCTGCACGACCAATATACGCAATATTCCCATCAGCCAACCAACAGCATACATCCCCCGTCTTATACAATCGCAAGTTACGCCCCGCCGCACGCTCAGCCTCCGTCACAAATGGATTCGCAATAAATCGCTCTGCCGTTAACTCAGGTTTATTCAAATAACCTCGCGCTAAACCAGAGCCTCCTATATGTAACTCTCCCGCAATTCCCATAGGGACAACTTGCAAATAATCATCAAGAATATAGAGCTGCGCGTTTGCTATCGGCTTACCTATCGGCGCTATTGCTAAGTCCCTTGTAAGTACGTCTCGACAATCATAGGCACTTACATCAATTGTTGTTTCTGTGGGACCATAAACATTAAGAATTGTTGCATGGCCATGCTCTGTATAGACATCAATAATGCTTCTAGATAGTGCTTCACCGCCAACAATAAGATAACGCAACGATGATAGCTTATCTTGTGTCTTGCTATCTGTAACACTTTCTAAAAACACCTTCAGTAATGCTGGCACCAAACCAAAAACAGTAATGCCTCGCGATGCAATAACATCTCGTAAGCTAGCCATGTCTTTCTCGAGCCCCGGAGCAGCCATCACTAGCTCTGCACCAGATAGTAATGGCCAAAATAACTCCCGGACAGAGGGGTCAAAACTATAGGATGTCTTTTGCAGTAATCGATCGGAAGTATCAAGATTATATTTTTTTTGAAGCCATACTAAAAGATTGACAACACTACAATGTTCAACCATCACCCCTTTCGGCATGCCCGTCGAACCCGAGGTATATATCACATACGCCAAGTCATCCGCTGATAATCTAGAGCGCGTTTTCGCTTTTGCGGCCACGCGCATCTTACGAGCCAACAATATATCTTCAATGCCTTGCACCCAATATTGTGTAGACTGCAACCATGAACACTGCACTTGTAAATGCGCCTGACATAGCACTAACGCAGGCGCACTATCTGATACCATATATTCAAGTCGTGCTGTAGGATAATCAGGGTCAAGCGGTAAATATGCTGCACCCGCATCTAATATACCTAACAGTGTGATAACCAACTCCAGGCTTCGCTCCATACAAACACCCATAATTGTATCTTTCGGTAAGGCTTGTTTGTGTTCAAGATAATAACGCTGCTGTAAATACGCACTCACATGCTGCACGTTCTTCTGCAGTTCAGCATACGTTAATTGACACTCTTCAAAACTCAGTGCTACTGAATCCGGTGTCTTTGCAACTTGCTCGGTAAATAACTGGGGAATCGTCTTGTCGCGTGGATAATCCGTCGCCGTCTGATTCCAGTCATAGACTATCCGTTGATATTCTGCCGCCGTGAGCATCGACAACGCAGACAACTCAGCCCCTTCATGCTCAACCACCCAACGCAAGGTATGCGTAATGTGTTGCACAAGCTGCTCAATCTGCGATTCACTAAACATATCCACCGCATACTTAATGTGTAAGCGCAAATCTTTGCGCGCTAACCATGCCAACGTCAGTGGATAGTTCGCCTTCTCAACACCACTCATCTGCTGCCGTGCCGTCGCAAGTTTTTCTGTCGGATAATTCTCAAAAACCGATATACTCGAAAACAAGCCTAACGCGTTCGACCACGACGCTTGCTGTTGTACCGTATCTAAACCAACATAACTATATTGATTCACTTGTTGAATACGTTGCTGTAAGGCAAACAATCCATCAAGCACCGTCGCATCAGCATCCACATCAACGCGTAACGGTAAGGTATTAATGAATAATCCCACCATCCCTTCAATGCCCGCAACCTCACTCGAACGTCCCGATACCGTCAAACCAAACAATGCATGCGCATCTCCAACATAACGCGATAACACAATACCCCAACAATATTGCACCAACGTATTCAACGTTAAACGATGC
>JAJFKO010000021.1 GCA_021773175.1 Gammaproteobacteria bacterium
CTCAACACCGCAACCGTCCCCGCTGTCGGCAACACACGTCACCGCGCTTGCTACGGATCTCAAGGCCGTCTGGGCGGCACCGACGACGAATGCGAGGCTCAAGAAGCGCATCGTGCGCACCGTCATCCACGAGGTGGTCGCTATGATGGTGCCCTGCTCGCCGTAGCGCCGCTCAAGCGCCGCGGCTATCAGCTCGCGTGGCCCGACCGATCGGCAGCCGGAGAAGGCAAACCGCACGCCGGATTTCTCTTCGTCGCCGTCTATGGCAACGGTCGTGGTCGGCGCACCGCTGGCGGCGCAACCTGCCAAGAAAAAAGCGCCCATCAGGGCGCTGGTCAAAAAGGGTGGGGGTGGGCTTTCATGTCATAGAGATCCCTTCGTTTGCCGAGGCCGGCGAATATGCGGAAATAACCACTTGTTAACTATTGTTATCTATAACGACTACTCTTGATGACCCACATATTTTCTCTTACCATTTTATCGCGACTCACATATATATGACTGGTTAAACTAGGACTTGCATGGAAGGACTTTGGATATGTGGCAACTCTGCTCAAACCAGGAAATCGAGGCTGAGCCAATCGGCGGGGTCTACACCCGGATCAATCACTTCCTGAGAGACCCGCTCACCGGCACGCTGCTCCGCGTCAATGGCGGCACGACCATTGACGGCGAATACATCGAAGCGGAGGAACGCGCCAAACGGCTCACCGAGTTACTGAACCAGGCCGAGTTCGGCATCGAGCCAGAAAAGACAGAGCCAATCAAGATCGTCAGCAAGGGCACCTAGTAGCGACCGGCAAACTAAGAGGGGGCCTGCCAGGTAGCGCGGGCCCCCCTCTCTATGGGTTGCTAATTCGTCAGCTTGATCGCTTCTATAACCTTCAGGACCCGGGTCCAAACCTCGACAGTCTCAAACGCACTGTTCTCACGCGCCACCTCGATGAGGTCGGCCACGCGAGCCTGCGCACGTTCGCCATACTTATTCACCAGCCTGCGAGCGACGCGGTAGATCTTCTCTTCGTCTTGCACGACCGAGCGAACCGTTTCTCACATCTCTTCCGTTTACAAATTTCACAGCACCCACGTCGAGACAAGTCGCAGAATCACTTACCCTCATGTTACCATTCGAAATTGACGGGCTGGCAATATCTCAAGGGGTATCAGATGGCCTTCGTCGTCGATGGCGGCGATGCGGTTTGGGTTGGTGCCGCCAAAGATCCGAAGAAAATCGTGCGTGAGATCGGCGTCATGCAGCATGTGCAGGACGGCCAAGCGACGCCGGCGCTCGATAGGGCGTCGATCGTGTTCCAGCAGGTGTGCCATGCCAAACAAGCTCACGCCGTTGAGGCGCGGGCTCATGAATTACTTGCGGACGCTCGCGTGCATCGAAGCTGGTTCGAATGTTCCGCCCAGACCGCCATCGTGAAAAAGCCGGAAAACTCCAACCTCCGGCGGTCCGAAGAATGGGCTCAGAGCAGCCCCTCGGCTCCCTCTCCTATCAGATAAGGGAAGTTTCGGGGCGCAGGTCAACCCTTTCGCTTCGGATATTGAATTAGGTACTGTCGGCACCGCCAGCGGACAAGAATTCGCTCAAGGACGTCACTTGGATCGTATCGGGAAGCATCGCGGTCGCGCGGTGCAGTGCCCCCAGAAATAGAATGCCCGTCTCGCCGGCCTGCAATGTCTGGTCTATGCGCTGCGCAACGAAGCGATCCCTGCGATCCAACAGGTCGCGGAGGACCTCAGCATTTCCGTCCTTGTCCGTGTCCGCGCTAAGGCTGCCGGCGTCGGCGTGCAAACCTGCCATAATCAGCTTGTATTCCCTCCGAAGCAGGTCCGGGTCTTCC
This sequence comes from Gammaproteobacteria bacterium, assembly GCA_021773175.1. Taxonomy (GTDB): domain Bacteria; phylum Pseudomonadota; class Gammaproteobacteria; order JAJFKO01; family JAJFKO01; genus JAJFKO01. The sequence continues at coordinate 1,851 of JAJFKO010000021.1, forward strand.
GTCCCCTCGATTTTTGCGCCGCGTCCCGCGAGTTTCAGCAGGATGCGGTAGTTCACTCCGCCTTGCTGCGCGAGGTCACGAACGATCTTTTCCTCCAGCCCGCAGACGGGCAGGCCATCCTGGTAGAGCCGCACCTTCGTGTAATCGAAGGGGATGCGGTCGATTGCGATTTCCATTGCGTTCCAGAATTCGGTGACAGCTTCTCTGCTCGCTTTCCACGCCTCCTCTCCTCCCTTTTCGATATAGGCCTGGCGCACGCGCTCCTGGATTGGACCTAGGTCAGCCTGGCTGTGGACGATCGGAACATGAATGAGCCGTCTCAAGGTTCTGCTCCTATTTGACTTTCGCGTTGCCTAACGACCAATACCGGTTCCGCGAACAGCGGCCCGAAAGTGCTCCAAGCGAATGACAAGATGCTCGCCGGTTTCGGCTTCCTTCTTGTGAACCGCCAAGTATTCACGAATCGCAGCCAGGCTGGCATTGCGACAGGCCAGTTCGATGTCGGCTCCGCTCTGGCCATCGCTCGCTGCTCCAGCCAATTCCGCAAGATCCACATCGCCGGCAAGCGGCCGGCCGCGCGTATGGACCTTGAGGATCGCGAGCCTCGCAGCCGGGTCAGGCGGCGGCAGTTCGATCAGGAAATCGAAGCGTCCGGCCCGCAGCAGCGCGGGATCGACAAGGTCCTTGCGGTTCGTAGCGGCTAGGACGACGACGCCCCTGAGTTCCTGCACGCCGTCCATCTCGGTGAGAAGTTGCGCGATGGTGCGATCGGTTACCGAGCTGTCTTGGCCGCCGCCGCGGCGCGATGCGATGCTATCGATCTCATCGAGGAACACGATGCAGGGCGAGGCGAGTTTCGCCTTGTGGAACAGCTCGCGCACCGCCCGTTCGGTCTCGCCCACCCACCGGCTCATCAAGGCAGGACCTTTGACCGAGATGAAGTTCGCCCCGCATTCCGTCGCCACGGCTTTGGCAAGGAGGGTCTTGCCCACGCCCGGCGGTCCATACAGCAGGATGCCCTTAGGCGGAACGACCCCGGCTTCCTTGAACAGACCCGGATACTGCGCCGGCCACGCGATCGATTCATTAAGGATGCGCTTGGCTTCGTCCAGGCCACCAATATCGGACCATTTGACATCCGCCACCTCGGTGAACACCTCGCGGATGGCCGAGGGCTCGATCAGCGCCAGTGCCTCCTGGAAATTATCCATACCAACCGTCAGCTTCTCCAGATCCTCGATGGGAACGTCGTCGAGGTCGAGTTCGAAGCCGGAGAAGACCTTGCGCAGCCGCGCCATCGCCGCCTCGCGGCAGAGCGACTGAAGGTCCGCACCGACAAACCCATGCGTGACATGTGCAAGACGATCGAGGCTCACATCCTCCGCCAAGGGCATACCGCGCGAATGCACTTGCAGGACCTGCAGACGGCCCGGCTTGTCGGGAACGCCGATGGCGATTTCACGGTCAAAGCGGCCGGGGCGGCGCAAGGCGGGATCGATGGCGTCCGGGATATTGGTAGCGCCGATGACAATCACTTGGCCCCTGGCTTTGAGCCCGTCCATGAGCGTCAGAAGCTGGGAGACGACCCTGCGCTCAACCTGCTGCTCGCTGCCCAGGGAGGTGCGCTTGGGCGCAATCGCATCGATCTCATCGAGAAAGATGATACTTGGGCCCGCCGCTGCGTCCTCGAACACCTTGCGCAGATGCGCTTCGCTCTCTCCGTAGAACTTGTGCATGATCTCCGGGCCGCTGAGCCCGAAGAACTTGGCGTCGGTCTCGTTGGCTACGGCGCGTGCGATCAGCGTCTTGCCGCAGCCCGGCGGACCGTAGAGCAGAACGCCCTTTGGTGGATCGATGCCGAGTTGCTCGAATATCTCGGGACGCCGCAATGGCAGCTCTATCATCTCGCGGATCGACGCAAGCTCGCGGTGCAAGCCGCCGATATCTTCATAGGCGATCCGCTGCTGCTGGGGACCCCCGGCCCGCTGCCCGCTGACCTCGATGGCCGTCGCCGGATGAATCACAACGGGGCCATGCGGCACCGTCTTCAGCACGGTGAAATCGCGGGTGCGGGTTCCCATCAATGTTGCGCGGACCCGATCGCCTTCGGTGATGACGAGCCCTTCAAGAAGCCTGGCCACATAATCTTCGCGCCCTTTTGCATGGGATGTGTCGTCCGCCGGAGCGAGCTTGACCCTCGCAGCGGGGGCGTACTGCGTCGCCAGCAGCCGCACTTTCCCACCCAGGCTGACCTTCGCGTTGTCGCGCGTCAGGCCGTCGACCTGCACGATTCCTTTGCCGCGATCGCCTGGAAAAGCGGCCATGGCCTTGGCGGCGGTTTCCCTCTCGCCGATAAGCTGAATGACGTCGCCAGGCTCGATTCCCATGCTGGCCATGTCGGCGGGATCGAGGCGGGCCAGACTGCGGCCCACATCCTTGGGGAGCGCCTCGGCGACTTTCCTGGTGATTTCCTGCGGCTGTGTGCCGCCTTCTTTCACTGCAACGTTCTTCTCATCCATGGCGCGCCTTGTCGGCTAAATCATGAAAGCCGCCGAGCCTGAGAGCGAGGTCGTCGCCGGTCAAACCGAAACGCTCCTTCAGTTCCGTCATGCGTTCTTCAAGTCTAAGCAGCGCGAGGCCCAGGCGCTCGATTTCCTCCTCGTTCAACGTACCGCTTTCGACGCGGCGGATCGCCTGCTTTTCGACGAGCTGGCGGATGGTCTCGACCAGGACCAGAACGAGCCTGGCGAGATCGTCGCCCGTCTTGTCGGGATCCACACAAACCGCCGAGGCGGCAGGACGGGCGAGGAGTCCATGGCGCGTCGAACCTGCATCTGCAGGCCATTGCACGGCGTCCTTCAGAAGTTTGTCCGAAGAAGCCCGGGGATCGACCAAGCGCTCTTTCACCGCCATCACAGTCTCCCGGAAAGGGGTGCCGCGGCCACGAAAGAATACGGTGGCCAGGGGCCGGTGCAGGTCACATCGAATCGCGGATGATCCCCGCGAAAGCGTTCGAGCGTATCGGCGAACGCCGGGACCCGGTCGCGTTCCACCAAGCATGAGACCAAATAGCCCGCCGATGCATCCGCCGGCGCAGCGCAAACAATATCTTTCAAAACCGTACCAAGATGCTGTCGCAGCATCTGCCCCAACCGCTTTGCGCTATCTTCCCGCGCCATCTCGCTGTGGTGATGCTGCAATCTGGCACGCAGATATGCCGAGCCGCGGCCGGCCGGCTCATCATCGTTCGACGCATCCAATATACCCGGAACGGCTTCTGCGGTTTGTCGGTTTGTGGTTGGGACACGGTCGCGCTCCGGGCATCCGCCCGGCAATTCGACGCTTCGATCGTCGTCCACGATCCGCAAGGCGATCTCGACCTTGCCGCGCACACGTCCGAGATCACTCAAAAGTTCGTTCGTCGAATGCACAAGAAATTCTCTCAGCGCATCGGCATCAGGACAGATCGTGCCGAAGCGCAATGGCAGTACGGTATGATCTTGCATGAGGCGCTCAAGTACGCGTTCGTGGCGCCAAACGCTTTGTGGCGTTGCCTCGATGGTGCGGGCGGAAATGACGCTGACGGCCGCCGCGAACGCGCCACACGGTACAGGCACGACATCGCCCGCTTCGTGCCCTTCACTGGGAATGGTCTCGAAGCAATGCGATTCCACAATGGCGTACACATAGAGCATCGTCAGCTTCCTTCGCGCTCGTTCAGCCTGGCGCCGCTTCTGGCTGCGTCGAGGAACCTCTCCGCTGTGCCATAGGAAGCCACGAATACTTTCAAGCCGACATAGACCAACTCGATGCCGGCGAGCGAAATCGTCGCTTCGCCCCACAGAACCACGCCCTTGTTCAGCGCGCGATCGAGAAGATCGGCCAGTGCCAATTCATCGTCATGCCCCGTTCGAACAACCATTTTTTATTCTCCCAGCCGGTAATCGGCGAAACTGAACGGTGGCCAGGGTCCGTTGGTCTCATAGTGGAAACCGAGGGGGCCATGGACCTTCCGCAATTCGTCAATCAGGGCGAAGAAGCGCTCTTCGGCGGGTTTGGCCACGAGGAACGCGCCGTTCCACTCCATGTCATCGGCGCGTCCATGAACGGCCGCAGGCTGAAGTTTCATCGACGCATCCGCGCGGACAATATCGCACAGGCTCCGGCGGCTCTCTTCCGCGCCTTGCGCGATGGCGCGTTCGGCTTCCTCTTCGCCGAGGCGGGCAATCCGCCGCTGCAGAAAGAAGGCGCGGCCCTGTCTCGCTGCGGCAAGTTCATCCCGTGCTGCGAGCACGGCCGGGGACGCCTCGCTGAGATGGTGGTCCAGAACCGAGCGGTCGCAGAAGATCTTCACGCCCCACTCCCTCGCGTCCTCCACCCGCTCAAGCGCTTCGAGAAGACCGTGGCGATGTTCATGCAGCGCTTCGGACACTTTTTCAGCGTCGGTGAACAGCGCGCCGAACCGCATGGGCAGCACGGTTCGGGTGTCGAGCAGGCGCTGAAGAACGCGGTGATGATCCAGTATCAAGCTCTTGGCCTGCTCGGGATCCTTGAGTTCTTCCTCGAATGGCGTGCCGTCTGCTTTCATTGCCGGCATGCTGACGAGCGCGGCCAAGCCATCGCCGACAATGGTATGGATGGGATTGTCTGCGAGCCCGTTAAGAGGCGGCACAATTGGTTCCTTCCCGTCCTCGTTTGCGCGGATGATCCCGTAAACATAGACGCGCTGCGCTTCGGAGGGCGTATAGCGGATCTCTTCTCTTTCACGCATCTAACGCGCCCTCCTGGCGTCGCACCGAGACAATAACCGAGCGGTCCGCGAGAATTGGATTGCCGGCGGACAGGACCTCATCCATGTCGCGCTGTCTGCCGTCGGTTTCCGCATTGAGCGAAAGAATTCGGCAAGCTTCCGTCAGCGTCACCATGCCCGCACTGCCGCCAACACCCACCGCATCGGGGTGGACACTCTTGGCGGCACGGCGGTAGGCGGCACGCACCTGTGCGGCGCTTGCGGTGGGGCCGACGCCGAGCAGGCGCATGGCTTGGGTCAACGCTGTCGCCTCGACGACCTCGATCTCGACCGTAGCAAAGCTGTAGGGTGCAAGCGGGCCGACGCAGCGGCAGGTTAGCCGGCCGGCATGGGCGGCGTCGAGCGCTTCAAGGCAGCGGTCGAGTGCCGCCATCTCGTCAGCCTTCATGAGCAGCACCAGATGCAAGACAACCTGATCCGCCGTGGCCCGATAGGCGATCGCATCCACGGCGACCGCTCGCAGCGCCTCGGACAGAGAATCAGCGAGCGCCGCGCGCCGGCGGTCCAGCGAATCCTTTACAAGCCCACCTAGTACGACGCGCGAGGCGTCGTCCGACGGGCCGACGTTCAGTTCCCATTTTTTCTTAAGTTCGGCGACGGCCTCCTCGTTCGCGATCTCGGCGAAGACGGCTTTGACATCCCATTTGACGAGGATTTCCACCTGCACGCAGTCCGCGAGCCGATCGAAGGCGGCCCGAAAGGCCGGGCCTCCCCGTTCGAGAAAGGTGCGAACGCTCACTTCGTCCGGCACGAACGTTCCGAACTTCACCGGCAGCACCGGCACCGTATGCATAATCTGCTCGATGATTTTCTGGTGGGCAAGAAGCTGGAGCACCAAATCTTCCCGGCTTCCGCTCCGACTTTCCATATTCGAGCCGTAACCGACCACCGCGGCAAGCGGCCCTGCCGCTATCGTCCAGAGTTGGCCCGAAGCGGGGTCTGTGCCAATCGCCTCATCGGTGGCCGGCTGCGCAGGGATGATCGCGTAGACGTAGATCGACGTCTCACAGCCACGCCCGATGGGCAGCGTATTCATTGCTGCGGCACCGCGGCCGGAGAATTTGCAAGTAGCGTCTCAAGACGGTCGAGCCGTTCCTGCAGGAGGCGATTTTGTTCCGTTGTGACTTTCGCCTGAGATGAGAGGTACGGATCCGTCTCCCACCAGTTGATTCCCATCTCGATCGCCTTGTCGACGGACGCGATCAGCAGGCGCAGGCGGATGTTGAGCAGTTCAACGCCGACCAGGGAGATCGTGATATCGCCGGCGATGACCACGCCTTTGTCTAAAATCCGGTCGAGGATATCCGCCAACGCGGCGCCCTGTACCGAATGTTCCATACGTCCATTTGCAACGGCCATCCTTCGGCTCCACTCGCGGTACTCGGCTAGCGGCCCAATGCCGTTGCCTTGTCAATCATGGCCGCCGTCTTGTGCCGCAACGTCGACAAATCGCGGCAGAGGCGGCAGTTGATGTCGTTCTGATCGTAGACCTTGCAGTTGAGCAGCGTGGACACGCTGGCCAGCAGCTCCCGCGCCAGGCGCGTCTTCTCCTCCGGCGCAGACGCGTGATTGATTGCCGCCGTGAACCCCTCGATCTCCCGTTCGCAGCCTTCGAACAGGTTGATCGGACACTCGATTCGCGACGAGGCGTGCGGGGATGTCATTGATCCACCCCGACCTGATCGCGGAAATATCTACTGGCTCTACGGTAACTGATGATATCACCGGCCTCGTTAAGAGCGGCCTCATAGGTGGCGAGGACGTCCGTCGCCGCCGGAATGCGGTGCAGTTCGACGACGGTAACGGTGAGCCGCCAGCCCTCGTCCGTCCTTTCGAACCCCGAAACGCTATCGACCTTATAGCCGGTTAGAGCCGCCAGCCCATCGCGCGCCCGGGCAATGACGACCGCCGACGTCAACAACGTCTGCGGATTGCCATGTCGCACCACCGATTCTTCGCTCTTCCCGGGAGACTGGGGACCGAGACTGGAGGACAGAGGGTGATTTGCGCTATTAGTCATTTTTGGCCTCTCCGATTTCCTTCAACTGCTGCAACAACACGGCTTCGCGCGCCTCGTACTCTTCGATGTCGATCTTGCCAAGATCGAGGTCGAGCTCGAGTTCCTGGAGCCCTCCGGTGACCTTGCCCTCGTCCCACCGCTCGGCATTGGCCTGTTGCTCGATCGTGCGCGCGACCCAAAGGACACCCTTGATGGGTCCAAGGACAGGCAATGCCAGGATGCCGCCGAGGATTCCCATGACCCGTCATTCCCCCCAATTAACGACGATGTTGACGAAATTGTAGGGCGGCACCGGGCCCACATATTTGAACATGAGCCGGTTGTTTAATTCTTCGTCCAGACGCTTCACCGCTTCGTCCATCGCCGCGCCGTCCTTTCGATCGATCAGAAAGGAGGCATTCAAGACCATACGATCGCTGACGATCTTGTTGGTCTTGGTTTTGTGCGAGAACTGGTTCAGCCGCGACAGGATCATTTCTTCGTCGTGGGCGCGGATGTGGTTCATGGCCTTTTCCACTTCCTCGCCGAGCTGGATCCGCTCGTAATAGGTCTCCTCCTGAGATCGTCCCTGGAGCGCGGCACGCAGCTTGCGGATCTTCTCGTTTTCCCTCACAACCTCTTCGAAGGCTGTACCCTCGTGCCAGAAGGCCTTGAGACCAAGCTCGATCCGCCCATGCATCTCTGCGAGCAAACAGGTGAATTCCTCGTAGCGCGGCGCGAGAAAATGGTTTTCGATCAACTCTGCGCTCGTCGCCACCGTTCCGAACCGCACTGGAAGAAGATCGAACTCCGTCATCATTTCCTCGAGCACCACGGTGTGCGCCATCATGTTGCGGCGGCTGCTTTCGTACTCGACGATCGGAGAATTGCTCACGGCCGCCGCGAGACGGCGATAATTGATCGTATGCACGACGTCGCCGCGCTCACCGATCCCACGGGTCTTGAACTCTCGTGGCTCGGAGCACGCGATGATGGCGTAGAGATATGTGCCTTCCGCGTGCTCCTTCTCTTTCATCTTCCTGTCCCCAAGAGGTCTCTGAACTGTCCGCCCTGCGATACTCGCCAGCGGCGCGTTCACGGCGTTGCCTTTTTCTGCATTCGTATCTCGAGCACGCCATTGTTGTACTTCTTCTGCAGACTCGCCGCGTCGACCTCGACGGGAAGCACGATCTCCTTTGCGTAGCGCCGCTCGCCCTTTGACTCGATGGTCAGCATGTCGCCCTTAAGCTCCACCGCGATTTCCGCTTCCTTCGCGCCAGGAAGCTCCGCGGTTACCACCACTTCGTCGTGTTCGTCGAAGACATCGGCGAGCGATTCGCGGACCTCGTCGACGACAAAGCCTTCGTGGCTTGGACGAACGTTGCCGAAGCGCTCCACCTTCGCACCGGCCTCGCCGCCCAGCCCGGCGCGAATGCTGAATCCGTAGACGCCGCGGGCCTTGTCCCCCAGCCCCTTGACGCGAAACTCGCCCTGGTGAGCGTGCGTGCCTCCGGTTTCGACCAGCTTTCCCAGCAGATCGACCGCTTCGCCCAAACTGCGAAAGAGGCCGCCGATTTCGATCTCGGGTTCGTTTCGGCAACCGCCGGCTCTGGTTTTCTTCGTCATAGCGTACCTCCTGTCCTCATCTGCTGTCGAAGCGGTGTGCGCCGCGAGACGGGCATTCCGGGTCTAATATCCGAGATGCATTGTCCGGTTCGGCGTGGGGGAAGGTCCTTGGGTATCCGTCAAAGCGGCGCCACGACGTTGCCCGCGACCGATTCGGCACACGGCCTTTTCGGCTGGCACTTCGTCCAGCAGCGGCCTTAGCGAGTTGATTTCGTCGCGAACCTTCGCTAACTTCTTTGCTGTCACCTGAAGCCGACTTTCCCAAATGCCGACTTCGCGCTCCAATCGAGCGCGCTCGTTCTCTAAGCGTGCGTAACGGTTGGCGAGCTGGTGGCGCTCCCGCGGCTTGGCATGCAGCGCGAGCGTCTGCAGCGTCGCGACGCTACGAAGGCCGCTCGGTGATTTCCTCTTCTCTTTCGTCATCGCAGTCTCTCCTGTGCGGCCTTTCGGTACACACGCTACCGGCTAGGCTTGTTGCTTGCTGGCGTCGGCCGGCGTCAGGCGGCTGGGGCAATGGTGTTCGATCAGGCTAAGCAGCATTTTGTGCTGCTGCGCGCGCTTGCCGTCCGCCTTGCCTGGGAGTGCGGATTTCGAGCCCAAGATGTCGATACAGACCTGTATGAATTGGCCGTCGTCGATCGTGGGCCTCAACTTTTCTTGAACCATTATGCGGCAGATCATGATGCTGGCCCTGAGCGTGGGCGTTTGATCGTATTCGCCCGTCTCGCGGAACTCGCGCACTATGTCAATGATGGGCGCAACTCTCGCCGGCGCCAGTCCAGAGCGGGCTACCGCAATGGCGAGTTCAAGATCACGATCCGCATACCCCACGTCGATCGTCACGATGCGGTCGCCCAGTGCATCCTGCGCATCGTGGACACCTGCATATTCCTGGGGGTTGCTGGTGAAGATCACACGGAAGTTCGGATGGACCTTGATATATGGCTCGTTCTGGTTTTGCGCCGGCAAGACGAGGAGCCCTTCCTCCAGAACACTGAGAAGTACATTGTTCGCCTCGGCGCGGGAGCGCGTGAACTCGTCGTAGACAAGGGTATGACCCTGGCGGCAAGCCGTCGTCAGACGGTGATCCGCCCAACGTTTGTCGGCCGTCTCCTCCGTTTTCGTTACGGTATGAATGTAGCTATCGACGACCTTGCGATAATGGTAGCCTTGCTGCATGCCCACGAGTGTTGACGTCGCCATGTCCTCGTCGCCGGTGATCATGACCGTCGGTCTGCCGAGCAGGGCGGCCACGTGCAAGGCCAGGGTTGTCTTTCCGGTGCCGGCGGGTCCGCGAAAATGAACGGAGAAGCCCGCCTTCAGATAGGCGATCGCCCGCTTGGTTATCGCTTCGACGCTCTGAGTGTGCACGAAACCCGTGCGAGGCCGGAGTTCGAGCGTCGTCACCACGCCAGGCTCTTCTGAATGAGTGAAGTTCGACATCCTTCTTCGATCTCCTGTTTTGCGCCAGTGGCGCCGTGGATCTGGCTCAGGCTTGTGTGGTACAGAGGTGCGCTTCGAAATAGCGGGCCCGGTACGAAGGCTCCCGCTCCTTGGTAAAAGCGGTGGGGTCGTTGTCCCAGGATCTGAATTGGTCATACACGTGCATCAGAGCGCTTTGCGCGCGGCGCCAATTGTCCGCGCTTAAGGGCGCGCTCCGGCACCATCCGGCATCTCGCGGCGCGCTCGAAGATTGCGATGCGAGGCTGCGGGCGAAGGCATCGCGCGCACCAATCATTTCACCGCTCACGAGGTGGGCCACCTGGTTGCCGAACAATGCGGCGCGTTCGTTCGACAGGCCCAATCGGCCCCCGGCAACCGCCGCTATGCTCTCGATGATGCGGGCGAAAGCCTCAAGCAAATGCGGCGTCGCTTCGACAGTGGTGCCAAGGCGGCGATGGATCAACAGCGCATCCGCATAGGCAAGCGAAGGCATGGTGCCCAATTTGGAAGCTCGAAAGAGACCGAAGCCGTAGTCCGCCTCGGCGAAATCCCCGATCTCGTCGATCTCTTTCAGGCCAAGGCGCAGCAAGTCCCACAATCTCTCGAAGACCGGCATTATGACCAGCAAATCAGGCTGGAGGACGATCTCCGGAGCGAGCCCGTCATGCAGATACAGGCGGCAGGCGATGCCCTCCAGGACTGCGAGTTCGACCGGCAAGGTGACTTCGACGCTGCCGCTGCTGCGCCCTGCCGAGCGAATGTTCCGTTTTCCGAAATGCATCACTTGCCTCGATCGCTCATCTGGGTCCGTCTTTCATCTTTGCCAGGACGGCACTTGACAATGCAGTTGGAGCAACATATTGCGCTCCATTTTTCCTAGCAGAACACTCACACATGCTTTTAACTTGCCGTCCCGCTTGGTGCTGCCTTGTTCAAGCGCGTGCATGCTTTCGTTTCTTTGCTGTCCTTCGTACGGTCTGCTTGTGCGACGAGGCGACGTCCTTGACGGCAACTCGTGTTGCCGCCCGCCGCTGCTGCGTGGCTTTGCGCAGATGCTGTTCCCAAATCCGGCCGGCGCGCTGGCGGTCCTTACTGAAGTCCTCGAGCAGAGCCTCGACGCGCCGGCGCAAGTCCTTCAGTTGGGCGCGGCGCACGTTTTCTTCTCGGCGCGCTATCTTCACCCGTGCTGCGGCCAGATGCGCGAGTTCCTCGCCAACCGTTTCCCGCAGATCGGCGACATAGGAATCCAACTGATTCCGCAAGTCGCTCGTAGACTCTTCGCGTTCATTGCCAAAGCGTTCGACCAGCTCTACCGCGATGCTGCGCGTGAATGCCGCCGTGCCGAAAATATCGCGGAGGCTGCTCTTGGTGGCGGCACGATGCGCGGCCATCGTGCGCTTGAGGGAAGCCTTGTTCCTGTGCTTCTCTCGCGTCACACTCGGTCCGATTTTGGCGATGGCGGCTAGGCGCTTACCTTGAGCCGCCTCGAATCCCGTCGTTATGCGGGACATCTCGCTTGTCAAAGACATTTTGCCAACTCCTCATTAGCGGTGCAGCTATGCGGCGTTAGGCTTCGGTGCCCAGAGACACCTGGGAAGGGCGTTCCCCTGAGCACCTAGTGGTGCGAACCAAACGCTTGATTCCCAATCATTGTGTTTGGCGCGCACCACTAGCCGTTACTTGCCGAATCGAAGTGTTGAAGATGGGTTAGGCCGCTGCGGCGTCCGCAGTGAGACCGACGGCTTCCGCGTATTTCAGGTAGGTGTCCACGCCGGCCACCACGATACGCGCTTCGATAGACAGCAACTCGATACCGACGAGCGACACACGCACCCAAGCATCGACCACGATGCCCTTGTCGAGGATGCGATCGACGACCTCGGCAAGGCTACTTGACGCATTCATTTTCTCGATTGCCATGCTGGTTCTCCGTTTTAGAAGGTTTGCGAAGGCAATTCTTCTAACGCGCTATGAGTTAAGATATTACTACTACTTTGGCAAATTTATTCACGCCGTTGCTTTTTCGCCGATTTGTCTTCTGCAGTGTGGGCATGTGGCTTATCCCGTTGACTCAGGTAGCCCAGGTTGACCGATGGACACGCATCCTATCCGGGATTGACCAGCTATCCACTTGGGGCGGCATTACAGCGCGTACGCAAGAATGCGCGAATGACGCAACGCGAGGCTGGCGCCCTGATGGGGCTAACGCAGTCGCGGGTGTCAGCGATAGAAGCCGGCCGGGATGGGGTCACCGTCGGTGTGGTTTTTCGGCTTCTTGCCGCGCTCGGACTGGAGGTTGTGATCAGGCCTAGAAAGCGGGGCGCCGACAACGGCGAGGACCTCTACTGATGGCGCGGCGGCCAGCTTATGTGCCTTTGGTGCATTGACACGTTATCTGCCGCGGCTGCGACGATCGGATCGTGATCCGGATCAGGCTGCAAGCCAACCATGATTCCAGACCGCGAATGTTTCGGCTCGGAACGCCTTGAAAATGCGGCGGGATAGAAGATGGCGTTGGACGTAGAAAGCGTTGTAGACGGCGGCGTGGATCGACAGGAACCGTTGGGCTGATCCTGGTGATTTGAACCGCTGTTGATTTCGTTCGCGTCGTCGCACCGGCTGGTGTGAATTCTCGGCTCGATTGTTCGCCCGCAACCGCTGATCATGAATAGCGGTAAGTCGCTCTTTGCGGATGGCGATGGCGTAGGATTTGAGTTTGTCCGTGGTGATGCGCTTCGGCGCAAAGCCCTGCTTCTTTAGCAGCTTTCGCAACAGCCTCCGCGCTGATCGCGCGCAGCGTCGTGGCTGAACCAGGAAGTCGAGCACCTCTCCTTCGTCATCGACCGCCCGCCATAGCCAGTGCTTTCGGCCACGGATTTTGATGACCATTTCGTCAAGGTGCCAACGAACACTGGCGCGCGGACGCCGGCGGCGAAGATTGCCTGAGATCAGCAGGCCGAACTTCAGGAACCAGCGTCGTACCGTCTCGTTCGAAACATCGATGCCGCGCTCGACCAGCAGATCCTCGACATCACGGAACGACAGCGTGAACCGGGCATAGAGCCAGACCGCGTGCTGGATGACCTCTGGTGGAAATCGATGTCGCTTGAAAGAAATTGGGGTCATACGCCGACGGTAGCCACCCCTGCCCGCTCTTGTCACCGACTTAACGTGTCAACGCCTGTTGACCCAAGCCGGTCGGCCGAAGTCGTGGCTAACGCCTCCGCGGTAATTCGTACATTGCCTGCGCCAGCATTAGCGCGAAAAAGCCTTGAACCTGTAGTTAGTACAGCTCCCATATTCGCCGGACAGTTCGAATTGCTGGAGTTGAGATGTCGGTTTCGCGGTTGTCATTATCAAAGCAGCTGTTGGCTTGGCGACGCAAAAAGGTCGTCCTTGCAGCCGGCGCGGTCGCGGTGGTCGGGGCGGTGGTGTTTGTGTCGATCGCGGTTACCCAAGACCGAGCAGTTCAAGGACAGCAGGACGGTGCCGCGGCGGCGGGTGTTGCCGGCGCCGTAGTCGGCGCCCCCTTTCCCCGCTTGAATCTGACCGAGGTCGGCGGGGCCACTCTGACGAACGCGACACTCGCCGGGAAGCCCGCGATCATATGGTTTACGGCGGCGTGGTGCGTGCCCTGTCAGGTTGGCGCCCGCGAGGTTGCCCGGCTCGACCGCGAACTGGGTGGCGACGCGTTCAACGTCGCCGTGGTTTTTGTCGACGCCAACGATACGCAGAAGGCTCTTGTCGGCTGGCGCCGCAAGTTTGGCGAACCCGACTGGCTGGTCGCACTCGACAACCCTAGCAAGAGCATCGCTGGGGCGGTTGGGCTTCGCTTCCTCGATTCCAAATATCTGTTGGACGCGGAGGGCGTCGTCCGCAACATCGACTTCCATATTGCTGGCGACACCTATTTGCAGACCATCCGATCCGTTGTCGCCGACGCCCGATGACCCGGCTGCCGCTGTTCGCAATGTGGCGGCATCGGCTGCCCGCCGGCTTGGTCATCGCCACAACCGCCATCATCATCGCTTGGCCGGCCATTCCGCTGGGCGGCCTCGACAACTGGGCGCTGGTCTACGCGAACACGCCTTATCTGCTGGTTCTTTATCCTCTGGTGGCGCTGTTGTCCGGGATTGTCCTCGGCCTGTTTGCGTACCAAAAATGGCTGGCGCCGAGCTGCGCGGCCGGTAACGGTGCAAAGCTGGGCGTCAGCGGTTCGGTGGTCGGTGTTTTCCTGGGCGCGTGTCCTGCCTGCATTCCCACGATCGCCGTGTTGCTCCCTCTAGGCGTTAACGTGTTCCTCAGTCGGGTGGCGCCCTTCTTCTCCGGTCTGGCGGTCGCCATGCTGCTATTCGCAATATTCCGTATGAGCGGTTTCCGCCGCGTCCCTGAAGCAAGAACCTAGAGGTAGTGCGGCTCAGCGTGCTATCGGAAGGAGATCGGATGAAGGACAGGAAATTAATCGGCCTGGGTATCATCGGCACCGTCATCGCGGCGCTGTGCTGCTTCACGTCAATTTTGGTCGTGGGTGCTGCTGTCGTTGGCCTGTCGGCAATTGTAGGCTGGCTCGACTATGTCTTATTCCCCGCTCTCTTCTTCTTCATCGGCCTGACCGTGTACGCGGTGTATCGCCGTCGGAATAATCTGAAAACGCAAGTCGGCGGCGATGAATGTTGTGCCCTACCTGAATAGGGTTTGGGCGAGGCCGGGCTAATGCTGAAAACACCGATTTGCTTGTCCCTGCGTTCATTCGCTTCCTGCCGGTGTAAAGTGTACCTGAATGGCAGATTGTCTGAAGAACTGGGCGCGTGTTATCAAGCGGGACGTACATGCGCTGTACCTCGCCAGCCGCGACGCCCGCGTGCCTTGGTACACCAAAGTCTTGGCTGTTGCCGTCGCGGGCTACGCGCTCTCTCCGATTGACCTCATTCCCGATTTCATTCCGGTCTTGGGTTATCTAGATGACGCGATCTTGCTTCCGCTTGGGGTCCTTCTTGTCATTCGGTTGATCCCTCCAGAGATTATAGCCGAACACCGCGACTTGGCCGCAGCGGCGCAGGAGCGTCCGGTGAGCCGCACTGCGGCGGTCGTGATTGTCTGCATCTGGACAGCATCCATTGCACTGGCAGGATGGATCGCCTATCGCTATATCGGGCGCTGAAATTCCTACTAGACGCTGCCTGAGCGCTGGCTGACTTCCCGCCCTAAGCCGCCGTCGACAGCGCATCGAGGATGGGGCACTCGGGCACCTGGCCACCGTCGCACTGGGCCGCCATATCCTTCAGCACCCGTTCCATGCGCCGCAGGTCCGCGATTTTGTCGCGCAGCTCCGTCAAATGAACATCCGTCAACGCCTTGATGTCGGCGCAACTGAAATCACCGGAATCGACAAAGCGTAGCAGGCCACGGATCTGATCAAGGGTGAAACCAAGCTCTCGGCCTCGCCGGATGAACGCCAATCGCTTCACCTGCTCGGCAGGATAGAAGCGGTGTCCACCCGCCGTCCGCGGTGGTTTCGGCATTACACCGACACGCTCGTAATACCGAACCGTTTCCACGTTGCAGTCCGTACGACGGGATAGCTCGCCGATCGACAACGGTGTACTCGGATCTGTTGAAGCCACGACGCACCACCCCTTGAACCTGTAGTCGGTACAGGTCCTATATGTCGTCAAGAGACGCGGCCAGGTCAAGCGCGGCCGCCGATAATTGACCCCCCGAGGCGAGGTAAGATGGCCAACAGCAACGCGTCCCGCGAAAGCACAAGCTCCAGAAACGGCAACAGCGGTTACGATTTAGCGGTCGTCGGAGCTGGCTCGGCCGGGTTTTCCGCCGCCATCCAGGGCGCCGAGCTAGGCGCCCAAGTGGCCCTCATCGGCACCGGCACGATCGGCGGTACGTGCGTGAATGTTGGTTGTGTACCCTCAAAAACACTGATTCGCGCCGCAGAGTCCCTGCATCACGCGCGGGCGGCATCCCGCTTCGCGGGCGTCACCGGCGCGGCCCACATTACCGACTGGACTGCCCTGATCGCCCAGAAGGACGAACTGGTCACTGACCTGCGTCAGGCCAAATACATCGATGTTCTGCCGTCTTACAACAACATCGCCTATATGGAGGGTGCGGCTCGGCTGACGCCAACCGGGGTCGCCATCAATGGCACGACCATTCCGGTCAAGAAAACCATCGTGGCAACCGGCGCGGCTGCCGCCATACCCCGCATCGACGGCATCGAGGATGTGCCCTATCTGACCAGTACGACCGCCTTGGAACTCGCGACGCTGCCCGGCTCATTGCTGGTCATCGGCGCCGGTTATATCGGCGTCGAGTTGGCGCAAATGTTCGCCCGTGCCGGCGCCGCGGTGACGCTCGTGTGCCGCAGCCGCCTGCTGCCCCATGGCGAACCGGAGATCAGCGAGGCTCTCGCCGGCATACTCGAGGGCGAGAGCATAACCGTTCGCGCCGGTGTCGATTATGTCCGCATAGTTCGAGCCGGCAACGGCATCGCCCTGACCGTCGATGCCGACGGCGGTCACCAAACAATCAATGCTGACAAGGTGCTCGTCGCCACCGGCCGCAGCGCCAACACGGACGGGCTGGGGCTCGACAGCCTCGGGGTCGAGCTTGCGCCCAACGGCGGCATTCGGGTCGATGACCAACTTCGCACCACCAATCCGGCCATCTACGCCGTTGGCGATGTGACTGGACGTGACATGTTCGTCTACATGGCGGCCTATGGCGGCAAGCTGGCGGCGGAGAACGCGTTGAATGGCGACAGCCGGCGCTACGACGCATCGGCCATGCCGGAGGTAACATTTACCGATCCTCAAGTCGCGACCGTCGGCTTGACCGAGCGCGCTGCTCAGGAACGAGGCTACGATGTGAAGACATCAGTACTGCTGCTGGAGCACGTGCCACGTGCCCTCGCAACCCGCGACACGCGCGGCCTGATCAAGCTGGTTGCCGACCGCAAGACCGACATGCTGCTCGGTGCCCACATGCTGGCGGCGGAGGCTGGGGACAGCATTCAGACTGCGGCGATCGCGATCAAATGCGGCATGACGGCGCGCGACCTTGGCAGCACTATCTTCCCCTACCTGACGATGGTCGAGGGGCTGAAGCTGGCGGCGCAAACCTTCGAGAAGGACGTGTCGAAACTTTCCTGTTGCGCCGGCTAGCCGGGCAATGAAGCAAGAGCCAGGCAAGAACAGCAGGCTCGTCCCGCTCCTCGGCGGCGGGCTTGTGGTGCTCTGCTGTGGCGTTCCGCTGCTGCTCGCCAGCGGCGCGCTAAGCGCGGTTGGCGCCTGGCTCCTCGACGGCGCCTGGGTCTGGCTTGCGGCAGTTCCTATTCTCGCGACCGGTTTGCATTTGTGGCGCCGGGAGGACAGCAGAAAACCGCATGACCCAGCGGACTCCACCGCCACAACGGGTGCGACACCGTCGCCCAAGCGTCAGCGTCAGTGATCGACGCTGCCCAGCGCACCCGCCTCACCACATTGTTAGGGTCGGTTTACCCGGCTTTGGTTGAACCTGTAGTTAGTACAGACCCTATCTTCTCATACGGGCTCACGAGGGAGCCCTGGTGAGCAGGGAGTTTTCCGCATGAAATTCCAACCCGACAGCACCAAAGACGGGCTGCCGTCCTATTCAATAAGGCCGGGCATAGCGTTTCCGGACTGGTCCGTCGTTCGTTCTCCCGTTGCCCGCGAGGCGCTCCTGGCGATCTTCGAGGTATTCGACATGGATAGATGTTGGGGCGGCTACACCGAGGCCGAGGATGCGGTTCGGACCGCTATCCTCCTGCACTATTGCAAGAACGGTAAGCCACCGGCCGTCGCCGACCTGATGTCATCCTGCGGTATGGATGAAGCACAGGTCATGACGAGTTTACGGAACCTGAAGGGCCGTGATCTGGTCGTGCTTGACGACGCCCGAGGACAGGTCACGGGCGCCTATCCGTTCACGGATCGCGAGACCGGCCACCGGGTCAGGCTCGGCGACACCGAGGTTAACGCGATGTGTGCGGTCGACGCCCTCGGCGCAGGTGCCATGTATGGCAGCGACACGGAGATCGATTCGTCGTGCCGATTGTGCGGCGCTCCGATCCACGTTGCTACCCACCGCGCCGGGCGCGCGATTCGTCAGGTATCGCCGCCGGAAACGGTCGTGTGGACCGGCATTCAATATGGAGGTCAGGCCGCGACATCCCTGTGCACGGTGATCGCTTTTTTTTGCAGCGAGGACCACCTAAATGGCTGGCGGGGCAACAACAGTGAGGAGCGCGGTTTTCGGATGTCCTTGGACGAGGGCATGGAAACCGGCATGGCGATCTTCATGCCATTTTTGGCCGGTTCGGACCGGCATGGTGCGCCGGATGGCCAGGTCGTTGCCGCACAGCCAGGGATAGGTTCGAGATGAAAACCACTGTGATCGCCCTCTTGGGCGCTTTTGGGATGCTCGTATCGGGGCCGATCGGTTGACCCACCACGTCCACATCCTCGAAATGAACGGCGACAGCTACCGGCTCAACCAGAGCCGCACGCAAAAGCGCGACGCCTGACACCACCATCGAGTCCGCTTGACCACGGGGGCCCACAGGTCCCTCCCGTGGACTCCGTGGACAAGACCAATACCGCGCCTGGTCCCTTTTTACGC
Source organism: Gammaproteobacteria bacterium (assembly GCA_021773175.1). GTDB lineage: Bacteria > Pseudomonadota > Gammaproteobacteria > JAJFKO01 > JAJFKO01 > JAJFKO01. The sequence continues at coordinate 20,384 of JAJFKO010000021.1, forward strand.
CGCCGCGCTAGTCCCATTTCTCTCCGCCGTTGACACTGTGAACTTGTTCCGCACGAAGCGCAGCAATCCATTGCCTCGGAAGTAGGACTTCATCTGCCGATCCAGATCGGCAAGCCCGGCTTCGGGGTCCTGAACATACTCGCGCCAAAACGGCCGCCCAACGTTCTTTCTGATGAACTCGTAGCCCGCGCACGCCTTGAGCGAGAGGAGCTTTACCAGCACCAGTGACTGGGTTGCCTGCGCATCTTTCTCAATCTGTGTCCGGCCGCTGTGGTTGCTGGCGAGGATCACGAGTTTCTGCAGCGTGTTCAACTCATTGGCCATGTGCCCAAGGACAAGAAAGAACACCTTTTCGTCGGCGGGAATGCGTGCGAGCAGTTCAGGCGTGACCGCTAACCGCCAGACATTGCTTGTTGTAGACGCTCGCCCCCTCGCCATGTCGCCCCCAATACCGCCGCCATCCGCGTCGCTCAACAGCATACCCCTTCCTGCTCAACAGCGCTGCACGAAGGTGCTAGTCTGACGGAAATGGCAACTCTTGCATGGTTCTTAGGCAGTGATGCGGGCGCGCGGTGCAAAGCCCAAGGTTGAGCGTGCGCTATGACCGCAGCAAAAATCCACTTCGATAGCATGGTGCCGCGCGTGTCCGGCTTCATGGTAGGCGGTTGCTAGTAAATCCTGGGGCGCAGCCGTCATCAGTCCGCGCGACGGTTGAAGCGAATACCAGGAGCCTCCCCGTTCGTGAACTCGATCTTACCCTTGTCGCTGCCCTGCTCAAGGGCTCGCTGAACAGCTTCGAGTTTCTGCCCTTCTGAGTTTGGCACGCCGTCCGCCTCTGCCATGCGCTGGATAGTTCGTTCCGGGGTCGTAAGCGCGGCGAGCCTGTGTTCGTACCGTGTGACCGACAGGTGAACTGCCTCACCGAGAACAGGTCGCCTCTGGAGCGCGCCGAGGCCGTGTTGCTTGCGGCTGGCGTCCAGCGACCGGCAGAGCATGATCACTGGGTGGACTTCATCGGCGTGGACATGAAGCAGCTGCCGACCATGGGCACTGCTGGCGAAGGCGGGCAGATCAAGCGCAAATAGCGGGAGTCGCGAGGCGGTGCTGCGGGGCCAGGACGGCCCCTCTTTTTGTTGATGGCCGCAACCGCCGCGAAGCGTGCCGGATAGGCGCCTGATTGACTCTGTTTTCTAATCGCGCCGTAATTCTGTTGTGCCAACCGAGGCGACTTCACGCACCAAGGAGAATTGGATGAAATTATTTTGTCATGCGATCGTGGTCACAGGCTTAGTCACTGCGTTTGCCTTCCCGGCTTATGCAGCAAGCCACAGTATGGACGAAATAATGATGACCTGCGTCGACTTCACCGCAATGGATGCTGAAGGTCAGGTGAAATCCATGAAAGCTATGCAACTGGCGTTGGACGAGATGGCGTTGGATAAGATGACTTCGGATGAGATGGCGGCGGATGCGATCGCATCAGATGCGATGGCGTCGGACGAGGTGGCGTCAGATGAGATGATAGCCATCGCTTCGGCCTGTGAAGATAATCCCGACATGATGGCGCTGGATGCGATGATGTCCAACTAAGACTATGTTCCGATGGCACGGGTTTTGAAACGGTCCGCGCCACCGGACTGACAATGTCGGAGAACAATCAGAAAAACGACGATCCTAAACGGGAGAACGACCATGCCAAATGATCCGACATCGGACGAGACCGCGCCAGGGGGCGGCGATCTAGTACGGCGCCACAGGCTTTCGACGCGGCTTTGGCACTGGATCAACGCAGGAACACTGCTGATCCTCCTTATGAGCGGAATGATGATCTTCAATGCGCACCCCCGGCTCTATTGGGGGCAGTATGGAGCCAACACCGATCCGGCATGGCTACAAATAGGCAGTCAGGACAACCAAGGAAGGATA
>JAJFKO010000022.1 GCA_021773175.1 Gammaproteobacteria bacterium
AGATCCCCCATCTTGTTGGACATCAAAAAATTTAATATCTACAGAAAATTCATATAATGAATTGGAAGATAGTGATATTGGCTGGTATGACAGGTTAACTGAATTACGTAGAAGAAAAGTTATCTGCATTGGCTTGGCCGAACAGCTCTGGCAGAAGTATCCCGATCTTACTTATAAAGAAATGCATGAACATGAAATAATGAAAGGCCTTGGTTATTCATCCAAATTTAATTTTAAGAATTTCAAAACGCTGGTTCGATCCGTTGCATCCGTACCGGCCAAATTACCCGGATCACCATTAAAATCAGAAGAATAGAAAAATTACCATCATTCCTGAAAAAAATAGATATATTTCTATTTTTTTAGCGCCTATTTTTACTCTCAGTATTTGCCGCAAATTATCTCCATACTTTTCAATTAATGGAGATAAACATGCAAGACAAACTTCTCACCACAAAACAAGCTGCACCGATATTAGGCGTTAGCGCCGCCTTCCTGGAACGAGACCGCTGGGCAGGTGCGCGGGTGCCTTTCATTAAAATAGGCAGTCGCGCAGTTCGCTATCGTTTGAGCGATCTGCATGCCTATATTGAATCGCGCGTGTGTCAGTCTACCAGCCAGTATGGAGGCGTGTGATGCACACTCCAGTATTGAATGGCGGAGAACAGCTAACGCCCGGTGAATTGATTGCTGAGGACATCCTGGAATTTCTGGATGAGCCTGATGCCAGTGATCGCCATTGGCGTGCGCCATTATTCAGTCAATTACCCAAACGCTTTGCAAGAGCCACTGCCTTAGATTACAAAGAAACCTACATCTTCGAAGGCAGGCGCAATGCCAATCTTTCCCTGCTTGAAGAATACGGGCAAATCACATTAAACAGCATCCCACTGGATGCCAGCGATACTGATCTGCAAGCACTGGCAAATCGTATTGTCAGGGAGATGCAAAGTATTAGCCGCATCTACCAAAACCTGGAAGACGCTGTTTCCAGATTGCTGCAACGGGCGCAAAAGTATGAAGTCAATCTGCCTGCATTGGATAACCCAAGTATTACCATCAGGGGTCTTTATACTCGTTTGACTGATGAATACTGGTGGCTACATGCATTGCGCAAAACGCACGCCAGGATGCTAGAACGCCAAGCCATTCGTCTAGGCTTTGTACACAAGCGTGCAGGTGTTTATGTCAGCGATGAAACGTTGATGCGACGCAAAGAACAGAAAAAACGCAATCGTCGTATTCTTGATGGGTTCATCGCCATTAATGAACTCGGCCAATCTTTTACGCTGAGCGAGTTGGCAGAGCATGGCCTAGCCAATCCGCGCGTGCGCCGTAGCGAATTGATGGTGCGTATTTTCGGCTTTGAAACCATTGCCAACGAGCTGGGACATATGGGTGAATTCTATACCTTGACCTGTCCATCCCGGATGCATCCGCGTCTATCCGTCAGTGGGAAAGCCAACCCAAAACACGATGGCACCATACCGCCTGAAGCGCAAAAATATCTCAACGAAGTTTGGGCAAGAATCCGTGCCAAGTTGAAGCGTGACAATTTGGATGTCTATGGTTTCCGTATTGCCGAACCACAACACGATAGCACCCCGCACTGGCATCTTTTGTTATTCATGAGGCCCGAACATAGTACAAAAGTGCGGGAAATCATCCGCCATTACGCATTGCAAACTGATGGTGATGAACCCGGCGCAAATGAACACCGCTTTACCGCAATAGCCATCGATAAAAGCAAAGGCACGGCAATCGGTTATATTGCCAAATACATTTCAAAGAACATAGACGGCTATGGCATTGACCATGACATTGATGGCAATCCTGCCAAATCCGCTGCTGAACGTGTTGAAGCCTGGGCATCTACCTGGAGTATCCGTCAGTTTCAGCAAATAGGCGGTGCGCCTGTTTCCGTCTGGCGTGAACTGCGCCGAATGCAAGGTGATATTCCATGCTTTTTACAAGAAGCCATAAACGCCGCTGATAAAGGTAAATGGGCAAGATTTGTTCAACTAATGGGTGGCGTTACTGCAAAAAGGAAAGACCATCCCATCGAACTGTTTAAAGAAGACCGGGAAGAACCGGGAAAATATGGTGACCCGGTAAAGCAAAGAATCTGTGGTATTCAAACAAAAGACCTTCAATTACGAACACGCTTTTATCGCTGGCATATTGTAAAAGCAGTAACAGATACACAATCAACTGAGCGGCTTGATGCAAATCGCCCGAGTGGGAGCGCCAGCGACCGCGAGGATGCATTTGCGGCGAAGCCGCCTTGGAGTTCTGTTAATAACTGTACGAAGAAGAATTATCTTATTAAATTATGATTGCGTGCAGTTGAAATGGAGTTGATGGTTACAAGAAGTAAATGACATGATGATTGGGCTGTGGGTCGAATGAATGTAGATTTGTTCTCATCTTTCACCTCGTAAGGATTTTTGTTCAAATAAGTAATATCTTTTTATGTTATATAATTTTTTTTAAATAAAAAAATAAATCCTTATAATATCGTTTAAGAAGATTTATTTCTCATGAACATTTTGATTAGCGGATCATTTGCTATGTACGCTTTAGCCTGCGGCGTATCCGCTTATCAGCAGCTGTTGAGTTGCGCTCGACAGCAGCAGTTATGCACAATATAGGATTAATGGTGACGGACATAAATACTGAAAAAATTGTTGCCGGACTAGGTAAGAGTGTTGCTAAAAGCATTGCAAAATCAATATATGATGTAGGAAGTAATCAGTATGAGAAAGTACTTGTTATATACGAAATATGCTTTAACAAGTATTTAAATCGGGTTTTTAATAAATACTCGAAAATCAAAACTCTTTTATATAGAGATAGGCCCGTAGACTTTGACAAACATTATGTCCCAACTGACTTTCAGATAGATAATGATAAGACTATTTCAGAAAACGAACTGTTTGAGGGGCTAGATAAATATAGAAGGTTAGTTGTATCTGGTTCCGCTGGAAGTGGAAAATCACTGTTTCTCAGAAGCATCCTCTTACGAATGATTCGGGTTAACGCAGGAAAAGTCCCTGTATTTATCGAGCTAAGATATTTAAATCAGAATGAAAAAGATAGCTCCATATTTGATTTTATCTATAAGTTATTACATGACATAAACAGTGATTTCACTGTCAGCCAACTTGAATATTCGTTAAGATCAGGAAAGGTTACATTGCTTTTGGATGGGTTTGATGAGCTTGATCATGCTAGGAGATCCATTTACGAAAAAGAAATTTTGGAAATTTCTTACAAGTATCCCGAAACGGGGATTATTTTGACAAGCCGCCCAGATGATGTTTTTTCTTCATGGGATGAATATGCGACATTTAAGGTCAAACCACTTGATCAAAAAAAAGCAATTCTACTTATAAAAAAAATTGACTATGAAGATGTTATTAAAAACAAATTTATAAAAAAATTGAGTAATGATGAATTTTTTGAACTGCATGAAAGTTTTTTATCAAACCCGCTGTTAATTACAATGATGCTTCTGACATACGAGCAGTTGGCGGAAATACCGGATAAACTGCACATTTTTTATGAGCAAGCCTTCGATACGCTCTTTCATAAACATGATGCATTAAAAGCTTTATATAAAAGGAAGTCATATTCCTCTCTTCCTATAGATGAGTTTAAGAGTTTGTTCTCTACTTTTTGTGTTTTGTCATATAGTGATAAAAAATATAGCTTTTCTAAAGAGTTACTAATTGATTACATAAATAAAGCAAAAACAATAGAGGGTTTTGATGTAGAGCCAAATTTATTTTTTAATGATCTCATAAAAACAGTTTGTGTTATGCAGCGGGATGGCGATAGGTACATTTTCAGTCATAGATCATTTCAAGAGTATTTCTCAGCTCTTTTTATTAGCAGAACGCAAAGTGCTGATGTGGGAGAAGTATTGGATAAAGTAGCGCTAATGAGAACTGAAGATAAAATGCTCATAATGCTCTTTGATATGAACCGTGAACTAGTTGAACGAAAGTGGGTTTTACCAAAGCTGCGCAATTTCTTAGACAAATTATCAGTTATTGATATTGAAAAACATGCATTTGAATATATGTCCGTATTGCTAAGCAAGGCAGTTAGTATTGGAGGAGGGGATGTTCATTATGTGCTTGACCCGGATAGTGCTGATTCAAATTTTTTTGTATGGGTGGCGATGTTATATAAAAATGAGCATTCTCTTTCACCTTACACAGAATCCTGTATTAAATCTGAACAGACGATTGAGCTAATTAGAGAGAAATATATTGGACTTAAATCTAAAGATAAATCCAGTAAAGAGATAAAATCTCTAAGCGAGGTAAATTATGATTATTATTTTCGTGATTTAAAAGAGTTAGATGGAAGTGAATGGGTAAAAGAAACGATAATATTTGATTTCTGTCAGGAGTTTGATAGGTTCTCAAAGTCCTTGTTAATTAGATTGGAAGAAAAATATAAAAATAGAGAAATATCTTTATCTGATATGTTGTTAAAAAAAGATTCATAACAAGTACATTCAATACTGGCATTTTCCTCAGTGTATGGGCTGTTCTAAAAATGCTTAGTACATTCAAACATCTCGGAATTTTGGGGACATAATACTTAATTCTTCAAGTATTAATTCTGATGGAATTTAGTTTATCTATATTGCAGATTTTTCTGGATATTAATTCTAAGCTTTTTTGTAACCTAATCTTCCAATTCGATTGCTTTCTTTTCAGAGGGATTTACTTTCTAGCGCCATAAATGTCATTGCATCGAGTGCATGGTCTGAAAATCGCAATGCCCGATATTGTTTCTGAGTTATTCTCAAGTTTGCTGTCCAGACAAATGAAATGAGTTCGATTTAAACTTGAAAAACTATTCGTTTTCTTGGCAAGAACCTGGTTTTGTATAATATCGTCAGTCTACTATAGGCCTACTAAGCTTTAAAATGAGAAGGGCCTGCATCGCTGCAAGCCTTTATATATTTGGCTCCCTGACGAGGGCTCGAACCTCGGACAAACGGATTAACAGTTCGTTTTGTTTTGTTTCATCTATTTCTCAAATGCTAATCAACGAGAAAACTAGAAATCATTTTTGGTCATTTCTTATTCATCTTTCGTCTACATAGTGTCTACATGAATAACAAATATATTTTTATTTAATTGCAACTACTTGATTTTATGGTGCCGGTACCAAGAATCGAACTCGGGACCTTCTGATTACAAATCAGCTGCTCTACCATCTGAGCTATACCGGCTTTAGGAGTGAATGCTGCGACGTTAAGATATCAAAAAATAAAAACGCGATAATGGAAAAAATTGCATTCTAATTTTTTATTTAACAACTTGGAGGTGAGGTTTCTTATCGCTTGTTTTTTTTTGTTTTTTCTGCTCGAGATTTGGTCGATCAGCAATTTGTTTATTTTCTGAACCAGGCTCAGGATCAAGCGAAAAAGTTAAACCTTGATTAACTTCTTTAGCAAAGATACCTTTAACCGCATTCATTGGTATCTGCATTTTTCTTGGGACACCATCAAAACGCGCCATAAACTGAATATTATCATTACCCATAATAAGATCATTTGCAGCATTCTGACTTATATTGAGAATTATCTCGCCATTCTCGACATATTCCATCGGCACATGCGTATTTGAATTTACACTAACGGCAATAAAAGGTGTGTA
>JAJFKO010000023.1 GCA_021773175.1 Gammaproteobacteria bacterium
AGAAGGGCTTTTGACAGGGGGAAGTTCTGGTGCAGCTTTATATGTTGCTGAGCGCTATGCTAAACAGTACCAACAAGAGAATAAGTCTGCAAATATTGCTGTGATTTTGCCAGATAGTGGCTTTAAGTACTTATCAAAATATTATAATGAGGGCGAAAAATAAGCTCATGGATGTATATAGTGAAAAAAAAAATGAATTATCCGGACAGCTTTCTGCATCTGAAGAAATTGCAGTATATTGGCAACAGAAATTTTCTAAAGATCTGCCGGTATTAAATTTTCCTGCTGACTATAAAGTAAGCACTAATGAAAAGAAAATATCTTATGAAGTTCGTTCGCACGAATGCCCGTGGCCAGAGACATTAAAGCATCAACTACAGCAGTGCGCGATGACGGAAAATGTGGATTTATTTACACTGATGTTAGCTATTTATGGCGTTTTTTTATACCGCTATACTAACCAAAAAAATATTATTATTGGCAGCTCAGTTACAACAGTGTATGAACAAAACACTAGCACGTATTGTCATGACATGCTCCCGTTACATAGTGAAATAAATGCTACTCAGTCATTTGAAAATTACTTAAGGCAACTACATGAAGAGCTCAGACAAGGACTGGAGCATGCGGCTCCTTTTTCTGAAATTGTAACTGCTATATTAAATAAAAAAGAGAAGAATACAGACACTCAAATATTACAGACATTTTTCACATTGCAAACTTTACCTAATATCTGTTTGAATAATAAAAAAGTAGAGAGTGAAAAACAAACTATGCAACTTTTTGCTGATGCTAACACTGCTGAAAGTTTCATTCTAGGTTGTCAAATAATAGAAACGGATAAAAAATTAATTTGTCAGATACTCTACAATTCAACACTGTTTGATCATGAATCCATTATTCGACTTACTGAAAATTTGCATACGTTAACTCAGGCTATTGCTGAAGACCTTAACAAAAAAATCAGTGAATACCCATTACTAAGTACTCAAGAACGTCAAAATCTGCTATTTGATTGGAATCAAACACAAAAAAACTATCCTCGTGATAAATCAATACCTCAGTTGTTTATGGAACAAGTGGAAAAAACGCCTAATAGCATTGCTGTAACTTTTGGTAAAGAACAAATAACGTATAAAGAACTCAAGGATAAAAGTGATAATCTTGCTACGAAAATTTTATTTATTAACCAGAAAAATGAACTTGATTTACATCGTGGTGAGAATAGAGCTGTGGGTGTTTTACTGGGACAAGGAATAGGGTTAGTTATATCGATTCTAGCTATATATAAGTCTAAATGTACTTATTTACCTTTAGATATTGAAATCCCTGATGAGAGATTAGTTTATATTTTACAAGATAGTAAAACAAAATTAATAATAACAACTTTATCTTTACGTGATCGTCTTAATAAATATCAGCATGTTGTTTTAGATATTGATGCTGAAATGCTGGAAAAAAGTACAATAAGTAGTGAGTTGCTTAGTGAAATATCAGTACAACAGAATGATATTGCTTATATAACCTATACATCAGGTACGACAGGCAAACCGAAAGGGGTATTAAGTACAGTAAAAGGTTTATTGAATAGGCTGTTCTGGTGTATGGAGCATTATTATATTGGACGAACTGATAATTTACTACAACTAGCGGCAACAGGGTTTGATATATCTATTTGGGAAATATTATTTCCACTGCTGTCAGGAAGCTGTCTTGTTGTTGCTGAAGAAAATAAAGATATACAATATATCTTAAATGTCGTGCAGCAAGAAAAAATTAGTATTGTACACTTTACGCCTTCACTCTTGCATACCTTCTTGAGCAGCATTACCAAGCTTTCTCCCTGCGCAACAATTAAACAAATTGTTTGTGGTGGGGATAGATTAAGTGAAAAAACACTTATGCTACTTCGCGATAAATTAGAGGTTAAGCTACATCATGCATATGGACCAACAGAAGCCTCCATTAGTGTGACGCACTGGTGTTTAAATTATAATGAACCAGCTACTAAAGTACTTTTAGGAAAAGCAATTGCAAACACTAAGCTTTACGTACTTGATAAACAATTAGCTCTTGTTCCTATCGGCGCCATAGGAGAGCTGTATATTTCAGGAGTTAGCTTAGCAAAAGGCTACTTAAATCATCCTGAGTTAACAAGTGCAAGTTTTATAGAAAATCCATTTACCTCTAAAATAGAAAAAGAAAACGGGTATGCAGAGCTTTATAAAACAGGCGATTTAGTATATATGCTAGCAACGGGTAAGCTTGTCTACGTTGGTCGTAATGACAACCAATTGAAAATCCGAGGAATGAGAGTTGAGCTGGCTGGTATTGCAAACAGCTTAATGCTTCATGCCAATATCAAACAGGCATTGGTATTAGTTAAAACGCGACAAAGCAATAAGCATGATGTTAGTGAAACGGAAAACGAAGAAGATAGAAAGTGCTTGATAGCTTACTATATCGCAGATAATAAAATACCAGCATCAGAGTTGATTCAGTATCTGTCTAAGAGCTTACCTAACTATATGATTCCAGAAATCTATGTATATATGGAATCTTTTCCGTTGACGGTGAATGGGAAATTAGACTATCACCAGTTTTCTAATCCATTATTAAAAGTTAATAATAGATGCTATGTGGCGCCACAAACTGAGCTTGAATCAAAACTTTGTGAAATATGGCAAGACGTCTTAGGTATCGAACGTATAGGTATTAATGATGATTTTTTTAAGTTGGGCGGTGACTCTATCTTATCTATGAAAGCAGTTTATCTTATAAATCAGGCTTTAAAATGTAAGGTTACTATGCAGCGGACTATTGCTGCATTAACTACTGACATCATTGCAGGTAAAGATTATATGCCAGTGGTTCCATTTATAACAAACACGAAAGAGTTTAGCATACCGGTATTTATGATTCACCCATCAATGGCCGGGTGTTCAGTTTATAATACATTAGCAACATTATTAGATGGTAGTCATATTTCCATATATGGTGTTAACTCTTATAATCTTTACAGCTACCAACCTATGCTAGAATCACTAGATGAGTTGGCTGCAGAATATACTCAGGAGATGTTGCCATATATTAAAGAAGGAAATGCTATATTAGTTGGTTGGTCATTAGGCGGTATTCTTAGCTTATTGGTTACACAATGTTTGCAGAAAAAAGGTATTAATGTTTTAAAAATTGTAATGATTGATAGTTATAATTTACAAGAGTTGTCTAAATCATTTTTGAGTTACTTTGATAGTTTTGGAGAAATACTTAAAGTGTTACCTGAGTACTCCCGACAATATCTGTCTCAAATTCCAGATGAAGAACATGAACATTACTTGCATGCAATTAACTTGGAAATAAAAATGATGAAGAGCTATTCCCCGGTAAAATATACGGGGAAAGTGACTTTGCTTAGGGCCGCAGATAAACCAACTAAAAAGATTGATAAAAATGGTTGGTCAGAGTGGCTAAACGATATCAATGTTAAAGATATTGATGCTGATCATTATAGTATTATGCAAGGTGCAAATTTAAAGATTATAGCTATAGAGCTTAATAGCATAATTAAGCAAGCATGTTTAGGTGAAATAAACTATTAATACAAAACTGATTGTTCTATGTGTCGCGTCTTTTTTGCTGCTTCAGTGAAAATTATGGGCTAATGAGATGCTGAAAGTCGTAGCTTGAAGTGTAGTGGCTAGCTATAAACAGCAATATTTTATAGAAGTAACTGAGAAACTTGGGAGAGAAAATATCATGACAGAGATAAATTATGATTTGATTGTGGTCGGAGGTGGTCCTGGTGGCGCAACGGTTTCAACATTGGTTGCAAAACAAGGTTTTCGTGTTCTTTTATTGGAAAAAGAACTATTTCCTCGACATCAAGTAGGGGAATCATTATTACCTGCAACGGTTCAAGGTATCTGTTCTTTACTTGGAGTAAAAGATGAGGTTGATGCTGCGGGTTTCATGCCTAAAAAAGGAGGAACCTTTATTTGGGGTAAGTCAACTAAACCATGGCAATTCTATTTTGAAACCCCTGAAGAGGGTGAACTTCCTAAATCAAAAGCATATCAAGTTGAGAGAGCTAAGTTTGATTCGATACTATTAAATAATGCTATTAAAAGTGGTGTGGAAGTCCGCCAAGAAGTTTCTGCTTTTGATGTTATTAAAAATGAAGACAGAGTTTGTGGCGTAAAATACAGAGGAAAAGATGGTACTGAAAAACAGCTAATAGCTAAATATGTAGTAGATGCTTCGGGACATACTTCGAAAATATCGAATCATGTCGGCACAAGAGTCTATTCTAAGTTGTTCAATAACATTGCCATATACGGTTATTATACAGGCGGAAAGAGACTGCCTGAACCAAACTCAGGTAATATTTTAAGTGTGGCATTTAAACACGGTTGGTTTTGGTATATTCCACTTAGTTCTGAGCTAACAAGTGTTGGAGTTGTCTTTGATAGAGAACTTATTGAAAAGCCAGGCGCAAATCCAGAAAAAGTATACCAATCTCTCATTGATGAGTGCCCGATTATCAAAGAATACTTGTCAGAAGCAACAAGAGCAACCGGTGAAGTTTATAGTAAGGTTCGAATAAGGAAAGATTATTCTTATACCTCTACTAAATTTTGGACACCAGGTATGCTTGTGCTTGGTGATTCTGCTTGTTTTGTGGATCCTGTTTTTTCTAGTGGTGTTCATCTTTCTACTTATGCAGGCTTACTTGCTGCTCGTTCAATTAACACCTTTCTTAAAGGTACGGTTAATGAGGAAAAGTGTTTGAATGAATTTGAAAGTCGCTACCGTAAAGAATATGGGAATTTTTATAATTTCCTATTAGCATTTTATGATATGAATAAAACAAAAGATGATTATTTCTGGGCAGCAAGAAATGTATTAAATACACAAGAGCAAAAGAATGAGGCATTTATTCGATTAATTGCTGGGTATTCAACTGAAGGTATTCCTGATGTGTCAGGAGCAGAAGAATTCTTTTCTGTGAGGAAAAATTTTGGTGATGGATTTGCTCAGATGATGCAAGTTAGCGATGAAGAGCCAGTAGATCTAAAGATAGATATGGATGGTTTTATGAAAGGATTTACTCAGGAAATTGTTAATTTACAATTACAAGCTGTGGGGGTCAATATGGAACGAATGCAAGAAACTGAGGGTTTGGTTTCTAGTGATGATTTATTTCATTGGGAGTAGCAAGTATTTATTATTATCTACTCGGTGGGTGTATTGCTGAAGAATAAGGCGATTATACTCCTTTAAAGCAAATCTAACTCGAGAATATCGTGTTCTATTTTGAGAATAGATATTCTTCACCATGTCATATAATAATGACTTTAAAGAGTTACTTTTTATTATTTTTAAGTGGTTTCTAATATAATGAATAACAACAAATTACAAAAAGTAAAGTATGGTCGTGAGGCTATTGTTATTGGTGAAACGGCACTGTGTGTAGCGTGTTGTAAACACTTGCTATCACAGGGATGGCGTTTACTGATCGTCATTTCTAATGATGCAGAAGTTATAAGCTGGTGCCAAGACGCGGGAATAAAAATTGCAAGGAATGCGGATTTAAGGCGACTTTCTTATAGGGGTTATATTTTATTCAGTGTTATTAATCCGCAGATCATCTCACAAGAATTGCTGATTAATCACCAAGTTTCTCTAGCAATAAACTATCATGATAGTTTATTGCCATCTTATGCTGGAACCAATAGTACAACATGGGCTGTGCTAAACGATGAGAAGCAACATGGTGTAACTTGGCACCTAATAGAATCAGGTATAGATGAGGGGGATATCGTCGCACAAACAGCTATTAAAATAGCGCCTGATGCGACAGCTCATGAATTAAATTTAAAATGTACTGAAGAAGCTCTTAGTTTATTTCCTTCTATAATAGACTCTATTGAAAGAGGCACAATATCGTTTATCAAACAAGACTTAGCATTAAAGACTTATTATGGTAGAGCATATTTGCCAGATAATTATGGCATTTTGAATACACTCGATACATATCAAAAGATTGATAGATACAGTAGGGCACTATATTTTGGAGATGGTTATAAAAATCCAGTTTCAACTTTAAAATTTGTTTTAAATGGAAGATTATTTATAATTGAAAGCCCCGTTGTTATAAATTCAAAGAAACATGATAAAGTAAATAGTGAGGAAATTAACGGTTTAGAATACATTTGTAATAATACATCGATAATACTCTCAAAAATTAAAAATATTTATGGTGAAGATCAGGAAATAGATAAAGTAAATAATGAGAGGTTATGTAAAAATTCTTATTCATCGGCGTTAACTCTCACAGAACTAGATTTATTAGCTAATCTGAAACGGAATGAATCTAAATATATAAATAACTTCTTAGCTTTAAGTAAAACAAATAGTAATGGGTTTGATTCCGCTCAGCGTCATAGTGATGAGAAGGTAACGTTACTGTTTAATGTTGATTCGGCTAAGTTAACTCAACTTCAGGCATTAACTTCTATTTGCTTGGTTTTGCTTCGAGTTATGGGGAGAGAATGTTTAGTAACCTATTATGAGCAAAATAACCAAAGTGAATTGCTGAAAAATTTAGTTGATACGAAAACTTTAATTCCTTTACGATTGTCATTATTTAAAACTCTACCTGAATTACAGAACTGTATAGAAAAATCATTAGCGGCAAGTGTAATGATAGTTAAAGATTATTTTTATAGATATCAATTAATGAGCCTATTAACCGACATCGGTATTTGCTCAGAAATACAGGATAGGCAATTTCCAGATAAGCATCGATTGATATTTGAGTTTGTGCAAGGTGAAATTCGCATATATGGCATAGAAAGAGATAAAACTATTCTTAGTGCCATAGCAATGTCTTTGTCCGCGGTTGTTAGCTTATACTCTCAAGATGAGGAGCCCACAGCTAAGATAAGTGAAATTAGCATGCTTACATCTCAATCATATCAGCAAGTAGTGTATGATTGGAATAAAACAGCTTGCGAGTATCCACAAGATAAAACAATACATAAACTGTTTGAAGAGCAAGCTAACAGAATACCTAGTAATATTGCAGTTACCTATGAAGGGCAGAGTCTGTCCTATAAAGAGCTAAATCAAAAAGCTAACCAGCTTGCAAAGTACATTCAAAACAGTCATAAATCAAATACTGGGCAGGACTTGCCGGCAGGTAGTTTGATTGCAATATGTTTTGAACGAAGTTTAGAAATTGTAGTAGCAATTTTAGGCGTGCTCAAAGCAGGCTGTGCATATGTTCCAATTGATCCCTATTCTCCCGAAGAGAGAATTCACTTCATATTAACTGATGCAGAGGTAATGATCATTCTTGCAGATTCTCATAATGCAAGAACGCATCAAAATGTATTTGCAAAGATAGCTGATACACAGGCATTGCTGCTTATTACATTAAATGAGCAACCATATAAAAATGAGGATATTAGTAATTTATCTTTGCCTTGCAAAGTTAAGTCTCCTGCTTATGTGATATACACGTCGGGAACGACAGGTAAACCAAAAGGGGTTGTTACAAGTCACAGTGCTGTTATTAATTATATTGCTGGTATGCTGCAATTGGGTGTGTTCACAGCAAAGCAGCATGTTGATTGCTCATCCTCCTTTGCTTTTGATGCTACAGTGCAAGTATTATTTTTGCCGCTTAGTGCTGGTCTGAGAGTTAACATCTGTCCATTAGCAATAAAGCAAACGCCTGCGTTATTTATTTCTTATTTAGAAAGCAATGCAATCGACATCATAAAGGTCACGCCGAGTTATTTAAATAGTGTGCTATCCTGTCTTGGGAATAATACTTTAGCTTTACAGTGCCTGAAATTAATAATTATTGGTGGAGAGGCCGCAAACAAAGTTGATATAGAGCGTTGGAATAGCTTATATCCAAATTGTCGGATTATGCATCATTATGGGCCTACTGAGACAACCGTTGGTTCTTTATTTTGTTGGTATGATCTAGAGACAATGTCATCAATCAATAAAATTCCATTAGGTAAGCCCCAGTTTAATACAAAATGTTACATTCTAGATGATAATTTAAAACCTGTACCAATTGGTATTGAAGGAGAACTCTATATTGGAGGCGCGGGATTAGCCGAGGGGTATTTGAATCGTGCGGCGTTAACTCAGGAGCAGTTCATTACGAACCCCTTTATGAGTGATGCGGATAGGGCGAAAGGTTATACGCGATTATACAAGACAGGTGATTTAGCGCGCTGGTTAGCCGAT
>JAJFKO010000024.1 GCA_021773175.1 Gammaproteobacteria bacterium
CTTGATCTGAAACTTGTACGACATCATCAATAACTGAAAAATCAATAACTCCACAAATATAATCCTTACCAATACCTTCAACTTGATAAGGTTTATAACTAGCTGTACCTACAGTTTTATTTTTAAAATACTGATAATATACAGAGCCTATAGGATCTGGCATAACAACTTTAATAGAGGGAGATCTTTCTTTAAAATATTTTCCAATACCTGATATAGTTCCTCCAGAACTTGAGCAAACAATAACACAGTCAATTTTCCCATCGAGAGCATCCCATATTTCTTTTGCAGTGTAGTGGTAATGCGTTTCTGAATTAATAGGATTTTCATATTGGTCAAGCAATACTGAGTTCGCTGTTGCTTTTTGTAAAGCCTTAGCTTTATTTACATAATGCTCAGAAGAGGTTTTCTTAGAATGATTAGGTGACACTATTACTGTTGCCCCAAATGCCTCCATCATTGAAACTTTCTCTTTACTTGTTTTAAATGGAACTGTAATGATAGCGTTATAACCAAAGCATGCTGCTAACATAGCGGCAGCTCCTCCAGTGTTACCTGAAGAGGCTTCAATAATGGTCCCCCCAGGCTTTAACTTACCCGACTTTTCTAATGAACGTATTATATTCAAAACAATCCTATCTTTAATACTTAACGATGGATTAAACATTTCACATTTAGCATAAACTTTCACATCAGAAGAAGATAACTGCTGTAAACAGATTAACGGTGTATTATGTATTGCTTGAGAAACATTATTTAATATAGCAGGCCTAGTCTTTGCATCTTCAGGGTTACGCTGAACTAAGTTAGCTGAAATAGTTAGAAGCTGGTCTCGTGCATAGCTTACTCTTGAAAATGGAAAAATAGCATGGCATATCAAATTTAATCCTATCCACAACAGTCTAGATGCCATTTTCATAGCATATTTCGCATGCTGCCAGTAATTTTCATTAATATCATGAGGATGTTCATTAAATTTTGCAAATAGAGTTTTGATCATCTAATTTAGTATTCCTTATTAAAATTAAATAAAGAGTATATTATTTATTAACTGCTTTATAATAATCTATGGCTTCTGCCAATCGTTTAACGCCTAGCTCAATATCTTCAAGACTTGAATGAGAAAAGTTTATTCGCATCGAACTTCTTGCTGCATCTTTAAATGATTTATTTACAACAAAGGCATTACCAGGGATGAAAGCTACTTTGTGCCTTGATACCGCAATTTCAAATAGCTTCTCGGTCTCTATCCAGTCAGGTAACTGAACCCAGAACAGCAAGCCACTCGATGGTTTTCTAATGATACTTTCTTTGGGAAAGTATTTTTTCAACATTTCAAACATCACATCTCTTTTTTGAATATAACTAGAGTTTAATTTATTAAGATGTTGGTCAAATGAGAGTAAGTCTAGAATTTTTGATGATAATCGCTGAGAAAATGTAGCAATATTTATATCACTTCCTTCTTTCAAAATTGAAAGTGGCTTATGTAACACTTCAGGAACAATTAACCAACCAACTCGTAGAGAAGGAGCTAATAATTTAGAAAATGTGCCAATATAAAAAACCCAATCAGGCATAAATGATTTAATTGGAGGCATGAAGTTATCATCATAAGAAAAAAAACCATATGGATCATCTTCAAGAATAGGTATTCTATATTTTTGTGCAAACTCTGCTAACTGTTTACGCTTATCTAAACTAAGACTAGAAGCATGAGGGTTTCCACCATCAGGAACTAAGTAAATTAAAGAAGGCTTTTGCATAAGTGCTTTTTCTACATCTGCAACCTCAAGACCGGTATTGAGATCTGTTCGAACAGTAAGGAAATGCGGACGGAATGGTTCAACAGCTTGGATGAAACCAGGATACGCAAGATTTTCAACAATAAGTTTATCACCTTGATTTAATAGTAACCTTGTTAATAGATTAATCCCTTGCTGTGCTCCAGCTGTTAAAAAAATCTCTGTCTCGCTACAAATCACGCCTCGTCTTTTCATGATTTCTACAATTTGCTGCTTCAATTCGTTTAAGGGTCTAGAATATTGAAAAGGAAATTCTTTTATACTCAATAATTTTTCAGTTGCAACCTGAAGTAATTCTCTTGGAAAGAGATTACAGTCAGGCAACCCTAGAGCAAACGAAATAAAATCAGGATCATCAGCAAAAGCAAGTGATTTTTGCATGGCCGAAGGTTGAATATCTCTAGTCCAGTCAGCTAAAATATATTCAGATTCATATGGCATAACGTTTTTCCTGCTCTAATTCAATTGCTTTAAATAAAGCCTTTATATTATCGCTGCCAAATCCTTTGGCTTTATTTCTTTGAATGATTTCAAAGAAACCTGTAGGCCGAGTTTGCAATAACTGTGTAAAAACTTGATAAAGTTCCCCATATTGATCTTTATCAATTAAAATATTGTAGGCTTTCATTTTCTCAATATCATTGCGCAATTCTGGCAACTCAGATAAACGCATATCGTAATATTGTTGAGGAACATTCAGAAGCGAAATACCCTTCTCTGTTAAATGCATCGCAGCTTTAAGAATATCATCCGTCGACATAGCAATATGTTGCACACCAGGCCCATCATTATATCGAATAAATTCCTCTATTTGCGACTTTGGATAACATTCCATTGTTTCAGTAAAAACAATTTTTACTGCTTCATTTTCTGATGATAATACTTTTGAGTTCATACCACTTTTACCAGTATCTATAGTTTCTGAGTGAGACACTGTCAAATTAAAGGCCTTGGCATACAGATCTGCCCAATAGTTTAAATTACCCGATTTTACACAAATAGCGATATGATCTATATCATTAAATAGAGGTGAATTAAAACGGTCATCATTCTGTTTTTCCCCGCCATAAACATCAGCGAAAAAATAATCTTCGCCATATATTGGCTCCAATAATGTATGAACAACACTTCCAAATGTTTTAACCTTCGCAAATTTAATTTTGCCATTAGGGCCATTGATAACTCTTGGTGACATAAGAGCCTCAATACCATTGGTGGTCGCATGTAAAAAAGCTTTGTCTACATCATCAACGATGAAACTTATATCCTTAATACTAACACCATGTCGTTGTATGTGATTTGCAGCATCTGTAGCAGCATAAAGCGGTGCAGTTAATATCAGATTAATATTCCCTTGCTTTAAATAATTACTCGATACATCTATCATATTTGCAGTGCCAGCAATATTAAAATTAAAAGCATGCTTATAGAAAAACGTAGCTTGGTAAAGATTAGTTACATAAAGCTCTATGAAGGAAAAACTTTTTATCATTATTAATAATCCTAACTAAATTCAGAATTAGTCTCGACGTTTAAGAAACTATTCGCAATTAAACCTTTATTATTCTGTAAATCAATAACTGAACTATAACCGCATAGCATCATCGCTTCTATCAATTCTTCTTGCAGTATAGATAACACTTTTTTGACACCCAGTTCTCCAGCAGCACTCAATCCCCATAACAAAGGTCGGCCAATTAAAACGCAATCAGCTCCTAGAGCTAAAGCTTTAAGTATATCTGTTCCTCTACGTATACCGCTATCAAATAAAACAGGAATCTTCTTATCAATTTTTCTAGCTATCTTAGGTAATACCTCAATACTACTAATAACACCATCTAATTGCCTACCTCCATGATTAGATACAACAATAGCATCAGCTCCATATTCGACTGCTTTTACTGCATCTGAGTCACGCATAATACCTTTTAAAATAATAGGTAACGATGTTTTTGACTTAAGCCATAACACATCATTCCAGTTTAGATTTGGTTCAAACTGCTTGTCTGTGAAAATTTTAATAGCCGATCTGTTTCTAACATTTTGCGAAGTTCTCTCATCGGAATTAGCTATAAAATTTGCAGCAAATATATGCTCAGGCAACTCAAATTCATTGACATAATCACGCTCTCTTTTCCCCATAACCGGTACATCTACGGTTAACATAATTCCTTGATAACCCGCATTCTCTGCACGTTGAATTAGCTCAAGAGTTATTGCACGATCTTTATAGATATAAAGTTGGAACCATTTCGGACCAGGGCTCTTTTCTGCTATTTGCTCCAGAGAAATACTAGACATCGTGCTGCTCGTGTATACAAGATTATTATCATGCAAGCTCTTGGCAACAGCAATTTCACCCTCCGGATCTACCAAGCGTTGAAAAGCGAGTGGAGCACCAATCATCGGGAATGCTAAAGGTATGCCTAATAATGTCGTACTTAAGTCGGTTTCTCCAACACCAGCCAAAACTCTGGGGGTCAACTGAATAGCATCAAGAGCAGTTCGATTTCTTTCTAATGTTAACTCATCCGTTGCTCCACCAAAAATAAAATCATATATGCCCTTATCCAATTTAATTTTGGCAGCCTTTTCGATGCTATATATATTTATATAATTAACCACTTTACTTCACTACTTATAAATTAAGACTATTAGAATTTAATTTCAGCCATAATACTGTAGTTAATCTTCTAATAAAAGTTTTAACCTGCTCTCTACAGAAAAATTTTGAACGAATTCCTTCGCTGCAAAACACAGAATATTGCTGATGCGTAAATCATATAGGCAAAAGCCTTCTTTTCAACTTAGAGAATTAGACAACAGTTGCTCGCTCGTCAATATTATATCCATAAAGCTGCATCACAAATAAATTGCCTTGAGGTTTTGGATAAAAATGTGTGTTATGTGGTGAGAATATATAACCCGCATCAATCAAGAGAAAAAACATGTTCATTGTTATATGAGGAAGTTTAAAAATAGCGTAGTCTTCAAACTCATTACAATGACTTTTAATATCTATTAAAGAAAGGCTATCAGGGAAATATTCAATTAAGTTGGTTTTTTGTAAATCTATAATCCCTAAGATATCCCTTAATATCTGATAGCTTAGCAAATCAAATTGTTCTTGAACGCCACAAGACGTCACGGTTTTCTTCGTTGATTTAACAATATCCAACGATAGTTTATAATTGCCATCTTTACAAAATATCAATAAATTCTCTTTATCTTCATTTGAAAATACCTTCTCTAATATAAATTTTCTAGATAATCGCGCCATAAAAGACTTTTCATTCATGCTCTCCAAAATCACTACGCGATAGAATGAACTAATATTCACTTTATCTTCTGACACAATATAAGCCAGCATATCAATAGGTTTTTGGGTGCTTTCTGCATATTGATTAAGAGCAGCATAACGATGATGCCCATCAGCAATATAATATCCATTAACACTTGCATATGTTTTTTCAATCATATCCAATTGTGCTGTTTCACACACTCGCCATATTTCATGAGAGCCTCCATCAGAATATCTATAATCTGGTTTTGATAAACAAATATAATTTAATAGTTTTTCAATATTTTTCGCCATCTTGTGTACAAGTAAAATAGGGTTCGACTGCTGTGCTGTTTTCTTTAACACTTCAAAATATGCACGCTCTTTATCATGTTGAGTTAACTCATGCGGGAAAATATTGCTTCTATTCTTTTTATTTAGTTCTATACTGGATATAAGGCCAAGCATTGGCACAGAATCATCTTCCGCTGTTATTCTATATACATAAAAAACTTGAGATTGATACTCGATGTGATCATCAATCATTATTGCAATATTTTTTAACGCTTGAATCATCTATTTAACTCATAAAAAAAGTTATTTATCTCTATTGTTTTTTCATCACGCAAGGCACAATCGTAAACATATTTTCCAAGAGCTAAATCTAAGATCCCCATACCCATTGGCGAAAAAATACTGCTCTTACTCTTATCTAAATCAAATTGTTGTGACATTAGTCCCGATAAGCTGCCGTTAATAAAACCCTTACTCTTAGAATATTTGTATGCTAGGTGTGGCGCTGTATCGGCCTGCAATACATGCTCTATATCATCAACAACGTTATTACTAGCTAATAGCAGTTGTGGAGCAAGATCACGAAGCGAAACATTCAAAATAATTGGAGCATGTTCTAATAATGAAACATCATGAATATACGGTACAGGTGCCGTTGTTGTTAATACACTCATATCACAAGACTTAATCAACTCATCAACTGACCCCACAATTTTTACAGGTTTATCTATGGCTACCATGAGTTTTTCAGATGAAGCGTGATCTAAATCATATAAGATAACCTCATCTATCTGCCAATCTAAAGCTAAAAAAGCTTGATAAATTGTTTTAGCCAATATGCCATTACCAACAAAACCAAGCTTATGTACTTTTTTAGTCATGTTTGCCATATATTCAGCAGCCAAAACAGCAGAATATGCCGTCCGGGTGGCACTAATAATAGAACTTTCCAAACAGGCAAATGGGTAGCCTGTAGCATAGTCATTGAGAATCAATACTGCTGATGCCCGAGGAAAGCCTTGCTTTATATTCTCAGGATTGCTACCAATCCATTTAATGCCTGCAACATTGCTTTCCCCTCCTAAATAAGCAGGTAAAGCAATAATTCGCATTCCTGGCTTGTCAGGAAAGCGCAGAAAATAGCTATTTGGATTTACTGTATCCCCATTTTCATGCAGAAAATAAGCACCTTTAATCGCTGTGTAGATGCCCAAAGGATCTTTTTCTAAATATTCGTTAACAATGGTCCCGGTAATAATAGAAAAATCAAAAGCCATAATGTATTCCTTTATTAATAATATTATTACAATTTCTCATTAACCCAATCATTATCATAGATGGAGTTTAAGTAGCGATTACCAAAGTCAGGAGAAATCATTAAAACAGAGTCTTGTTTTTTTATCATATCCTTATATTGATAAACACCTTGCAGTACCGTCCCACTAGAGCCACCTAAAAATAAACCTTTTTCCTTAACTAAAGCACGACACATTCTTGCAGTATCAATCTCTTCAACAAAAATAATATCATCAAGAAAACTTGGATCGGCTATTTCTGGACGCCGACTTGTTCCCAATCCTGGAATATAACGTTTCTTTGGCTTTTGACTGAAGGTTACCGAGCCAACAGCATCAACAGCAATAATTTTTGTCTGTGGAGAGTGCTCTTTAAAGAACTTTGCGCACCCCATTAATGTCCCCGTTGTGCCAGCGCCAATAAAAAGATAATTTAGATTAGAAAATTCACTGTATATTTCTCTTGCTGTAGACTCATAATGCGCATTAATATTATCAATATTTCCATACTGATTTACCCATAACAAATTAGGGTTATGCAGACACATCTCTTTAATAAGCTTAATGCGAGTAT
Organism: Gammaproteobacteria bacterium; assembly: GCA_021773175.1. Lineage (GTDB taxonomy): Bacteria > Pseudomonadota > Gammaproteobacteria > JAJFKO01 > JAJFKO01 > JAJFKO01. The sequence continues at coordinate 7,249 of JAJFKO010000024.1, forward strand.
TAAGATAACCACCATTTTCATCACAAGCAGTTACCTTTATGAGCTCAGCATCATAGAGCCTAATGTAGCGCTCACTTAAAGAAGAAATATTAGGATCAGAGACGCAAATAAGAGAATAACCTCGCTCTTTACAAACTGTACTCATTGCTATCGCAAGATTTCCAGAAGAAGAACATATCAATTGCGTGTTATCTTTTATCATCCCCTGTTTCTCATATTGTTCTACAATATACAGAGCCGTTTTTAATTTAATAGAGCCTGTAAGGTTTAATCCTTCTAGCTTAATATAAACATCTACACCATCTAAAAAGTTATTATAACGATAATATAAGGGAGCAGCATTTATTGCAGTTATGTTATCAATAATCATATATCAACTCTTCTGAATCTCAGTATTTGTTTATGAAATCCCACATAAATAGTCACAACATATTGAGCTTTGCTCACTATTCAACCCTTTCCCCAAGCTTCAGCTCCAAAGTTAAAAATGCTCTAATATTTATTAGTGTGATTTCTCATACTGAATATTATCTACGTTATTTAGGGCTGCATATTGACATATAATTAAACCCACGTGAAGCATAGCTTGGAGGTAAATACCTTGAGTTAGGATTGCTTCTGCTCTTTTGATCAACTCTAAATAAGAAGGAGGACCCGAATTATAATTGGAGAAAAAACACAGACCGCCAAAAAACTAACAAACGAATAAAATAAAAACCTATGAGTATAATATATTAACCTATCAACACAGCAAACACAGCAAACACAGCAAACACAGCAAACACAGCAAACACAGCAAACACAGCAAACACAGCAAACACAGCAAATTTATACTATTTAAGCAAACAAAGTAAAATTAACAAACAAAAAAACAAGCATTTCATGTTTGACTCTCGATATATTTTAAGTATTATTAAGAGCAAATTAATTAATATTTGAGCAATAAATGCAAATAGCTCCATGTGACCTCAGTCAATTTGAAGAAAATGGTTATTTTATATGCCCAGATGTTTTTTCAGCCGAAGAAGTCGCCGCTATTTACAAAGAAACAAATGTTTTAGCATCAAACTCTGCGAAGGGTTTGGTTTATGAAAGTGATAATACAACGTTAAGAAGTATAAATGGCTCACATTTTACAAGCGATATAATGAAGAAATTAGCATGCCTACCTAGATTACTTAATACAGTACAGCAACTATTAAACGACAAAATATATATTCATCAATATAAAATAAATATGAAAAATGCATTTATTGGCGATGTATGGGAATGGCATTCAGACTTTTGGTTCTGGCATAAAGAGGATGGTATGCCACAGGCAAATGCTTTAACAGCAGCCATTTTTCTTGATGATGTTAATGAGTTTAATGGTCCAATGTTTATAGTTCCCAAAAGCCATAAGGCACTGCTTTCTGACAAACTTCATAGCAAACCCTACGGAGAATTAAATGGCGGAGAAAACTGGAAAATCACAACATCAAGCCAACTAAAATATCACTTATCAGAGGATTATTTAAGTAACATTATTAATGCCCATGGAATTATTTCAGCTCGATGTAGTAAAGGAAGTATATTATTTTTTCATAGCAATTTACTTCACTGCTCTAGTGCAAACACTTCTCCTTGGAATAGACGTACAGTATTAATATCTTATAATTCAATTTCAAATACTCTCCAAGAGGTGTCTTCTCCTAGACCCTTGTTTCTTGCAGAAAGAAACTTCACGCCAATAAAACCATTCCAAGGTGATATATTTAATGGCTAAAATTTAGTACTATTCAAACTGTTTATTTTAGTCTGGCAAGCAAAGAAATGCATATTAGAATATACTCAAGACAATTTTGTATAAATTTAAAATAATTGTATTAATAATGAAAAATAATCTTCAAGATAGAAAAAAACGCTATTATCAGCTTAGTACGCTTTTAACATACATCGATAATAAACAATTAAACTCAATACTCGACAATTCAAGCAAAGCTGATAATACAGAAAATAATTGTATAATTAAAATAGGTAAAGCAAAAATATTCGTAAAAAGAATTCCTCTTACAGACATTGAATATGAGCACATGTTTTCCACTGAAAATCTATATGATTTACCAAACTGCTACAATTATGGCGTTGACTCAGCTGGCTTTGGTGTGTTTCGCGAGCTTTTAACGCATATAAAAACAACAAACTGGGGACTAGAAGGTATTACTGAGAATTTCCCTTTTTTGTATCATTATCGAATCCAACCCTGTCCTAAAAAAAGTTCCAAAATAAAAACGCAAAAACATAGGCAATATATTAAGTATTGGAATAGCAATAAAAATATTGATGAATATATGATTAGCAGAGCAAATGCGAAGCATGAAGTCATATTGTTTCTAGAGTATATTCCCTATACATTATCAAGTTGGTTAGTAAAAAACCCTGAGAAACTAGACTGCATAATTCATAAAATGAAAAACATTCTGAATTTTTTGCGGAAAAATGGAATAATACATTTTGATATCCACTTCCACAATATTATCACCGATGGAGATCAGCTATACCTGACTGACTTTGGGTTAGCGCTTGATAAGCAATTTACCTTAAGCAAAAAGGAACAGTTGTTTTTTAATAAAAATATCTATTTTGATTATGGTAGATTTCTCTTTTTCCTCGGGATGTCTATTAGCCCAATCTTTACTCCAGCTTGTGATAAACAAGGAAAATCTATAAAGCAAAAATCCTTATCTAAATTAAAAAAATATGGCATAGAAGATGATAAAGCCTGGGCACAAAACTTTACTATCCTCCTTGATAATATAGATGATATATACTCTAAAAAGCTTTTAACTGTAGACAGAAATTATATCGATATTATTATCAAATATAAGGAGATCATTATATTGATCGCTACTTTTAGGGAAAGTATGATTAGAAATAATGAGAAAGATGCAAAATATAATTCTAGAAAATTAAAACAGTTATTGGAAAAAACAGGGGCTTTAATCGAACCCCAGGAATGCTTAATATCAGACTTATAGGTAAATCGAGGGAAAATCCCCAGAACCTACTTTGTTGCATGAAGTTGAATTAAATATACTTGTGCCTTGTCAATATGATTTATCTTACAATGAATGTGTCCGGCATCCCAAGTGCGGTCATAATATTTAAAGCTTTACACGCCAGGGCTACCTCAACTGTTTGATTTTTAAAGCTGGTGGAATGCATCATCTTGCCAAAGATTTTTTTATACCTATAAAATGCAACTTCCACCAATGCTCTCTCATTATATCCAGTCGCTTTTTGCCAACTTATACGCCCATGCTCTGCTTGATATCTAACATGCTGACTCCTTTGCTTTGGACAAATACGGGTTTTAATCTTTCTAGCCCATGCGTTAATACGCAGAGGGATCACAATATCACAATGTCTTGCCTCATTGACCTTAATATATTTGGTGCGCTTATGCTTTTCGACGGTAAGATAGACTTTTCTATCATCATAATTTCCATCCGCAATGAATTTATCATAGGTGTTATGAAGTCCTGTTAATAACTTAGACACCTGCTTTTTATCATCGGCATGTTTATTGGTTAACTCACAGGCTAATATTTCTTGATGCTCATTAATAGCAATATGTAGCATTCAATAACCTTTGAATTTTGTTAGCCCATTTTTTGTTTTATGGAATTCGTCTACACTATAGGCTGATAACCCTGTCGTATCGATGATGATATGCATGCCTCGCCGGTTTGCCGGAATTCTGGGCTCTATTTTTAGTTTTTTAAATCGTCGAGATAATGTTGAAAAATATGGAAATATACTACAAATCATTGCGAATATAGTTTCAACTTATTGTTTTTATTGTAAATCAAACCATTTATGCAAACAAACGTTGCTCACCTTCACCCGCAACATTATCAACACAACGCAGGCAAATTTCTGGATGTTCTGGATTGCTACCCACATCACTACAAAAATGCCAGCAACGAATACATTTTTCTTCTGCTGCAGGCGTTACATTTACCCATAAGCCATCAACATCCGTTACAGCAGCATCACTATGCAAACGATTTTCCGTCGGCTCAATTTTTGCTGTCGAGGTAATGAAAATAAAATGCAACTCATCTTGCAGCTTCGCTAAAACATCACTGACTTCGGGTTGACTATAAATTGTTACATGCGTACTCAATGATGATTTAACTAAACCATCATTACGTTTAATTTCTATTTCACGATTGACGGCATCACGTACCTGCAAAATCAAATCCCAGTCACTGCGAGTAATAGTATTATTCTCAGCTAATGGCACTAAATGTTCATACCACATAGCAAAATGCACTGACTCATCATGCGAGCCAGGAATAAACTGCCAGATTTCATCAGCCGTGAAACTTAAGATTGGCGCTAACCAACGCACCATCGCTTCAATGATATGATACATGGCACTTTGTGCCGAACGTCTCGCTAAACTGTCTGTTTGACAAGTGTATTGTCTATCTTTGATAACGTCCAAATAAAAGCTGCCCATATCTATCGAACAGAAATTATGGAGCTTCTGATAAACTACATGAAATTGGAAATCTTGATACGCCTGTTTAATTTGCTCTTGCATTTGGTAAGCACGATCTAGTGCCCATTGATCAAGCGCTAACATATCATTAACTGGCACTAAATGCTTAGCAGGATCAAAACCATCTAAATTGGAAAGAAAGTAACGTGCTGTATTACGAATACGTCGATATGCATCTGCGGTTCGTTTTAAAATTTCATCAGAGACATTCATTTCTGTACGATAATCCGTTGCCGCAACCCATAAACGAATGACATCGGCACCCCAGTTTTTACAAGCTTTTTCCAGCGCAATGACATTTCCAATGGATTTCGACATTTTTCGACCCTGGCCATCAACGGTAAAGCCATGCGTTAAAACAGATTTATACGGTGCAGCTCCATTAATACCAATACTCGTCATTAATGAAGAATTAAACCAACCACGATGCTGATCGGAACCTTCTAAGTAAAGGTCTGCTGGACAATTTAATTCATCGCGTTGTTGTAATACAGCAAAATGACTAACACCTGAATCAAACCAAACATCTAAAGTGTCGGTGGATTTTTCATATTGTTCTGCATCACTAGCAATTAAGTCACTGACGCTAAGTTTATGCCAGGCATTAATACCTTCTTCTGCAACCATGACCGCAACTTTTTCCATGATCTGTAAAGTTTCTGGATGTAATTCGCCAGTCTGTTGATGAATTAAAAATGGGATCGGCACACCCCATGTACGTTGCCGCGAGATACACCAATCAGGTCGTTGAGCAACCATACCTTCAATACGAGCCTGACCCCAGTCAGGTCGCCATGTTGTTTCACGAATCGCTTGCAGTGCTTGCTCTCGCAAGCCGTTCTTATCCATGCTAATAAACCACTGCGGTGTCGCGCGAAAAATAACGGGTGTTTTATGGCGCCAACAATGAGGGTAGCTATGCTGTACTTCACGATAATCTACTAACATACCTTTATCGCGTAATACTTCAACAATTTCTGCATTAGCTTTAAAAACAAATTGTCCACCAAATAAATCTAAATTTTCAATAAAACATCCTTTGCTATCAACATTAGTACGTGGATGAATGTCATAGCGTGCAGCAACGCTATAATCATCTAAACCATGCGCCGGTGCAGTGTGAACAATGCCCGTGCCGGACTCTAACGTGACGTGGGTTCCTAAAACAATTAGTGACTCTTGTTCATAAAATGGATGTTGAGCCGTTAATCTTTCTAATGCCGCGCCAGAACATTCGGCAAGAATTTTATAATCTTCAATGCCAAAACGTTGGCATGCTGAAGCAACGAGTTCTTTCGCAAGAATTAAACGTTCGTCATTACCATTAACTCGACATTGCACTAAGCAATAAGAAAATTCTGGATGGATACTCAACGCGCGATTAGAAGGTAGTGTCCAAGGTGTCGTCGTCCAAATAACCATAGCAAGAGGACCACTGCCAGCAGTTGTATTAAAGGCTTGTAAAACAGCAGACTCATCAATAATAGGAAATTTAACATCGATAGATGGTGACTTTTTATCTTGATATTCCACTTCGGCTTCAGCTAATGCTGAACGGCAATCTAAGCACCAATAAACAGGTTTATGGCCACGTTCAATATGATCATGCTCATAAAGCTTAGCTAATGCACGCATGATACTCGCTTCATATTGAAAGTTCATTGTTAGATATGGAGCATCCCAATCAGCAATGATCCCCGTACGTTGAAACTCTGCCGACTGAATTGCAATTTGTGAAGTCGCATAATCACGGCATGCATCACGAAAAGCAGCGACATCAACTTTCACACCCGGCTTGCCAAGCTTTTGCTCGACCTTATGCTCGATGGGCAAACCATGGCAATCCCAACCAGGAACATAGGGTGCATCGAAACCACTTAAGGTTTTGGTTTTCACGGCCATGTCTTTGAGAATTTTATTGACTGAATGTCCAATATGCAGATTGCCATTAGCATAAGGAGGACCATCATGCAGAATAAATTTATTACGGCCTTGGCGTTGTTGGCGCAGTTTTTGATAAAGCTTATTGTCCTGCCAGCGCTTTAAAGCTTCTGGCTCACGTTGCGCCAAATTAGCTTTCATCGGGAACGCTGTTTTGGGTAAATTTAACGTTTCTTTATAGTCACTCATGTTGCTTTCCCTAAAAATTCAATAAATAACAATTATTCACAATGATACTGATTTAGTTGCTTGATTTGAAGTATATTTTAGTGGCTATAGCATCCTTGGCTATCTGCGCTTTTAAATCATCGAGTGATGCAAATTTTTGCTCATCTCGAATTTTCTGTAAAAACTCAATTTTAAGGACTTGTCCATAAATCTCATCATCAAAATCAAATAGGTGCACTTCTAGCAACTCTCTTAAACCACCAACAGTAGGCCGCTTGCCGAGATTCGCCACTCCCATATAAACTTGTTCATTTATACTATGCGCTCGAACAGCAAAAACCCCGCGCAGTACCGCAGCATGACGCTTCAATAGAATATTCGCCGTTGGAAAACCTAATTGGCGCCCTACTTTATCGCCATGGGCAACCTTACCTTCTATTGTATAAGCCCGTCCAAGATACTGTTCAGCTTGTTCAAAATCACCAGCACTCAATGCTTGTCGTAATAAGGTACTGCTTACTCGCTCATTCTCTAATAACCAAGCGGCAAACGACTCGACAGAAAAATTATAGTGCTGACTTTGTAATTGCAGATAATCAAAATCTCCTTGCCGCTGATAACCAAAACGAAAATCATGACCAATGATTAAATGTTTAATATGCAGAGCATCGATTAAAATAGTTTTAATAAAGGCATCCGGGCTTAATTCGGAAAATATTTTGTTAAATGGTAAGCAACAGACATAATCGATACCAATAGCAGTAAAACAATGTAGCTTTTCACGTAAGTTGGTAATGCGTGCAGGTGCAGCGCCATGTTGAAAAAACTCTTGTGGCTGTGGTTCAAAAAGAATAACCAATGATGGTAGTTGGCGTTGTTTAGCCGCCTCAACAAGCTTGTTAAGCAATTGCTGATGACCAAGGTGTACACCATCAAAATTACCAACCGTTGCGACACAGCCACCTAAATTATGTTGCGCTTTATTTCTTAATAATTGAGTCATAGTTAAAACGAACCCTTTACAAAATCTCTCTTTCTTAAACCTAATCCCCAAAGCACAATAAAGTAGACAACGACAGCAAGTGCAATAATAATAAAAAGATGTAAACACTTATTCAATAAATCCCACTGTAACCATTCTGTTAAAGGCGCTGTTGCCCACCATAGTAGTAAACCCATAGCAATATTGGCACTGGCTAATTGCAGAAAATATTTTCTCAAGTGTGACTGTATTTGCAAAATATTACGTTTATATAATACATAGGCGAGTAACCCTGTATTGATATAACCAGCAATGGATGTTGCCAATGCAATACCGGCGTGTGCTAGAGGAAAAATTAACGCCAAATTTAATATCATATTTGATACCAGGGCAACCACCGCTATCTTTACGGGTGTTTTAATATCTTGGCGAGAGTAAAATCCAGAAGCAAATACTTTTATTAACATAAAGCCTGGCAATCCTAAAGAAAATGCCATTAAACTTTCGCGAGCCATATAAACATCATGGGTATTAAACGCACCACGATGTAATAATGTTGCCAGCAACGGTCCTGCCAACATTAACAAACCTATTGCCGAAGGCACGCCAACTAATAACACACTACGCAATGCCCAATCTAGCGTATCGGAATAAGCTTGATCTGATTTAGCAGCATGCTTACGTGACAAGCTCGGTAAAATTACCGTACCAATTGCCGCCCCAAACATGCCTAGTGGAAATTGCATCAAACGATCGGAATAATATAACCAAGAAACACTGCCTACCGCTAAAAAAGAAGCGAAAATGGTATCTAACATTAAATTAATCTGGGCAACTGAGACACCAAATAAGGCCGGGAGCATTAATTTCAAAACACGCCGCACACCGGGATCATGCCATCCCCATTTTGGGATCGGCACTAAGCGTAAGCGCCTCAAGTACGGTAATAAGAAAAGTAGTTGCACTATACCCGCAATAAACACCCCCCACGCTAAGCCAATAATCGGCTGTGCCATATGTGGCGCAATAAAAAGTGCTGCGGCAATTAAGGATAAGTTAAATAATACTGGCGTGAAGGCTGGAGGTCCAAAGCTACCATGGGTATTAATAATCGCACCGCAAAAAGCAACTAAGGAAATAAAGAATAAATAGGGAAATGTAATATGCAGCATAGTTACTGCCAATTGAAAACGTTCAGGGCTATGCAAAAACCCTGGCGCAAACACAGCAATAATAGCTGGCGCAGCAATTTCAGCTACTACGGTCACAATAAGTAAGGCAATCGCTAAACTACCCGCGATACGATTAACAAATTCATGAATATCTTTGTCTGTATGCTGTTCTTTATATTCTGCTAATACGGGTACAAAAGCTTGAGAAAAAGCCCCTTCTGCAAATAATCGCCGCATAAAATTAGGAATCTTCAAAGCCACCAAAAAAGCATCAGCAGCAATGCCTGCGCCAAAAATATAGGCAATGACCATATCGCGCACAAATCCTAAAATTCGAGATATGAACGTCATTGAGGCAAAAATACTAGTGGAACGAAATAATGTCTTGCTTTTCATGGCGCTATGATACCTGTCCTATGTAAAAAAGCGAAGCATAAAGCTAATTTTCATAAGATATTGGTGGTCAATGACTGTCCTGCATAGATTTGCCTTGACAATCCTCTGAAATGAATAAATAATTCGCAGTTTTATAGAATCATTACATCATTATTTATTAATTGGAGATTAACATTGGCTAATACAGCACAAACACGTAAACGCGCAAGACAAAACGAAAAATGCCGCCGCCATAATGCAGGCCGTCGTTCTATGATGCGAACCTATCTAAAAAATGTTATTGCTGCTATTGAAGCTGGCGATAAAACAAAAGCGCAAGAAGAATATAAAGTGGTCGTACCCGTTCTTGATCGTTTTGCAGCGAAAGGTTTGATTCATAAAAATAAAGCTGCTCGTCATAAGAGCCGTTTGAATGCGAAAATTAAAGCGTTAGCATAGACTGAATGTTAATAACGAGCCTGCTTTATATCAAAATAAAGCAGGCTCGTTAAACACTTCCTAATTTTCAGTATTTAGTTTCTTAGAGCCCTTCACAAGAGTCACAACCACTAGCAATATGCTTGTTATTCTTTTTGCTTTGTAAGATTGTTGCAATAATATCTATTTTCATAATAATTTCCTTTTATAATGTTATATGCGTTCCATATTTTCAAAATAGCAACTAAACCACTTTAATAAAGTTTCTTCACCTAAGTGTTCCGCAATATACCCTAATTGCAAACAAACATTATTTTCTAAATATTCATCTGCATGCTGACTTACTTTTTCTTCCTCTGTCGTTGGTTGATGATGAAAATATTTACCAAAATATTTTTCACTAAATGCCATATAATTTAAGGTGGTTGTTTTTATGGTCTTTCTTCTTGTGACTTTTAAGAGCCTCCACACGGATGTTCACACATTAGATGACTCTCTTTATTTACAAGATTACGCAGTTTTTTCTTTCGTAAGATTGTTACAATAATATCTGTTTTCATAATAATTTCCTTTTATAATGTTAAAGCTTATTTTGTCGCCATTACAAAATTAATGGTCTTTCAACTTTCTTCTCAGCAGATTTATCCTTTTCAATGTTATATGTGTTGCATATTTTCAAAATAGCAACTAAACCACTTTAATAAAGTTTCTTCACCTAAGTGTTCCGCAATATACTCTAATTGCAAACGAACATTATTTTCTAGATATTCATCTGCATGCTGACTTATTTTTTCTTTTTCTGCATCAGCCGTTGGTTGATGATGAAAATATTTACCAAAATATTTTTCACCAAATGCCATATAGTCTTTGGTAAACAAAATAAAGGTGTGCCACATATCATCAATTTCTCGCATTTCATATTGCATACCAATTTTAAGATATGCCGGATATTTATCCGGATAGCGTGCTTTATCTTGATTAAGTTTTTGCGTGACCCACATGTATTTCATTAGCTCATGAAACGCTTCTGTTGGGGTGAATTTGGAATTGGGATAATCATGTCTATATCGGGATAAGACATGTTCATTATGATATTCAAATAACTCATCTAACGACGGTTCAGTTGGAAGCTCCACTCTATTATCAATCCTTTGTAAACGTCAGCTATAGGTTTAGAGTAGTATATGTTCAGAAGTTGTCAAACCGAGATAAATCTAGAAAAAAAGCGCTTAACTTCAAAATGCTATCAGCTCTTCGCGAGTCATCTTTTCACGCTGTTCCAACGGCATGCAGTAAGTTTCTTTGACAAAATTCGCCATAATTAGACCTAGAAATAAGAATACCGGCAACACCATTAGAGCAACTTGATAATCGGCAATGGAATAAAACGGTAGGCCATGAACATAGATTTTAGTTTTTCCCCAATGCCAATCCAGTAACGCGCCAATAATTGGCTGGAACACTGCCCCAATCAATACGGACGCCATGTTTGCAAAAGCGAGAGATGTTCCCGCGACTGAACGCGGATTAATTTCTGACGATAAGGCATAAGAAATCACAACACCGGTATTGGTAAAGCCATATAGAAATAATAACAAGAATAATATAGGTATTGGCATATGCGGTATGTAAATAATACCTAACATAATTAATAAACCAGACAAAGCTGAAATAAACATGACAGGTCGACGTCGTTGTATTAAATCTGAAAGCCAGCCAAACACAGGACCACCCACAGCCCAACCAATAAAGATCAAACCAATACCTGTTGCGGCTTCAGGAGTAGTTAAACCATACTGTTGGTGAATAAAAGGCACACCCCATAGTTCTGCAAATGCGGCCGTTGGTCCATAAATAAATCCAACATAGAAAGCATTCATCCAACTCGCTCGATTCCCTAGAACCGTCACTAAGCCTTTTAACATATGCCGACCACCAGACCATGTCTGCGGCGACAATGTTTTCGTATGATGTCGAGGAAAATCACGAACGATGAACCACACTAGTAAACCCAAAATAAAAAATACTATTGCGATAACAACTAATGTTGAGCGCCAACCAATATGTTCAACGGCAATTGACATAGATGTGTCACCAATAGCAGCTCCCAGCATACCTAGCGCTTGAGTAAATCCAGCCAATAAACCAAATTTGCTTGCCGGAAACCAGTTGATAGCTAAGCGTAATGCACCAACAAATGCAAAAGAAGCCGAAAAACCAAGTAATACTCGGCTTAATTCTGCTACCCATAAATGCCCTGCCGCTGCAAACATCAAACTACTCAAGGCACAACAAACACCACTTAAGGTTAATAATCGCCGAGAACCAAAACGATCAACTAACATCCCTACAGGTAATTGCATGATAATATATGGATAATAAAAGTAAGCCGATAAGTTTCCTAATTGAAAAGCATTAATATGAAAATCAAGAGTCAAGTAGCGACTGCTAATGCTTGGAAATATTCGAGCAAAGTACTCAATAAAAAATAGAGATGCACCAAGCCCCCATATCAACCAGGGAAGCCAAGATTTTTCGCTATCTATAGATTGTGATTCTTCTTGTATATACGGTATATGTTCACTATTTGTTAAAGCTATCATCTATTTTACTCGCCTTAGTAAAAACATTGCCAACATAAAAAATAATAATGACGGCAGTACCGCAGCTAATAATGGCGACAATTGATAAACAATTGTTAAAGGCCCAAAAAACTGGTTAAGCAAATAAAAACTAAACCCTACACCTATTGCAGAAATAATTCTTATACTCAGCGTCACTGAACGCAAAGGTCCAAAAATAAAAGGAATAGCCAATAACATCATGACAATCGTCGCCAGCGGCTGACAAATACGCTGCCAGAAAGCCAATTGATAATTGCTCGCTCCTAAACCATTACGAACTCGGTATTTTATATACTTGTTTAGCGACGGTAAAGACAATTGATCTGGTTGGCTAATGCTAATTGAAAACATTTTAGGAAGTAAGGATACATGCCAGGGCAGAACACTTTGCGTAACAATTTTTATGCCAGAAGTATGAATTAAGCTTTCATGTACATTATAAAGTTTCCAATCACCATCATGATATACAGCATAGTCAGCATGCAATGCTGACAATAGTTGATGATTACCATTAAAGTGATAGTCAATGATTCCTGTTAAATGTCGATCCGTCATCACTCGCTGTACATGAATGAATTGCTCCGCATTACGCACCCAGACACCATGACTTAGATGTAAGGCTTCCACTCCACTTTCAGCATTAACTTTATAGAGTGTCCCTTTTTCCATACTGATAGGACCAAGCCATTCGCCAACAGCTGTCACCAAAATAATTAATATAATAGCCGCTTTTAAAATAGCACTAACGATTTGTGAGATGGACATTCCAGAAACTCGCATAACAATAAGCTCACTATGCGATGCTAAGCTACCTAAACCAATCACTGCACCAAGCAATGCCACCATTGGAAACAACGTATAAGCAGTTTGCGGCAGACTATATATAACATATATAAAAGCTTGCAATGTTCCATAGCCACCTGTCCCTATTTCATGTAATTGCCCAAGAAACAAAATAAACATTTCCAGCCCAACAACAATCAGCGTCACCAACAAGATTGTTAGAAAAATACGCTTAGTAATGTAACGCTGTAATATATACCCGAAACGATTCATTTTTAGATTTTCTCACTTATTATTTTTTACTAGGCGTCTTGACGCTATTCTGGTTTTAAATTGTTTTTTCCAAAAATCTAGTTTGCTATCTAAAGTCCAAATAATAATAGCTAGTATCAGTAATGTACCGTGAACCCACCACATTCCAATCCATGCAGGAATTTCGTCATACTTAACCCATGAACGTGCCACAAACAGCAAGTTCGCATAAACAATATAAATTAAGATAGCCGGTACAAATTTCGCAAACTTACCTTGGCGCGGATTAACGCGCGCCAAGGGCACAGCCAAAAATGCTAATAATAATACTGATAAGGGTACCGAGATACGCCATTGAAGCACTGATTCAGCCCGGATATCATTTGCTTTCGCATGCAGTAATTGCCACGTTGATTTCGCATCAGAATCATGTGCTGTCACTATTTTTCGTTTCGGGAGATGAATAAAATATTTCTGAAAATGGATAATCCTAAATTTTGCACTACCAGGCTTTCCAAAATAGCGATAGCCATTTTGCAAAACGAGCATATCCTCTCCATTCGCTAATACTTGTTGATAGGCTTTATTCGCAACCAGCATTTGCCAAGTAGCAGCATTGGCTTTCACATTAAGCGGAGGTTTCTTTCCTCGATGTTGAACTAAAATTTCGCGCGCCATAAAAATATCATCTGCAGCATGAGACTTTTGCGATAAACCTTTTACATAGAATACGGCATGTTGTTTTGGGATAGCTCGAAAACGACCAGGAATAATCGTTTTTAATAACGCCGCCTTACCATCATGCTTAAAAATATGATCACGGCCCGCCATAATATTGGGATTAAACCATAAGGTTAGAACAGCAACAATCGCAGCAACGACGAAGGCTAGCTTCATTGTCGCCCATAACAATTGGCCACGACTCACACCACTAGCGGCCAATATTGTCATTTCATTATCAGCATGCAGTCTGCCATGAACCAGCAAAATACCGAGATATAAACCCAGGGGTAACAGTAAAGCTAGCAAAACGGGAACTTCTAATAGCAATAGTTGCAACACAACACCACCTGCTAGCAGACCATCCGCAGCTTGGCTCAAATAATGAACAAATTCATTGCAGAGAAAAACCAGCAACACAATGATGGTCACCACCGCCATCATGGTTATTACTTCTTTATGTAGATAACGAAATACAATCACGTTAGGATCACTTGTTTATTTTTAGCACAAAATATAACTTGGCACCTTTGTACCTAGCAAAGCTTTATCAGGACTGACAATAAACAACCAAGGTCGAGACAACCTGTTTAACTAAAGAGGTTGGTGTTTAACGTAAGTCCTGTTTATGGTATCGTTTTGGCTTTTCAAAAAGGGCTAACTATAGCGTAAATCATGACAAAAAAGAAATGATTGTTTAATTTTTTTGCGATTTTTTAACGAGAACTAAACAAACAGGACTTACGATAAATGCCAAGGTCGAGGCAATTATGTTGTCAAAATAGCCGATAGTATACACAATACGTGAGGCTTTTTGACAATATAATTAACAAAGAGATTGGCGTTTAGCATAAGTCCTGACAAAGTTCTCATTACCATAAGAAGAGAATATCCTTTGAATATAAAAATAACCAATAAAGACCTGAAGGCTAGCAATTTTCAATGTGCCATAATCGGCATTTACGAAGACCATAGTCTCTCAAGCAGTGCTAAACAACTTGATAAAGCAACATCCGGGCACGTAAAAGATATTTTGCAACGCGATATTTTTAGCGCTAAAGCGGGGGAATGTTTATTTCTAGCCAGCCTGCCAAAGTTAAAAAATGAAAGCGCTATTATCGTCGGTTGTGGTAAGAAGAATGAATTAACAGCAAAAGTCTTCCGTCAAATTATCACTGCGGTAAGCAAAGCATTAAAACAATATAAGATTAGCAATGCACATTGTTACTTAACCGAGTTAGGTGTTAAAGATTGTGATAGTCATTGGCAAGTTCGCCAGCTTGTTGGCATTATTGAACATCATCGTTATGAAATTAATGCTCAGCGTAAAGCAACATCTAAAAAGAAATCAAGCAATACGACACTAACCCTTTATAGCGATGACACGAAGACTAGCAAGCAGGCAAAGCAAGCGATTAGAGAAGCACAAGCCATTGCCAATGGCGAAAATTTAAGTCGTGATTTAGGTAATCTGCCAAGTAACATCTGCACTCCAAGCTATATGGCGAAGATAGCAAAACAAGTTGCAAAAAAATATCCGAATGTAACATGCCAAGTTTTATCTGAGAGTGAAATGCGTAAGCTCGGCATGAATGTATTGCTTGCTGTGAGCCAAGGTGCAAAAGAAGAAGCAAAATTAGTCGTCATAAAATATAATGGTGCCAGCAAAAGTAAAGCACCCTATGTTTTAGCCGGTAAAGGCGTAACCTTTGATACTGGAGGTATTTCATTAAAGTCTAATGCTGGTATGCAAGAAATGAAATATGACATGTGCGGTGCAGCAACAGCTCTTGGTAGTATTCAAGCCGCAGCCGAGTTAGAACTACCTTTAAATGTTTATGCTGTTTTAGCGTGTTCTGAAAATATGCCTGGAGATAATGCGGTAAAACCAACTGATGTTATTACAAGCATGTCAGGGCAAACCGTCGAGATTTTAAATACCGACGCTGAAGGTCGTCTTGTTGTTAGTGATGCGTTAACCTACTGTGAACGTTTTAAACCAGAACTCGTCATTGATCTCGGCACTTATACTGGCGCTTGTATGGTTGCTTTAGGATCCTACGTATCAGGTCTGATGACCAACGATGAAGAGCTCGCGACAGAATTAACTAATGCTGGAAATTACACTTGGGATAGAGTCTGGCGCTTACCATTATGGGAAGAGTACGATAAAGAACTTGATAGTGAGTTTGCTGACATGAAAAATATCGCAGGCCGTTGGGGTGGCGCTATTATTGCAGGCTGTTTTCTCAGTCGCTTTGCTAAAAATTTCCGCTGGGCTCATCTTGATATGGCAGGACCTAGTGCCAATTCGAAAGGTGGAGCGACGGGTAGACCCGTTCCTCTATTAACACAATTTTTAATTAACCAAGTACGCTAAGTATAAAGATGCCAAAAGTTGATTTTTACATTCTTGAAAATATGCCAGCAGCCGGTCGCTGGCATTTTGCCTGTCGCTTATTAGAAAAGATTCATCATCAAAAGCAACAAATCTATGTTCATACTGAAAATGAACAGGATGGTAATAATCTTGATCAGTTACTATGGAGCTTTAGTGATACAAGTTTCATTCCTCACTGCTTAATTAATCAATATTCCAGCACACTCGCTGCAATTCAGATCGGTCATATTGAGAACCCAGACATCCCCCATCAAGAAATATTATTGAATCTACACACGACGATACCTAACTGGCATAAAAACTTTACGCGTATATTAGAAATCGTTCCCAATGATGACATTCTTAAGCAACATATGCGTGCCCATTATAAGCACTACGCTCAGTTAGGTTATGATTTAAGCGTCCATAAAATTTCATAGGTTTCATCATCTTGCAATGCAGGAAGTTATCGAATAGAGTATGCCCATACTTTTTTCATATACTCTATAGACAGGCAAGCGAATCATGCAAAAAACCTACGACCCAAAAGAACTCGAACAAGAGATTTATCAAACCTGGGAAAATAGCCATTGTTTTAAAGCCAGTGGCAAAGGCAAACCTTATAGTATTGTTATTCCACCACCCAATATTACGGGTACTCTACACATGGGGCATGGTTTTCAATACAGCTTGATGGATGCCCTCATTCGTTATCACAGAATGCAAGGCTTCAATACTTTATGGCAAGTCGGTAGTGATCATGCGGGCATCTCCACACAAATGGTGGTTGAACGTGAACTCGGTAAACAAGATATTCGTCGTCATGACTTAGGCCGCGACAAATTCATCGAGAAAGTTTGGGAATGGCGTGAACAATCCGGCAATACAATTACTCAACAAATGCGTCGCATGGGTTGTTCCGTTGATTGGGAACGCGAACGCTTCACAATGGATGAAGGCCTTTCAAATGCAGTATCTGATGTATTTATTAAGCTCTATGATGAGGGATTAATTTATCGTGGCAAACGTTTAGTTAACTGGGATCCAAAATTTCAAACAGCTATTTCTGATGTTGAAGTTTTATCTAACGAAGAAGATGGCTTCATGTGGCATTTCAGTTATCCATTAAGTGATGGTAGCGGTCATATGACCATTGCAACGACTCGACCTGAAACTATGCTTGGCGATAGTGCTGTTGCCGTGCACCCTGAAGATGAGCGCTATAAAAACTTAATTGGCAAAACCTTGCAGCTACCACTTTGTGATCGTGAAATTCCTATTATTGCTGACGACTATGTTGATCCAGAGTTTGGTACTGGTTGCGTTAAAATCACACCGGCACATGATTTTAATGATCATGAAGTCGGAAAACGTCATGACCTACCCCTCATTAATATTCTCAATCCAGATGCAACATTAAATGATGATGTACCAGGGTCTTATCGTGGTCTCGATCGATTTGTTGCGCGTAAAAAGATTGTTACAGACTTAAAAGAACTTGGATTACTGGCTAAAATTGATGATCATAAACTCATGGTGCCGCGAGGCGATCGTTCTAATGAGATTATTGAACCATACATGACTGATCAATGGTTTGTGAATGCTAAAGAGTTAGCGCAACCTGCTATTCGTGCCGTTGAGGAAGGTAAAATTAAATTTGTTCCCGAGAATTGGAGTAAAACCTACTATCAATGGATGTATAACATCGAAGATTGGTGTATCAGCCGACAACTTTGGTGGGGTCATCGTATTCCTGCTTGGTACGACGATAACAATAATATTTATGTTGGAGAAGATGAAGCCGCTGTCCGTGAAAAATATCAGTTGTCTCCAGACTTGCAACTACATCAAGATAGTGATGTTTTAGATACATGGTTTTCTTCTGGTTTATGGCCGTTCTCAACATTAGGTTGGCCGGAAGCAACTGCAGAGTTTAAAGAACTCTACCCTACCAGTGTTTTAGTTACTGGTTTCGATATTATTTTTTATTGGGTCGCGCGTATGATTATGTTCGGCTTGAAGTTTACTGGCGAAGTTCCATTTCATGAAGTCTATGTTACCGGTTTAATTCGTGACGCTGAAGGTCAAAAGATGTCAAAGACCAAAGGTAACGTCCTTGACCCTATTGATTTGATCGATGGTGTTGATTTAGAAACGCTTATTCAGAAACGCACTGCCGGACTCATGCAATTACATATGCACGATAAAATCATCAAAGCCACTAAGAAACAATTTCCAGAAGGTATTAATTCTTATGGTACGGATGCCTTACGTTTTACTTATTGTGCGCTTGCCTCTACTGGCCGTAATGTGCGCTTTGATATTAATCGCATCGAAGGCTACCGCAACTTTTGTAATAAATTATGGAATGCTGCACGTTATGTATTAATGAATACCGAAGATAAAGATAATGGCGTTAATGCTAAGAATATCAACTTTAGTCTGGCTGATCGCTGGATTAATTCACGACTACAACAAACAGTTAATGAAGTTCATCGACATTTCAAGCAATACCGTTTCGATTTAATTGCAAATTGTATCTATGACTTTATTTGGCATGCCTACTGTGATTGGTATTTAGAATTATCGAAACCCGTATTAACCGGCAATGCTGATGAGGCAACACAACGCGGTAATCGTTATACTTTATTAGCAGTATTAGAAAGCACATTAAAATTACTACATCCACTCATGCCATTTATTACTGAAGCTATCTGGCAACAAGTCGCACCATTACTAGAAAAACCTGGCGATACGATTATGTTGCAAAGCTATCCAGAAGCGAGCCAAGAAAACATTGATGATAAAGCTGAAACAGAAATGGCGTGGCTACAACAAGTCATCACAGGAATTAGAACGATTCGTAGCGAAATGAATATTTCACCCGCTAAAACCGTGCCGTTGTTATTACACAAATGGCAAGACAGTGATAAGCAGCTATTTGAAACACATCGTGACTACCTCATGGCATTGGCAAAAGTTGAAAATATTGAGTTACTCGCGACTGATGCAGATTTACCTCCTGCTGCGACAGCACTCGTTGGTGAATTAGAATTACTAATCCCAATGGCAGGACTTATTGATAAAGATGCAGAAGTACAGCGCCTTGATAAAGAAATTGAAAAAATACAAAAAGACTTAACCAAGTGTGAGGCAAAACTACAAAATCCAAAGTTTGTGGATAAAGCCCCTGCTGATGTTGTTGCTCAAGAACGCGAACGTGTTGCAGACTTTCAAAAAGCAATTAGTAAATTACAAGAGCGTGCTGAACAAATGAGAATACTATAAGCTGGTATGAAAAACTCGGTTGGCTATTGCTCAGTTACATTGAAAGACCCACATGATAATATTGATTATCCCATGCATGTTATGTATCCATGTGCCGCAACTGAACATGATGAGCAGCTTGGAGCATTCACTTTAAACCTTGCTAAAAATGCCAAATTGAAAAGTGGTATTTATCCGCTAGTCATTTTTATGCATAAAACGCAAATAGCGTTTGCGTTTTTCGACAACCAACTCTATCTGGTTGATTCATATAGATTTACCCACTACTCTTCAGCAACTTGTTTGACTTGCTTAGCACCAAAGATGGCATCAGCATCATGATAAAGTTTAAATTCTAATAAGTTGTTGCTCGGGTCAATTAAGAAAAATGTATCATGTTCCGTTGCCTTACCTGGTGAACGAACCATAGGTTCACGAAAGAATTTCAGATTGTGCTGCTTAGCTCTATTAATGCAATTATCCCAATCAGCCTTGCTATCAAAGATCAAACCAAAATGTCGAGGAGAAATCTTCTCAGGATAAGGCTCAACATCATCTGTTTGATGTACAACTAATTGGTTATTACCAAAATTCAAAACTAAAGTATGCTCTGATTCACGGTCTAGCTCACAACCTAAACCATCAACATAGAATTGCTTGCAAGCCTCAAGATCATGACTCGGTATAGCGATGTGGCAGATTGTACTTTGCATAAATTAACCCTCACTGTAATTTTTAGCATACTTAAAAAATTCTGGTTTATAGTACAAGTTTTTAAGTAATCTTAAAGCAAAACCTCATATAAATATAAGCTACTGATAAACATTAATTTTTATCCCGCTTATCATAATCCCTCCCTCCACGTTGTTCTATATATTTACAACTCGGCCCTGGTAGTGTACAATTGTCAGCCATTTAGTGCCAATAACAACGGACGTCTAATGTTCATAAATAAAAATTTACCTGAATTGTCGGTTCAACACTATTGGCGCCTATTAGTTGATCGACCAGTACAAACTCAAATTGGCCCAACTTGGCGAGAACAAAACGAACCAGGCTACTTAAAAAGTATGTTTACCGGTTTCGAATTCATGCTAAAGACCTTATATGAGCCACTAACAGTTGATTCTCATGAACACTTGCATAATGCTGCTGTATCGCATACTCAATATCTACAAAAATTTGATACTGCAGATGGCATTCATACACAGCTCGTAGATTTCCCTCAAGGTTACCGCGATAACGATTATGTTGAATTTGGTTTAGTAGCAGAAGGTCCTGGTCAAAATATTAGTCTTGCTGGTTTACGTGAATTATTAGAAAAAATGGCGCGCGGCGATTCTTACTTTTTTATTCAGGCGGATATAGACACTATTGCATCATCTGAAACATTAACATTACCCATAAGTGACGAGACGGTATCTAAAGTTTTTGAAAAGTTAAAAGCGACACCATGTAAAATTTCCATAAAGCCCTGCTCTCTTGCAAAAATCAAACAGCGAGTACAGGCAGAAATCAAGGCTTATTATACAGCAATCGCTATCGCGAAAGATGATGACAGTAAATTAAGAGCTATTGCTACTTTGATTCGCGATTTAGAGATCGCCCATCCTTTTCCTGATGGTAATTCAAGAACGCATGCCATATTAACCCTAAATAAATTATTGCGACAAAATGGTTTTAGCTATGTCATTCTAGAATGCCGCGACCGATTTGATGCTTATTCTATTGATGAACTTGTTGTTGAAATTAAACAAGGCTGGCAGAATTTTCAAGATGTGCAAGCTCGACAACAGGAATTAGCCGGTTCACCTGGACGCCTATATCTTGAAGGAAATGAAACCTTAGCAAAACAACTTATTCTTGAAGCTTGTAGTAGTATCCCTGTTTGGTCAGCATTGCCTGAGGGCAAACGTTTAGGTGTTATCGATAAACTTAAGGTCTGTTTAATACAATATAAAAAAGCCATTGATAATAAAGAATTCTCCAAAATAAGAAAAGCGATTATTGAAATTGTTGTAAATGCAATAGGCGAAATACCAGGGCGAGCCCACGTCGTTCCCGTTTACGATATTAATCTAAATTCAATCTCGTCATTACAGCTTCACTATTTATTACAACCCGCAGGTTTTGCTGAAACTCTCTACAGAATGTTTTTAGGAGTTACTATGTTTTTATCAGGACAAGAAGGCGTTAGCGCTAGCGCTGAAATCGATTTCACCCATTTCATCGCTGATAGTATATCAATATCAAATGCATTAAATTCCGCAATGCATAGAAAATATCAAACCCGTAAGGCTCTGCTTGCAACTGGCTGGGAGCGTGGTCCAAATAAAGAAATCGCTCAAACATGGATTAATGATTTTGGTTATGCAAGAAAGCTACTGCCGGTTTTACACCTGGCTATTCTAAAAAAAGAATTAACCAACGTATTAAGTAACTGTTCCCCCCAAAAAGCATCCAGTTTGATAATGCTGATATTTGTATTAAACCAACAATTTTTAACAAATGAATTTATGCTCTCTAAAGATAATCACGAAGCTCGTGAAGATTTAAAGCAAGAGCTTTATCAAGCAACGTTAGCAGCATGGCAAAATCTCACAGATGAAGAGCTAACAAGCAATCCTGTTCAAGCAATCTGTGCAAAAGCACTTAGTTGTAACTCGGCCTCAGCAGATACAAATTTAGCATCGATGTTAGGCCAAATGCAGTCTGCTGCTATAACTAACTCAAACTTAGCTTTTATTATAAGTTTTACTGAAGCACTATCGCTCGACACACAAATGGATTTTGACGCAGCAATCCAGCCACTATGCACCGATATGTCAGTTCAATGGCAAGGCTTTGTTCGCGATATTTATCAAGCCCAGATTAAGCATGCATATAAAGCAGAATTAAAATAGCCTTATAAAACAATATGTTCCGCCACGCCAGCTTTAAGCTATATTTATACTATAAATTATAGTTTTGGGGTACGTTCATTTATGCTAGGTGGAGAACAAATTCAACCACTAAATCACTTTCGTGATTTCTCGACGGAATCGCTATGGCGTCTATTTATCGATTTCAATCGACAGCGCGATATCGCCACTGAAGATCAAGTGTCTCCTGACGGTTTCGATGAGCGAGAACCGGGCTATTTAAAAAGTCTATTTCACGCATTCGACGATATGCTACAAAACATCAATGAGCCTCTCTCTTTAGATTCCATTATTCGCTCTCATGACCTTGCAATTTCATTTACTATTGAGCGTCTGATAATGGACACGCCCAATGGTTATGAACCTTATTACCAAGAATTTGAAAAGGGCTTACGTTATGATGATGTATGTAGCTTAGGTTTAGTTACACAGGGCCCTATGTGTAACTGTACGCGTAAGGGTTTACAAGAGCTGCTCGAAAAAATAATCCGACAAGAAGTTCTAGTAGATATTACTTATTTCGAGTCTGTTGGTAGCGCTATTCAACATATCACTAAACTCCCTATCTCTGATAATGAGCTTGACTCTCTTTTTCAACTTGCAACAGAAGGAAAATTACAACTTGAGCAACCTATAGATAAACTAGATGTTATACAGCATAAGATGAATACAGTTATAGCTTCATATAATCGCGAGATTGATTTGGCTACTACTGAAGATAAAAAGCTAAGTCTTATTGCTAATGTGATACAAATATTTGACCTCATCCACCCATTTACCGATGCCAATGCCCGAACTTTTGTATTAATGCAATTAAACAAACTGTTAATAAAAAGTGGATTCTCACCAGCGATACTAGTTAATCCTAATATAACGGCCGCTTTGTCTAATGCGGAATTAGTTCAAGAGATAAAACAAGGCATGCATCGTTTTCAAACTCTACAACTCGCTGAACAAGAATCCACGATCTATCTAAAAGGCAATCCAATGATTGCTCAATTATTTGTGAATGAAGCTGTACGTGATATTCCAGGCTGGGATAAAGTGAACGTTCAAGATAGAGGTCGCGCTATTAAACTTGTTGTCGACTCTTTAATGAATATCAATCAAGAAAGACTGCATCTTCCTGAACAACAGAAACTAAAGGAAGTGATACAAGGTAAATTAGCAAAAGCCGTTTATACCCCTTCAAGAGGAATAGGTATGTTTGCTCCAGCGGGCGGCACAGCAGCGCGCATCTGGTTTGAAACAGATCGCTCAGTTTACAATGTCTTACCCGCAGCTACGCAACGCGACGCATTAGAAGTTAGCAAACTCAGCAGTGAATTGAATCACTCTCTCGTAAAATACCGTCCCAAACTCTAATATATAATCGATTAAACATTCCACCAAAATGAAATGAATTTATGCAGTATCATGATATAATCTGCGCGTCTTAGAATTCCGAAGGTAAAAGAACATGCGCAACAATATGTTTATTCTTTGTCTCGCAAGCATCTCATTATTACTAAGCGGCTGCGCCACTACCGCGAACTATGCTCACATCGTACATAGCTGGCATGGCAGCAAATTGAATCGCCTCACCCATGTCTGGGGCTACCCTGATGGTCACTTCAAAGCCCCGAATGGTCATCGCGTTTATTTTTATCGTTACGATTACCATGCTTATGTTCCTGGACAATATTTTCCAGGTTACTCCGCGGTAAATTATGGTCCTTATGGTGGTGCTTATATTTACACATCACCGAGTTACTATACGCCTGGTTATAGTCTTAGGGCTTTTTGTAAAACATTCTTTGAAGTTAATCGTCATAATACGATCATCCATACAGATTTTCGCGGCAATAATTGTGTTGCGACTAATTATCAGGTTAGAATGCTGAGCAACACTGGCAAGTATGAATATTATAAAATGAAACCGCTGCACAAATAGTATGTTTCATATCAAACAAAGGAGCATTAGAGACAATGCATCATGTTTCAGAATTAGAACTTATTATACGCGTATTAATCGCAACTATTTTAGGTAGTTTAATTGGTTGGGAGCGAGAGCATCATGTTCGTGGCGCAGGTATCCGTACCTTTGGCGCTATTTCTTTAGGTTCCTGTGTCTTTGGTCTGGTTTCATTACACTTTGCAAGCCATGCAGATCCAACTCGCATCGCAGCACAAGTCGTTACCGGTATTGGTTTTATCGGTGCCGGTGTTATTTTTCGTCAAGGTGCCAGCGTTGGTGGTTTAACGTCAGCGGCAACCATTTGGGCAACGGCTGCCGTCGGATTAGCAGTTAGTTTTGGCATGTATACCATTGGTTTCGTTACAGCCATTCTTATTTTCTTACTACTATTTTTGCCACGTTTAGATTGGTGGCAAAAAATTTCAGGAAAGCGCAAATACGAAGATTAGTTATATACCCGTCACGATTCATTTTTAGGGTTTCTCGCTTGTTATTTCCTACGAGAAATGCACTTTAAATCTTGTCAATAGTCTAGCTATTACCTGCGATTTAGAACATTTCCCTCGTAAAAAATCCCGGTGCGATAAAACCCTAAAAATGAATCGCGACGGGTATATTCACTTATTCTTCTTTTAATTCATGCAGAAACTTACTCATAAAGTTAGTCCGCAACAAGGTTGTGATTAATTCTGACTTTTTATGGCAACCTAACTTTTTACGCACATTATTCAAATAAAATTCTACTGTTCGTGGCGACACAAAAAGAATTTCGGCTGTCTCTTTTGCTGTTCGCCCACGTATTAACTCTAATAAACATTGCAATTCACGTCGTGTTATATCAACAGTTTCCTGCCCTATGATTAGTCTCGATTGCTCGACATTCGTCTGCTCAAGAAATTTATGTCGTTCATCAAGTAAGTAATCAAGCGAGCTATCAAAAGAATGATGAGAAAATTGTTTTAATTCAATAATACCAAGAGGCAAATATGGTTTAGGCTCATTAACATAGATACTGGCCTTATCATGAAAATATAGAATAAAACGCTGTAATAAGTCCATATTGTTTAAATAAAGATTAACATGATTAATATCATCTTTATCGCCAGCAAAATGGTAGATATCAATATAGTCGACACTGCGTTCAATAAAGCATATGCCATGGCTAATTCTATACTCTTCCGCCAAATGTTGATTAGCATTATTAGCCCAGTCATGCTGTAGCGCCTCCCAAAGAAAACAACCATTATTTAATGCGCTGCCTTGCTCTGATAATATGAAATGCAAGTACTCAGGATATTTTCGTAAAAAATCACCTTCATTGCTTAGATGATCAGACCTATTTGATAAAGACCATACAGAATAATTATTATAAACTCTAGCAAAGTTAAAGTAAGTTGTTTTAAAGAAGCTTTGTAATGGATAACAAATATCATTAATTTTTTTTGATATCGCTATTGCAGACTGATTATCTTTATAAACTCTATGATTCATCGCGTGCTCCCCCTCTTAATAACTTAAGATATACGCAACATCCTCACTTCCAAAAAATTGTTCCTTCTAAGGAACTTATTCTATTTATTATTTTGAATAAAAATTTTTCTCCTACACAAGTTTCAAATTAGTTTATAAATGAAGTTTATGCAAATAACGTCAATATATTGAACGCAAAAAAAAATAGGGGTGATATCGCTACCAGCCCCTATTCTATTCGCTTTAACTATGGCAAATAAATTGTAAATTATTTCTCCATACTTTGGTCATACTCACCACAGCTTGCTAATGCATTTAATTTCGCACGCTTATAAAAATTTTCTTGCGCAGCAGATAAATTTTCAGATTTACCCGCCCAAATTTTTAATGCTGAACCTTGTAAAGCACGCGCATATGAAAAACTAACATGCCATGGCAACGTTTGCGTTGAACGATTCATTAAATTTAAATGTTGCGTTGCTTGTAGTTCATCTTGACCACCGGATAAAAAGTTAATGCTTGGAACAGCCGCTGGAACTGTACGCAATAAAACTTTTACTGTGCGTGCTGCAACATCTTCTGCAGTTGCTTGCTGTGCACATTCTTTTCCAGATATAACCATGCTTGGTTTTAAAATCATATGTTCTAATGACACACCATGACGACGAATTGCTGCAAACACTTCATACAGTGTTGCTTCCGTTGCCGCTTCACTACGCTCAATTGTATGTGTACCATCGATTAGTAATTCAGGTTCAACGATTGGCACAAAACCATTGTCTTGGGCAATTGCAGCATAACGTGCAAGCACTTCTGCATTAGTAAACATTCCCATGCAACCTGGATTAACATCAGTAATCGGTAATACTGCTCGCCATTTAGTAAAACGCGCACCATATTCTTTATAGCCTTGTAAGCGTTCTGCTAAGCCATCTAAACCTTGCGTTATCTTGTCGCCATCAGCGTTAACTAATGGAATAATGCCTTTATCAACTTTGATTCCAGGAACAATGCCTTTTTTAGCAAGCAACTCAGGGAATAAAGTACCATCACTTGATTTATGCTGTAATGTTTCTTCAAATAAAATCACACCACTAATAAACTCTTCTATCCCTGGCGTACTGAAAAATACATCACGATAGGCTCGGCGATTTTCGTCAGTGTTTTCCATACCGACAGATTCCAAGCGTTTGCCAGCAGTAGGCTTACTTTCATCAGCCGCTAAAATACCTTTGCCACGTACAATCATGGTATCAATCGTTTTCTGTAATTCTGCAGTAGACATTATGTTATATCTCCAAATTAAATAATCAGTCGAATTTAAGTTAATAAAAAACTGCTCGTTATTTTGCCTGTCATTACTAAGCAAACCGTCACAATTCGATAATCTAGTACTTAAGAAGTGTCGAGATTATACCCGAGAGGACTCCGGTAACAAACATTTCTATGTATTTTAGTAATGTAAGAAAATTCCCCTCAACTTTAGGTGAATTGATATTGAACAACTCAACGTGGTGCGACACTTTGCTCGCAATAGCTTACATGGAAAAACATAAATTGAGCATATTATGTCTTATACCCTATCACCTATAATCCCAGAATCCATCGATAAATTTATATAGAGATCTCACTCATGCTAACCGTCGTCTATACTCGGGCCAATAGCGGGCTTGAAGCACCATTAATTCGTGTTGAAGCTCACTTAACCACGGGCAATGTTGATATTCAGATCATTGGCTTAGCAGAAACAGCCATTAAAGAAAGTCGTGATCGGATACGTTGTGCATTAAGCAATGCCGGTTTTTTTATTCCACAACAACGAATTATTATTAACTTAGCGCCAGCAGATTTACCCAAACATGGTAGTCGCTTTGACCTACCTATTGCCTTAAGTATTCTGGCAGCAAGTAATCAAATACCATCGAACAATCTTACTGATTATGAATTTGCAGGAGAACTTGCTCTCGATGGTACATTACGCCATGTCTCTTGCATATTACCTTTTGCTCTTGCAAGTAATAAGTCAGGGCGACAAGTAGTCTTACCCTCTAGTAATGCAACCGAAGCTGCTCTCATCCAAAGCTTAACAATCTTACCCGCAAAACATGTTCTTGAGGTTTGTGCCCATCTCAGTGGCAAACAATTAATTCAACCATATCACGTACCACGGTCTCATTACAGCAATGAAACACATTTAGATATTGCCGAAATCCAAGGCCAACAACGTGCTAAACGCGGTTTAGAAATTGCTGCTGCAGGTAGACATAATGTGCTGTTAAGTGGCCCTCCTGGCACCGGAAAAACGATGCTGGCACAACGTCTAGCAGGGTTACTACCGAAACTTAGTGATGAACAAGCCTTAGAAGTTGCGGCAGTTTACTCATTGAGCAATCAGACGTTTGATTTGCGCCATTGGCAACAACGTCCATTTCGTAGTCCTCACCATACCGCGTCTTGTGTTGCCCTTGTTGGCGGCGGTAGTCGCCCACGCCCTGGCGAAATATCACTGGCCCATCATGGAATATTATTTTTAGATGAATTAGCTGAATTTAATCGGCAAACATTGGAAACTCTGCGCGAACCCTTAGAGTCAGGAAAAATATCTATCTCACGAGCAGCACAGCAAAGTACTTTTCCCTGCAAATTTCAACTTATCGCCGCGATGAATCCATGTCCATGCGGTAATTATGGTAATCCAAGTAACGAAGCAAGCAATGAATGTCGTTGTAGTCCAGATCAAATTCGACGCTATCAATCACGTCTGTCAGGGCCATTATTGGAACGTATTGATCTCTTTATTGAAGTCCCCAAAGAACAGGTACAGATTTACTTGCAACCGCCTCCCTCTCTAGACACTGAAAACAGCAGCACAGTTCGTAGTAGAGTTATCGCAGCTCAGCAGCGTCAGTACCAACGCCAACAAGGCCTATTGAATAATCAATGTAATGGCAAACAATTAATTCAATTCTGTCAGTTGAACAAAGATGGACTAAAATTACTACACACAGCACAAGATAAATTGCATTTATCCTTACGTAGCCAGCATCGTATACTTCGTGTCGCACGTAGCATTGCAGATTTAGCAAATAGTGAAATGATTCATACCTCCCATTTAGCGGAAGCATTGAGCTTCCGCATAAAATTTTTCCATACCCAGTCCTATTCATAGCCATTGAGCTTGCATTAGTTGCCAAGCTCAGCTATAAACTACATTATGACTTTTTATTATTAATATCTAGGGAAAGTGAGTAAATTCATGGAGATAGGCAAAAGTCCGCAACCAATGATCAAAGTCTTAATGAAAGGCTGCCAGCTATGGTTAAAAACATTACCCAGGTTATTCTTCATTACCTTCGTCTTGGTTATCATTACTTCGCTTATTTCCTATTACTTCTTCGGAACTATCACAGATCGCGGCTTTACTCTTGTTGCTAATAAGACTGTGCAGAATTGGTATATCATTCCAATCTATTTTATTATTCCGTTATACTTCTTAGCGATTATGTACGATCAACTTGCGGGTGTTGATAAAAATAATCCGTCAATCAAACGTAGTATTTATGTTGCAACAAAAAACTTACCTAATATTATTATGGTTATGCTCGTTAGCGCCGTGCTGTTCATGACCGGCATGGCATTCTTTCTGATACCAGGAATAATATTGTTAGTCATATTACAATTCTATTTACCAATCGTCATTCTTGATAAGAAAAATTGGTACAGCGCCTTTTCGCGTTGCACAGATTTAGTCTGGGGTAACTGGTGGCGAACAATGACTATTGTAATATTACCATTCATTGCCGTCATACTATTGTTATTGCCATTACATTATGTAGCTTATAATTTTATCATACACAGTATTGCGACCCATCATTTATCCAATGTTATTCTTTATCAACTTGGTATTCATAATCTTTTGCTGTGTTTCTATTTACCTTTAATTGTTTCTATCATGTATGTTCATTTAAAAGACTTAAAAACACGCGAAGATTTACCTGACTCAACTTTTGATAAAGCCTTGGCTCATGTACTATCTGTTTGGTGATCAGGTATTAAAGTAATATGAATTGCCCATGTAACTCAGGAAAATCTTATAACGAATGTTGTCAGCACTTTATTAGCGGCAAGCAATTGCCACAAACACCAGAGCAACTCATGCGCTCTCGCTACACAGCATTTACGCAAGCAAATATTGATTATATTCAGCAAACCATGATTGGTGCCGCATTAAAAAATTTTGATGCTAAGCAAACAGCTTTATGGGCTAAGCAAGCTAATTGGCTAGGTCTAATGGTAGTTAAAGCTAAACCTGGAGAAATAGCTGACAAGCAAGGTTTTGTTGAGTTCATCGCACGTTTTCGTGAACAGGGAACATTACAAAAGATCCATGAACTAAGCGAGTTTCATTGCATCGACGGCAGGTGGTTTTATGTTAATGGCAGACACCTATAAATCCGGCGTTCCGCAGCGAGCTCATTTTTATTCAATATTGCATCAAATTCGAATGCTAGCGAAGCTTAATTTCGCGCTGCACAAAATGATTCGACAACAATATATTGCGTTTTGTTTTAGCCAAGATAAAAAACGTCATGTTTGGGAATGCTTTTTTTATTTCTCGATAGTGTTTGAGACGCGCCACCATGAAGACTTCTTGCGAGCTTTCCCATAGCTTCCATAATTCAGGCAGTGATAATACCCAGCCTTTAGTATCTTGATATTCCATTCCAAAACCAAGCTCCCCTCTTACTCCTGCTAATATAACGCGACGGCGTAAGTAAAACGGTAGATCTTGAAAGTATTGCCGAAAACTAACGACTTTATCAGCAGGCTTGAGAATTGGTCGCAAAACTTTTACCAATGGTTTTATTGAGCGTGTATCAAAACGAGGCATAACATAGGCAACAGATACTAGAAAAATTGCCGTTGATACAATCACGACAATAAAGCTCACAGGCAATCCCCAACGCCAATAGCTAACAGCTATAATCATGGCCGTACCGATTAGAAATAATGCCGCGACATATAGCAACATATCAATTTCAGGTGTGCGTGGAATTTGATGTGTAAAATGACGAACATTAAGAATCGCAATAGCCAATAAAAGTGAAATCACCGGTAATATAATAAATCCCCAACGTACGCCACGCCAACGCTGACCCCATGCATTAGCTAAGTAACGACCAACCAAAACAGCTAAAGGTGGAAACACTGGCAAAATGTAAGGAATTAATTTTGAATGTGATACGGAGAAAAAAATAAAAATTGAGGTCGCCCAAATCAATAAAAACAAAGTTTCCTTATGGCTTGCTCGACTACGCCAATTTACAGGTAAAGCATGTTTAATGGCTTGAGCTAGAAATACTACCCAAGGATAAAACCCTAGTAATAAAATTGGAATAAAAAACCAGAAGGGCTGATAACGTTTGGCTACCATCGTAGAATAACGTAAGAACTGTTGATTAATAAAATAAAAATGAAAAAATTCAGGGTTCTGTATTTGCACTAACACATGCCACGGTACCGCAATAATAAGAAATATAGCTAAGCCACTGGCTAAATACATAGACTTTAAAACACGCCATTCATTCATAACGATAATCCAAAGTCCTATTACCATCATAGGCAAAGCAATACCAATCAAACCTTTAGTCATGACTGCCAGCGCAGCTAATACATAAGCTGTCCACATCCAATTACGCCGCGCGGCAGTCTTAAGTGGTTTCTTTGTACCAATAACAAAACTAAATAAACTCGCACTAAGAAATATGGCAACGCTCATATCTAAAGTAATGAGATGCGCCATAACAAAATAGAGGATACTGGTTGCTAATATAATGCCAGCTAACCAACCACAGCGACGACTAAATAGTTGGCGGCCTGCGACATAACAACTCACGCAACCTAACACACTAAACGTCGCTTCCCAAAAACGCATTGACCATTCACTCAAGCCAAACATCTTAATGGATAACGCTTGTAACCAATAAAATAATGGCGGCTTTTCAAAATATAAAATTCCATTCAAATGCGGTGTAATATAA
Organism: Gammaproteobacteria bacterium; assembly: GCA_021773175.1. Lineage (GTDB taxonomy): Bacteria > Pseudomonadota > Gammaproteobacteria > JAJFKO01 > JAJFKO01 > JAJFKO01. The sequence continues at coordinate 39,289 of JAJFKO010000024.1, forward strand.
TGACCGTGCGCAACCATTTCGCGAGGAATTTCTGAATAACGCGAACCATCAGGAACGCCGAGCGCACGACAACCTAAAAACAATCCAAATAGAATTGCTGAACCTATTGTCAGTAACAGAATGTCTTTAACCCAGTATTGTGAATGATGATCTATAGTTTGGTTCTGCTGCATTTTAATATTATTACCTAATGACTAAAAATAGATGCCGCGATAATAGCAAATTAGCCAAACTGGTACAAAATTTTTACGTCGAAGAGAAAAAACCTATTCGGACTGGTAATCATCAAAAAAATTCGATATAAACTACAGAATTATCTTTGTTCAGGACATAAGGCATAAAATGACAGAAAAACGCCAATCAATTCATGGAGAATGGACTTCTCGTTGGGCATTTATTCTAGCAGCGACTGGGGCTGCGGTTGGTCTGGGCAATATTTGGAAATTCCCATATATTGCTGGTATCAATGGTGGCGGCGCCTTTGTGCTTATCTACCTAGCCTGCGTGTTAATTATTGGTATTCCATTAATGATGACCGAAGTATTAATTGGTCGTCGTGGTCGGCAAAATCCAGCCGGTACGATGCGCTCATTGGCGAAAGATACCGGTCGCAGTAAACATTGGCAATGGATCGGCGCCATTGGCATTTTATCAAGCTTCATTATTCTCTCTTATTATTGTGTTATCGCCGGATGGGCAATGAATTATATTTTTCGCGCTGCCTCTGGAGCGTTTCATCATGCCAGTGCCAGTCAGATTAATCACATTTTTCAACATTTTGTCGCAAATCCTTGGAAATTATTATTTTGGCATTCCATGGTAATGTTGGTAACAATTTTTCTTGTTATACGCGGTGTCAAAGGTGGTTTAGAACTTGCTGCACGTTTCATGTTTCCTGCCATGCTAGGATTGCTTATTGTCCTTGTTATCTATGCAACGACAACGAACCATTTTATACAAGGCTTAACATTCTTGTTTAAACCTGACTTCAGCAAACTGAATTCAACTAGCGCCCTCAGTGCTTTAGGTCATGCCTTTTTCACTTTAAGCTTAGCAACCGGTAGTATCATGATGTACGGTGCTTATTTACCCAAAAAAGCATCGATTACCCGAGCGGCTATTTATATTGCTATTGCGGATACCTTCGTTGCGTTATTAGCTGGAGTGGCTATTTTTCCCATTGTTTTTGCGAATGGTTTACAACCCAGCGCCGGTCCAGGACTTATCTTTCAAACGCTACCCATCGCATTTGGTCAAATGCCATATGGTAGTCTTTTCGCAAGCTTATTTTTTCTTATGTTAGTCTTTGCAGCCATTACCTCAACAATTTCACTGTTGGAACCCAGTGTTGCTTGGCTAATTGAAACCTTTCGTATTAGTCGTTTACGCGCATCATTATACGCTGGATTTGGTATTTGGATATTAGGACTCGGCACGATCTTTTCATTTAACATTTTGGAAAATGTTAAAATTTTTGGTATGACCATTTTTGATAATCTAGATTATCTAACCGCTAATATTATGATGCCGCTTGGTGGTTTACTAACAGTATTTTTTGCCGCTTGGCTAATGCGTCGTAGTGATGTGCTTGAAGAATTAGGCATTTCAGATCGTCTACTCTTTCGCGCTTGGTATTTTGCAATACGTTATCTCACGCCTCTGGCTATTCTTCTTATCTTTTTGAATTTTGTTGGAATTATTCAGTTCTAATTAGTCCAGGACTTACGATAAATACCAAGATTGAGGTACCCGAGGGCACAGGCAATTATGTTTTCAAAATAGCCGATAGTATACGTAATACGTGAGGTTTTTTGACAACATAATTAACAAAGAGATTGGGGGTTAGCGTAAGTTCTGTAGTAATAAAAAAGCGCCTCCTGGGTAGGACGCGCTTTCTTAACAAAAATTATAATGGAACTTATTAACCGTTTATTCAGCTACGATTTCTAAATTAATCGTTACAGTTACATCAGTATGCAGCTGTACACCAACGGGATATTCCCCAATACTACGCAATACACCTTCAGGTAATAGTACTTCACTACGATCAATTGCAGTACCTTTTTCGCTAATTGCTTCAGCAATTTCGCGAGTACCAATGGAACCGAAAAGCTTACCTTCATCACTAGCACGAGCAGTCATCGTAATGGTTAACTCATTTAACCCAGCAGCACGCTGTTGTGCGGCATCTAATGTTTCTTGCGCTTTCTTTTCGAGTTCGGCGCGACGCGCTTCAAACTGCGCAACATTATCTTTAGTTGCTCTTGCCGCTTTGCCATAAGGCACTAAAAAATTACGTCCATAACCATCTTTAACTTTGACTGTATCGCCCAAGCGTCCCAGATTACGAATACTCTCAAGAAGAATTACTTCCATTACTCACTACCTCATTTCATCCGTGGTTTTAATTAACCAACGTCGTGGATTTACCAAGCCATCAAACAAACCTATTGCAATAATGACACCCATTGAAAATGGAAAAAATAAAATACTTAAACCATAAAAAAACAATAATAATAACCAACCCGCATTCATTAGCTGCGCCAGCTTATGCATCAAAGTTACGCAGTTTACTAAAAATAGTAACGCAATAAAAGGTAAAACATCCCAAAACCAGGTAAAACCAGCTAAAGCTAGTAATACACAAGCAATCAGCGCCACCAAAGTTGGCCAGGCAAAGCGTATATCTGCTACTTCTTTGCGTAAACCACCAGGATTAAACAAATAAGATTGCCACCATCTGGCAATTAACAAATCTATCAAACTTCCCACCAAGGTCATGCTGGTCATAATACCCGTTGCAGCATAAGACGCTTTAGTAAACGCACCCGATTGTTTCATCGTCGCAATAAAATTACTGCGTTTCTGCGCATCTGCTACACTCGCCCCAGCTTTTTTTGCTGCTTCAATCTGACGAGTAAACATATTCTCTAAAAATTTGTGCCACCAAACATAAATGTCTGGATGCACTAAATGCACAATCGCAACGACGACAATGCCAATCACAACCGTACATTGTACCACTCGTAACCATGATGCTGTGCGTCGTAACACCGCGGCCATTACCCAAACAAAAACTGCACCACCGAGAATGTTCAATACCCAGATAAAAGCATTGCCAACAAAAGCATAGGCTACAGCTGGTAACATTGCCCATAACAGAACCCAAAGACCATCTAATGCTCCTTTGCGTAATGTTACCAAACCCAAAATAACTAAACTAAACCAGTTTAAGAATGGGATAGGCGCAAATAACAAAGCTAATAAAGGCGCACGCCAATTTCCCTTTAAGAGGAAATGCCCGAACGCCTCCGATAATGTTTTCGGCTTAGCAGGTTGTTGCATAACAGCCTCAACAATTAACGATTAATGTCGATCACAAAACGGTAATAACGCCAAAAAGCGCGATTGCTTAATAGCAAGAGCCAACTTACGCTGATATTTTGCTTTTGTACCCGTTATTCGACTAGGCACAATTTTACCTGTTTCTGTAATATAATTTCTTAACAAATTTAAATCTTTGTAATCGATATCTTGAGCATTATCTGCTGTAAAACGACAAAATTTACGTCGAGAACCATACATAATTCTTCACTCCTAATTAACAAATATTATTCTGCTTCACTTGCAGCAGCATCATCACTTGCTTTTGTTTCTGTAACAGCCGCACGCGCCGGTTTTCCAAGTAATGATTTAGCTTTATCATCTCTAGAATCCAACATTTGTGATGGCTCAGTAATGGCTTCTTCACGACTTAAAATTAAGTGACGAAGAATTGCATCATTGAAACGAAATAAATTACGAAATTCCGCAACAATGCCTTTATCACATTCAACATTCATTAAAATGTAATGAGCTTTATGTAATTTGTTAATTGGATAGGCTAATTGACGGCGACCCCAATCTTCTAAACGATGAATGGTGCCTTTTGTGTCAGTAACCATAGAACGATAACGTTCTAGCATGGTTGAAACCTGGTCGCTACGATCAGGATGGAACATGATGACAATTTCATAATGTCGCATATCAAATATCTCCTTTCGGTTAAAATAGAATAAGAATCAATAAGTTAACTTACCACTCTCATCCCCATTTTAGTCTCAAAATATGTTGTTTGAGACAAGGCCCTGAGCAGAATATGACTATTACTTACTCAAAGGGTGCTGAATTGTAGAGGTTTTAGATGGGCATTGCAACAATTTAGCCTAGGACAACCAAGCCCCTCAGAAATCCCGATAACAATGCTTGCTTATTAAAGATTTTGAGTTAGCTATAGGTTAAATGATATACATCCAAATAATTTGAAAAACCTTTAATACTTGGTTTTTTACGAATTTTAATATTGGTGAAGGTAATATTACCAAAAGTAATACTTGCTCCAAGCTTACCTGTTGTCTTATCCATAACTTTCCTCAGAATACTACTTTCAAGAAACTTTCTATAATAAACGGCTTTATTGGCAACCCAATAATTTGGCTTATATCTATTAAGAAAAGCCTGCATGTTGCCTGATGCTAAATACGGAGCCACTTTGCCATCAGTAATGCCATCTAACGACAATACTTGTAAATCTTTTCGCAAATAGAATCTATCTTGTACCTCATAAAATAAAATCACAGTATTTTTTCTAAGTGTTTTATTTAAATAAATTACCAGCGGCTTTTCAAAAATCGTCGCCGCAGTATAAGGGTGTATTTCATTACTAGAAACGGCTTTATGGAAAACAGAAATAGGATTAATAAGCACCAGAACAGCTACAGGAGCTAACATTAGCCAAGCTAATATTGGTTTATCGATAATTGGAGATATCATTCTTGATGTGATAATTGCCATTGCCACTGCGAGAAAAGGCACTATAGGCAAAGCATAACGAGCAGCATAAGACGTTACCGGAGAAATAATCGATAGCATGATAATGTATAATAATAAGATCACAAATAACATTCCAAACAACCAGCGAGATCGATTGAGATAGAATAAAGTAATGCTACCCACTAGGATATAAACAACCCAATAAACAATCGGAGCTCTAAATAATAAAGAAAGCAAAGAACTTGAATAATGTAAGCCTAAAAAAACAGGACTATTTTCTCGAAGTGCAAAAGCGCGGCAATACGCAGAAACACTGAATAAGCCCAGTGTTAATTTAGAATAAGCAACATAGACTAATGCAGGAATAGCTGCACATACAGCTGCAAAAAAAACTCGGCCTTTGTTTTTCTGCATAAACAGCAACATCACGACATTAACAAGAACAATAGAGGTGGCATCAGGTCTTGTTAAAGGTATGCAAGCCCATACGATGGTCAGCAAGAGTAATAATCGCTGCTTACTATTATAATTCAAAATATTGTAATTAAGTATGATGAGAACACTAAGCAAAATAATAATAAGAGGCGACTCAAAACCAAGAAAACCATTTATAGGCAAAAAGTACATACACAGCCCTAAAGAAATAGCTGCTGCAAAAGGTGAGGAAGATATGTGTTTGCTGGCGAAGTATAAGGTTACAAATGCTAGCAGTGTAAAACCAAGGCTTATCACCTTAATCATAAATAAACTATTAGTAAACCAAAAAGCCGGGCTAAGTAAAACAGCCCACAAAGGTGATGTACTACCTGAAGAAAAGTATCCAGGATTAAAATCAAAGAAGTTACCATGTGCAATATTTTTTGCGTAGCTTAAGTAGATTCCAGAATCGCCATAGAAGGTATGGAATAACTTACTACCTCCAATTGCTAATACTGACAATAAGATCAAAAGAGCTAATAATCCAATGATTGTACTAACATAATTAGAGAACCGATATGTATACAGACCCATCATTTTTGATCCTATCTTATCAGCACTTTAGTAAAAAATTATTTTAATGAAATATGAATTATAGAGCTAAACATTTATCCAGAATTTCTAGCATGCTATTCGCTTGTTTTTCACGACTGTACTTCTGTACATTTAATTGGCTCTGTGTAGCAAACTGTTTCATTAACTCAGTATTGTTTAATAGCTCAAGAATTACTTGTCCAAATTTATCAACATTGCCTGGCTCTATATGTATGCCATTACAACAATTAGAAACGATCTCAGAGGCTTCACCCTTTGGACTAACAAGAAGTATTGGTAATGCCATCGCCATAGCTTCAAATAATTTTGATGGTACAACCGTACTAAAGACTTGATCATTCTTCAGATGCACCAACGCAACATCACAGAGACTCCAATATGTAGCAATTTCTGATTTTGGCTTTGATGGCACAAAAATAACATTGTCTAGTCCTAGCTTTGCAACTTTACTAACTAAGTTATCATGCTCAGCGCCATAACCTACAAATAAAAAACGGATAGCATTGTTGTCACGTAGTAATGCAGCCGTCTCTATAACATTTTCTAGCCCATGAGCTCCACCTTGCGTCCCAATGTACCCAATAATAAATTTATTATTTAAATTTAATTCTTGCAATAAAGACTGATCTTTGGGGCGCTGACTATAGGCGCTTAACTCCACACCATTCAATATAGATGTCACTTTAGAAGCAACAACACCTCGCTCAACCATATCTGTTTTAAATGCCGGAGTAGATACAACAATATGTTTTGCTTGTTGATACATGAAAAGTTCCATTTTCTCTAAACAGGTATAAAGCTTACCCTCATTGAGCGAACCAACCGCTTTAATTGAGGCTGGCCAAAGATCACTAATCTCTAGAAGAAAAGGTTTGAGTTTAAGCTTAGAAACAAAAAGTCCTGCATAACCAGCAAAAAATTGCGGCGAAGTTGCAATAACAATATCAATGTTTTTTTGTAAGCTACCAACTATCGTTCCCATAAACATATAAGATAGAAAATCTAAAACTCGCAACATAAAACCACGATTTGGATAAATGAAAGTTTTGACTCTGATTACTTGAATCCCATCGATCTCTTCTTGCTGATGCCACTTATTCTTATAGCCCGGATAGACTCTGCCTTGAGGAAAATTAGGAACTGAAGTCACTACTGTTACTTTATGTCCGGCTTGTACCCAATATCGAGCTCTTTCAAATACACGCGTTGCAATAGCATTCACTTCAGGCGGAAAATTGTCAGTAAGAAATAAAATATTCATCTCACTGGCTGCTCCATTTTGCTAATGAAAATAATATTATATTCATCAAAGGTACCATAATGGCTCCGCCGAACTGCATAGTCAGCAATCATCTCTTTAATCTTCCATAGTAAGCTTGAGTATTGATTTACAATCATCATTTTAGCAATTTTACAGGAAAATACTGTTAGTGCAATTGCTATGGCCACTCAAGTGGAAATCAACGAATAAATTGTTATTAATATTTTAACAACAACTTTATTATTACTTGACAAGGTATTGTGCCAATATCAATTAAAATTGCCTTCGTCGATTGAAAGTAACCAAAATCAGGAGACCAATATTTATCAATAATCTGCATTGATTGTTGACTATGCAGCTCTATTACTATCCCTGCATTCATGACCTTACAAACATTAGGTAATAACTCAACCGTACAGTCTGGATGCAACAAAAAAAGTGATTCCGCTATTTGTCCATCACCACCATAAACACTATCAGTGATTTCAATACTATCATTGCTAACCATAAAACAGCGCTGATGCACAGGCTTCCCTGATAAATGCATATAGCCGTCATGCTGGCCTTTCAAACTTAATATATTTTTATCTATTACTGACTCGAGTATTTCTGGAATTGGTCGCCGACCAACACGAAAAGCACCAAAAAACTCTGCTTGATCTTCATTATCAATGGTCAAGGTATTATGCGAAGCCGTAGCACGACTATATTGACGCTTATTTCCAGAAGCATACTCGCAAGTGCCCGGGTCAACAAAGATACGTTTACCTGCAACACTCAATTCAAAGGATAGAATATCACCGTGCGCATGAGCCACTAACTCATCCGGACCAACCTTACCGCAGTCAGCAATAAACAACATATCTTCATGTCGAAAGCCCCAATAACCCGCATTATGATAGGCAAAAGCGCCTTGTTGTGGTTTAACAGACTTCGCAAATAATTTTTGATACACATCAACACATTGAGTCGGTAAATAACTCATGTGCAAACCACCATCATTGAAAAGACTAATCAAGTTATCAGGATGCGTAAAATCAACTATAACTTGAAGCATTCTTGCTAGCTTATCTTGCAGTACAGTTTGTAATGCGGTTGTAACAAAAGGATAACATTCAATGATATCCATAAACACTTGGCAATGATATGCGGGAGATAACTCAAAGTGCATACCATCTGCTAAAACTTGTGTCTCCACCTGCTGTTTGAGTAACTTTTCTCCACACTGTAATAAATTAGTCTCCCTTAAAAAAGAACCAACAATAATGAGTGCCTTGATATTTTTTATTAAATGATTACCGCCAATATCAAACTCTAGATTTTTAGCAAGAAACTTAATTTGCTGTGATAACGACGCCAATATAACTTGCGCATCGTGACTACTAAGTACTCCTTTATATCGTAATATGAAATCTACCCACATAACCGTACGAATAGATAAGGTATAAGCAGACCATGCAGCACGCCAATAATGTTTTTGATAAATAGGATTTTCTTCAATCCAACTTCGTATTAACTTAATTGCATCTTGATAATCTAATTCCGGTAAATATTCCATATAATGCAAATTAAACAACCATAAGTGCGAAACATGTTTTATATCTTGCTGCTGCCAAGTAACAGGGAAAGTAATTTCTTGTCTTTCATTGAGAAAAGTAAATTGAAATGTGTTTGTAGCTGTTTTCTTGATGCGCTGGCCTGGTAACAAGTTAGCGCTATACAGCAAATCAGATTTAAACTGTGCGCTATTAACATTACGAGATACAGGCTTAATAATAATAGGTATTTTCGATAAAACTTGCCGTTTAGCCGTAAAATAACATCGCCATAGTATTTTGCGTTTTGGGATATAGCGAAAAAAGCGCCACTGCCTATTCATCAATACCACTAACTCTATTACTCAATTGAATAATCAACTCACTGATTGCAAATAATTGATCCGCAGGAACAGGCCAGTTACCACCCTGTGAAATAGCATTAACAAAGCTAGCAACTAAACTCTGCTGACCTTTATCTTGCTGCCAGCTTTTCATTTTCTTAAATCCAGAACAACCATAAGCACGCAACATTCTGAAATTATCAAACTGCAATGATTTACCTGCATAGAATACTTCTAATCTTTCTTTTGGTACTTGATTATTGCCATTCGCAAAATAATGAACTGTACCAATTGAGCCATCAGCAAACTTCAATAATATTGTTATAACATCTGGAACAGATAGTACTTTGTTATCAGCTGCAATAATATCTGCATCAACAATATCTGCATCGGCTAAGAAACGTAATAAATCAACGAAATGACAAACTTCACCAATAATGCGTCCACCACCAACTTCTAGATCTTGAGCCCAATGGTCTTTAGGAATAGCACCTGCATTCACTGTCATAGTAAATGCTTTCGGTGCAGATGCTGTTTGTAATAATGAATACATCTTTTCAATATGAGGCGCGAAACGTCGATTAAAACCGACAGTTAGCACTTGTCCTGATGATTTCTTTAATTGCGCTTTAATAGCTTCAAGCTCATCTAAATGTAAGCATAATGGCTTTTCAACAAAAACATGTTTCCCTGCTTCTAAGGCTTTTAACACTAAGTCCGCATGAGTATTATGTCGCGTGGCAATAACCACGGTATTAATACTTTTATCATTTAAAATCGCATCGATATCCGTTACCGCTTTACTAAAACCAAATTTCTTCGCTGCTTGCATAGCACTTAAACCACCATTGCTCGCAACACTCACTAACTGAGCGCCTGTTTTAGCAAATGCCGGTAATAAGGTGCGTCGCGCATATTGGCCAGAGCCAATCAGACCAATATTAACTTGATTCACTTGTTCTGTTTCTAGCGGTTGATTGATAATAATTTCACGCTGTTGAACGGCAACAGTATCTCGTAGTGGATAGGTAAGCAAAATACCTAGTTTAGATTTATCTGAAAGCAAGTCATAAGCTTCATCCGCTTTTTCAATGGGTACTTGTACCGATAATAATTCCTGAGTTGCAATTTTTTCATCTGCAATCGCTTGTAGCACTGCCACAAAATTACGTTGCTCTGTCCAACGTACAAAACCAATCGGATAGTCCTGACCATTCTCCTCATAATTTGGATCATAACGTCCCGGTCCATATGAGCAAGAAACTTGAAAACTCAATTCTTTTTCATAGAAATCTTCGCGACGTAAGTTTAAGCCGGTTACACCAACTAAAGTAATACGACCACGTTGTCGACACATAGTCGCAGCTTGATGCATTAATTCATCACTGGAAGTTGCCGCAGCAACTAATACAGCATCAATACCGATACCAGCACTGTATTCTTGAACAAATGCCACGGGGTCTTCTGCATTTTGTAAATTAACAATTTGCGCACCATAGGATTTCGCCAATTCCAAACGCTCAGCACTAAAGTCAATCGCAATAACTTGGCAACCATGAGCACGTAATAGTTGCACACTTAACAAACCAACACTACCTAAACCAAATACAGCAAAGGTTTCGCCAAAAGTAGGTTGAGCTAAACGCACCCCTTGTAAGGCAATTGAGCCTAATACTGTAAATGCAGCCGCTTCATTAGTAACATTATCTGGTACTTTGGCACATAAATTTTTAGGAACACAAACCACTTCGGCATGCGGACCATTTGATACAACACGATCACCCACCATAAACTCAGTGACTCCTGCGCCAATCTCAATAACAGTTCCCACATTACAGTATCCTAACGGCATCAACTCATCGAGTTTCGCTTTTACAGCTTCTATCGTTGTCATCAAACCATCAGTTTTTACTTTCGCCAATACCTGCTTAACTTTATCTGGTTTTTGTTTTGCTTTTTGCAGCATATTAGCTTTACCGAATTCTACCAACATGCGTTCAGTACCCACTGAAACCAGTGAACAATGTGTTTGAATAAGAACATGTCCTGCGCGCACCTTAGGGCAAGGAATATCTGCTACGACTGTATCACCGCTTTTTAAGTCTTGGAGTATTTGTTTCATTAAGCCTTCCCTATTCTATTGAAATTCACAGTTGACCACTTTTTCAGAGTCGATCGCTTCTTTGATTTTTAAAACTAATATATTGGTATTGTATACGTACTCAGGAGACTCACCAAATGCCGTTGGCTCTAAAGCTTTTTCTAGTGAGTTTATAATATTTGCCTTATGGCCATGATCACGCAACCTTAACTTATATTTCTTTTTCATGTCATTTACATCAATGGTTAATTGATGAAAATCATTTAATGACCCTAAAAGATTGCCTCTATGCACATTCAAATATTCCCTAACGCCATCGAAGGTATGGCCTTTTGCTGAAAAAGTAATACCGGCCACAGAATCATCTGAAAAAGTAACATTGACAGCAAAATCAGATTGGGAACCTGTAGATTTAGCTGGTGATATTTGGCAACTTTTTACATCTCGACTTTTCACTAACTGCAAGCATAAGTCCGTCCAATGACAAAGATTACCTAAGATGCGACCTCCTTCAGCAGGAGAGAAATACCAATGATCTTTCTCAATTTCATGGCCAGCAATAAACCAGTTCATCATCACAGCACCCTGTTCTTTTTCAAGATAATCTACTAATTTCATAAATAATTTACTTTTAGGTCGATTAAAACCAAGAAATACTTTCGAGTTAGGATATTCCTGCATAGCCTGCATTAAAGAATCTAGTTGCTCATAATTGACAGTAATAGGTTTTTCTATGTGTACACATTTGCCTTTTTTTATCGCTTCAATGGCATACTCAGCATGAGTTGCATGATTCGAAGCAATATAAACAACTCTAACCGCAGGATCATCTAATATCTTCTGATAATCACTCGTAGCACAATAGCCATTGTGTTTTTCACACAGTGAAATAGCTCGAGAATGATTTTTGTCCATAGCATATTTAATTAAACCTGATTTGTGCTGATTTAAATAAAAAGCAATTGTCGAGAAACTAAAGTTGCCACAACCGATTATCGCAACTTTACCTTCGCCTTTAAACTTTTGATTAATCCAATCTGCTTCATGGTCATAATTAGATTTCATGTGAATCTGCGATTTAACTTTCATGTAAGTACGTCGCATACCATACATTTTGCGATAACGAAGAACTTTCTTGATCTTAAACTTCAAAGAAGATTGCATATAATCCATTGGTCTATCTCGCTATTAATTGATTTAAGGTCTGCTGCATAGCAGATTTAGCTACAATCCATGAGTATTCTTTTTCAAACAATTTTCGGGCTTGCCTACTCATTTCATTATAAACATTTGGGTCTTGAGTAATAATCTTAATTTGCTGTGTTATCTCATCAACATTTCCATAGGGAGCCACAATGCCACAATGATATTGTTCAACATTATAAGAAACCTTTGCTTCTGAATTTACAATAACAGGACATCCAGTTGATAAAGCTTCTGCAAGCTTATTCGGTGCTGCATATAGGTTTATTTCACGACAAGGATTATAGCAAGCATAAACAAAATCAACTTTATTGGTATAATCCATTATTTCTTTATGCGTTAAGAAACCAAGATAGTTTACTTTCTCATGAGATTTGAGCATTTCAATAATTTTGTTGTCACCTTCTCCTGCACAAATTAATTGTGCATTTTCAAGAGCATTAACAATTTCTATTAGTTGATGTATACCTCGGCCTTCATCCATCCAACCAGCATAAAATATCGTAACTTGCTCTTTGATTTGAAACTCTCGCTGCAAGCCTTCGCTAATATCTTCTGGTGTGTTTTTTACGACTTTCACTTTGCTTTTACAATAGTTTGGTAGAGAAGCTCGGCGAAACTCTTCAGGAACAAGGGCTACACTCGAACATTTGACCGCAATACCTTCAATATTATTAAGAATCCACTTCAGTTTTTTGCTTAATTGGTATCGTTGCGCTAGATTATCATGAATATTGTAAATCATTTTTTTCCGATAAATTTTACAATATAAGAACCCTGACCAATATGATTCAATATCAGAAATATGCACAATCTCAGGCTTTACTTTGATTAAATATTTGAATGTTTTAAAATTAAAGCTCATTAACCCCTTGATATAAAGGCCAAAACCCTGTCCATTCAGCATTGGGTAATATCGTCCTTTACGCTCAACTCTGAATCCAGACCATTCATCTGATTGCGGTAAATCCTTTTCACGATTTGCACCAATGAATAATGTAGACAGCCCCATCTCTTCTGCAACCATCATTATTCTCTGGACACGCGGTATCGGTCGTGAGCAGGTTCTCAAAAATACTATTAATTTTTGCATAACTTTATCAGAAACAATAAGTTTAGTAACATTGCTAATGCCCCTAACAATAATCCATTTTGAATCGGCAATCTTAATACAACTACCGCAAAAATGATACCTGAAACACCTAGAACATAGCCCAATGATTCATATAATGGCCGAATAGCTTTAAAGACATTTTGCAGACTCATTGCTGCAAAAAACACAATGCCAGCAGCAACCACGTAGCTGAAATGCTGAACTTCGACTGGCGGAGTGATTTTATAAACAAATCTTATAATATAAGGCCATACTGGATAGGTCAGCATCATCAAGGTCGAAACCAAAAGAACTTGAAAAACTAATTTTTTAAAGGCAGGAATAAAATTAGTTGTTAAATTACGTAGACTTGAAATCCATAAAGCTTGATAGAGTAAAACTAAGATAGGTATCGCTGATAACGAGATTGCATCAACTGTGAAAAATTGGCCGTGAGGCAAAAGAGCAATAGTCCATCGTGGCGATGCAGACAAGACTGCACAAACTGATGTTGCCAAAACAAAAGGAAACATTTTTTGTGACGCATTTATTAATTTTCCTATATCTAACATCGCAAGTTTTTGTATTCTTGAGATATGATAAACATTATAGATACAGTAGGCATAAGTTACGACAACAACCGCAATTAACAGGACAGAAATTTGTAGCGGCTTATCTATTAAGCCATGCAGAAAAATAAGCGCTGCGATCAATAACAATGCACGCAACGAGGTCAAATAAAAAAACTTCTTACTAGCAACCGTTGTTCCTTGCTCATAAATCATCACCCCATTCCAGAAATCAATCGCCGCTTCCGAAAGCTTAAGCAGAATTACCATCATTGGTATTATTAGAGCTAGCTTAGTCACATAACAAAATAGTAAAGACGCTATAACTGCCGCAATGATACTCCAAACACGAAATGCTCCGGCAACTTCATAACTGACTTCTGAGTTACCTTTAACGACAATATAAGCACGTTGTCCAAAATATGAAATACTAAAAATAACACTTACTATACTTAAAGCAATTGATAATGTTGCAGCAGTATGGTGATCAAAACGTGATTGAATCATAACCGCGACGGGAGCAATACTCGCTAAAAATCCTTGGCCTAAGAAAAAATAAAATTTATCTCTCACTGCAATCGGTCCTGTATATTTTGTACGATTATCTTTGTAACTAGAATTAATTTGTTATTATCCATTTCACCAGCGCCTTGCAGCATAATAACTGGAGCCTGCTCAGAGCTGCCATAATCATTATAAAACTTATAGTTTTCAATATTAACATCTATGGCACCATTGGATGTGAATATTACTTCTACAATTAAATTCTCTAGTGTTGCTATAACCTTATTATTATCAACCCTCAAATCTACAATTTTTGGCGACAAAAATAATGGTAAAGTGAAGTTTTGTATTGATGTTGTCATTGCCTCATAGCTATCAACTATAGTTAATTGAACATTGGCTTTATTATTTTCGACAGTTAACATTCTAGAGAACTTTCCAACTTTATTTGAAGCCTGTATATGATCTAGTTCAGCATGTATGAAGTTCTCATTGATTGCGACTACATCCGCAACAGGAGCTCCGCGTACTGTTTTGAAGATTGACCCCATCGTTCCACAAAATCGTTCCCTATTATTAATCGAAAGAACATTATGGTGCTTAGCACTTATATTATCAGCACGTATGTTCATGTCTAAAGTATAAGGAGCGCAACCTGGGTCAATAAACAGTGACTCTCCAAAAGCAGAAAACCAAAAAGATAAATTGTCATCATGATCATGCGAAGCTCTACCATGTAAACCAATATCGCCAGCTTTGACTATTAATTTATAGTTTGGTTGATTTAAAGTAACAAAGGGGGGAATTTTGCAGACAACAGCCGAAAGTTTTTTTAATCTGTTTTCTTTCCTAGGTTTTGCCAATGATTCAAGCAAATAAACAAAGAGAGATTGCTTTGCAGATATCTCATCCTTATAACCATAATATCTTTTTAAATGATTAAATTTAGTTGGCTCTTGTCTGAAATCAAAAATTTTCCCGCTATCGTTATCTGCAATTTGAGGAAGCATCCCCTCACCAATATTTAATGCGTCACACACATCCAGGCCTCGTGCAATGAACGCATCTAACTCTTTTGTTTCTATATCAAATAATTTTGCGAAAGTGCAACCAATAACAAGCATATCCAAACATAAACGATGATAAATGGGTGCATGTTCAACGTGCATGCCATGCTCATGAAACTGCGACTTCACAACTGCAATAAACTTCAGGTATAACTTTTGTCTCTTTAAAGGCGAATCCATATAGAATAAATTTAGAATAAATAAGCCCATCTCTGTTGCTAATGTATGATTGCCTGGGATATCGCTTATTTCAGGAAATTTTTGCAAGTAATAAGAATGTTGTGCCAATATTTTTTGAATAAGTCGCGAAGACTTCGCCTTTAATGATGGGCCTAATAATAGAAACATCGTTAAAATATTTACTGCCCTAATTGCAACTTCCATTGCTGAAATCCAATTAACACTGAAGCATAAGGGGTTTTTTGCATGCCAATCAAGAATAATATCCATGCAATAATCAATACATGTGGAACATGAACTATCATCTGAGATACAGGCATAAATCGCCAAAGGAACCAGTAATTGTAGTCTACTTTTCTCCCAGGGTACTTTTACATCGCAATGTTTACCATTTGCGAGAAAGTCAATATTTTTAAAGTATCGATTAGGCCAAGAATAATTATGAAAATCATCACTTACCCAAAAATATTTACTGCTTTTGAATGTGACAGTACCATAGCCTAAGACGGAAATATTTCCTTGTAGCAGAAACTCAACATGTTTTTTTAAACTTGCCTGTGCACCATTATCATCAGCAAGTTTTTTCAATAGCTGGCTTTTAATCGTAGTCAGTGTAGGCCTCATAGCAGAAACATTTATGCTCTTATTAAGAAAGCCTAACTTTTTATTTGCTGCAAAAAAGGGGAATAAGTAATATTTTCTGAGTTCAATATGTAACTTAATAAGTAAAAATTTCTTGGGGGACTCAAGTACACGTTTGACTTTATATTTCAATCCCATTAGATCAACCTATAATTTAATTTTTGGCAAAAATAGCCCCAAAGAATTATAAGTATGACAAAAATACCGCCATTCAGCATAAATAAATATGGTGAGAACCAGGTTAAAGCATAAAACATAAAAATAATTCGTGCAGCAAAAATCATTGCCGTATTATATATTGCAAAAAAGCAATCAACCATATAGAGAAATATACAGAGCATTGCAGGAATAATTATAACTCCTGCTAAGTCAAAATTAGCATAAATACTTGTTGGCATTCCTAATGATGAATTTGCCTGCGGAGAATATCCCAGATAAACAGCCAACTGATTACCTAGCGAAAGACTTTTATGTGATTTAAATGGAGTTAAAGAGACAAGGCTATTCATCCATTGTTCTCCAACCTGGCTATTTTTCTTTAGATAAACAATTAGTGGAAATGCCCGAGCATTCTCACTTGGGTCAGTAATTACTAATCTACTATATATATGTTGAAACACCCTGCAAATATCACTAAATATTCCACCATGCTCGTTACCCGCATAACCAAGCATAAGATTAAGTACAAAAACAAGTATTAAAACAATTAATGCCAGAATACTCATAATAAGAAGGATTTTACGAAATGATTTTCCTTGATTGCAACTTTTTATAAACCAAGCAGCAGAGACACTGCCAAATAGAATTAATACCGGCATACGCTGTCCACCTACCAACATTGCAGCCAGTACTACAAAAAAAGCAAAAAAGTATTTAACTTTGGTTTTTTGTATATCTTGAAAAAGCATAAAATACGCTAATAGAATTGGAGCGGCGACATCTCGCACCTGCTTAACAATACCCGGAGCAAAGTATCCATAAGTACCACTCGCAATAGCTTTACGCATATCCATGAAGCTATGTACTTTTCCATGCAGTTTATAAAAAACTAAGAAAATAAAAACTAGACAAAAAATAACAATAAACCAGTAAAGAAATCTAAGTAATGCTTTGTTGATTAACAAATCAGAAGAACTTTTAGTTGTAAAACACGGCATTGGTAAACCACCGATGCGACACAAAAAATATCCAAATGAAAATGATAATAGTGTTATGGAACTAAGAAAGAAAACATACAATGAATCATAACTAAAAGTATACAAATGTATTGTTACCGCTCCAAGAGCATAAATAGCACAGGATAAGAATGCAATATCAACCAGATGCAGCCCTCTGAATTCGGTTACTCTCATATATACATATATAGCGACACATATTAGAGTAATTAGTGATGATGCTAAGAACATAATATTACCAAGCAATACCAACCTTTAATATTATTTTTCTGTCGTTTGCCTTGTAAAAACAAACAGGAAAAATAATCCGATAAACACTTCTAAAAGTATCAGAAGGGCTAGTTGTGTGATTTTACCAATACCTATAGGTCTAACTGACATAATAAAATTGGAACTAAATTTAGCTGATGATAAACTTGCAAGCTCTTGCTGATCAACTACCAACTGTTGCTTATATAACTTTATTTTTGCTTGAATACTTGTAAGGTTATTTTGTAAAAGAAAAGAGGTATCTCTTATATTAACAATAGATAAATCTTTTAACCGAATTGCGCTTGATGCTTGGAGCTGCTCTGAATAGATCTGCACTAACATTTTCTCTGGTGCTTTTACTCCTGTCTCTGGATGACTTGAAGCACTTGAAGCACTTGACTCCGCAGATAGAGTACCAAGTTTTGTTAAGTTTTGCCGTTGACGACTAACTACGGCAAGTTGCTTTTGCAAAGTATTCTGACTAGCTATTGCATCAGTGATAGTAAGCTTGGTATTTTGAATCTTCAATTTCAAATTATTTGCTAATGCATTATAATGTCCTTTTTCATCATTATTAAGCTCACCTAGAATATTAACGAAAACATTTTTATATAAAGGAAGATTTGCTATTGACGATTTTGCCGTTAACAATAAAGAACCGGGAGCATAACGCTTGACTGTTGCACTTTTAGTTAATGGAATACCTTTTGCGCTAACTCTAAAATTCAAAACGTCTTTATCCTTTTGATAAAGTCTTTCAATAATGTATGGTGAGAATACAAAGTTAATCTTTGCCATCGAGGTAACCACATCAAATAAATAATGCACCTTCCCCGTGCTTTTATAATTTGCCATCTCTACTTGTTGAATAATCTCATATCTACCAGGCATTAAAAAAATAATTATAGCCCCAACGACAAAAATAGTGAGGAAAGATATTAGAAATCTTTTATGGTACATTTTAAATGTGTGCCACATTTCATTTAATGTTATAATTCGAAAGTCTTGGTGTAGATTTGATGAAGACATTAACTACCCTTAATAAAAGTAAAAATATGAGCTAAGCATCTAGTCTCATTGCATTTGATGGATGACCCAAGTAGCCGTTTGCAAATCTACCAACCCCTAGTAAAATTCTATTCCGCTGGGCATCTTGAGTACGGTTAAAATTTGGGATAATAACAATCTGATATCAAATTGCAATAGCCAAATTAAGACCTTTTATAATATTAACTTACAATCTGTGATGTAAAATTATACAGATTTAAGTTTTCCGACTCTATATTTACGAAATTTCCACTCCCTTTTTATAGAGAATTAAACGTAGGAATGAGTCAGTACAAGAAGAATATATTTTAACCAACCAGATAGAAGGTGCATGTTTTGCCTAATATTATCCTCAACCAAGTACAAGGGAAAATACCAAGATTTATACATTGCATCCGTCTACCATCATCGGTATATTGCACAACAAACTGATGAGTAACCATATTAAGTAGGACTACTATGGAAGCATTTCAAAAAGTTTGTGTTTTAGGTCTTGGTTATATAGGCCTACCAACAGCATCTCTACTCGCCACTAAAGGTTTTGACGTTCTTGGTGTTGATATCAGGCAAGATGTCGTTAATAAAATTAACTCTGGTGAAATTCATATAGTTGAACCCGGCTTGGATGTATTAGTCAGATCAGCCGTGAATTCTGGCAATTTAAAAGCTGCCCTCAAACCTGAGGAAGCAAATGTTTTTATTCTCGCGGTACCAACTCCTTTTGATATAGATAAAAAACCTGACCTTAGTTATATACGCAGCGCAACCGAAGCCGTTGCAAAAGTAGTAAAAAATAATGATTTAGTGATTTTAGAATCAACATCTCCGGTGCGGACAACCGAGTTTGTTAATGATCATTTGCGTTCTTGCCGTCCTGATTTAGAACGTATCCATGTTGCGCACTGCCCCGAGCGAGTTATCCCAGGACGTGTATTACAAGAGCTCGTGGAAAATGATCGCGTGATTGGCGGCATTGATGACGCAGCAACTAAAAAAGCTGCTGAATTTTATAGTCACTTTGTTGCCGGCAAAATTCTAACAACCAATGCTAAAACGGCAGAAATGTGTAAACTCACTGAAAACTCATTTCGTGACGTTAACATTGCATTTGCCAATGAGCTGTCATTGATCTGTGACAAACTTGATATCAATGTTTGGAAACTCATTGAGCTTGCCAATCATCATCCTCGTGTTAATATTTTACAACCAGGACCTGGTGTTGGCGGTCACTGTATTGCGGTTGATCCATGGTTTATCGTAGCATCTTGTCCTGAGCACAGTAAGCTCATTCATACTGCTCGATGCGTTAATGATGGTAAACCAAATTGGATTATTGAAAAAGTTAAAGAAAAGAGTAAAAGCTTTACCAAACCAACTATTGCTTGTTTTGGTGCAGCATTCAAACCTGACATTGATGACTTACGCGAATCACCTGCGCTTATTATTGCCTATGCAATTGCCGGAGAAGAACTTGGCGAAGTTATTGTTTGTGAACCACATGTTGAAAGCATTGAAGGTTTAGAAAATACAAATATTGATGACGCATTAGAACGAGCTGATATTGTCTTACTTCTCGTTGCTCATAAAGAATTTAAAGAAATTCCTAAGAATAAATTCATTGATAAATACACAATCGATGCAACAGGTATTTTGTCAGGTAATAATAAGTTGTAGGGAGCACAACATGAAAGTTCTATCGGTATTTGGTACACGCCCTGAAGTTATTAAAATGGCGCCTGTCGTTAATGCTTTAAAAAGTGCAAACAACTTTGAGTCTAGAATCTGTGTCACCTCACAACATAGAAGCATGCAAGATCAAATGTTAGAACTGTTTAACATTACAGCTGACTATGATCTAGATATCATGAGAAAAGATCAGAATTTATTTCATATTACGACGGCAACACTTAATAATCTCAAACCTATTTTAGAAGACTTTGCACCAGACTTAGTTCTGGTACAAGGCGACACAACAACAACATTTGCGGCAAGTCTTGCAGCATCTTATTGCAAAATACCAGTTGCGCATATCGAAGCAGGCTTACGCTCCAATAATAAATTAAGTCCTTTTCCGGAAGAAATCAATCGCACTTTGGCCGGTCATCTTGCTACTTGGCATTTTGCACCGACTGAAAAGTCTAAACTTAACTTACTCAAAGAAAATATTTCACCAGATGCTGTTTTTGTAACAGGTAATACCGTTATTGATGCTTTACTTTATATGAAAAAACATCTTAATCATGATGCCATTCAGCAGGAACTTCCAGAAAATATTTTTACACTTATTAATGATGCTAAACCTTATGTACTCATCACGGGCCATCGTCGTGAGAGCTTTGGTGATGGTTTTGAAAATATCTGTCAAGCTATTCGAGAGCTAGCTAAATTACACCCTGAGTGGCAGTTCATTTATCCCGTACATTTAAATCCAAATGTACAAAAACCAGTATTTGAGATTCTATCTAATCTTAAAAATGTGCATCTCATTGAGCCTATCGGATATCAAAGTTTTGTATTTCTACTCAACCATTCAAAAATTGTGTTAACTGACTCTGGCGGTGTACAAGAGGAAGCGCCATCTCTTGGTAAGCCCGTGCTCGTTATGCGTGAAGTAACAGAGCGCACTGAAGGTGTAGATGCTGGGACAGCAAAATTGGTGGGTACTGATATCAATAACATTATTCATTCTACTAATGAACTAATTAACAATTCTCAAATTTATAATGAAATGGCTAAAGCAATTAACCCTTATGGTGATGGCAACGCATCTTCTCGCATTATTGATCTGATTCGTTCTCTTAATAAAGATAAACGACCTCAAGATATACATAACCAAGTTAACACTCAACAAGATATTCCTGAAGTCGCATAAATCACGAACTTTCAGTAAAAAACACTCAGGACTTATGATTATTATAAAATAAATAATAGCAATACTATTACCGATGCTACAATCAATGTTGCTATTGGTAACCATTGTTTAGATAAACTTAACTTCAAACCGTCAACAGAATCCTTTCTTAATCGCCATGCCATTATCGCTGGCAAAATTCCAAATAAAATCACCACCATTAAGCCTGCATAATCTAATGCGAATAAATATACTTTTGGATAAAACTCAGTAAATAATAATGGCGGTATTAGCATTAACGCAACTGATCGCAGCGGTGAGGATTTTTTCTTAACAAAAATGTCTGCTAATACGTGCTGTAAACTTACCGCAACACCAATAAACGATGTTGTAATCGCGCAGAAAGAAAAGATATCCGCTATTTTTGTAATGTGTACTATCTGTGTTTGCTGCGAAATAGTACTGGTTAAGCGTGTTACCGGGTTAACACTATTAAGAATCACTGAAAATTTTGCTAAATCAAGAGTACTTGATAATAGAGTTTGCCATAAAAGAAAAAGTATCAGTGGAATTAATGCGCCGATAATCAAAACATATTTGAGTTTACGATAGTCACTATTTAAATATTCTCTAATTGCAGGAATGAGTGGTTGAAAAGTAAAGGCAATCACAACAATCGGTAATGCCATCCACCAACTTTCATTTAAATGAATCTGTTTAAGTTTATTGAGCTCCATATGAGGAAGCATTAAGCTCATGAGCACAACAATACTAACAATCAATCCGAAAGCAAGAATACGGTTAACGTTATCTGTAAAGGCGATACCCCAATATAAAATACCAGCAAAAATAACAGTGAAAATTATATTACCTTGTATTGATATAGTTTTAGGTACATGCATAGTCGTTAAAACAGCATGAACAATAGAGCCTGCTCCTGCAATATAAGACGCTAATAGTGCATAAAGAATTAATAATAAAAGAATCTTTGCAAACCATTTGCCATAACGCCCCAATGTTGCATTAGCCATTGTCGGGATATTGCTACCAGCAGGAAAATGTAAATTTACTTGTAACAACATGAATGCACTAAGTAATAGATATACAAAGCCTAATAACAAAATAAAAATAGCAGGAATAAAACCATTGATTCCCGCTTCTAAGGGTAACGGAATCATGCCGCCCCCGATCACTGATCCACTTAGTAATATGATACTACCGAAAATACGACTCTTATTTGTTAGCTGCATACATCAACCGTTGATTTTATACTTAATTATAAGTGTTGAAAGTGATGTTACTCAATCTTTGAACGTCCTGTCAAAACAGTTTCACAACAGATCAATGCTTGCTGACTTTAAGAATATGTGATAAATTATCGACCATGATTGAAAAGCACCCATGTATTCAACATAGCCATCTAATTCAAGACTTATGTTTTCCTTTAAAGCGTCTTGGTATTGTCTTTTTTGGTTATACTACAACGACCGCAGAAGGAAAAAATATTTGTGTTGGCAGCGATCCGGATTATGGACGCCAATATTTAAATCGTTCTTATTACAATGCCGATGTTCATCATAGCTTTAATGACGTTGTTAGCAAACCTATTTATCTATTATGGGATAACGTTACTCAAACGAAACACCAAATTGAGCTATATGACTTAGCCAAAGAATTTGGACACAGCCATACACTAACAATTATACAACAGCATGAAGATATTAATCATTGTTATCATTTCAGTGGTAGCAATAGTAATAATGCTATCAATCAAATTTATTTCCATCATCTTGATTACCTACATGCTTTTATTCACTATTTTAATGATAAGCTGAATTCTATTGCTGAATTACAAGAAATTTATGATTTTCAATTTACAGCCATTGACGATAAAGTAGATACAAACATTAATATACAAACACTAACTTCGATTCATGAGTTCGATGACCTACAGCTTAACTTTAACAACGCCATCGCATTTAAGCGCCAACTTCATTTATTAACAAAAGAAGAATTACAATGTTTACATTGGTTACATAAAGGTAAATCTGCTGAACTCACTAGTCAAATCGTTGGTAAGTCGCGCAAAACTATTGAACGCCATATCGCAAATGCAAAAATAAAGTTACATTGCCATACCGCTTTTCAACTTGGTGAAAGAATTGCATTATCTGGTATTTCTGATTGGTTATAAGTTGCCTCGAAGGAAACCAGTACAACTCATCACCGTAGCCTTTATCATAAATTTAATTTAAAAGATCGACTCTCTGGAATCATCAGCCCTCATGTATACACCCAACGTAGTTGAAGATGCGACTTTTGCCAACCATTAGCACATCATCTTCACAACAAGTTATACGGAAAAAATTGTTACATAGAATGACTATGTGCCGCATTTTTCCCTATAACTTGTTGCGAATCTAATGCACTACTGACAGCTAAAAGTCTCAAGCTTAGAAAGTATCTTATTTCAGTCGATCTCGCATCTTCAACTACGCTGGGTATATACTCGCCGCATTATAGATAAAAAACAATTTTCTTAACTCAGATGAGAAGATAAATACAGAAATTGGAATTAAAGGCTTCGTTGACGTACCACTTCATAAAGACAAATACCCGTAGCAACAGAAACATTAAGGCTCTCAACATAGCCATTCATCGGCAATTGGAATAGTTCGTCACAATTTTCTCGAGTTAAACGTCGTAAGCCCTTACCTTCTGCTCCCAAAACTAATGCAACCGGACCTTTATAATCGATATCATAAAGTGTCTTTTCGCCTTCAACGGCAGCACCATAAATCCAGATACCAAGATCTTGTAACGACTTAAGCGTTCTAGCCAGATTAGTTACCGTATAAAGATTCACAGTTTCTGCAGCACCGCATGCGACTTTCTGTACTGTCGGTGTAATACCCACAGCGTTATCCTTCGGACAAATAACAGCATGTACACCCGCAGCATCAGCACTACGCAGGCAAGCACCTAGATTATGCGGATCTTGCACGCCATCCAGGACGAGAACAAAAGCAGGCTCAGTTAACTGCTGCAAATGTTCAATCAAGTCAGCTTGTTGCTGTTTACCAGAAAGGGATTTCTGCTTATTAGCAAGCTTGGCAACGATACCTTGATGTTGCTCACTTTTGACTAACTCACTTAAAGTATGACGATCAAAATACTCTATAACAATATTATTATGTTTGGCAATCTGTAAAATCTCCTGCAATCGCTTTTCATCCCGACATTGCAGAACACATAATCCCACAACTTCTATAGGTGATTTCTTTAATAAAGCTAATACTGCATGGATACCATAAATACAATTTTCCATATTTATACCACTTGAATAAAATATTTAATAATGAAACTGGACTTACGATAATTCCTTTAGACGAGGCGAAAGAAATTATTGTAGGTCCTGTGAAATTAAGACGCCAATTCAAAATCGATTTTTCGATCATCTAAATCAACACGGACAACGCGCACTCTCATCGGGTCACCTAAACGATAACGTATATGAGTTCGCTCGCCAATTAATGTATGCCGTATCGCATCAAAATGATAATAATCATTTTCTAATGCAGTAACATGCACTAGACCATCAACGAATATATCATTAAGTTGTACAAAAAGACCAAACCCTGTTACCGCAGCAATAATACCATCGTATTCCTGCTCCAAGCGATGCTGCATATATTCACATTTCAACCAACTTTGTACATCACGGGTTGCATCATTGGCTCGACGCTCTGTATAGGAACAATGCTCACCAAAAGTATGCATTTGTTTGCCATCATAATAAAAATCAGCAACGTCTCTATTTTCTATAGTATGCTTAATTGCTCGATGTAAAAGTAAATCAGGGTAACGCCGAATTGGTGAGGTGAAATGCGCATATTCTTTATAAGCTAAACCAAAATGACCCGCATTTTGATCAGTATAAATTGCCTGCCTCATAGTACGCAACATCACAGTTTGAATAAGTTGAATGTCCGGTCGCTCAGCAACAGACGCAAGTAATTTAGCAAACTCGCGAGGCAATGGTTTTTTTCCACCAGAAAAACGCAAACCTAACTCAAGTAGAAACTCACGAAATTCTTGAATTTTTGTTTCACCGGGATGATCATGTACTCGGAAGAGACTTGGAATCTTATTTTTTTCAATAAATTTCGCTGCACTAACATTAGCTAATAACATACATTCTTCAATAATTCGATGGGCAACATTGCGTTCCAATGGCACGATAGATTCTATTTTACGGGCCTCATCAAATATAAATTTAACCTCAGTTGTTTCAAATTCAATCGCACCACGTTTACCGCGTTCTTTATGCAATACCTTAAAAAGTGAGTTTAATTCATGTAGCTGCGGTGTTAGATGCTGATAGTCAACAGGTAAAGCAACATCATCAAGTAATAAAGCACCTACTTGAGTATAGGTTAATCGCGCCTGTGATTGCATAACAGCATTATAAAATCGATAACCCGATAATTTACCTTTTGCTGTTATTCGCATTTCACAAACCACACATAATCGGTCCACATGAGGATTTAACGAGCACAAACCATTACTTAGTTTCTCCGGCAACATAGGAATGACTTCACCCGGAAAGTAAACAGAATTACCACGGTTATAGCCTTCTTTATCCAGTGCCGTTTCGGGTTTCACATAGTGACTAACATCAGCTATCGCTACATATAAAACCCAACCACCTTTAGGTAATGCTTTGCAATAAACGGCATCATCAAAATCACGTGCGTCTTCACCATCAATTGTCACTAGAGGTAAATCACGTAAGTCAGTTCTGTTTAACTTATCTTGTTCCCCGACAGTATCGGCAATAGCATGACTCTCAGCCATAACATCAGCAGGCCAAGTACAAGGTAAATCATGTGAACGCAACGCAATACTAATTTCCATACCAGGAGCCAGATGCTCACCTAAAACTTCTATAATTCTACCGAGGGGTCCTTTACGCATAGAGGGTTGACCAATAATCTCAACCATAACAATCTGGCCATCTTCAGCTGAATTTTGCATATCAATAGGAATACTAATGTCTTTATTGATACCTTTATTTTCTGGTATCACCATGGCGTCATCTTTATAAAAGCGACCAACGACAGTATGTGTATTGGATTCTAAAACTTCAACAATTTGTGCTTCTTTACGTCCACGTTTATCGACATTAATAACCCGTGCTAATATAACATCACCATGAAATGCTTTGCGCATCTCACGTGGACCGAGATATAAATCATTTTCTTCCGTTTCGACATTCACAAAACCAAAACCATCACGATGAGCAATTACTCGCCCTCGTAATAAATCCATTTTATCTATAAGACCATAAACACCACGTCGGTTTTTCACTAACTGTCCATCACGTTCCATGGCGCGTAATCGACGTCTTATTGCTTCTAGTTGATCTTCTGTTGTTAACGACAGCGCATTCGCTATACCAATAAAATTGAGTGGCTTCTTTTGCTTACGTAAAAGCTCTTGAATGTATTCACGGCTGGGAATAGGATTTTCATACTTAGTGGCTTCGCGCTCAGCAAATGGATCTTTTACGTTCTTCTGCTTATTGTGCCCTGTTTTTTTCTTTCTTATCACCTGATTTATCACCACAAATGTTTGTATATATAATATATATAGTATATGAACCTCAACTTTGCGCCATTGTACCTGGTTTAAGGGCAAAACAGCAAACATTAATAATACTTAAATTCCTGAAATTGATGGGGTTTTCTTGAAAAAGACGGTTTCGATAATAGGTCTGTTGTTTGACAAGCTAATACAGAATCAGTAAAGTTTAGAACAGAAAAATGAGTCTTTAGAAAAAAAATGGGCACCGTAGTGCCCCAATATACCCGTAGCGATCCATTCTTAGGTTTTCTCACTGGTTATTTTTCGCGAGAAATGCACTTTAAATCTTGTCAATAGTCCAGCTATTACCTGCGATTTAGAGCACCTGTCTCATAAAAAATTCCGGTGCGATAAAATCTAAAAATGGACCGCTACGGATATATATAGAGATGAGGCCAACTTTTATTATTATTATTATGTGTGTGTGTTCATCTTTTTATATTTTCTAATTTTCATAATTTACCTGCCGAG
The DNA here is from genome assembly GCA_021773175.1 of Gammaproteobacteria bacterium. Taxonomy (GTDB): domain Bacteria; phylum Pseudomonadota; class Gammaproteobacteria; order JAJFKO01; family JAJFKO01; genus JAJFKO01. The sequence continues at coordinate 67,074 of JAJFKO010000024.1, forward strand.
GTGGTGAAATTGGTAGACACGCAAGTTTCAGGTATTTGTGGGGGCAACCCCTTGGAGGTTCAAATCCTCTCCTCGGCACCAAATTACAATTTACAATATTTACTCTGCTTAATAGGCTTCTAACCTCTTTCTTGCTGGTAGCATAGCAGGATCAAAATCGACAACATGCTTCATATCTTTAACCATCTTCTCTCCTAATTTTTGAGCAGTGGTTCTCAACCAACGCGTCCAAACTGAGCCTAAATGTAGCCTTGGTACTTGCAGAGTCGGTAACTTAGCATAAACCCCGTGTAATGCTGCAACCTCTAGAATCATATCTGCGTGTGATGTTTCAGCTTGAAGAGCATCTTTATTCTCTTGCATATATCGCTGTAAGCCTAGCAACACATTGAGATACTGGCTTTTCAAGAATGCGACACTTTCACGTCGATCTTTAGCAACAACACCCCACTGTAAGATAGAAAGTTTGCGATCAAGACTTTTTTCCCTCACAGTAAGCTTAGCCTCTAAATTTTCTAATAATGTCAAAGCAAGACTCGGCGGAATAGCAGCATGATCATTTGGTCGATGGCTTCCATCATTAATTTGTATATAGCTTTTTGCTAATGCGATAAGCCGAAATGCAGTATTAACACAAGCTTCTTCTTTTTTTGTAAGGGCACATTTCTCAGCTTTGGCCAATATACCTTTAACATCAGAATCGATATCCAGCCCTAAACACTCTTGTACTTGCCCCTGATATGCAGCAATGCCTTCTCCAAATGTGCCGCGGCATATTTTACTTAATTGATACCAAATCGTTGGCTCTTTGCGACTATAAACTTTGCTTGCGCCTATAGAAAATGCGCGCGTTATAGTAACTTCACCTTTATCCATACGAGAAAAAGTCGCTTCTAAATTTTTGCTTTTTTTTGGATATTCAGCAACCAACTTATTAGCTGCGTTAACTAATGTGCTAACTTCATCAAGAGATAATTTCCTTCTTCTACCCTCTGGAAAATAAACTCCAGTTAAACGAACATATTCACTTCCATCAAGAAAAGCATTATCTTTACGTTTTATTTCGGCCAGCTTGTTTTCTGCAGTATTAAGCTCTATATGTCGAGCAATTAAAAATTCTAAAGCATCAATAGCTTTATGAAATTCTATTTTTGCTGTTGTTGCATTGCGCTTTGTTCCATGAGCAGCAACGTTGAAAAAAGCTGAATACTGTCCTCTCCAAGCCTCTGCTGCAGATTCATCATCCAACTTTTGCCAAACAGAATCTGCAGCGCCAGATAAACATTGGTTCATTAATGCCTGTTGAGCAATATAAAGTTTTTCCTGAGTTGCTAAATAACGTTTTTGCTCAGCTAATCCATGAAAGTACATGTCGACTGAACCATACTCTGGCAACTCATTACAACTCTCCTGCTGTACTGATGCGGTCATATAACTAGCAAAAGATGTCGTACTTGCATTTACCGCTTTGGAGATTTCTGATGTCGCTGCCCCCATATCACGTAGATGAGGACTAATCTCTGCAGCACAATCAGCAAGCTCGGAAGCATAATCACCATCGAATACTGCTGTATCTTGACAACGTTGAGATTCCGCATGTTTTACCCATGCTTGGATAGTTCTTGCAAGTTGTTGAGAATAATAAAACTTACCGGCATTATTGGTTTTCCAATCCTGTGGTTGCTCAAGAAAATATTGGTTACAACTTTCCAACAACGCTAATCGAAACTGTTTTAGTTCGCCATCTTTAAAGGGTAAAGCATGGTTCTGCCAGAATTTAAACAATACTGCATTTAATACAGCTAAATCATGCTGCAATTTCACATAAGCGCCAACAAAAGCCGGATTGCTGCTCATCTGAGCTTGGTATGGAGCTCGATTACTCGCTGAAAAGCCAAATAAAGGCTCTCTTTGACCAGACAAACGTGCTACTGACCACAAATCCTTACGCAGGCTTTCAACTTCAGGTCTTGAGTCTTTTACAATATGCGCTGAAAAAGCCGTTCTTAACTCCATAGGTAAAAAACGTAATGCCTCTTCGACAACATTGAAAGCTGTTTGGTTATTAGGAGCCCTAACGAACGAATATAGCCCTACATCGAAACGTGGAACGCGGGAGCTAAACTCCATAGCATCACAAAGTAGAGCTTCACTATGTGACCTATCATATTTTTGGACCCGTCCAGCCCAATAATTTTTCTTATTTTCCGAACCACCAGAAAATACACTTCTTACACCTAAAAAAGACATAACAAATACTCCATCTTACTAATTGTATTTTTATGTTATGTCTCCCATGCAGCGCATCTCTTTTTTTGAGATCGCTGTTAACACCTAGCGAGAAACAGACTACTCCTATTTTTTTGATTTGCCTAGATGATAAATAAAAACCGGAATTAAGCTCCTATAAATTTGCTGTTCAAGAGCATGTCAAAATGTGTCTTCCAACATAGGAATTTTGCAAAGGTTTAATTATCGAACAAAGCGACGCAGAGGGATCAACCTCTTTAATAAGTTAACTTGATGATTTCACATGTGATACACTTTCGACTTATCATTCGGCTTGAACAGTGTCTCAATTATTGAAAAGCATTAATTTCTTATGTAGAAAAGCAAAAGGTCTCAATAGTTTTGGCAATTATTTTCACAGATTTATTGGTTTTTTTAGCCTCAAGGCATGGGCAAATGCTCACACACAAATTAGCATATCTCTCACGCTCTCTATGGTCAATATCCCACACAAAGGTTCCAAAAATACCTGAAACAATGTTTTTTAGCATGAAATATATACAAAACCGAGTGGGAACAAACAGAAAACATAGATTCGTAAGTTACAGTTTTTGAAAATTCTGTTCAATCTGGGGACAGAAGAATAACAGTAAGGACTTATACAAAACTCTTGCAACGCGGCATCAAGAGTTTTGTATAAGTCCTTAGTGATTTAGAAAGGGTTTTTTAACATGATCGTTTCATTACGCTCAGGTCCCGTTGAAATCATATCAATGGGCACTTGCATTAAGCTTTGTAAACGCTGTACATAATCTTTTGCTGCTTGCGGTAAGGCATCGTAATCAGTAACACCTCGAGTTGTCTCATGCCAACCCGGCATTTCTTCATATACAGGTTCACAAGCCGCTAGAGTAATCGCATCCGTCGGCGGTAATGTTAACTCTTCTCCTTGATAACGGTAGGCAATACAGATTTTCACTGTGTCTAAACCATCTAATACATCTAACTTATTTAAACAGATCCCTGAGAAACTATTAATTTGTATTGAGCGACGCATACCAACCGCATCAAACCAACCACAACGCCGAGGCCTGCCGGTGACACTACCAAATTCATTACCGCGCTCTGCCAACTGCATGCCAATAGCATCGGTCAATTCCGTTGGAAACGGGCCAGAGCCTACGCGTGTTATATAAGCTTTCGTAATTGCATAAACGCCATCAAGATACAATGGACCATAGCCACCACCGGTACAAACACCCCCGGCAGTTGTATTAGAAGACGTCACATATGGATAGGTTCCATGATCAATATCTAAAAAGGTTCCTTGTGCACCTTCGAATAAAATATTATCACCACGTTCGCGATATTCACTTAATAAGGCAGGAATATCAGCAAGCATCGGTTGTAAAATTTCACGCATTGATAAAGCTTCATCCAATAATTGTTGGTAATCAAATGCTTCTTGTCCATAGTATTTTGTTAGTAAAAAATTATGATATTCCACTAAGTCTTGTAATCGTTCGGCAAACTGTTGCTCATGAAATAAATCACCAACACGCAAACCACGTCGCGCAATTTTATCTTCATAAGCTGGGCCGATGCCACGTCCCGTGGTACCAATCGCATCTTTACCACGCTTTAATTCACGAATTTTATCTAAGGCAACATGATATGGCATCACCATGGCACAAGCGCCACTAATACGTAAACGCTCACGTACAGGCACCCCTTCTGCTTCGAGCATTTGCATTTCTTCTAATAATGCTGAAGGTGATAACACCACGCCATTACCGATTAAACATTTCACATGATCATGTAAAATGCCTGATGGAATTAAACGCAGAATGGTTTTTTTATCGCCAATTACTAAGGTATGTCCGGCATTATGACCACCTTGGAAACGCACAACCGCAGCAACTTTTTCGGTAAGTAGATCAACAATTTTACCTTTACCTTCATCGCCCCATTGGCTACCTAATACAATAATACTTTTTCCCATTCCTCTGTCCTTTCTAAAAAAATCGATGCACGACGGTTAAGACAATGACGCCAACAATCATTAAGGTTAATCCCATGACTCGTAAGCCACGGCTATTTTGTTCTGCTAAACGCAACATAGAGCGCCGCCATTTATCTGGTGATAGGAAAGGTAAAATTCCTTCCATCACCAACAGCAAACCAATTGCAGAAAATAAGTTATGCCACATATTCTGTCTCATTTTTATTGGATAGAACTTACGCTAAACACCAAGGTTGAGGCGAATGTGCTTTTTAAAGACCAACAGTATACGTAATACGTGAGGATTTTAGAAAGCACATTCAACGAAAAGATTGGTGTTTAGCGTAAGTCCTACTTGGAGTTTAAAAAGATGAGTTTAGGCCGCCCCCTTAGAGTCCAGCCTAAAGATATTGCCGCCACTCTACATTTGTAATAGAGCGACGGGTATATATTATTCGCTTGCTGCTTGTTTTCTTTCACCTGCCGCACTACCAGAGCTACCACTTAATTTTGTTGCCGAATTAAAATATTTAAAGAATTGACTATCCGGCTGTAGAACCAATACATCTCGTTTATTATCAAAGGTTTTCTTATACGCTTCTAAACTACGGAAGAAAGCATAAAATTCTGGGTTCTTATCATAAGCAGTAGAATAGATTTTAGCAGCGGTACCATCACCTTCTGCACGAATCTTTTCTGATGCACTTTTAGCTGTGGCTAAAATAACTTGAACTTTTGCATTCGCATTAGCTTTAATCTCGATAGCTTGAGAACGACCTTCTGCTCGAAACTCTGTTGCTACGCGTTGCCGTTCAGCACGCATACGTTCAAATACTGAATTACTAACTTCGGTTGGTAAATCAATACGCTTAATTCGTACATCAATAACTTTAATTCCTAAACCTTGTGCATTTTCATTGGCTTTCTGTTTTAGGATAGACATAATCTGTACACGATCAACCGACACCACTTGCTTTAATTGACGCTTACCAAATTCAGCACGTAATGCATCGTTTAACTTTTGCTGTAGTAAGGTTTGCGCCACCATTTCATTACCACCAGTACGTGTATAATAAAGCGGTAAATTAGCAATACGCCATTTCGCAAAGTAATCAACGATCACATCTTTTTGTTCAGCGGTCACCACACGAGATGATTTATGATCCAAAGTTTGTAAACGGATATCAAACTTACGAACATTATTAATAAATGGCCATTTAAAATGTAGTCCTGGCAATAAAATTTTAGCTTTCTGCGTTTTGTGATTTTTTACGATCTGTCCTAAACGCAAGAGCATACCTTCATGACCTTCAGTAATGGTAAACATACTCATAGAAAGTAATAGCAAGACAACTAAGGCCACAATTAAGCCGACGGTTTGTGAAAATTTCATGGCGTTAATATCCTCGTCCAGCAAAAGAATCACGTCCCGGACGACTGCTATAATCTGCCGTCGAGGTTTTCTTTGTTAATTCAGGTTTAATTGGCACAATACTCGAATGATTACCCGACATATTGTGCGGATTATACACTTGTGACATGAGTTTACTCAGAGGTAATAACAACACGTTATTACTCTTATTGGTATCAACTAATACTTTACTACTATGTGCTAACATAGATTCAACCGAGGTAAGATACAAACGTTCGCGCATCACTTCTGGCGCAACTTTATACTCAGGCAATAATGCTAAGAACCGAGCCGTGTTACCTTCTGAATATAAAACCACTTGTTGTTTGTATGCATTTGCCTGAGCTAGCATTTGTTTAGCATTACCTTGAGCCTTTGGAATAACATCCTGCGTGTAAGCTTGCGCTTGGTTAACATAACGTTGTTGATCTTCGCGCGCTTTAATCGCGTCATCAAACGCGGCTCGAACTTGTTCAGGTGCTTTTGCTGGCTGTAAAGCAATATCAGTCACTTGAATACCTGATTGATATAGTTTGAGAATATCTTGGAGTTGCTTATTCACATCCTGACTAACCAAGCTTCGTCCTGTAGTAAGAACAGAATTTAAAGTCATGTCCCCAACCACTTGTCGCAACGAGCTGGCAGTGGCTAACTGTAAACTTTCGCGTGGATTAACGATGTTGTAGAGAAATTTTTCGGGATTGCTTATGCGGTACTGCACCGCAACGGATACCGAAACGATGTTTTCATCTCTGGTTAACATTTCAGCACTATATACATAGTTATAGACTTTTTGAACATTAACGACTTTAACAGATTCAATAAATCGAGGAATCCAATGTGGCCCGGGTCCAACTGTTTTTGAATAACTTCCAAAGAGAAGGACAACACCTTGTTCAGCAGGTCCAACGATATAAATACCGGATAAACCCCAGATTACTAGGATGAGTAATACGGCTAAGCCAACAATAAATCCAGCACCTTTTTTGCCAAGACTCGCAACAGGGCCGGAACCATTACTTCCAGAACCAAAGCCTTTACCACCACTGCCTTTTTTCTTATTCAGCATGCTATTTAATTTTTTACTAAATTTACGAAAAACTTCATCAAGATCAGGCGGCGCATTATCAGATCCTTTTTTTTGACCACTCCAAGGATCGCCCGCAGATTTTTTTTCTTGATCGCGTTGCTGGTCTTTGTCTTGATCGCTGGGATCATTCCAAGCCATAATTTTACTCCACACCAGTATTCACCAGGGGCCGATTTTATGCGCCTCAAACATTAAGAGCAAGCTTTATTCTATAATAAAGGCCTTATATCGGTATTATTTTTGTGTATTTTTTGTTATGTTTACGCTCTAGAACTAAACCCCTAGTGATAAGAGATAAAGCGATGCAAGCAAAATTACATGCCATCATGGATTTTTTACATTTAGCCGAAAAGCTCAAATTTGAATTACGACATAGTTGGTTGTCAAACGGACGTCGAGAAAGTGTCGCCGAACATAGCTGGCGTTTAGCTCTAATGGCATTGGCGCTTGCCCCACAACTTGAACATCCTGTGCAACTAGAAAAATCACTCAAAATGGCCTTGATTCACGACATAGTTGAAGCAGAAGCCGGTGATATCCCCAGTTTCGAATGTACATCCAAAGAAGATAAAGTTTTAAAACAACAAAGAGAGCAACAAGCAATAACAAATATACGCGATTTACTCAATGATGAAATTGGCGATGAAATCTATGCGTTATGGCAAGAGTTCGAAGCACATCAAAGTATCGAAGCCAAGTTTGTGATGGCTCTTGATAAATTAGAAGTTTTTCTGCAACACACAGAAGCCGATTTATCAACTTGGCTCGAAAAAGAAAAGCGTATGCTATTCCAACCACAGTGGCGAGAAGATTACTGCCAACATGATGCAACATTGCAACAATTTAATGACATGATTACCCAAGCAGCGATAGAGAAATTCATGGCTAATGACGAAGATGTTGAAGCAATTAGATCTGCCGCCCAGCAAGAAGAACTTGCATAAAAGAATATCCTCAAAATTTTTCTAAACAGAATTTCCTTTATATATAACACTGTTTGGTAAATTGCCGCTAATTCTATAGGCTAAATCTTGTGGATGCTCAATTGCCCAAAGACTAAAATCTGCCTGTTTGCCTACAGCTAGACTTCCTAAACTATCCTGCCATCCTAAAGCACGCGCAGCATGCCGTGTAATACCTTGTAACGCTTCAAGCGGTGTTAACTTAAATAAAACACATGCCATATTAACCATTAGCAATAATGAAGTACATGGAGAACTACCTGGATTACAGTCCGTTGCAATAGCAATCGGCACCCTATGTTTACGCAACAAATCAATCGGCGGTAATTGTGTTTCTTGTAGATAATAAAACGCACCAGGTAATAATGTTGCAACCGTACCAGCTTTCGCCATGGCAATAATGCTAGCTTTTGATAAATATTCTAAATGATCCGCCGATAATGCATCAAATTCTGCAGCAAGCTTAGCACCATGCATATCAGATAATTGTTCGGCATGGATCTTCACTGGCAAGTTTAATGATGTTGCTGCCTGAAAAAGTTTACGCGTTTGAGCAAGATTAAAAGCAATATTTTCACAAAAAACATCAACAGCATCAATAAGATTCTCTTTAGCTAAATAGGGCAATATGATTTCGCATATATGATGCATGTACTCATCAGATTTACCAGAGAATTCCGGTGGAATAGCGTGCGCACCAAGAAATGTTTTCTGAACATGACAAGGGAAATTGTCGGCAATTTGCTGCGCTACTTGCAGCATCTTTTCTTCGTTATTAACATCTAAGCCATAACCAGATTTAATCTCGATGCCTGTAACACCTTCACTTAACAAAGATTGTAATCGCTTTATACTTTCTTGATATAAATCGTGAATACTGGCTTCACGCGTGGCATACATCGTTTTCTGAATACCCCCACCTTGCTTAGCAATATCGGCATATGATTTACCAGCTAAACGCAGACTAAATTCATTCGCACGATTACCGCCATAGACAATGTGTGTATGACAATCAATAAACCCGGGTAACAGCCATTGTTGTTTTACATCATAAACGTTGCTTGCAAGTTTATCGGCATCAATTTCTAAGCTCTGACTAGGGCCAATCCAGGCAATCTTACCTTGCTTAACCGCAATAGCACCATCTTCAATAATCCCATAATCATCTTCAGCATCGAATGTCGCGATGCGCGCATTGATCCATAAGCTATCCCATAGCATAGTAAACCCCACATTTATCGTAAGTCCTGTTTTTAACCTAGATTCCGCAGCTGGCATCGTAGCGAGAGCGCTTAACATGTTGAAGATAGACTGAAATTTTGAAAATTAATGTGGACACAGTAGTTACTCTACGGGTGCGCGTTAATTTGCGAAATTTTAGCTTAGATTCAGTATATTAGGCGTTCGCAGTAGATGGCAACTGCGGAATCTAGGTTTAACAAAAACCACATAGACTTAATAACATCAGGCCAGTATCATACCATGATACAAATTCAAATAAAGAGATCAAACTAGCATGTGGCAGCAACATTACCAGCCCCCTCTTCCCTCTCAATGGCAAGGTCGTGATGACGGTCAACTCGAGCGCTGGCACCAAGTTATTAAATTTGTCGATGCAACCACATTGAACAATTATCAGAATCAACAACCCACTTTTGCTTTGCTCGGGTTTGCCTGTGATGAAGGCGTGAAGCGCAATCAAGGTCGACTGGGAGCAAAACAAGGACCCGACGCAATACGCAAAACACTTAAGAATCTACCTTGGCATGATCCTGGTATAGCGTTAATTGATATCGGCAATATCACGTGTGACAATGATGATTTGGAAACAGCACAACGAAGTCTAGGGGATTTGTGCGCGCTACTCTATCAACAAAAGATTGAACCCTTAGTTATCGGTGGGGGTCATGAAGTTGCTTGGGGCCATTATCAAGGCATTGCCGCAAACTATTCACAACAAAATATAGGCATCATCAATTTTGATGCGCATTTTGATTTGCGCCCTTTGCTCGAAGATAATAAAGGCAGTTCTGGCACGCCGTTTTTACAAATTGCTCATACTCGACAGCAGCAACAACAAAATTTTGATTATCTCTGCATAGGTATTCAAAAAAGTGCAAATACCGCATCTTTATTTTCTACCGCTAACTCGCTAGATGTTGATTTTATTTATGCTGCCGATATTCATGCTAACAAAGCAACAACGATTGCTGCACAACTGCATGACTTCATTGCTAATGTCGATGTTATTTATTTAACACTTTGCTTAGATGTTTTTGCAAGCAGCGCAGCACCGGGTGTTAGCGCACCACAAGCATTGGGATTATTTCCAGGTCAGGTCATGCCATTATTCAATAACATCCTCAATTCAAATAAAGTTATTGCATTTGATATTGCTGAAATGGCTCCCAATTATGATATCGATCAATGTACTGCAAAGCTTGCAGCACAATTTATTTTTGAATATTTACATTATATAAGATAGTTACCCCTTTTTATGAAAATTAATGATGCTCTACAGAAACTATATGATTTAGATTATGAACAACGTCATGCTCAAGAAGAGATGATGCATTGCATCAGTGATGCAATCGAGAATAAAGATGTTGCCATCATTGAAGGCGGCACTGGGATTGGCAAAAGCTATGGTTATTTAATTCCCGCCTTGCTAAATAGGCCGGCAAAAAAACAGATTGTTATCGCCACAGCAACAGTGTCATTACAAGAACAATTATTTAATAAAGATTTGCGTTCGTTACGCCAACAACTCGACTTGAATTTTTCGTATAGTATTGCAAAAGGTCGCCAACGTTATATTTGTTTACATAAACTCTATCAAACTGATGATGCCAATCAAGATGATTTATTTGTCGATAGTGACGTGGCAGAACTTAATGCGGCGATCAATAGTCAGCAACCTGCCGCTAGTGACTTAGTTTTATTTCAAAAACTAAAACACGCTCTTGAGCAGGGTCAATGGGATGGTGACCGTGATAATTATCCAACAACTCTGCCAAATAATGCCTGGCAACGTGTAACAACAGATTCACATCGCTGTATGAAAAAAAGCTGTGAGTTTTTTCATCACTGTCCTTATTATAAAGCGCGCAAAAAGCAATTTAATGCGGATGTTCTTGTCACTAATCATAATTTTTTACTCGCCGACCTCGCCATGGGTTCCGGAACCTTATTACCGGCATTAGAAAATAGCATCCTTATTATTGATGAAGCCCATAATTTCCCCGAGAAAGCCATCGAAGCATTATCAAGCAATATTACGTTACTTGGTGCAACAGATTGGCTCACGCTAAGCGAGAAAATCAATAAAAAAGTTTTAACTTTATCAAAAGAGTTAAGTGCTCAAGCTCAATATTTGCTACCACTCAGCATCGAGCTAATTAAATATTTAAAACTGTTTCATGCTACGGTGCATGATCACTTCTTGCAAATGCCTGATGAGAAATCATGGCAACCTGATATTATCCCTGAAAGTCTATTGAATTATGCGCAACACATTAGTACCTTAGCAACGCAACTTGTCCCTCGCGTTGAAAAGCTATTAGAAAGTATGAAAAAACTTATGATGCCAGGTGTAAGCACAATCCCCAGTTCACTGATCGCCGCTACAGGATTTTTCTTTCATCGCGTGGAAAATTTACAGCAAACGTTTTCACAATTAATCAGTCAACATGATGATATATCAAAACCACCGATTGCCAAATGGTTCACCCAAACCGGTAAGCATCAACGAGCGGGAATAATGGATTATCAATGCCATACCGCTCCTATCAGTGCAGCTGCTAATTTAGTGAAAGTCTTATGGCAAGAGCGCGAAAATGCTGTAATCATGTGTTCAGCAACATTATGTTCATTAGGCTCTTTTGATTATTTTATTGAAAAGACTGGATTAAATTTATTACAAGAACCACCTGCAACAACACTTGCTCTAGCATCGCCTTTTGATTACGCCGCATCTCAACTCATTATTCCTGCTATGCGCAATGAACCTTCTTTTAATAGTAATCAACATTTAAAAGAATTAATTACTCTATTGCCAAAACTTTTTCATAATGCACATGGCACTTTAGTCCTTTTTACCAGTAAATATTCAATGCTCGAAGCCTATCATGCGATTAGCGAACAACACGCAATAAATCACATATTATTACAGGGACAGATGCCTCGCCAAAAAATCATGCAACAACATTTTGAGACTATAGAAAAACAACGACCGAGTATTATTTTCGGCATGCAAAGTTTTGCCGAAGGTATCGATCTACCCGGCAATTTATGTAAAACATTAATTATTACGAAATTACCGTTTGCCATCCCATCAAGCCCTATTGAGCTAACTCGACAAACTTGGTTGAAAACCATTAATAAAAATCCATTTCGCCATTATGCATTACCAGAAACTTCCGTGCGCTTAACCCAGTTTGCAGGACGCCTAATCCGATCAAGCACTGACCAGGGAACCCTGTATATTCTAGACCGTCGTATCCAAAGTAAATCTTATGGTCGTTTGTTATTGCGTGGATTGCCCCCATTTTCAATTAATATTGAAGAAAATTTAACGAATGAAATCATATAGTAACAAACCCCCAGGTTAATTATCTGCCGTTACTCTTACCTCTCGAATACTCATTCATAATTAACTTTGTTTTTAAGCACCATTTTCTTTATAATCGCGCGCTTATTTGAGCTGTTTAAGGGAGAGGTCATGCAGTTACGTCAATATAAGCTACGTATTTTTAGTATTCTTTTTATCGTGCTAGCTTTTGCGATGGTAAGCCAACAAGCATACGCATTTAACTTTAGTAATTTGTTTTTTTTCGGTGACAGTTTATCTGATGCCGGTAATGTCACCAATAATCCTAACTGTAATAATGGTGTCTGCACCAATCCTCCTGGCAATGTCTGGGCGCAGTTCTTAGGCTCTAAATATGGCAAGCACGTTACGCCTTCTAATAATGGTGGCACTGACCACGCACATATTGGCGCAAGTACGAATGATACAGCGCCAGGTGTTACGAATGTTAATACCCAAGTCGCTAATGTGATAGCAGCACACCATGGTCACCTTGATCGTAATGCTTTATATACTGTTTGGGCTGGCGCTGATAACATTATTGACGCGCTTTTCAATGATCCAACCAGCTTCCCTGCCGCAGCTATCGCAACTGCTTCAACTGATGTAATGAATGAAGCTATAGCGTTACACCATGCAGGCGCACGCTTTATCATGATTGGCAATATCCCCGATATCGGTAACACGCCTGGCGGTAGACTGGCGAATCAATTATTCCCGGGCGTACAAGGAACATTAACAGCATCATCCAACTCGATTAATAATCAGTTACGTAATAAACTTAACGGATTACACTTTGATGTCATTCAATTAGACTTTGCGGGGCTATTTCGCGATATTCTCGCAGACCCTGCAGCCTTCGGTTTTACTGATGTCGTCAGTAATTGTGATGTTACAAATGACCCTACCTGTAAAGGCAAACTATTTGTTTTCCAAATTCATCCAACCCAGGCAGGCCATGAAGTCCTTGCTGACTATGCGTTCTCAGTATTATCTGCTCCTGATTTTGCATCAGCATTAGCATTAATTCCTTTTGCTAACATTCAATCGCAAGATAATGTAATTAAGCAACAGCTTATTCCTTATGCGCCACATTACATGAAAAAACGTTTACATGTTTTCTTAAGTGGTAATGCAGCTCCTGCATATCATCCAGCAAGAATGCAAAACACCATGCCGACTTACCACTCGAACAATTACAGTTCAACAGTTGGTGTGCTTTACTATCTCAATCCAGAAACAGAAATTGGTGCAGCTTATGGGCATAACTTTAATAAATCTGACTTTGGCGGTAATGCTGGTGATGTAAATTGGAATAGCGATATCTTATCGGTATTTGCTAGCTATTTTAATAATATCTTCTTTGCCAATGGTATTATCAATTTTGGGCATATGAGCTTTAATGATATCGATCGCCACTTTTATCTTGGTCCAAAAAGTACGTGGGCTGATGGTAATAGCAGCGGTTGGCTTTATGGCGTACATTCATCAGTAGGCTATTTCGTTATTCATCATCATGATTGGCAAACTGGCCCATTCTTAGCGGCGGGTTACAGTTATCTAATGGTAAATGGCTATACTGAAAAAGGTGCTGATGCCGCAAATATCGCCTTTGGTAGTCAACATAATGATAGTTTAGTTGCTGGTATTGGTTGGCGCGCACGTATGGTCAACACATACCATCGTATGCACATCATCACTAACGTATTTGTCAGTGCTGATCGCTCTTGGATAGGTGGTGCACGCAACATTAACTTCCATGTTGCTAGCATAGTCGGTAGCCATGCATTTCTACCGGTGAATGTGCCTTGTCAGAATTTCTTCACGGCTGGTTTTAATGTTGGTGATCAACTGCATAATGGTTTGATCATTTCATTAGGGTATCTAGCTAGTGCTGGCGATGAAAACTCTATTGCACAGAACGTGAATGTTGGCTTTACGTATCCTCTAGAAAATTAGGTTTTCCAGTTTTATACAAGCTCTTTTTTGCCTTATTGAACGTTTAAATCTTGCCAATAGTGTAGGCTATTACCTGCGTTTTAAACGTTCAATAGAACAAAAATCGCCGTGTCTAATTCCTGGAAAACCCAACTTCCTAGAAGATATCCGATAGGATAAATAGAAAATCAGTCCTATATAACGAGCCGTAATCAACATTGCGGCTCGTTACACGCCGAGAATTAATGCTAATAATCTTAAAAACCACACCACAACCGGACCAATAATAAATGCTAATGCTCCAGTTGCCAGTAATAGTAGAATAATCCAAAAACCAAATGGTTCAATTTTATCGTAATAATAGCTTGCCTTGCCGCGCAATAATCCTGAAACAACACGCCCCCCATCTAATGGTGGCAATGGAATTAAATTTAAGACCATTAAAACTAAGTTAATAATGACACCAGCTTGTCCCATTAAGGCAATCCCTAAAGCAATTTTGGAGACATTGGGATCTAAAATGATGCCAAGCTTCATCACTAATCCCCAGAGTATTGCCATAATTAAATTCGCAAAAGGACCAGCAATCGCGACAAAAATCATATCACGCTTAGGATGTTTTAAGTTACGCCACGTTACCGGCACAGGCTTAGCCCATCCAAAAATGAAACCACCTAACCATAACAATATTGCAGGAATTAACAGTGTTCCAATCGGGTCAATATGCTTAATCGGATTCAGTGTTAATCGTCCTAGCATTTTCGCTGTTGGATCTCCGAGTTTATACGCCACCCAGCCATGTGCCACTTCATGCACAGTAATTGCGAAAATAACCGGTAATATCCAAATCGCGACTTTTTGTATAATCGATAAATGTGGCATCATAATTAAAAAAGCCTTTTAAAATTCTTCGCGCAATACAGTTCGTAATGCTTGTAAAGTTGTATCGAGTTGTTCGCGAGTAATAATTAATGGTGGCGCCAATCGCACGACAGTCGCATGCGTTTCTTTACTTAATACACCATGCTCCATCAGGCGCAAACAAACATCACGTGCGGCCGCTTTCAGTGGATCAATCTCAATACCGACAAACAAACCTTTACCACGAACATCTTTAATGAGTGGACTATCAATTTTTTGTATTTCTGCCATGAAATAATCACCAAGCTTTGCTGAGTTTTCTGCTAATTTTTCATCAACGATAGCATTTAGCGCAGCTAAAGCCACCGCCGCAGATAAAGGATTACCACCAAATGTACTACCATGATCGCCAGGCGTTAATACTTGCATGGCTTCTTCATTCGCTAAAAACAAAGACACCGGCAACATACCACCACCTAAAGCTTTACCTAAGATTAAACCATCAGGAACAATATTATCATGTTGGAAAGTAAATAGTTTTCCAGTTCGCCCTAAGCCCACTTGAATTTCATCACAGATCAGCATGACATTATGCTTTTTACAAATCTCAGCACACTTTGTTAAATAGCCTGCTGGCGGCATAATGATTCCTGCTTCACCCTGAATTGGTTCAACTAAAAATGCAGCTGTGTTTGGTGTGATGGCTTGTTCAAGTGCGGCAGCATCTCCAAATGGAATACTCTTAAATCCTGCAGGAAACGGTCCAAAACCATCTTGATATTGTGGCTCTGTTGACATACCAACAATCGCAATTGTACGGCCGTGAAAATTGTTTTCACAGACAATAATTTCCGCTTGATTGTCAGCAACACCTTTCACTTTGTATGCCCATTTACGCGCAACTTTAATCGCTGTTTCGACGCCTTCTGCACCGGTGTTCATGGGGCAAGCCCGTTCTAAACCTGATAACTCACAAGCACGTTGCAAGAAAGCGCCAAGTTTATCGGTATAATATGCTCGTGAAACAATGGCTAATTTTTCAGCTTGCTGAGTTAATGCAGCAACGATTTTTGGGTGACAATGGCCTAAACTTACTGCGGAATAAGCACTCATCATATCAAGGTAACGCTTACCTTCAGCATCCCAAACATAAACGCCATCCCCTTTAGTTAAAACAACGGGTAATGGTAAATAAGTATGAGCTCCATACTGATTCTCGAGAGCAATAGTATCCTGCATAATTACTTCCTTATTTCTTTGATTAATTAATCTAAATAGAGCGCATGAATAAGCGCATACACCATCTCTTGCGTTCTATTTTCTATATCATGGTGTGGATTATATTCGGTAATTTCAGCCGCTAGTAAACGCGGGTCATTACATATTACCTTCAATGCTTGGCAAAGCTCATAACCATTGATCCCACCTGCCACTGGCGTACCCACTCCAGGCGCGCAGTCAGGATCAAGTCCATCAAGATCAATGGTAATACCATAACCTAGTGTATTTTTGCTAACAATTTGTTGGGCTTCTTGCATAACAACATCTATACCGCGTTGTTCAATTTCATCCATCATATAAACACGAACATTTAAGTCTTCTAATAATTTAGCTTCACCAGCCTCATAGCTGCGGATCCCCATGATCACAACATTTTCAGGCTGCAGTTTTGCCCCAGCTGTCGCAATATTAGTTAATTCGGGATAACCATGTCCAAGCAGAACTGCAAGCGGCATACCATGAATTGCACCAGTTTCAGATGTTTCCGGCGTATGACTATCCATATGCGCATCAACCCAGATCAAACCCATCGGCCCGGATTGCCCTTTGCCAGCAAATACACCACTCCAAGTACCAATAGCAGAAGAATGATCACCACCTAAAACCAGCGTTGATTGTTGTTGTTGTAAAGATTGAGTGACAACATTGGCTAAATCAACACACATCCGCGCCACTTCTGGTAATATTGGTTCGCCGATCTGGAACGTATCTCGTGCTTTAATGATAGTTTGCCAATCGAGATGTAAGCCTGCTTCAGCCAAAGAAGAAGAAAGATCAGATTGTTGTAGTGCAAGCGGTCCATCCGCACAGCCGAAATCTTTTGCAGCAATTCCATATGCGGCTCCAATAACCGTTAATGATTTGCTCGCTCTCATAAGCATATACCCCTAGACGTTCACACAAGAAAGCGGGTATTATACTCGTCGCACGAATATAAGGAAGCAATGGTGCTATTTATGAAGAGGACTAGACAATTAAAATTATAAAAAGTATCTTTCAAAAAGATCAAAAATATACAAATCAAACGATTGCTAGGGAATATCTAGTTGATGCTAGTAAACTGAAAATAAATCGTCGTGATATTAGCAAAAATGCCAAGAAAGTGTTGCGGCGCCTACAGAAATCAGATTTTGAAGCCTATTTAGTCGGCGGTGGAGTCCGTGATTTACTGCTCGGAAAAAGCCCAAAAGACTTTGATATTGCAACTAATGCCAGACCCAATCAAATTCGCAAATTATTTAAGAACTGCCGACTTATTGGTAAGCGATTTCGGCTTGCTCATTTATATTTCAAAGACGAATTGATCGAAACTGCTACATTTCGTGCCGATCACAGTAATGCTCAAGAACACGAAGGCAAACAACGTAATGGCATGTTAGTAAGAGATAATGTCTATGGTGATCTCGAAGAAGACGTTTGGCGCCGCGATTTTACAGTTAATGCTTTATATTATGATGTCTTTGCCAATATGATTGTTGATTACTGTAATGGCGTCACCGATATCGAAAATAAATGTTTAAATTGTATTGGTGACCCCAATATTCGCTTTCAAGAAGATCCGGTGCGTATATTGCGCGCAGTGAGACTAAGTAATAAATTAGATTTAAAAATCGCCGAAAATATAAAACAAGGCATTGTCGAACATAAAAATTTATTAAATAATATTGCCGCAGCAAGATTGTTTGAAGAAATGCAAAAGCTCACCAAAGAAGGTTATGCTCATAGTGCTTTTCAACAATTACGTCATTATGATTTATTAATGTATTTATGTCCGTCATTAAATAGCTATATAGAAGAGCATCCTGATAGCAATTGCCAGAAACTTGTTGAAGGCGCGTTAATCAATACTGATAGTCGCATCAAGATTGGCAAATCCATTACTCCAGCATTTTTATATGCAGTATTTCTTTGGTACCCATTACAAGCGAAAATTCAGCATTATATAGAAAAAGATCAATTATCCCCTGCCATGGCATCTCAAGAAGCTGCTGGCGATGTTATTCGTGAGCAAGTCAATCACACTGCGATTCCAAAACGTTTCACACGTCGAATTCGTGATATGTGGCATTTACAATATCCATTAACACGTTTAAATCCGAAACGGATTTATCGTACTTTCCAGCATCCCGCTTTTCGTGCCAGTTATGATTTTTTATTATTGCGCAATGAAGCAGGTGAGGATTTGCAAGAATATGCGGATTGGTGGACTCAATTTCAAAAGGTGAAACCTAAAGCGCAGAAAAGTATGATTGCTGAAATACAAAAGCCGTAAGATTCATTACGGCTTTTATTCTAATTTAACTATTCTATCTTCGCTACTATCTATTATCTTCTAACTCTTTTAGGTGGCGGGGTGCCATTTGGCCCTGCGTTCAAAGGATCGACAGGAGTTTCTTGACCTGCAACGATACCATCATGTCCAGAGACATAATAACGACGTTTAAGAGCCGCGGCTCGTTCAGCAGTTTTTGTTAAATAAACTGATTTCTTAATTACAGCACTACCACCATCACCCAACATTTTTGCAGAAAGACGTTCGCGACGACTAACAGTCGGTAAACTTGGCAGAAATGTTAAAAATGTTTTAAGAATTCTGGCAATACTTCCCCAGACAGGACGACGCTCCTGATAGTTTGCTTCTAGCTTCGCTAACTCAACAGACAATGTTCTACACACATCTGCAGCCATTTTTTGTTCACCAGAAGATATAGTTCGAGCGCCGACATTTACGGATTGGTTTTCTTGTGCAACAGGCAGCTGGGCTAATGCCGCTAAAGCTTGTTCGACTCCTGCTAGCAATGACTGATTACGCTCGGCATGTTTGCCGCCTTGCTTTTCATGAGCAAGCTGCTTAAGCTCATAAGCACCCAAAAGTTTATACATTGGTAGTTGACGGATTTCTGCAGCATCAGAAGTATAATCCCCTGTTGAGCTAGAAAATAGCATATCATAAAGAAACTCATCCTTAAGCACACTATCTGGGCACAGCACTCTATCGAACTGTACAGCATTAGCAAAAAATATTTGTACCTGTTGTTGCTTCAGTGAGGTAACATTTCCTGTTATAAGCCCTGCTTTAAGAAATGCTTCATGTTCTGGCTGCCAAATTTTACTGTACGTCCATACCAAATCAGTCATCGCTTTTGACAGCGCACTAATGCTATGTCGATAATGCATTTGTTTTTTTGCTAAAGCTCTGACCCCTGGGGGAAGTTTTTCAACACGTTCTCTCACCTTGAGATAAGTAAAATATAATTGTAGTTGAGCATTGAAATCACTGACTAAATTTTCGAAGTTTAGTTTGCATTGAATAATGTCAGCATCGTCCGCGAGGCTTACTGTTAAGTTATCTCTAAAAATAGTAGCCGCTAATTGGTAATCAACTAATTGCGGAATCTGACTGGTATCGCGCATACGTTCTTCAAAAGAAGGGAGCTCAACATCAGGATTGTCTCGTTGCTGTTGTACAGATTGTAATGCTGTAGTAAATTTACTAGCAAAGGCTTCAAACTGTGTTACTTGAACGGCGAAGGGTGTATTTATTGTTAGCCGAGAAACTTCATAATACCAACTTGTTGGCGTCGATTCATCACCCTGAATTCGATGTGAAAATCTTCCTGATTTAATGTCTGACATCGCAGCAGTCAATCTATTCAGGCGAGCAGAAACATCCATAGAAAGTCTATGCGGACATTGAGCTGCCAGTTGTGTTAGCAGAGCACTTTGAGCTTCTGTGTCATCAACAACAAGATAATCTCGCATCGCTTGAGATAAAGCAAAAAACATCGCGAAAAGTGAATCTGCTGCAGATTGATCTTCTGTATTGAAGAATGGAGTTTCAGTTTCAACGTCATCAGCTAATCCTTTAACTAGAGCATTAAACCTAGCAACAAGATCAGCATACGCGGAGTTTTGTGTAAAAGAATGAGCTCGTCCACCCAGCATATCAGTTTCTTCTCGGGAAAGTTTTTGCCATGATGGTGCTACACTCGGCATTTCTTTATGAATTCTAGCATCGCGTCTCTGTTTAGATAGCTCATCCCAGTAAACCAAGCCGTGACTAACTCTTTCAGGAGAAGCACTACCTGTTTCGTTATTAGGATTGCGAACTGCCGTTAGTAATACTCTAGCAATATTTCGATCTGACGTTAAAAATTCTCGTGCAGCTCTTTCATGCTCAGTAGCAAACTTTCTTCGCTGTGCCATTAATTCTTGAATATCAGCACTCATAATTTTCCCCTCATCAGACATCACTGATTTCAACTTTAGTAATAACTATCTTAGGGCTATAGATCTAAACCATAAAAACTGTCCAAATCTTATTACAAACGCCAAAAAGTTTCAACATTTGATGCAAAACATTGGCTAAATAGTATGGCATCCATTCGGCAAATCTTTGCTGACAATATTATTCGTCGAGATACCCATTTGGAAAACGCAAGTTGTTGGTATTTTTTATTATTATACTGTTTCAGGAATGGTCATTGGTTGACTTGATACCTTAAAGAAGATGGCATAAAGAACAGGAATCACAATTAAAGTCAGTACAGTTGCAAACGTTAAACCAAACATAATCACGACAGCCATACTCACAAAAAAAGCGTCAAACAATAATGGAATCATACCAAGCACTGTCGTCAATGCTGCCAGCGAGACTGGCCGTAACCGACTCACAGCTGAATCGGCAATAGCTTGTAGCGGTGGTTTACCCTCACGGATCTCTAGATCAATCTGATCAATTAAGACAATGGCATTCTTGATTAACATTCCTGATAAACTTAATACCCCTAACAACGCCATGAAACCAAATTCTTGACCTGTCACTAGCAAACCTACCGTCACACCTATCAGTGATAGCGGCACACACAGCCAAATGATCAGAGGCTGGCGCAAAGCATTAAACAACATAATCACGACGATGATCATCGCTAAAATTCCCATGGGTAACTTCTTGGCAAGTGCAACTTGGGCATCAACAGAGTCTTCATGTTCACCACCCCATTCCATGCTATAACCAGGCGGTAATTTAAGAGCCAGCATCTTTGGTTCAAGTTCAGAAAACAAAACACTGACGAGGCCTGATGCCGGATCGGCTTGAGCGGTAATGGTTCGCTTCTTATTACGACGTTGAATAATATCGTCTTGCCAGGTGGTTTTAAAACTTGAAACAATTTGTCCGACCGGTACTGTTCTTTGTAATAATGGACTCCATATTTGCAAGTCTTTTAAACTCGATACCGTTAAACGTTCTCGATCTGGTTTGCGAGCAATAATCGGAATAATCTTATCACCTTCACGATAAATGCCTACCTCTTTACCACTAAACGCTTCCTCTAAGGCTGTATTGAAATCGGTGCGCGAGATCCCCGTTGCGCGCGCTTGTTTTTCAGAATATTGCGGCTTAATGACTTTAACGCGATGCCGCCAATTATCACGAATATTTATGGCATTACTATTAGCATGCATAATATTTTGCGCTTTCTCTGATAACTCACGTAAAATCTTGGCATTCGGTCCACTAAAGCGTACTTCATATTTCGCATCTTTACCTGGACCCAAACGAATCTTTTTAACTTTTGGTTCAGAGTCTGGAAAATACTTAGCGAGATACGTCATAATTTTATCTGCAGTCTGATCAATTTTGTGATAATCCTTCATTTCAACAATAAACTGACCATAAGCATCATTTGGTGATTCCGGACTATAAACCAGCATAAAACGTTGCGCACCTTCACCAACCACCGTTGTAACTTTGGCAACATCCGGCAATCCCATAATGTACTTTTCAATTTTCTCCATATCTTTACGCGTTGCTCGGATGTCTGTCCCTTGTGCGCGCCAAAAATCAACGAGAAAAACCGGCGTTGTTGAATTCGGAAAAAAGCTTTGTTTAACAAAACCAAAACCCCAAATAGACGTAATGAGTAATGCCAACATTACTCCAACAGTAAGCCAACGAAAACGAATACAAACAAGTAATGTTTTTTTATACATATTATAAAATGGTTTATTGTATGGGTTTTTGTCGGCTCCATCTTTCTTCTCTTTCAAAAAGTAGTGACATAATAATGGTGTTACCGTAATCGCCAATATCCAACTTAATAATAAAGAAATAAAAATCACATAAAATAATGAGCGTGTATATTCTCCCGTTGAATCTTGCGATAAACTAATGGGAGCAAAAGCTAAAATACCGACGAGTGTCGCACCAAACAATGGCCAAATTGTTTGAGTAACAACTTCTTTTGCGGCTATCAAGCTATTCACTCCGCGTTGTACTTTTATGAGAATGCCTTCGGCAACGACAATTGCATTATCAACCAGCATACCCAAAGCGATAACCAATGCGCCTAAAGAAATACGCTCGAGATTAATACCAAAAAAGTACATAAATAGAAATGTACCTAATACTGTTAAAAGCAATACACTGCCGATAATTAAACCACAGCGTATCCCCATAAAAAATAATAAGATAACGATAACAATTGCAATGGCTTCTAATAAACTAACCAAAAAACCTTTAACAGATTGATCAACGATAGCAGGTTGTTCATAGATAGGGTTCAGTTGAATACCAACAGGTATAGTCTCTTGTAGACTTTTCACTTTATCAATGACTGCCTCACCAATTTTGACAACATTACCTCCTGAAACAATAGAAATACCAATGCCTATAGCAGGCTTACCTTTGTAATACATCAACGCTTTCGGTACTTCGATAAAACCGCGTTTAATCGTAGCGATATCATCAAGATGTAATAGTTTTTTGGATTTACTACTGTATATTAGAATATTTCCAATAGCTTTTACTGAATCACTCGTTCCTGAAGGAATAATACGAACATATTCATCACCTATACGTACACTACCGGTCTGATTAACGAGGTTTTGTGAGGCTAAAGTTTCATAAATTTCTTTCGGTGAGATACCTAGTTGTGCGAGCTTAGCACGAGAGATTTCGACGAAAATTTGTTGTTGTTGAATACCTGTTATGCTAATTTTAGCGACCCCAGGTACTAACTTTAATTCTTTTTTTAACTGATCAGAAAAATGTTCTAAGGCTTTGTAACTAAAGCCATCGCCCGTTAATGCGAAATACATCCCATAAACATCGCCATAATCATCATAAACAATTGAAGGCTTAGTCCCTGGCGGTAACTGTGACTGCACATCAGTAACTTTACGCCGTAATTCATCCCAGATTTGTGGTAAATCAAGTCGTGTATACTTATCTTTAATGACAACAGTAACTTCTGACATCCCCGGAATAGAGCGCGAGGTAACTCGCTTTAACTGACCAAGTTGCTGTACTGCATCTTCAATCTTATCAGTGACTTCTTCTTCAACTTCACGCGGTGTTGCTCCCGGATAGAAAGTATAGATTTTTGCTTCTTTAATTGTATATTCAGGATCTTCAAAACGACCAAGTTGGGTGTAGGCAAAAATTCCGCCACCAAGAAAGATAATAATCAGCATCCAGCTAATGACTTTCTTTCTAATAGCGTACTCTGCGATATTCATTGAAATTTAATCCCAAACTTATCTGGCATTAAACGCACTTTTTCACCTTCTCGTAAAAAGTGGACACCCGCGGTAACAATACGTTCATTTGGTTTTAAACCTTCAGTAATTAATACATTATCACCCTTCATTGGACCTAATTTTACTTTACGCTTGGTCACCGTCATGTTTTTTTGATTAACTATCCATAGATATGAATTATCTTTTTCATCAGCAAATACAGCGCTGGATGGCACTTCGAAGCCTTGAGCCTTTTTACTTCCCATTGACTTAAAAGCAACGTGTAACGTAACTGTCATACCTGGTAAGATATTATAGTTTTCTGGTGCAGGCATATTGAAAATAACTTTATAAGTTTGCGTCTCAGGATCGGCTTCAGCTTCATATTTTTTAAGTTTTACGGGAAAGGTTTTATCAGGAACAGATTCAAAATTAACATTATAATTGATAGTCTTTCCATTTTTGGTATTAGCCACAATAAATTCTGGAATATCAACAACAATATCGACATTGGAAATATTCTGCAAATCTAAAATGACTTGCTTAGCGCGTATATGTTGGAAGTTCTCAACAAACTTTTTGGAAACGACACCTTTAAATGGTGCGTAGATGTAAGAATCATTCAATCTACGCTCAGCATCGCGAACATTAACTTCTGCAACTTCATAGTTCGCCTTCTTTAAATCATAAGCTGCTCGTGTGGTATAACCTTTTTTGATCAAAGTTGCATAACGACCAAGTTCAGCTTTGGCTAAATTATATTTTGCCTTAGCTGTTTCTACCTCATGGATAAAGCGTTTTGGATCGAGTCGTGCAAGTAACTGCCCTTTGTCAACGTCCATGCCTTCTTGAATAGGCAGCTCCATTAATTTTCCTTGGACCTCAAATGCAAGTTGTACTTCTTGGCCTGCTTTAACTTTCCCAGGAAAACTGCGATCGACACCAACAGTCTGTTTACCAATTACCATGGTTTTAACTGGCCGCGTCACCGCTTCTTCTTTTGTTTCATTTGATTTGCCACAGCTGGTAATGAAAATTAGACTTGCTAAAAACAGTGATACCAGAATGGCGAGTTTATTATTTTTTCTTATAGCCATTATTCATACTACTTATGTTAAGCACTATTTTGACTATAGTAGAATTAGCTCGATCTGCCAGCAAAGAGATCCGCTAGGCCGTCGTTTTTTTGACAGGATTATTAAAAATCTGTGGGATTACTATTGAATGCTTTGCGGAATACTTTACTACGTTGTCGATAAACATCTTTAAGTTGGACTTTGACGCCGTCGAGTTGAGTAGAGATATCCTCTAAGTAAGCCAATTCGTCAGGTAACGAAAGAGGCTTTAATTGCTGAATAACTTCATTAATATAGTTATTAGCAAGCATTAACTGGTTCGTCATTAGACGCACCCTTTTACGTTCGCTCATATTATTACTACCTCACTTGATCCATCTATACTATGGCATTAATATATACTGCTGAATTTTCTACCAATTGGTTGGTGGCTGTAATATACCAAATACTTCATCTTTGAGCAACAAAAAAACAAATGTATATTTATCAACAGGTTATATTTTGTCTGTCCAGGCTAATTCTAAGTTCTCACACATTTTCTCTATATAGCTTATATCCTGATAGACCCGCTGCATTAATAAAGTTCCTTGAATAATAACTAGGCTATCTCGTGCTAGTACTATTGATTGTGCTTCATTGTGTAAAGGTAATAGCAATTCTTTGATAGCATTAAACCAATCATCAAAATACTTCTTGATGGGATCATCAAATAATTCTGATTCAGCAAAGATTTCTGGGCTAATAAAGCTAACAAGAGCAGCATCCACTCGGGTTACAAAGAAAGACTGTAATGAATGAATGAATTTATCAATCCGAACTTGTGGCTCAGTAGTCATATCTTGAGAAAATATAAAGAGATTTTCTCGACAATATTCATGTAATGCTGCGATAGCTTGCAAAAGGATATCTTGTTTTCTCTCAAAATGATGGAATAAGCTCGCCTTTTGAATTTGACATGCTTTAGCTATATCATTTGTTGAAGTGCCGTGATAACCCTTCTTCGTAAAAAGTTCAGCCGCAGCTTTTATCAAACTTTCTTTTTTTGAGACTTGTCTCTCTACCGATTGGTCTGGTAAGATTTCATTAGACATTGCTTGTTCTCCGCCAAATATGTTAGCAAGCGATGTTTAGTGGCGAATGTTCTATCTAACATTCGCCATGCTTCTAATACTCATAACTTTAATAATATGCCTATTTTTAAGAGAAATTACTCTTATCTCATAGAATTTATTATTAAAGTAAACATTGCTTTGTTATTTTTATTCTTTGCAAGTTGGAAGTATGACCAACAAAGAAGTTAGCAGCAATTATAACTGAGTAATGCACTCTATAAAACCAAAGTTGGATAATTTACTGCCTTTTATGTAAATAATGTCAATAATATGGCAACAAATTTGCTATCTTATGACAAATCAAACAAAACAATTCCCGACGATACATTTTATTTCTTCGACTAATCTCTATAAAATGTCCTCTTGCAAGAAGATTGATCAGAAGGCCTAGTTTTCGGTATACTTGTGGCGCTTTGATTCTGAGTAATTTAGGACTGTCATGACAATATTTTTGGTTTTATGGAAATTGCTATTACGCTACTGGGCAACACTGAGTTATGTCGTGTTAATCGTCCTCATCAATGTTTCTTTTGTTTATATGCCTCTCATAACAATGTTTGGGAAAACATTTTCTTATGCTGATCTTACTGTAGGTAGTCTATATGTTATTCGTGATTTTGCTCAGCGTGAAATTCACCATAAAGTTATTATTGCCATGCTTATTGGTGCCATCATCAGTTATTTTCTAGCGACACCAACGTTAGCTATTGCTAGTGCCGCCTCATTTCTCGTTGCCGAAGGCATTGACTGGGCTATTTTTACTTTTACAAAACGTCCATTATCAAAACGTCTAGTCCTATCAGCAATAGTCAGTAGTCCTATCGATACTTTAGTTTTCTTATTGATTATTCATCGTTATAATTGGTTAACCTTTTCATTGCAGTCTTTAGTAAAATTTGGTGGCGTTTATCTTGTCTGGTGTGTTTGGAAAATACAGGCAAGCTCGCAGATAAATACTGCGCCTGTTTAACTATAATAACTATAACCAACGTATAAGGACATTGTATGACTTATGATTTCAATCACATCGTCCTCATGGCAAAAAAACGTAATAAAGCCACTATTGATACGTTAACTGCTGTTTATGATCTCTTAACTAAACTTAATATTGATACGCATATTGATGTGACCACCGCTCGTCTTCTTGATTTGAAAAAATTTCCTACTATTAATGCTAATGAGTTTAAAGATAATATTGATCTTGCTATTGCGATTGGTGGCGATGGTAGCTTACTACATGCTGCAAGAACCGTTGTTCATCAAAATGTTCCGATACTTGGTGTTAACCGTGGCCGACTTGGTTTTCTCACTGACATTAACCCTGATAATTTAGATCAAATCACGGATGTATTATCAGGACAATATACCAAAGAAAAACGTTTTCTCTTATATGCTCATGTACAACATGACGAATCAACCATCTGCAAAGCTGATGCATTGAATGATGTTGTGTTATTACCTGATGCTATTGCGCATATGATTGATTTTGACATTTTCATTGATAATAAATGTATGTGTAACTTACGTGCTGATGGTTTAATCATTGCGACCCCAACCGGCTCAACAGCCTATGCGTTATCTGGAGGTGGTCCTATTCTGCATCCTGAACTAGATTCAGTTGTATTAGTTCCCATGTTTCCACATAGTTTGACTTACCGTCCTATTGTTATTGATGCCAATAGTGAAATTAAAGTTGTCGTATCAAATTTAAACAATGGTATATCGCCCGCGATTAGCTGTGATGGCCAGCCAAGTATTCCATTACAAACCGGTGATATCATTAAAATCATCAAAAACCGCAATTATTTAAATGTGATTCATCCTAATACTTATAATTATTACGATGCTTTACGCAGTAAACTGCATTGGGCGAAAAAACTAGGGCAAGATTAGATTAAATATCTTTTGCGTTAGGGCTAACTTTGCTAATATCGACATCTATGTATTACACCTTGTGAAGAAGTAATATGCTATTACAACTCTGCGTTAAAAATTTTACGATTATTGATCAAGCTAATATTGATTTCTCCAATGGTATGACAATTATTACCGGAGAAACCGGTGCAGGCAAATCTATTTGTATTGATGCCTTAGCGATGTTACTTGGCGCACGTGCTGATAGTAAAGTTGTTAAAGAAGGTGCTGAGCGTTGTGATATCAATGCAGCATTCGACATTCATGATATTCATGCTGCTCAAAAATGGCTAACAGAGAATGAACTCGATAGTGATGATGAATGTATATTGCGACGAACAATTAATCAGGATGGTCGTTCACGTAATTACATCAATGGCCAAACAGTTACATTGACACAACTGCGAGAGCTTAGCCAATATTTAATTAACATACATAGTCAGCATCAACATCAACAATTACTACAACGCAATAAACAACGTGATTTATTAGATAGTTTTGCTAGCAACCAAAATCTATGTAAGCAAATTCATACTATTTATACCGATTGGCGCCAAACAATGGATGAATTACAGCAATGTCAAAGTGATGCTGTAGAAAAAAGTAGTCGCAGTGAGTTTTTACGCTTTCAAGCAGATGAATTACTTGCCTTAGAAATCAAAGAAAATGAGTTTGAGCAATTAACACAAGAACAACAGCAACTGGCTAATGCCGATCAACTCCTTGCTGTCTGTAATAGTGTTACTGCAGTTCATAGTGAAAATACAGAACATAATACATTACAAACTCTCGCTCAAGATCTGCAACAACTGGCTAAGTTCAATAATATAGAATCTATTGGCGCCAGTATCGAATGTTTCAACACCGCTTATATACAACTTGAAGAAGGTTGTCGAGAATTACAAAACTTTATGCAGCAGCTTGATTTAAATCCAGAACGCTTGCACCAGATTGAAGAACGCATGGGGCAATTGCATAGTATGGCGCGCAAGCATCATGTTGAGCCAGATCATTTACTCGATAAACAACAAAGTTTACTAGCAGAATTAGATAGTCTCGATAATCAAGATGAACACATTAAACAATTATCGCAACGCTGTGAGCAATGGTTACAAGAATATCAGCAATTAGCGAAACAATTACATACTAAACGACAAAAAGCAGCGAAAAAACTCGCTAATGCAGTCACTGCCAGCATACAAGAACTAAATATGGCAGGTGGCGTTTGTAAAATTGATGTTATAAATAATGATGACTCAACACCTACTGCACATGGTAATGACTTGATTGACTTTCTTGTTAGTACTAACCCTGGACAAAGCTTACAAGCTTTAAACAAAGTTGTTTCTGGTGGTGAATTATCACGAATTAGTCTTGCTATTCAAGTTATTGCAGCCAAACAAGAGCAAGCTGCCACCTTAGTTTTTGATGAGGTTGATGTCGGTATCGGCGGCAGTACCGCAGAAATTGTTGGTAAGCTTCTCAAAGAAATTAGTCAACATACTCAAGTTCTATGTATTACTCACTTAGCGCAAGTTGCCGCCCAAGGTGATCATCACTTCCAAGTCAGCAAACAAAGTAAAGGTGATAAAACCACAACGCAAATTGTGCCATTAGATAATGATCTACGTGTTTATGAAATTGCACGCATGCTTGGCGGCGTTGAGATCACGGATACATCTTTAGAACATGCGAAAGAAATGTTAGGTACAACTCTCACTTTATAGTTTCAATTTCCGGTAAATGAGATCGTCATTTTTTAAAAATACCTTTGGATTAAATAACACCTTTTTGATGATATTGTGTTTTCAAATTTATCTAACAGGTGAATTCTCATGTCCAACATAAACATCTATAAAACTAAAGACGGAAAGATTGAGCTAAATGTTAATCTCTCGGATGAAACTGTCTGGCTCTCATTAAACCAAATAACAGAGCTCTTTGAACGCGATAAGTCTGTTATTTCTAGACATCTGTCAAACATATTTGAAAACAATGAGTTAGAGAAAGATTCAGTTGTTGCAAATTTTGCAACAGCTTTCACTTTATGTACCTTCTTGAATAAGTTTTTCACGAATAGCGGCAATCGCTTTAGTTGGGTTCAAGCCTTTCGGACAAACATCAACACAGTTCATAATGCTACGACAGCGGAAAACTTTATAAGCATCGTCTAACGCAGTTAAACGTTCTTCGGTTGCATTATCACGCGAATCAATTAAGAAACGTTCTGCTTGCAACAATGCTGCGGGCCCTAAAAATTTATCTGGGTTCCACCAAAACGAAGGACATGAGGTTGAGCAACAAGCACATAAAATACATTCGTATAAACCATCAAGCTTAGCGCGCTCTTCTGGAGACTGTAAGCGTTCTTTTGCTGGAGCCGGTTGATCATTTTGTAAGTATGGTTCTGCTTTTTCATACTGGCGATAGAATTGACTCATATCAACAATTAAATCACGTACAACAGGCAAACCTGGTAATGGCCTAATAGTAATTTTATTGGGTAGATCAACAATCTTGGTTACACATGCTAAACCATTCTTACCATTAATATTCATGCCATCAGAACCACAGACCCCTTCACGACAAGATTGTCGAAAACCTAAAGTAGGATCATCAACACGAATCACATGCAAAACATCTAATAGCATTTGCCCATTTACTAATTGCGTATCTACATCATAAGACTGCATATACGGTTTATTATCCTTATCAGGATTGTAACGATAAACGGAAACTTTTAGTTTGCGTGCTTGTGCTTCTGTCATTTTTTATATCCCTGTATAACTCTTTCATATAAGTAATATAGCAAATCTAGGATTAACTCTTAAATTAATGCTCTCGTTCTTTAACCTGTAACGGCTCAACTTCATTAGGCTTCATGTTTACTGCCCGATCGGCCATGCGTCCATCTGCAAAAATAGCAATATGCTTTAACCACTTGCTATCATCACGGTCTGGACAGTCAAAACGTGAATGCGCTCCACGACTTTCAGTACGATGGTTCGCTTGACGCGCAGTTGATAATGCAATTTCCATCAAATTATCTAGTTCTAAGGCTTCAAATCGTGCAAAGTTGAAAACCTCACTTTTATCTTTCAATGCAGCATGTTGCAAGCGCTCTTGTAAGGCTTCAAGTTTTTTCAGACCTGGGGCCATACTCTCACCATCACGGAATACACCAAAATCTTCTTGCATGACTTTTCGCATTTCAGCACGAATCACTTCAACACTCTCACCGTCGGTGGTTGTGTTCCAACGATTCAAGCGTACTTGTGCAGCATCAATGTCATCACGACTCGCAACCGGCATATCTAAGCCTTCAACAAGCCTTTCACCAACATGAATACCCGAAGCACGTCCGAATACAACAATATCTAATAATGAATTTGCTCCGAGACGATTTGCACCATGCACAGATACGCAAGCACATTCACCAATCGCATATAAACCATCAACAATCTTATCTTTACCATCATTATCAACGGTAATCGCTTGGCCATGGTAGTTTGTTGGAATACCACCCATCATGTAATGACAGGTTGGCACAACCGGAATTGGGTCACGTAACGGATCAACACCCGCAAAGGTTTTTGCAAGTTCGCGAATACCTGGCAAACGTGTATTAATGATCTCTTCACCAAGATGATCGAGTTTCAATAAAACATGATCACTCTTAGGACCAAGCCCACGACCTTCACGCATTTCCATCATGGAAGAACGTGACACAAAATCACGACAATCTAAATCTTTAAGTTGCGGTGAGTAACGTTCCATATAACGCTCGCCATCTTTGTTTAAAAGATAACCCCCTTCACCACGCACACCTTCTGTAATTAACACACCAACACCGGCAATACCGGTTGGGTGAAATTGCCACATTTCCATATCTTGTAAAGGCAAACCAGCACGCATCGCCATACCAGGACCATCACCCGTATTGGTGAAGGCATTAGTGGTCGATTCATAAATACGACCTGCGCCACCGGTTGCTAAAATGGTTGCTTTCGCATTCAAGTACACCGTTTCACCGGTTTCCATATTAATAGCGATAACACCAGCGATACCACCATTACGTGATTTGACTAAATCAACGGCATACCATTCACTGAAGATATTCGCTTTCGCTTTAATGTTTTGTTGGTACAAAGTATGTAACATCGCGTGACCAGTACGATCTGCAGCTGCACATGTTCGATGAGCAATACCGCCTTTACCAAAATCGCGTGTTTGTCCACCAAACGCACGTTGATAAATACGACCATTCTCTAAACGCGAGAATGGCAAACCCATATGTTCTAATTCATAAACGGTTTGCGGCGCATTCTTACACATGTATTCAATAGCATCTTGATCCGCCATGCTATCTGACCCCATAAAGGTGTCATACATATGCCAACGCCAATCATCATCTTCCATGTTGCCTAATGCCGCATTAATGCCACCTTGAGCGGCAACCGTATGTGAACGTGTTGGAAACACTTTTGATAATACAGCGACTTTGCGACCGGCGCCCGCTAACTGCAAGGAAGCGCGTAAGCCGGCACCACCACCGCCAATAATGACGGCATCAAAGGCAATTTCAGGTATCGACATATCTTATAGCCCCCATAGAATTTCAATAGACCAGACTAAGCAGCCTAGTAATGTAAATATAATTGCCATTTGTACTATCAGACGCACAGCTAAATGCTTTAGGTAATCGGTAGATACAATCCACAACCCGACCCAGGCATGCATAATAATGCTGAGAAAGACAACAAACGTACAAGTACGCATCCAATTGTTAGAAAATAATGTGCTCCACTCAGAATACGTTGGATTTGGATGGATAAAGAAATACACCACCATAAAAATGACATATAGAGCAATCAGAATCGCAGTAAAACGCTGCACAATCCAATCGGCAAGTCCTGTACTCCCTAAACTTGTGACAACCTTTACCATATCCATACCCCTAATAAAATAACGAGAATGATTGCAACGACCATAACGGTAATAGCGCTAATACGCCCGCCCAACTTGGTGTCACCAACGCCTATATCCATTAATAAGTGTCGGATTCCTGCCACTACATGGTATGCAACAGCGGATAAAACAATCCAAATTAGCAACCGAATGATAGGGTAATGAATACACTGTAATGTTTGATTATATGTTTTTTCTGAAATTAACGACCAATGTAAGCCCCAGAGAATAAACGGAAAAGCAAGAAATAACAGCACACCGCAAATTCTATGCAGGATGGATACAATCGCCGCAAGAGGAAAATGAATCGTTGTCAAATTGAGATTGACAGGTCTTTTATCTTTCACGCCCCTAATCCTTTTATTATTGTCTATAATTAAGACTAATCGACCACAAGTTAATGAACAGGAATTACACAAAACCTTTATAGTCCGTTTACCCAAAGGGTTCAGCCAAAAAGGTTTTCTATAAACTCTGTGAAAATCAAAGTAGATATAGATCTACTCAAATCACGAGAGATTATAAATACAAAAATTTTATTTTCCAGGGTTATTTCTATATAGTTACACAACTTAAAAAGTTAGAACTGAAAAAGTACAAAATTTAACTACAAAATAATAATTAGGAGGGGCTATGTCAAAATCAACAGCAAAAATGCACATTAACCAACAAGAGTTTGAATTCCCCATTTACGAAGGCACCTACGGTGCGCCAGTTATAGATGTTACCTCTATCGGTAAACAAGGTTTCTACACATTTGATCCAGGTTTTTTAGGTACAGCCGCATGTGAATCAAAAATCACTTTCATTGATGGCGCTAAAGGTATTTTACTATATCGCGGTTATCCGATTGAACAATTAGCTGAACAAACAGACTTCATGGATGTTGCTCATTGTTTATTCTTTGGTGATTTACCAACAACATCAGAAAAAGCTACATTCATTAATGAAATAAATACTTTGATGCCAGTTAAAGATGAGTTACATAGCGTCTTAGATGGTTTTCAAACAACAGGCCATCCTATTGCAATGCAAATTAGTTTATTGGGTGCTGAAGCAAGTTATTATCATGAAGCAATTGATATTAACAAAAGCGACGATCGTGTACGCGCAGCTAAAATGCTAATCGCAAAGATTCCAACGATTACCGCAATGTGCTTCCAACATTCACAAGGACATAAGCCTATCCAGCCAGAAAGCGGCTTAAGCTATGCAGAAAATTTTATGCATATGATGTTTTCAAAAGATGGTAAAGATGTAGAATTAAATCAAACCTTAGTTAAAGCTATTGATCGCATCTTCACCTTGCATGCGGATCATGAACAAAATGCATCAACTTCAACAGTACGTCTCGCAGGTTCTACCGGAACAGATCCTTTTGCGGCAGTTGCTGCCGGGATTGCTGCACTTTGGGGGCCCGCTCACGGTGGCGCCAATGAATCTTGCTTAAACATGCTACGTGAAATTGCTTCTGTAGATAAGATTCCTGAATATATTGCACGAGCAAAAGATAAAGCCGACCCTTTTCGCTTAATGGGCTTTGGTCATCGCGTTTATAAGAACTATGACCCTCGCGCTACGATCATGCGTAAAACCTGCCATGAAGTCTTGAATGAAAAAGGTTGTCACGATGATTCATTATTTAAAGTGGCTATGGAACTAGAAAGAATTGCCTTAGAAGATGAATACTTTGTTGAAAAGAAACTTTACCCTAATGTCGATTTCTATTCTGGCATTACATTAAATGCTTTAGGTATTCCAAGTAACTTATTCACATCGATGTTCGTATTAGCACGGACCACAGGTTGGATTTCACATTGGCATGAAATGCTAAGCCGTGATGACTTCCGTATTAGTCGTCCACGACAAATGTATAGTGGTGCGGCAACACGTGATGTGTTACCAATTACAGAAAGGTAATAACACACCTCAAGCAACCATCAAACGCTCGCAACAAACATCGGGCCCTAGCTTTTATACTATAAAACTAGGGCTTTTTTAATACTTCTTGGCCGTCTCTCTTAATCTCTTCTTAATATTTTCTGCATAATATCACTCCAAGTATCTAATAAACTAGAGTCTGAGAAAATGTTCAATTGCATACAGCCTCGCTTAGCTGATATTGCTAAGTATTGTTCTTATGAAAATATTCTAAGCTTTTTAACAGTATTATTACGAGAGAGTCTATATTTTATCAACTCTGAATCAGCTCAGAATATTACTTTTATAGCGTTTGCTAATCATTTACACCAGCAGTCAAATCAACATGAAATAGTCATTAAAAACCTTGATAGTTTTGCGAGACTTTTATTAATAATAAATTTATTACTGTCTGAGTTTACTCAGGGTAGATATAGTCGCACTGTCCCCATAGAAACTAGAAAGCTATTTTCAAATCAAGTTAGCAATGTATTAAATACTTTACCTCAGTGTAAATTCCATTTAGCGAACGCCTTCATCCTCAACAAACTCAAGAAGTAACTTGGCAAACTATAAATGCCAAAAGTGTAACGCTCTTGGATGAGTACAATCAAAGTCGCTCAACTAAAATCTATTATGTACTATGGAATTCAATCTGTGACCATTTTAACTTCATGACAACATTGACTAGTCTTGACGAACAACAAGCATCTATCTCAACTTTTTATCATGAGCTTGCGTTAATAAATCCAACAACTGAACCAACAATTCCCCAACAAACGTAGCATTGGCCAATCATACTATTTCTAATAATATAGGAGCATGGCGAGCACGGGACACAGCAGCAGACTTAAAGGCATCTATTTTTCGTATCAGTCGTAGTCGTTATGCTTTGTTAAGTGGCAGAACTATCTATAGAACAGTCAAATCTCAACATAAGAAAAAACTACGCCATGCTTGGGTGCTAGAGCGCCCTCCT
The DNA here is from genome assembly GCA_021773175.1 of Gammaproteobacteria bacterium. Lineage (GTDB taxonomy): Bacteria > Pseudomonadota > Gammaproteobacteria > JAJFKO01 > JAJFKO01 > JAJFKO01. The sequence goes on from JAJFKO010000024.1 coordinate 102,926, forward strand.
AACTCAAAAGGTGACTTTCTCGCGACAGTAGAACAATGTCTTCTACAAACAAGCTCCAATCCTATACCATACAGCTATGAGCAAACTCATTCGGCAATCAGTGATAGTCCAAAATTAGCTGCTTGACGCGTATTATATGGAAATAACTCTGCGCAAGTTACTATTTCTAGTCGCAAAGGTAGAAGTAGTCGTTTGAAAGAACACTTTGTTATACCTTACTTACCGGGAAAAACACTTTATAAAATCATGGAAAAAGGCCCCATAGATTTTAATTTAGCTCTGCAGTGGTTCCTGCAGATCATTCATGCTATTAATTTTTTACATCAGTGTGGTCTGTTGCATCGAGATTTGAAACCAGAAAATATTATGATATTTAATGGCAATGCATATTTAATTGATTTTGACTTCGCTATGAGAATTGGCACAATACCAAATACAAACTGTGCAGACTAAATTGTTTACTCTGCTCCAGAAGCACTAAAACATAGTTATACTATTGCAAGTGATACTTTTTCCCTTGGTATGTTGGGAGCAGAGCTATTTTTTGGCTTTGAGAAAACCACATATGTACATGAGACACAACTTGGCATAGCTATACAAAAAAAAATTTTAGAATTAATACAAACTGATTTTTCATGGCGCCCTTGGCGGCATCATCAACACTATCGTTCCTTACCTACAGTTACAATTTTTGCAATAGCTGCTTTGGTAGACCATGAAGAACTACCTAAACTCTCTCACTTACAACAGACACTAGCGGTAGAGTGTGCGACAGCTAGTGATAGTACACCAATCTCAGTTATAGAAATCTTGCAAACAATGACTCATTTAAATGCTATTAATCGAGGTGAATTAGCAGCACATGCAGAAAACTTAGTAGCAATTGAGTCTCGGCTACATAGTACAAACAGAGTCTCAGCGAAAAAATAAAATTCTTTCTACTTATATATCAAAAGCTTATGCGGCATTGTCCGTGTCTAAATTTTGCTTAATATTCTGTTAAGCAAAATACAATACATTACGTCAAATGCTTATAAAAGCAAAGCCATTATTTTACATTGAAATTTGAAGTAGCCATCGTCCATGTTTAGTAACGTTAAAGTACCAATAAAAGAAGCCGAAATCCGCAGTATCTTTTCATACAATATGATGTTCAACTTTTTGTGGTATACCATCATACAATATGTTTATGAAATTAATGACGAACCTGTTCGAAATATTGATCTTCAAAATCTCACGGCAGACGATATTCAATCTATCGTATTTAAAAATGTAATAATGCCTTATCAACTTATATACTGTCTTTTAGTATTAATGCAAGAATGTAAAGATGGCGCTACCAACGCAACATTAATCCCAGAAGAAACTAAAGTGCTCATCAATAATATCTACAATGCATTTTCTAAAGCAATTTTAACCAACGGCTGCTTTCATGAAGAATATTTGACTCATCAAAATCGTCAATTTATACCAGCAGAAGAACTGCGTGACTCAACATATACAGAAACAATTAATTTTACAGTGCATGATATTGAGGCAACGCTATGGCTGCGCTTAAAACAGTTCTACAGGTGGCAATACCAATTATCACGACAAAAACAACGAGCTGCACCTAACTCAGCTTCAGCATATTATTCTGATTATAAATCACAAGCGGCATCACCAGATCATGCTCGCTTGGTTGCTGCAAATGCCGCGATAGATCAGTATCGCGACAGACGACGTATTAGCAGTAGAGACACTGGCACAAAAGAAACCTCTTTATTTCGAATGAGTGCATCACAATACTTGCTCTTATCAGGCCAAACAATTTACAAAGCCTCTATTCCTGTCGCTAATGGCAAAGCTATCCAGAAAAAGAAATTGCGGCATGGCTGGATGCTGCAAAGAGATACTTATGGAGACTATGTCGCTACAGGCGAGCAACAACTTTTAGGCACATCAAAAACAATAGTCAAGGCAACAGAGCCAACATCTCGTAAAATTGAAAAAGATACTACTGCTATTAACGCTGAAATTTGGCAATTATTATATGGATATACAACTGAAACAACTGAGATAAGAACAAGACAAGACAATCAGTACACAGCAAGAAGTTGTAATTTTTCTATTCCATATTTAGAAGGCGAAACATTAGATAAAATTATTGATCGTGGCGGGTTAGATCCTCACCGAGCTCTAGAATGGTTTATTCAAATTGTTGAAGCTGTAAATTTTCTACATCAACATGGTTATGCTCATCGCGATCTAAAACCTGAAAACATTATGATTGTAAATGGCCAAGCGATGCTAGTTGACTTCGGCTTTTCAGTGAAACTAGATGATATTGAGGGAATGCAAAGAATATGCGGCTCAACTTGCTACGCAGCTCCAGAAATATTTAACAATGAGTTTTGTGTAGCATCAGAAACTTATGCATTAGCTTTATTAGGTGCCAGCCTTATATTTAGTGAATCTGCATTAGATGAGCATGAAGACCTGTTTGAAGATTTGATTAGAGTACAATCCAAAAATGTATTTGGCCAAGAAGATTTATCGAAATTATCTGGCATTGAAATTTTAAGTTTAGCTAAAAATGTAAATTTTAGTTTATTGCCTAGATTAGCTAATCTTCAACACTGCTCAGGTTATTTAACAATAACTAACACTGAACCCGCATTTAAAGACCTTGCTCCAATATTGCAAACCATGTCAGCATTAGAGCCTGCTGATCGCGGCGAGTTAGATACTCAGCTTATAGCATTACGAGCTGTTGCTAAACCGAGTAAAAAGCTAAGCCCGTAATTCTCTATACTTATCTCTCTAAATTATCTTGCTAAAGTTAGCCCGTAAGTATCACTAAAGTACCCAGGGGGTTGAGCTCTTAGAGCTAGGACGAAAAGAGTGACAATTTCCTGTGGAACTACCACCTTCACCAGTGAGAACACAAACTCTTACTCTGCTGGCCCCATATATACACAACCCACTACCCAAAACCCAATCAATTTCTGTTGATAGAGGAGCACCTGGAGAAACTTGACTACTGAAAAATCCTGTAATAGTGTCTTTATGATCTAAGCCACAAGCATCTACAACTTTAAGATATTTCACCTCATCTGAGCTATTCGTTATTGTGGCAGTCCAAGCTACATAAACACTACCAGTGATAAAAAATGTCATCGCAATAAATATTGTCATTAGAAACTTCATAGTAAGGTCCCTCTAAATTTATATTTAGTCGATACCAGTTATCTGTCAATATTCAACCACCCAAAGTGCCGCATAAAAATA
>JAJFKO010000025.1 GCA_021773175.1 Gammaproteobacteria bacterium
CTGCAGCGTTACTTTGAATGAATACGAATATCCAGCAACCACAACGCCTCCACAAATTTATGACGTTATGCATTTCATTGCACAACAGTCAAAACCAGCCAGTCTCAATTTGTCATCATTAACAAAACGCGTTGCCGTATACACACCTTGTAGCCAACGCAATATCCGTCGCGATCAGAATAGTGTTACAGATTTATTATCCTTAATTCCAGAAATACAGCTCCTCGCTCCCAAGATCAGTGAAAGTTGCTGTGGTGCTGCTGGCAGTTACTTTCTAGAATATCCTGACATTGCTGCTAAGCTTGGCGAACAGACCTTACAATCTATTTTAGCAACTCAACCCGATATGATTGTCACAAATAATATTGGTTGCCAATTACATTTACAACAATTACTAAAAAAACAAAGGCTAAATATTCCTGTTATGCACCCAATTACACTATTTTCCCAGCAAATAACCTGAAAAATTGCACACCATATAGCCAAAACCTACAAAAAACCTAGAAAAACCTAAAAAAACCCTATAAAAATAGGTTTTCATGAAGAAAAGTGTTCGCTATTATCTAATACTGTGCTATTTTACGCGCTGAAAAGTTACTCACATACTTTTCAACTTGGTTAGTTTTGTCTTGGGTAAATTACTGAGTCATCACAAACTTTCCGCGAGTTAATTTATTAACCCGTAGGCTGTTTTAAGGGTGATCCAGAATAACAACGCTAATAAGATTTATTATTGAGGCTATTAACCATAACTTTTATTAGCGTAGTTAAAATTTTTGATTTAATTAAAGGAGAGTTACAATGGCAGCACGTGCAGCTAAGAAGAAGCCAGCGAAGAAAACCGCTAGCAAAGCAAAGAAAACAACAGCAACTAAGAAAAAGGCAGTAGCGAAAAAAGCTACAACAGCTAAAAAAGCAGCGACAAGAAAAACAGTCGCTAAAAAAACCACTGCTAAGAAAGCAGTAGCAAAGAAAACAACAGCTAAGAAAGCTGCAACAAAAAAAGTTGCTGCTAAAAAAGTTGTTGCGAAAAAAGTAGTAGCGAAAAAAGTAGTAGCTCCAAAGCTAGCTAAACGTAAAGTAACCGCTATCACCGATAAAGCGTTCAACCAATCTCAAATTAAGACTGAAATTGCAGAAATTACAGGCTTAAGCAAGAAAGAAATCAGTGTTGTATTTGAAGAATTAGGTGCATTAATTCAACGCCACATTCGCAAGAGTGCTGTTGGTGAATTCACTGTTCCTGGTTTGATGAAAATCGTTACCATCAAAAAACCTGCTCGTAAAGCACGTAAAGGTGTTAACCCATTCACAGGCGAAGAAATGATGTTTAAAGCTAAACCAGCTTCTACAGCTATCAAAGTTCGTCCGTTGAAGAAACTTAAAGATATGGCACAAAAATAAAGTGCTCAGAACTTTACGATAAATGCCAAGAGAGATTTTGGGATTTAGCGTAAGTTCTTCCAATAAAAAAGGCAGGGTAATCCTGCCTTTTTTATGTCTTGTCTTTTATATCAATCAATTTGGTGACGAAGGTCCTCCTCGCGGAACAAATTCTGGCTTGTCTTTAGGTCCAACATCGCCAAGATGCTGCCCTCTCACCTTAGCTCTATAGTCATCATAACTTTTACGCTTGCTTCTATCCGCTTTGCCTAAGGCATCTTCAGGATTGTCCATACCAACTGTATGCTCTGGTGTTTGATCAAGAACAAGAGCTTGTAGCCTACCAACCGAGTCCATAAACTCATCAGATTGTTTATTCTCAGGCTTAATTGCATTCTCTAATAATTTTATCGCCACTTTATCAGAAATATTAGTGGAGCTATCGAGTCGTAGCTGATCTTGCATAAATGCTTGTAACCGTACTTTCTTGTCTTTTTTATCGTCAAAAATTTCCTTTAATTCTTCTGCAAAAAAAGCTCGCGCAGCAATCTTGTACATTTGCATCGCATTCTCGACATCACCACCAAATACAGTAATGGGGTCACCTTCATCACGATTATTCCAAGCTGCATGCAATACATTGACCATCAAGTCATTTATATTAGGCGCATGAGGAGTCTGACTAATGCGACCTGACTCAATGACAACACCATGCATAACATTAGCGGAACCGACATAATGTCCTGCCATAATATTATTTGCGTCACTCGGGTCTTCAAAGATGCCTTCATATAAAGGTACAGTCTCACCTTGAGAGTACATTTCATAAAAATTAGGGCGATGCGCTTTTGGTATAGAATTTTCTGAATTTGCAGCATGCTCATTGAAGAAATTTTCATTCATCACTATACCACGCTCTTCTAAACCAAACAGATTAACCGCCGCGGCTCCAGGAACAGCTCCAACAAAAGCATTTGCACGCAGAAACTCATCATTGTGGCTGTCCATATAAAAGCGTTTTTCACTTTCAGCAGGAACACTAGCCGCAACTTGCGCACGAGAATACTCACCTTGTAATAACGCTTGCACCTTATCACTAACAGCAGCTAATTGTTCTTCTGCTTGATATAATCTGGCAATACTGATCTGTAATGTTTGCAATTCATCTAATAGCTTTCTATTCGTACTCGCTATTTTACTTGCCGTTGGTTTACGAGAAAGAAAGCTTAGCGGGCCACCGCTAGCTTTTACACGATCAACGCCTACACCATATAGTCGCTCCAATTGCTCCAATTCAGCTTTTATTTCCCCTTCGCTTAAAAAGG
>JAJFKO010000026.1 GCA_021773175.1 Gammaproteobacteria bacterium
TTTGATGTCAAGGGAACGACATGTGTTTGCCAAACTTCAACGCCGAGGACCTCTTCCGCTGAAACAACAACGCATGGTCGCCGCTTGTCGAGCTCCATCCAATAGAGATCGCCCCGTGCTACCACGGCGCAGATCTTTCGAATCGTTCCGCTACGGCGAGCTTCCCCTTCTCGGTGGGTGGTTCGGCGCTAGCCAATGCGGCATCTGCAAGTAGCTGTTGCCCGAGGCTCTGCCCGGTTTGCGTCACCGCGTGGCGACGAAGCTGATCCGCTACCCAAGTTGAAAAAGGAACTCCGAGACGGTCAATGATGGGCACTACGTCTTCCGGCACGCTGATTGTCTTGTTTGGCATATACGTATTCTACATACGTACAATCTTCACGTCAACAAATCTCACAGAGCAACGGATCGTCGGAGCGTTCAGCCATCTCGCAGCTACCCCCGCGCTAGCCGACCTGTTCGCAGGCTCAGCCCTAGTGCAGCCGATCGCAAAGCGGGAAGAGAGCCAGCCGCACGCCAGACGCGTGACTGTCTCCTTTGAGTTCGACACCATGAGGGAGGAGTGTTGACGACTGCGAGCGTCACGCCTACAAGCAGGTCAACGACCCGATGAGCTCGGTCCTTTCAGCCACGGTGGACGGCAAGCTGATCAGGAAGCTCTGCTAACGGCTACAAGCTCGCCTGTTGGAAACTTGTACTTCTATTGGGCGGACTGTAACGTCAGAGGACCATGCAAAGGGCATCCGCAGCGTTAGCTCTACTGGCGATGGCCCAGTACCAGCCAGCAGATTGCTGTACAGCCTAGAACCTTGAGAAGCACGGCAAGGCAGGGCACTCGCCTATAGTGGGAGACCAACTGCAATGGGAGATCAGAAGCGGCCGGGAGAGATCACCGCCATGCTCAACAAGTGGAGCGGAGGCGACCGTGAAGCCTTGTGCGAACTTCTGCCGCTCTTTCAGGGCGAACTCAAGAGATTGGCTCGCCAGTACATGAGCGGTGAGCGAAAGGATCACACCCTCCAGCCGACCGCTCTCGTCAACGAAGCGTTCTTGCGCCTCGTCGACCAACAGGGAGTGCGATGGCAGAGCCGGGCGCACTTCCTCGGAATCGCGGCGACTTCGATGAGGCGAATCCTTGTCGATCATGCTCGGGCCAAAGCCTCTCGAAAACGCGGCTTCGGCCAGCGCGCCCTCTCTCTCGACGCAGCGCTGGAAAGGGAGCACTCCACATTCGCCGAAAGCCCAGACCTTTCGAGCCCAGAGTCACTGCTGGCCCTCGAGCGAGCGCTAGGCAGGCTCGAGACGGTTAGTCACCGCCAGTCACGAACCGTGGAGCTTCGCTACTTCGTGGGCCTCAACAATCGTGAGATCGCAGAGGTACTCGACATCTCAGTTGCCACGGTCAAGAGGGAATGGACGGCCGCGAGGGTCTGGCTCTATCGAGAACTCTCGAGCCCCAGCCCTTCATGACGGCCAAACGCGATTGCGCGGCGAACGCGATTCTTGTCACGGCGCTCGATCTGCCTGAAAGCGATCGAAAGAGCTTCATCGGTCAGGAATGCGCCAATGACACCTACCTTCTAGAAGAGGTCGAGTCGTTACTTGCGGCAGCTGATCAACTACCCGAAGGTTTTCTCATGACGCCGTTGGTCCTGAGCCCGTCCGCCGGATTGACGGAAGACTCCGGCCCTGCCAAGTTTGACGATCAGGACTCCGACGTTGGCGAGGCAAACGCTTCGGCCTCGTACCAGGTGAAGCCGGGCCGCCGACTTGGCCAATATGAGGTCCTGGAACAAATTGGCTCTGGCGGTATGGGCGAGGTGTTTCTTGCTGAGGACACAAAACTCCGTCGCAAGGTGGCGATCAAGGTGCTTCCACCAGAGGTCGCCAACGACCCGGCCCAACGCGCAAGACTAGAGAGTGAAGCGCGGGCGCTCGCCGCACTAGACCACCGCAACGTACTCGCTGCGTACGCCCTGGAGGAGGCCAAGGGGGTGCTGTTCCTCGTGATGGAGCGGGCGGAAGGGCGGCCGCTCAAGGACGTGATCGAAAAGGACGGCCTTGCGTTGCATCGCTTCTTCGAACTAGCTCTGCAATTGCTCGACGGATTGGCTGCTGCTCATCACAAGGGAATCACGCACGGAGACGTCAAACCGACCAACATCATGATTGGAGACGACGATCGTGTCCGCATTCTCGACTTCGGTCTAGCGCTCATCTCTCCAGTGGCCGCAGAGGACTCTGCCGAAGGCACAACCGTTGCACTAGCGGCTGAAGGAATGGCTCTCGGCACTGTGCCCTACATGGCGCCGGAACAATTTCGAGGGAGAGCGGCGGACACTCGCTCTGATGTCTTCTCGGTAGGCGTCACTTTGTACGAGATGCTGACGGGTTGCCGTCCCTTCGCCGGTACAAACTCCGTGGGGGTAGCATCGGCGATCCTCCGCGATGAACCTGCGAGCCTGCCTTCCTTGCGCGCTGATATTCCACCTCAACTAAGTCGGGTGGTGGAGCAGTGCCTCGCAAAGAACCCCGAGCGGCGCTACCGAAACGCCGACGAATTGAGAGACGAGATCGTCAGCGCCCAAGAAGAACAGCGTCGCGCTGCCGCAGCGCTGCAGCGCGGTCGGCGACGCCAGAAGGTCGGGTTGGTACTCTTCGTCATCCTAGCCATCTTCTCTGCGAGCATGGCAACGCTGTGGCGTCGCAGCGAGCTCGCCCTCGAGATCTCTCGTGCGGAGACGCTTCGTGCAAGGGCCAGCAAGCATCTTGCGATCGCGCAACGGGAGCTTGTGCGCGATCCGACAGCCGCGCTCGCTCGAGTTAGCAAGAGCCTAGAACTGAACGATACTGATGAAGCAAGGGTTCTTGCGGTCGAACTCATCGCAGCGGCACCGCACTATCAGCTCCTGCCGCTAGACACGTCCGACCAGGAAATGTTCTATGTCATCGAGACCAGTTCTGACGGCCACTGGCTAGCCGTTAGCGGTAACGGTGCGGTCAGGATCTTCGATGACAGCGGTGCGTTCCAGATAGCGGTGCGCCACGCGGAGTCTTCAGCAAACCTTGCCTTCGCGCCCGACGGTCGGCATCTGGTGACCTACAACGCTCACCCTTTCGGTAAAGGCGTTGTCCAGGTTTGGTCGGTTCCCGAGGGGGAACTAGTGCAAACCCTAGCGGCCAAACCAGGCCCTACGTTTGTGCGCGGTAACAGAATCCTTCGGTTTGCTCTACAGACCAACTTGGCCGAGGGCGAGCAGCCGATCTTTGTGATCAAGGCCTGGCCCGTCACTGGCGGCGACGAAGAAACTATTGGCCGATGGAACGCCGAGCCTGCCAACCGAGTTATTCGGGCCGATGTCTTCGGTGACACCCGCGAAGGCTACGGGCCCACTTTTGGCCACGACCATTTCGGTGCTGCCAACTGGGACTTGGCTCGGTCGGGTGATTGGTTGGTTTTCATCAGAGGATCAGATGTCTATCGCTTGGCAATCAGCGGTTCTGGCGGTGGATCTGGCGGCCAAGGTGTGTTGTTAGGACGTCACGATCGCGACCTTGTGGATATCCGGATTTCACCCGACGGCGGCCGGTTGTTCCTTCGCGATGAAGACGACGGTTTCCACATCTGGTCACTTCGAGCCGGCACTGTCGTTCCGGAACGAACACTCGAGAAAGCGATGCTGGATGGTCTCTTCCAACCGAAGTTCGACTCCACGGGCCGCTGGCTCACTTGGGGTGCCCAGGGGCGGCGAACCACATTCCTCTGGGATCTCGAGGCACCTCCAGGCGTTGTTCCGGCCGAGCTCAAGTTCGAGAGGCAAACGCTGCGTGGCGGGGCCTTCGCAAGAGACAAATGGCTCGCCACAGTGCACGATGACACAGTCGCTTTTTGGAACTACCAGAGCAGTTGGCCAAGGAGATTCCAAGCAGTCGCGCAAATCATGGGCCCGGCAGGCATCACCATCACTGCGGACGGAGATCATCTGGCAAGTTGCCACCTAGACGGTTTGCGAATACTGCCTTTGAGCCCGGGGCATGGACGTTGGCGCGCCGTTGAAAAGTTCGACACTTGGTGCACTTCGGTTGTTGCAAGTCCCACTCGTTCCGAAATCGCCTTTAGCATGGGACCACCGATCCACGGACTCCATACCCTTTCACTGGAAGACCTCGAGCCCAGAGAGATCCTGACAGCGCTCCCCGACCAACTATTCGGGGGTGTGGGTTACAGCCCGGACGGTGAGCGCATCGGAATGGGAGTGTTGGGGGCAGACGATCCGGCCGACAACCTCATCCATATCTTGTCTGCCGAAGGGAACAAGCTGCACCAGTTCCAGTACAGTGACCAATCCTTGCGCAGAGCCACATGGGACCGCGGAACCCAAAACCCTCGCCTCCTCCCCAACGGTGATGTGCTGGTCGACGGCATCGGAGGGGTAGTGCGTTGGAATCTCGAAACAGGCAACAGCACGGGTCTTGTGGAAAGCTACCAGGCCGAGATCGAAGTCAGCGCTGACGGCGGTCAGTTGTTAGTGCTTACCGCGAAGGCTCTAGATGGTGCCCGGAACAGCGACACGGCAGTGCTCTTGTTCGACCTAAACAGCGGGTCCAAGACTGAAATCTTGACCCATGGGTGTTCCGTGCAGGATGTTGTGTTCGATCGTGAAGGCCACTTGGTGGCGACGGCCAGTTTGGATCGGGCCGTCCGAGTGGGCCGCTTGACCGGAGAGGAGCCTCACCTTTTGCTGGGACTGAGCGGTCCTGCCGTGGCGGTCGCAATAGCTCCAGAGGGCGAGTGGATTTTCGCTGGCGGCAGCGAAGAGCTGCTCATGTGGCCGATGCCGGACTTGACCACTGACCCACTCCACAAGCTGCCCTTGGATCAACTGCTTCAAAGACTGCAGTCCTGGTCAAATCTGCGTTTGATCGAGGACGCCGAAACATCTGGTGGGTCGCGACTGGAGATCGGGGCCGTTGCTCTAACCCAGCCTGATTGAGCTTGGGCCAAGCGACGCGGAGTGGTTGACTCGGGCGACGTTGGTGCACTGTAGGCAAAACCCTAGCCACGGCCCCGTGGCAACAATCCACTCTCCAGCTGAGGCGGATTGCAACAACTAGCGACACATCGCAGCAGCAGACCATCATCGTTCTCGCCAAAGGTTCAAGAAGAGAGCTGCAGACAAGAGCGAGCGTCTGCGGTGTTTCGTTGTCACTCAACGCACCCAAACGCATTCGCAGACGACCAGGACTCTTTGTCTGGGGAAGATGAGCCACTTCTGAGGCGACTTGCGCGTTAGTTGGTGAAGGTCGAGCTTCGAGTCTCCTTTTGCTCACTTAAAGGACTCAGACTCCCACTGCCGGGGCCCTCCAGCTTCTGATGAGCCCAATCGAGGAAACTAGGAGGAGACTGATGATGCGAGCACTGATGGACTTTTCGCCAGTGATCCCCACGGGTGCACGCTAGCTACCCAAAGCATGTCAGCCGGGCCTGATGAGCACTGTAGGCAGCAACGGCGCCAGCGGTTCAAACGGGGACTACCTCCTCGCGACCTTAGCTCAGCTAAGTTGCTCAAGAGAGGCTCCTTGACGACCAACATGACGACTCAGGAAATCAACAACTGGAGGAATGACATGAACACGAGAACTACATTTGTTACGGTCGCGATCGGTGCTGTCTTACTAATCGGTGGTTTTTCCCCACTCGAGGCTGGAGAACCGTTGGAGGCCTCAAGACTCGCAAAGGGCATCACGGGCACCTACTGGGGGCAGTTGGATTTGACCGCCCTCAATCCGGCAAGCCCTCGGATCGAATCGGTTGGCCTCTATCTCGACCCCTTCGGAGGGGTCTTCCTGACCTCGGAACACGAACCCGGGAACCTAGAGGCCGCAGGTATCGGAACCTGGGAACATCTTGGGGGTGGTCTCATAGGCATCGGTGTGCTGAGCTACCGCCTCCCATTCACTGCCGCACCCGACGGCACGATTGTCAGCGATGGTGGCCCTGTCTTGAAGCTAGGAGGGACTGTGTCCCGCGACGGAAACAGGGGGCTTGTCGGCAGCCTCACCCTCAGCATCAACGACACCCCAATCGTGGATGGCCTGCCCGCCAGTTTTGATCGACTCACTGTCGCTGACTTCCCCGGAGCGTCCGGGGAACGATAGGGGCCCATCTTGAGTGCTTTCTCGTGACGCGAAGGGGGCGGCGAGACAAGAGAGACAAAGGAGTTGAACGAATCGGAAGTAAGGAGGCGCGATCAAACCTGCCTCTGACGGCCGACTCAATCCCGACCTCTTTCTCCGGTTGCTTGAAGCATGTGGGCCCGAGGGAGCACCAAGACGGATCGTCGAAACCGGCGCTTCGATATTCAAGAGCAGCATCGGACACAACACGCTCCCCATTTCGTCGACCGGCGGTGTCTCGCGCCCGTCGAGTGTTCGCCCGAGTCGTTCAACGCCCGCAACTGACACCTCACCTCTAACTGTACCGGCCCGGG
>JAJFKO010000027.1 GCA_021773175.1 Gammaproteobacteria bacterium
ATGGCAACGCAGCAAGCGCGTTTACGCCCGATGTATCCAGCACGGTTTCACCCATTGCACCGCCGAGAACAACAAGATTGTCGTTGCTCTTGGCAAACTTGGCTGCAATCCTGGGTGCCGCAACCGGATCTTCTGAATAGGCAATCACGGTTGGGCCGACAAACAGGTCTGAAATCCCGCTGGCGGATGTACCTTCAAGAGCAATTTTCACCAGGCTATTTTTCGCCACTTTCAACGAAGCGCCTGCTTCAGCCATCTGGCGGCGAAGATCTGTCATCTCACCAACCGATAGGCCTTTGTAGTGGCTGACAACAATCACACCGGCGTTTTCGAATACGCCGTTGAGGGTTGCAACGAGCTCTTTTTTTTTGGCTCTATCCACCTGCTCTCTCCAATGTTTGTGGATTTAAAACCATCCACGGTTACACTTCACTGCCTCACAGATCACCGACAAGCGGCTGGCTGATAAAGCAGCTCTCACTTGCCTGTCCCTTCAAGCGCCGTTGCCAGCTTTGAAGAAATACGAGGTTCAAACCGAAAGTCAGGTCACAAAACAACAAGTCTGTGGCGATCCTAAAATTCGTTTTATCCCTTGTCTCATGCAGGCCCCGGTTAAGTGGCTTAAAGTCAAAGTCGCTTAAAACTTCGACCACCCGCAATCTCGGACAGGTTAAAACCGGCTCAACACTTTCCCGGTTCCTTAGGGGATTATGTTCAACCAGTTCCATTTGCCGCCGTCTTCAACAAACTGAAGACCGCAGCAAAACTCAATTTTCCATCAGGCCGTCAAGCTTGATGGCTCGATTTTCACACCGGGTCCCATGGTCGAACACAGCGCTACTTTTTTCAAATACGTTCCCTTGGCGCCTGCCGGTTTAGCTTTCATCACAGCATCGCTAAATGCCTTAATGTTGCCAATCAGGGCTTCCTCGGTAAAACTCACCTTGCCGACACCGGCATGGATAATTCCGGATTTTTCGACCCGAAACTCCACAGCTCCACCTTTGGCAGACTTTATCGCCTCACCAACGTCAGCGGTCACAGTTCCCACACGCGGATTTGGCATGAGACCACGGGGCCCAAGGATTTTTCCAAGTTTACCAACAACCGGCATCATGTCCGGTGTGGCAATACAGCGATCAAAATCGACGTTGCCTTTCTGGATCATTTCAGCCAAATCCTCGGCGCCGACAATATCTGCACCTGCTGCCTTGGCTTCTTCAGCCTTGGCATCGCGGGCAAACACGGCAACCTTGACATTACGGCCGGAACCGTTGGGTAATTGGCAGACACCACGAACCATTTGATCGGCGTGACGCGGATCTACACCAAGGTTCATGGCAATTTCAAAAGTCTCATCAAATTTCGACTTGGCACCGCCCTTTACCAACTTTACCGCCTCTTCCAGAGAATAATACTTTTTGCGATCAATGTTTTCGCGCGCTGCTGTAATTTTTTTTCCTGCTTTAGCCATGACGTTTATCCTACCACCTCATAGCCCATGGACCGGGCGGAACCTGCAATAATCTTGGCGGCTGCATCAATGTCATTGGCATTGAGGTCAACCATTTTTGCTTCGGCAATTTCACGCACCTGAGCCATTGTCACCTTGCCACCGACTTCACGGCCGGGGGTTGCGCCACCTTTTTCCTGTTTTGCAGCCTGCTTCAAAAAGTATGAAGCAGGTGGGGTTTTGGTTTCAAATGTGAACGATTTGTCCTGGTAAATCGTAATAATCGTCGGTACGGGCGAGCCGTTTTCGAGATTTTGCGTCGCAGCGTTAAAAGCCTTGCAAAATTCCATAATATTAAGGCCACGCTGACCTAGCGCGGGTCCAATCGGTGGTGACGGCGTTGCCGCTCCTGCCGGTACCTGAAGTTTCAGGTAGCCTTGAATCTTCTTTGCCATTTTATAACGTCCCTTTCATTTTAGTCTCGTATCCGCCTTTTGGCCGACACATTTAAGGGTTTGTGGTTCGGCTTACCGGCGGCAATTCCGGCTTACCTCCCACAATTTCAACCAGCGCAGCTAGGTTAAGCTGCGAAAAAACTCTCAAACTAGAGCTTTTCAACCTGGTTAAACTCGAGTTCAACCGGGGTTGCCCGGCCGAAAATTGATACGGCTACCTTGAGCCGTTCTTTTTCTTCATCCACTTCTTCAACGCTGCCGTTGAAGGAGGCAAAGGGTCCATCGGCGACACGTACCTGTTCGCCAATCTCGAAAGTAATCGTTGATTTTGGCCTTTCGATACCTTCCTGGACTTGATGCAAAATTCTACCCGCTTCATCATCGGAGATCGGAATTGGTTTGCTTTCCGTTCCCAAAAATCCGGTGACCTTTGGGGTATTCTTGATCAGATGGTAGGCTTCATCGGTCATGTTCATTCTGACCAGAACGTAGCCTGGAAAAAACTTGCGCTCGGAAGAAACCCGGCGGCCGCGGCGCATTTCCACCACTTCTTCCGTTGGCACCAACACCTCTTCGAAAATATCCTCAAGCCCTGCAGCTGCGGCTTGTTCTTTGATTGAATCAGCAACGCGTTTTTCGAAATTCGAATAGGCGTTGACTACATACCATCTCATGCTCATGAAGAATTCCGCCGCATCAACTTCCAATTCCTAACACAAGACCTACTCCCCAGCTCAAAATTCGATCCGCGATCAGAAAAAAGATCGAAGCAAATGCCACCATTATCATCACCATAACGGTGGTGACGATTGTTTCGCGCCGCGTCGGCCACGTGACCTTGCTGGCCTCGGCCCGCACCTGCTGTATAAACTCAAAGGGGTTTGTCTTTGCCATTATCTATGTCCAGCTAACCCAAAATACATAAAACGTTGATTGCCATTAAACATTGTGTTGCGAGTGCTTAAACTCAAGTGCCTATGCCAATTATACCGAAGAACCGTCTCTCATTGCCGTTAAGCGATACTTGGCAGGAGTGGAGGGACTCGAACCCACAACCCCCGGTTTTGGAGACCGGTGCTCTAGCCAATTGAGCTACACTCCTATTGTCTGATTTAACAAATATCTCTCACAACAAACCGGCACAAACACCTCGGCTGCATGCCGAGATGTTTGTTATTGTCAAATTTAACTTTACTCAATGATCCCAGCGACGACGCCGGCACCTACGGTGCGGCCGCCTTCACGGATTGCAAAACGGAGCTTTTCCTCCATCGCAATGGGAACGATCAACTCAACTTCCATCTCAACATTGTCGCCCGGCATCACCATCTCCGTGCCCGATGGCAGACTGACAACTCCGGTGACATCCGTCGTCCGGAAATAAAACTGAGGACGGTAGCTGGTGAAAAACGGCGTATGACGGCCACCTTCTTCCTTCGTCAGAATATAGGCTTCCGCCTTGAACTTCGTATGCGGTGTTACCGAACCCGGCTTGCACAAAACCTGGCCGCGCTCAATCTCCTCACGCTTGGTGCCACGAAGAAGAATGCCAACATTATCGCCAGCCTCGCCCTGGTCCAAAAGCTTGCGGAACATCTCAACACCCGTACAGGTGGTCTTCTGGGTCTCTTTAATGCCGACAATCTCGATTTCCTCGCCAACCTTGATCACGCCGCGCTCAACCCGGCCGGTGGCAACCGTGCCACGGCCCGAAATCGAAAACACATCCTCAACAGGCATCAAAAACGGCTGGTCCTTCGGACGCTCAGGCTGAGGAATATAATCATCAACCGCTTTCATAAGCTCAAGTATCGATTGCTTGCCCGTCTTCTCGTCACCATCTTCCAAAGCGGCAAGTGCCGAGCCCATAACAACGGGAATATCATCACCGGGAAACTCATAAGAAGACAACAACTCACGGATCTCAAGCTCGACAAGCTCCAACAGCTCCTCATCATCAACCTGGTCAACCTTGTTCATATAAACAACAAGCGCTGGCACACCAACCTGGCGGGCAAGCAGAATATGCTCGCGCGTTTGAGGCATCGGACCATCGGCTGCCGAAACAACCAATATCGCCCCATCCATCTGAGCAGCACCCGTGATCATGTTCTTCACATAATCCGCATGACCCGGGCAATCAACGTGGGCATAATGACGGTTGTCCGTCTCATACTCAACGTGGGCCGTCGAAATCGTAATCCCGCGCGCCTTCTCCTCAGGGGCTTTGTCAATCTCATCATAGGCAGAAAATTCAGCGCCACCAGACTCAGCCAAAACCTTCGTAATCGCCGCCGTCAGCGTCGTCTTACCATGATCAACATGCCCAATCGTCCCAATATTACAATGGGGCTTCGTACGCTCAAACTTCTCCTTAGCCAT
>JAJFKO010000028.1 GCA_021773175.1 Gammaproteobacteria bacterium
GGCTTCATCAAGCGCAATAATACACACCCCTGTGCAGACGTCACTAAGTTTACTCACGTATTCAGCTTGGGTTAAGACTACCTTGCTTGCCGTGTCAGAGAGAATATGTTGCATTCGTTTTGCCGGGAATTCTGGATCGAGGGGTACATAGGCCGCGCCAGCTTTCAATACAGCCAGCAACCCAATCATCATCTCGACACTGCGTGTCATACACAACACTACGCGTGTCCCGGTTGCGAGCCTTTCATTGTCATTAACAGTATACTGTTCACGAATATAGCGTGCTAACTGATTACTGCGTTGATTTAACTCTTTATACGTCAACGTATGTTCAGCAAAAATTAATGCAGCCTTCTCTGGTGCTTGTTCAACTTGTGCTTCAAATAATTGCTGAATTGTTTGACCGCCGGAATATGCTTTATCCGTTTGGTTCCAATCATGGACTATCTGTTGATACTCTTTCGCTGTCAATAAATTAATATTGCTATGAGGTTCATGCATTTTACTTGGTAGTAGTTCTAAAATTAGCTTCAGTTTATCTAAATGCTGCTGAGCTAACCCAGGTTGCAGTATTTTTTTATCATGTTTCAATTTTAAATGAAGTTCATTGTTTGCCTCATAAGCAATAATACTGATGTGGTAATCTAATTTTTCAACGCCTTTTCGCATTATTGGTTTTAATTGATCATCATTATGTTTATTAGCAGATTTCTCTGGGACAGGATAGTTTTCAAATATTAGTAAGCTATGGAATAGCCTCTCTCCCTGTAACTGTAATTCAGCTAAATTAATAGAGGCATGGCTATTAAGCTGTATAATTCCTTGATGAATTTCCTGTAACTGCTTAAGTATTGTGTTCTTGTTTTGCCAGTTCACCCGCAAAGGCAAAGTGTTAATATACATTCCTACACTCTCTTCTACTCCTGATAGAGGAATATCTCTTCCTGATATTGTTGTACCAACTATTGTCTGGGAATCTTGAGTATAGATTTGAATTAGTTTATGCCATGCAAATTGGACCAGCGTATTAACCGTAAGACTTTCTTGCCTAACAAGCATTTTCAGTTTTTGATATAATTCGCCTGATATTACTAGGCCAGTTTCTATTGGCTGCTGCAGATATTTTATTTGGTTAAGATCAATTTTCTTACTTAATAATATAACAAGATCATTTGCCGACTCTTTTGTTGTTATTTCTGATTGCCAATACGCTTTTATTTCTTCACGGTGAGCATAAAAATATGCTTGAGACGCTAGATAGGCCGTTTCCTCGCGAATCTGTACTAACTGTTCGCCTTGTAATAACTTATAGTATTCATGTACTTTGTCTAATAATATAGGAATACTCCAGCCATCTAAAATACTATGATGCTCCGTTCTCATTATCGTATAGTGTTGCTCACTTTGCTTAATGATATTAAACCTTAGTAAGCTAGGTTTAGTTAAATCAAAAGATTGTAATCTGTCTCGTATTTGTATCTCATTAATAGCTTTATCTTTCTCACTGCTTTCTTGTAATTGGCTAATATCATGATACTCACAGGTAAAATAGCCTTTCTTATAGGTGATCTGGATTAATTCCTCTTCCCAATTAAACGCTGTTCTGAGTATAGGGTAAGTTTGTATAGCGAGCTCCCAGGCTTTCTGATAGTTTGCCACATTGAAAGCTTGCTTATAATCAAATAGAGATTGTACTCGGTAAGCATCATCCTCAGGTTGGCTTAACACATGATAGATAAAGCCCTGCTGTAAACTATTCGCTGGATAGATAGATTCTATTTCGTTAGTTGATTTCCTCGCGGTATGCTGCAGCTTATCTAACA
The DNA here is from genome assembly GCA_021773175.1 of Gammaproteobacteria bacterium. Classification (GTDB taxonomy): domain Bacteria; phylum Pseudomonadota; class Gammaproteobacteria; order JAJFKO01; family JAJFKO01; genus JAJFKO01. The sequence continues at coordinate 1,824 of JAJFKO010000028.1, forward strand.
GCTCTTGTGTGATATTAACTGTTGGGAAATCACTACAGGTATGCTCCTGCTCGTTATTCTCTAACTTAGCAATACAATGGGTAATAATAGACTCGAGCTGTGTCTTAAATGTCTGAGCCAAATTATTTGTGACGTTCTCATCTAATAAGGTTTCAATATTAAATTGTAACTGTCCATCATAAACACGACCACTAAAGCTAATGATATTGTAGTCTTGATTTCTGTCATCCATACCCATGCCAGAATGCTCAGCAGTAACTTGCCACATTTCTTCTTGTGGATTAAATTGGCCTAAATAGTTAAAGCTAATAGGAGGTAAGTTACTTTTCTTTAATACTGATTCTTTTTGGCAAGCTAAAGCGCCATAACCAATGCCTTTATTCGGCATGGCTCGCAATCCTTCTTTAATATTCTTAATTGTACTACCGAGGCTACTCTCTATTATAAGTTTTACAGGGTACATTGTGGTAAACCAACCAATAGTGCGGCTAGTATCAATAGTACGATCAATATCTTCACGACCATGACCTTCTAAACTAATCCCCTGAATATTGCTTCCCTGCCAACCTTGTAGTGCATATGCTAGTGCGGTCAAGAATAAGTCGTTAATTTCAGTATGGTAAGCCTTATTCGCACTTTGTAATAATCGCTTTGTGAACGCTCTATCAAAATTAATTTTTTGGCGATGCCCTTGAGCTTGCTTTGGAAGATATTGTTTATAGATTGGTAATGCTATACATTGGGTTTCCCAATATTCAAGTTCCTCAGTATTTTTCTCTGCATATTGAGCAACAGTACTAACCCACTGACGATAACTGCTGGTTTTATTCCCTAAAACTTTGCCTTCATATAAGCTCTTTAAATCTTCAATTAAAATACGCCATGATACTGTATCAATTATTAGATGATGCAATGCAAAGAAAACTCTAGCAGAACCATCTTCATAACCATAGCAATATCCTACAGACCATAAAGGATTTGTTTCCACATTAAAATCACATTGCCATTGAGTTAACTGTTCACTAATCTCTGTTGTGTTTAATAGCTTAACATCAAGCATTTTTAGCTCAGGAATAGCGATTTCTTTTAAATAATATTGTTGACCATTAGATCTCCATCCGGAATATATCAATCGCAGAGCGTCATGCTGAATAACTAATTGTTGAATTGCATGTTTTAATGATTCAAGCTTTAGCTCAGGAACTTTCACTAGGAACGATTGATTAAAGTGATTGTAGTAACGCAAATTATTCGATTGTACTTCATCAAAGAACCAAGCCTGTACTGGTAATAAGCTAAATGGCCCAGATAATACTCCTTGCTCAGCATTAATAGCTTCTGCTTCATTCTTTTCTAAAAGGTAATGAGTTAAAAGAGCAATTGTTCTAAAATCAAAAATATCTCGCACACCACAATTTAAACCTATTTTCCTTAATTTTGAAGTAAGTTGGATAGAAAGAATAGAGTCACCACCCATTCTAAAAAAGTCATCATTAATACCAATCCTCTCAACCCCTAATATTCTTTCCCAAATAGAGCATAGTTGCTCTTCCAACTCGTTACGGGAAGCAACATAAGTCTCTGCATCACATTTAAATTCAAAATCAGGAAGTGCATTAAGATCTAATTTCCCATTAACAGTTAATGGAAATTGCTGCATCCAAATAAAATGGCTAGGCACCATATAATCAGGAAGACTTTGTAGAAGAAAAGAAATTAAAAGTTCCTCTTCTATTGCTTGCTCAGCAACATAATAAGCAACAAGAAATTTAGTATGGTGTACACCAGATATCTCTCCTGAAATAGTATTAACTTTTTGCTCTTTAGCTATGATACAAACCTGAGCAATACTGTTGTAGCTTGAAAGAGTATTTTCTATTTCACCAAGTTCTATCCTGAATCCACGAATTTTAACTTGAAAATCATTACGTCCAATATACTCAATATTCCCATCAGAAAACCAACGAACTAAATCACCAGTCTTATAAAGGCGAGTATAATCATTAGCTTTATCTAGCTCAGAGGCAAAAGGATTATCAATAAAACGCTGTTGCGTTTGCTCTGGTTGTCCCAAATAACCTTTAGCTAAACCTATGCCTCCTATATATAGTTCACCGGTTATCCCTACAGGTACGGGCTCTTCGTTTTCATCTAATATATACAATTTAATGTTATTAATTGCTGACCCTAATAGTATTTTATTAGTTAACTTACTATCGCAATCCCAGTGGGTTACACAAATAGAGGCTTCTGTAGGGCCATATCCATGATGTAAAATAGCTTGTAACTTTTTATAGAACAGTGCCTTTGTTGCCTCATTAAGCCTATCGCCACCACAAACAACTTGTTTAAGACTATTAGCAAGTAAGGCAACATCCATATCCTCTAAGAAAGCATGTAATAATGAGGGAATAAAGTGTAACACTGTGATTTCATGTCGCCTCACCATTTGTAAAATATAATCTATATCTTTATGCTTTTCAGGTTCTGCGATGACTAAACAACTGCCGCTCAGTAATGGGAATAAAACTTCCCAAATAGAAATATCAAACCCAAGGGCAGCTAATTGAAAAAACTTATCGTTAGCATTAATCGCGTAGTATTCCATACACCAGTATAATCTATTTAATAAACCTTCATGTTTTGTTAACACACCTTTAGGTTTACCTGTAGTTCCAGAAGTATAAGTAATATAAGCAATTTCACTTGTTTGTTGCCTTTTATAAAATTTCTCAGCGAAGCCTGTATCACGTTCTAGACTAATTTCATCTAAAGCTAAAGTAATACCTTGATAAGCATCAAGGCGCATTGTCAACACTGAACTGGTAAGTAATAATGTTGAACCACTATCTTCTAAAATAAAAATAAGCCTTTCATTTGGGAGAGCAGGATCCAAGGGCAAATAACTGCAGCCTAATTTATATATTCCTAGCATGGCAATAACAAGTTCGATTCCTCGCTCTAAGAATACAGCTATTATTGTGTCTATGGCCAGATCACTCAGTTCATCCTGATAACATGATAAAATTCTATTTGATAGTTGATTACTTTTCTCATACAGCTCTCTATATGTTAACTGCTCATGAGAAAAAATAAGCGCCACATCATCAGGTGTTTGTTGCACTTTTTCCTCGAACAACTGATATATGGATTTATCTTTAGGATAATCTTTATCTGTTTCATTCCACTCATAAACAACTTGCTGATACTCTGCCTTTGTCATGAGAGTAAGACTAGAGTGAGACTGTTCTAGTTTTTCTGGCAACGCGGCTAAAATAAGTTTAAGTTTATTCAAATGATTATTAGCAAGCTCTTCGGTCATCATTTCTAAATCATGACTTAACTCTATATATAATTTATTTCCAGCTTCATATGCAATCACGGCCAATGGATAATCCATTTTCTCTACAGCTGTCCGTAATACAGGTTGTAACAGTCCGTTAGGATCTGAAGCTGAAGCTACAGGGTAATTTTCAAAAATTACCATACTATGGAATAATCTCTTACCGTCTTTTTGTAAGCTTTCTAATCCAACAAAACTATATTCGTTTAGATTTGTTATCTTCTCGTGAATTACTTTTAATTGCTCTTCCACAGTTAGCTCATTATCCCAGTCTACAATCATTGGTAATGTATTTATATACATACCAACACTGTCTTCAACTCCAACAACAGGAATATCTCGTCCCGATACTGTAGTCCCAACTATTGTTTGAGTATCTCGGGTATAAGCTTGTAACAACTTATGCCATGCAAACTGGACTAATACATTCATGGTCAAGCCAACTGACTGAATTAATGCTTTTATGTGCTGATATGATTCACCCGATAAAGTTATATGTACCTTATTCGCTTGATTTAGTTGCCTTACCTTATCAAGCTCAACAGGTTGACTTAATAATGCATTTAAGTCATTACTCTCACTGAAGGTTGACTTTAATTTTTTCCAATATGTATCAACCTCAAAACGATGTCGATAATAATATTTTTGGGTATCTATATATGCTCGCTCTGTTTGAATTGAGACCGTTGAAGAGGATTGTAACTGGCGATAATATTCATGTACTTTATTTAAGAGAATCGGTTCACTCCAACCATCCATAATGCTGTGATGCTCACTCTTAATTACAGTATAAGTTTCACTGGATTGCTTAATAATATGAATCCTTAATGACTTAGTCTCGCGTAAGTTAAAAACAATTCCTCTATCTTTCTGCTGAATCTCTTCGATTGCTTTATCTTTCTCAGGCGTGCTACTCAATTCGCTAATATCATGATACTTATAGACCAATGTCCCTTGTCTATAGGTGATTTGGATAAGCTCCTCTTCCCAATTAAAAGCAGTTCGTAAAATAGGATAGGTTTGAATCGCCCACTCCCACGCTTGTCTATAGGCATCAACATTTAACTCCTCATGATAATCAAGCAAAATTTGCACTCTATAGGCGTCATCATTTGGTGTGCTCAACACATGGTAAATGAAACCTCGTTGTAAATGATTAGCAGGATAAATTGATTCTATTTCTTGACCATTCAACTTCGCGTCTTGTTGTAATAAATCCAACAAATCTTGACTCAAAGATACCATGTTAAAGTCACTGGGAGTATAGCTCTGCTCTCCAGTTTGCACCTTGTTAACACAGTGATTAGTAATTTCCTCCAGGTAGTATTTAAATGCTTTGTTCAGAGAGTTTGTAACGCTAGCGCCTAAATGAGTAGTGATAAAAAATTGAAGTTTACCTTCAAGCACTACGCCATTAAGCATAATTAAATCTTCAGCCTCATTATGACTATCCGTTGATTGCCCAGAGCTTTCTCCTGTAATTTGCCAAAAATCTTCAAGCGTATCAAGCTGACCAAGATAATTAAAACTAACAGGGGGTAATTGGCCTTGAATACCAAGCGCACCATAACCAATACCTTTATTAGGGATTGTTCTCAATCCTTCTTTGATTTGTTTAATGCTAGATTCAAGATTATCTGCTAAAGCCAATCGTGCTGGAAACAATGTCGTAAACCAACCCACAGTGCGACTTACATCAATACACTCATCAAGTTCTTCGCGCCCATGTCCTTCTAAGGTTATACCCTGTATTGATTCTCCATTCCAAGACTTTAATGCATAAGCTAAAGCTGTTAATAAGAGGTCGTTAATCTCAGTATGGTACGCGGCATTAGCTTCTCTTAATAAACGTCGAGTTATAACATCATCAAGCACAAATTTATCATGCGATGGTTTTTGCCGCTCATCAAAATACTCTGCATAACTTGGCATATCCAAGCATTGTGCGGCCCAATAATCAACTTCATCCCCATGTTTATCTGTATAGTCAGCAATTAACTTCACCCACTGTCGATAACTGCTAGTTTTTTTATCTAAGCTTTGTCCTGAATATAATATTTGCAAATCTTCTAACAAGATTCGCCAAGATACTGTATCAATAATCAGGTGATGCAGAGCAAAGTAAATTCGAGCACTGCCATCTGCATATCCATGTAAATAGCCTACAGACCATAAAGGTCCTTGCTCTATATTAAATTGACTTTGCCACTCAGTCAGTATTTCTATAATAGCACTTGACTCTAAATTATTTACATTCAAATTTTTGAGTGCAGGAGCTGTAATTGAACTATGATAGAACTGTTGATATGTTTCCTGCCAACCAGCGTAGTTTAATCTCAATATATCGTGATGTAGAGTTAATGCCTCTAAGGCAGTAATTAGTTTTTCTACATCTAAAGGGGGTACTTTGATTAAGAAAGATTGATTCCAATGTTGATAGCAGGGTAAAACACCGGACTTAACCTGATTAAAAAAGTGACGCTGTATGGGTAATAATGCAAACCCTCCAGTTAAAGCGCCTTGCTCTACATTAGTTTCAATAAACGTTAAATCTTCTGCCAGATAATCTGATAAAGAATGAATAGTCCTATGCTCAAAAATAAGCTTTACCGTACAATTAAGCTCGATTTTTTTCAATCTTGAACTCAATTGTATAGACATAATTGAGTCGCCACCTATCCGAAAAAAATCATCTTCAATACTAATTCGCTCCAAACCTAAAAGCGATGACCAAATGTCACATAATTTATTGTCGAGCTCGTTCCTCGGCGCAACATAGTTGGCATTACTCGATTCAAATTCAGTGCTCGGCAAAGCTTTACGATCTAACTTTCCATTCAACGTTAACGGCAGAGCCTCTAAAAATAAAAATGCATTCGGAAGCATATAACTCGGTATATATTCAAGTAAGAATTCTTCTAGTTCAGTAACTGTCGGTTCAAAATCTCCTGCTACTATATAAGCAATAAGTTTTTCTGAAAGAGCTTTATCTTTTTTCATTATAACCACTGCTTGAAATACATCACCATGGTTTTCAAGTGTTGATTCTATCTCTCCGGTCTCAATACGATACCCGCGTACTTTAACTTGAGAATCATTACGGCCAATATACTCAAGACTCCCATCAAACAACCACCGAACAAGATCCCCTGTCTTATATAAATGTGTATATCCTTTTGTCGCATCACGCTCGGTCATAAAAGGATTTGGAATAAAACGTTCAGAGGTTAACTCAGGCTGGTTTAAATACCCGCGAGATAATCCAGCGCCACCGATATACAGCTCACCAACAATGCCAACAGGTAGCACACATTGTTGAGCATCTAATATATAGAGTTTGCTATTACTATATGCTTTACCTATTGTTGATTTAAAACCTGCACCGGATTTTTTAAGTGCAATTGTCACTCCAACAGCAGTCTCTGTAGGACCATATTCATCATATATATTCTCGATATATTTTGAAATAGCTTTGACATGATTATGCTCTAACTTTTCACCGCCGACAAAACACTGCTTAATACTTAATGCAGATGCGCTACTAGCTAACTGCATTAAATAACTAGGTGTAGATTTTATAAAATCTACACCATTCTCTTCTAAATGTGATATATAATTATCACTATCATGCAAATGTCCTGAATAAATCGCTATTTTCTTACCTAATAAAAGCGGTACTATCGTTGTCGTAACGCTCAAATCAAAACTCAAATTACTTGAGAAGTCCGAACAATCAATATTATTAAAGTATGTTTGAACATTATGACAATAATTTATAACTGCTCTATGTGTTAACAGAACACCTTTAGGGTTGCCTGTTGTTCCGGAAGTATAAATCACATATAAAAGGTCTGTAGCACAGCTATAATTTGATAAATTATTTTTATCGTGCTTTTCATAATCATGATTATCAACTGCGACTAATCGAGTCTCTTTTCTAGCAATACTCTTTAAGCGACCTTCTAAGATACTTTGAGTCAATAATAGCGGGCTCTGAGTATCATCCAATAAATATTGAATTCTCTTGTCTGGATAATTGGGGTCCAATGGTACATACGTTGCACCTGATTTTGTGATTGCGAGCAGTGCAATAATCATGTCTATGCTTCTATTCATACAGAGTGTAATCAATGTATCAGGTTTCAGGTTTTGTTGGTTCTCTGCTTGATATTGCTCACGTATATATCTTGCCAGTTGATTACTCTTCTCATTTAGCTCTCTATAAGTTAACTGCTCACCTGCAGATATTAACGCAATATTGTCAGGTGTCTTAGCTGCTTGCTCTTGAAATATTTGGTTTACTGTCTTGTCTTGAGGATAAGCTTTATCTGTCTGATTCCAATTATAGATAATTTCTTGTCGCTCATCTAAGGAAATAATTTGATAATCTTTTATTAAATTTTCATGTGTTGTTACAAGTTGATTTAATATTAGCTTGTAACGCGAGATTAGTTGAGAAATCGTCTCTTCTTCAAATAAACTCACAGCATAATAGAGAATCCCAGAAATTTTATCGTTGTGATCTGTGAGTGATAGTTCCAAGTCAAGCTTAGCAACGTGATAATCTTGATTGTCAGCACGTTTAAAGTACTTCTCCATGTTATTTAAAGCTGTATCCGAGCTGAAATTTTGCATGCCAAATACTACTTGAAATATTGGATGCCGACTTTTATCTTGACTTATATTCAATAAGTCAATTAATTTTTCAAAAGGTAAATCTTGATGTCGTTGTCCTTCACGAAGTGTTTCATTCACTTGTTGCAGAACATCCAACCCCGTTTGCTCTGGAGTAATATTTGCTCTTAAAACTAAGTTATTAACAAAGAAACCAAGCAAAGGTTCAAGCGGAGCATAGTTTCTATTTGCCATTGGTGCTCCAACAATCAAGTCGGATTGCCCCGTATATTTATGCAACAAGATATAAAATCCTGTTAATAATACTGTGTATAATGTACAGCTCTCTGACTTTGCAAGCGCTTTTAATTTTGAAGATAACTCCAAGCTCAGTTCAAAGTGAATGTCTCTCCCCGTATAGTCTATTTTAGCAGGCCTAACTTTATCAAGTTGAAGTTCTAATGTCTCAAAGCCCATCAACTTCTTTTGCCAATAGTTTTCTTGCCGCGTTAGTGTTTCACCGGTTAAATATTCCTTCTGCCAAATAGTGAAATCTTTATATTGAATTGGCAAAGCATCTAGACATAATGCAGTTCCCAAAGCAAAGTATTCATAATAGGCAAGTAACTCTTTAAAAAATATACTTGATGACCAGCCATCAAAAGCAATATGATGGATATTAATTAAAACAAAAAGCTTTTCTTCTTCATCAGTTTTAGATGTTTTATAAAAAACCACTCTAATTGGATAATTATTACTTAAATCGAAGGGAGTCTTAATATCAAGCTTGCATTGCTTTTCATATGCTCTTTGTTCCATACCTGTATGCTCAATAAACTCTAAGGGTTTATCTAGAACAATCTGGAACCCTTTGCCGACATCATCTTGAATAAAAACGGTTCTTAGAACTTCATGCCGCTGAACTATAGCGCTTAAAGCTTGTTTAAAGCTCTTTTGCTCAATAGTTTCTACAAGCTGTAAAACTAATGGAATATTATAAGCACTAGTTCCTTCCTCATACTGATCAATAAACCAAAGTCGACCTTGAGCAAAAGATAACTCTACAGATTTGTCTTGCACTCTGTAGATGATAGGAAAGCTTGTTTTTTCTGTTGTTATATTATTTTGTAAAAGAACATCAAGAAGAGCAGCTTTATTTTCTTTGATTTTTTCAAATAAAACATCTTGGTCCACAATATTCTTGTATTTTTTATATTTAAGCTTTCCCTGCTCATTCCACAAAATTAATCCTAGATTATTAAGTCGATATAAAAACCTCACTAAATCAATCATTAAAATTCCCCAACTTCTATCGCACGTTTAGCGTCACTAAACTCTTCTGTGATTTTAGCTATTGTTTTATATTCAAAGAGAGCGAATACATCGACATGAACTTCCAATACCTGGCTCATTTTGTGTGAAGCTTGAATAGCTAATATAGAGTGTCCACCCGCTCTAAAAAAATCATCAAATACGCCTATTTTCTCTACTCCTAATATATTTTCCCAAATTACACATAATTTACTTTCCAACTCATTACGAGCAGCAGTATAGCCTTGTTCATTTCCGATAAAATCAGGTTCAACTAAAGCCTTATAATCTAGCTTCCCATTTATAGTTAGAGGTAACTGCTCAAGCCAAACAAAAGCTTGTGGCATCATGTAATCTGATAAATTTTGAGATAGATAAGAAAGTAAATGCTCTTGCTTTATAGGCTCTACAGAAACATAATACGCGACTAAATATTTATCTATACCCGTGCTTACCACTCTATCTTTTGCCAAAATACAGGCTTGAGTAATAGCGGGATAGCTTAAAACGATATTCTCTATTTCACCGAGCTCTATTCTAAAACCACGAATTTTAACCTGAGAATCATTTCGACCTATGTATTCTAAAGAGCCATCAGTTAATAAGCGTACTAAATCCCCTGTTTTATAAATACGAGTATATCCCCTCTGTTTATCTAGTTCGCTGGCAAATGGGTTTTCAATGAATCGTTGCTTGGTTAGTTCAGCTTGATTTAAATAGCCTCGAGCTAGCCCCGCCCCTCCAACATATAGTTCCCCTATTACCCCAATGGGTACAGGCTTCAAATGTTCATTAAGAATATAACTTGTTAAATCCTTAATCGGCATACCTATATTAGAAGATTGTTTATTATCTGCATTAAGTTCTTTATAAGTAACGTGAATCGTTGTCTCAGTAATACCATACATATTAATAAGCTTGCTTGTTAAGTTATTAGTATCAGCATATTGCCACCAGCTTGATAATTGATTAATGTTTAGAGCTTCCCCACCAAAAATCACATATCGCAATTTACTGATTACATTATTTTTCTGCTCAGCAATAGCAATATCAATAAATTGATAAAAAGCTGTCGGCGTTTGATTAAGTACTGTTACGTTATGCTCGATACAAAGACGATAAAATTTCGATATGTCTTTAACTTGCATCTGCGATGGAATTAATAGTTTCCCACCTACAAACAGTGCCCCCCATAACTCCCAAACTGAAAAATCAAAAACATATGAATGATACATAGTCCAGGTATCATTCTCGGTAAAACTAAATTTATCAGCAGTAGCTGAGAATAATCGACATACATTTTCATGCAGTTGCAAAACACCTTTAGGACGCCCAGTAGTTCCAGATGTATAGATGACATATGCAAGATCACTTGGTTTGTTTTTTATTGCCAAGTTATCTATACTTTCATTTCTGTAAGTCTCATCATCCAGCATAATACAGACTTGAGAATTAAGAACATTCGTTATTCTGTTAATTAACACTGTTTGGGTTAGAAGAAGCTTACTTCCAGTATCAGCTAAAATATATTCTACCCGCTCAACAGGACAATTAGAATCAATGGGGACATATGCGGCACCAGTCTTTAATGTTGCTAAAATACTCACAACCATTTCTAAACTTCTATCCAAATATAAAGCTATTAATGTATCCGGCATAAGCTCTTCGGCAGTCGATTTTTTGTATTCCTGACGTATGTATCTTGCAAGTTGATTGCTAAGATTATTAAGCTCAATATATGTTAATTGTTGACTCTCAAATACAACAGCAATGTTATTGGGTGTTAAGTTAACTTGCTCTTCGAATATTTGGTAAATTGTTTTTTCATTAGAATAGTATTTTTCAATATAATTCCTCTCGTAAACAATTTTATGCATCTCTGCCGCAGTTAATAAACTAATATTGTAATGTGGTTTATTTAGGTCATCGAGCACCGACTCTAAAATTATTTCCATTTTATGTAAATGATTCTTTGCTTTCTCTTGAGTTAACAGGTCTAAATCATGACTTAATTTGATATGAAGCGCATTGTCTTTTTCATAAGCAACGACCCCTAAGGGATAATCTAATTTTTCTATCCCTTTCTGCAAAATAGGCGTTAGTTTATTATCATCAGTTTCTTTCCATTTAGGTAATGGATAATTTTCAAAAACTAATAAACTATGGAATATTCGTAGAGCACCAGTTTGCAAATCTGCTAAATTAACAAAGCTATAGTGATTAAGTCCCATTATAGTTTTATGAAGTACTTGTAGTTGTTCCTGAATTGTTTGATCATTATTCCAATCAACAATCAAAGGTAAGGTGTTAATATAAAGCCCAACACTATCTTCCACTTCTGGTATAGGCAAATCTCTTCCTGAAATGATTGTACCCACAATAGTTTGAGAGTCTTGAGTATAAACTTGAATTAACTTGTGCCAAGCAAATTGAACTAACACATTGATGGTTAATCCTTCTGACTGTACAAGTGTTTTTAACTTATTATAGAACTGACCAGAAATAATTATCTTAGTTTGTGCAGGCCGATCTAATTGTTTAATTTGGTTAAGATCTACTTTTTCACTTAATAATTGATTTATATCATTTGCATACTCTATTTTTGATATTATTTCTTTCCAATGACTCATTGCTTCTTGATAATGTCGGAAATAATAATCTTGAGCTGCAAGATAAGCAGTTTCTATGGATACCTGTATAGGTTGCTCTGATTGTATTTTTTCATAATAGTGATGTACTTTATCAAGTAATACCGGCCAACTCCAACCATCTGTAATACTATGATGCTTATTCTCAAGTATTCTATAATGTTTATTATTAAGCTTAATAACATGTAGTCTTAGCATGTTCGGTCGACTTAAATCAAATGTCTCCTGTCTATCTTGACATTGTATATCATCAATAGCTTGGTCTTGTTCACTCTTATCTTTTAGCTTGCTAAAATCATAGTACTTATAATCTAATACCCCATCTCTATATACAATTTGAACAAGCTCTTCGTTCCAGCTAAATGCTGTACGCAAAATAGGATAAGTTTTAATAGCTAATTCCCAAGCATTTTTATAATTTTCAATATTTAACGATTGATTATAATCAAATAAAACTTGAATACGATAGGCATCATCTTCAGGTTGTTTTAATGCATGCGCAACAAAACCTTGCTGTAAACTATTAGCTGGATATATAGCTTCAATTGCATTTTCTTGCTCTTTAGCTTTTTGTTGTAGTTGTGTCAATAATTCTTGCGAAATAGTCACGGTCTTAAAGTCACTCGGAGTATATTCTTGACAAGCTGATTCTATCTTGGCAACACAATGCTTAGTGATCAATTCAAGTTGCGTTTTAAATGCTTGAGCAAACTCAATTGTCATGGGTTCACCCAATCGAGTAGCAATAGTGAATCGCAACTGCTTTTCAATTACTAAACCATTTATATCGATAATATTTCGATCTTCATTATTATGATGTATGTTAATGCCAGAGTTTTCAGCAGCAATCTGCCAAGAACCTTCTTGCGTATCAAACTGTCCAAGATAATTAAAGCTGATAAGAGGTAATAGACTATGTTCAAGAAAGCTTGCTTCTTGAGAACATAATGTACCAAAGCCTATACCTTTATTTGGTATGGTCCGTAGATTTTCTTTAATAAACTTAATAGAGCCATCAAATGTATCTTTCAACTCAAGTCTGACAGGGTACATTGTGGTAAACCAACCAACAGTGCGACTAATGTCGATTGTTGAGTCAATTTGCTCACGGCCATGCCCTTCTAAAGTAATGCCCTGAAGGTTAGATCCTTGCCAACTTTGTAGTGCATACGCTAGTGCTGTAAGTAATAAATCATTAATTTCAGTATGATAAGCATCATTTGCTTTTTGTAACAATTGCTTAGTAAGCGCAGGATCAAGACTAATTTTTTGACGATGCAATTGCGCGTGTTCCTGAAGGTACTGTGTATAGTTAGGTAAACCTACACATTGGCTTTCCCAATATTTATGCTCGTCGTGATGTTCTACGCCATATTTACTAACAGTCGCTACCCACTGACGGTAACTACTGCTCTTATTTTCTAAAGTATTATTATCATATAAAAATTTTAAATCATCAATTAGGATACGCCATGAAACAACATCTACAATTAAATGATGTAATGCAAAATGGATTCTTGCTGACCCATCATCATAACCATGACAATATCCAATCTGCCACAAAGGACCTTTCTCAATATTAAAATTACTCTGCCACAGTGTCAGTTGTTTGCTAATTTCTACTGCTGTTAATGATTCTACATCAAGTATTTTCAGCTCTGGTATAATTATTTCTGTTAAATAGCATTGTTGACAGTTGGATTGCCAATCAGGATATGTTAATCGCAGCGCATCATGCTGTTTTGCTAATTGTTCGATGGCATATTCCAATTGCTGAAGAGATAACTCTGGCACAGTCACTAAAAACGACTGATTCCAATGTTGATAACGCTTGAATTTTTCAAGTAAAATATTATTAAAAAAATCAAATTGGATAGGAAGTAAGTCAAATTCACCAGATAGTAAACCTTGCTCTGCATTAATAGGTATAACCTCGGTGTTTACAGATAGATATTTTGCTAAACGCTTAACCGTTCTATAATCAAAAATATCTTTGACGTTGCAGCTCAATCCAACCATTCTCAATTTTGAGGCTAATTGAATCGAAAGGATTGAATCACCACCGATTCTAAAGAAGTCATCGTCAGTACCAACCTTAGGTAAGCCTAAGATTATCGCCCAGGTATCACATAGCTGATATTCTAATTCGTTACTAGGTGCCGCATAGTTCTCTTCTTTAAATTCTGGAATTGGCATCGCTTTTCTATCAAGCTTGCCGTTAACAGTTAGAGGAAAAGCGTTCATACAAACAAAAGCATTGGGAATCATATATTCAGGCAACAGTTCAGAAAGATATTCCACTAATTTATTAACTTCAAATTCCTGTTCCGCAACATAATAAGCAACTAGATATTTTATGGCTCTTACTACACCTGTTTTTTGTGATTGATTATTAATCTCATCGATATGTCGCTCTCTTGCTAAAACACTGGTTTGTTTGATATTTGGATAATTTGCAAGTGCCGTTTCAATTTCCCCTAATTCTATTCTAAAACCTCTAATTTTAACTTGAAAATCGTTACGCCCCAAATAGTCAATATTGCCGTCAGGTAACCATCTTACTAAATCCCCAGTCTTATAAAGCCGAGTATATCCTTTGCTTTTATCAACTTCTGAGGCATAAGGATTCTGAATAAAACGTTCTTGAGTTAGCTCAGGTCTATTAATATAGCCTCGTCCTACACCTGCACCACCAACATAAAGTTCTCCAACAACACCAATGGGAACTACTCTTAAATTATTATCTAAAATGTACAGCTGCGTATTAATAACGGTTCTTCCTATGGGCACTCGATTCGACAGCATTTTAGTTTTAGTATCAATAATACAGTGTGTAACATCATCAGAGCACTCTGTTGGACCATAAGCATTCAATATTGGGATATTAGGATATAATGCCAACCAGCTTTCACATAGATGCTGTTGCAACTCTTCCCCTGTACAAATTAACCAGCGTAATTGAGCTGCGTTTAAATAATTCTTTCTACCTTGGTTTAACCAATTAATCATTTCACTAAATAAGGTTGGTACGACTTCTAAAATTGACACCCCTGATTTAGAAGTTAATGGTAAGAATTCATTCGGATTATATACCGTTTCATTAGCTACAATATGTACTTGTCCACCGACGACTAATGCTGCAAAAAATTGCCACACAGAAATGTCAAATACTTGTGATGCGGTCTGTGCAATAATGTCACTTGACGATATTTTAAGATCAAATATTTTTGCATACAAATGATTAATAAAACCTTGCTGCCGGATCATCACACCTTTTGGCTTACCTGTAGTACCTGAGGTATAAATAACATAACCTAGATCATCTGGTGCACTATGTAAAACTAAATTAACAGCAGACTCATCAATATAATCTTTATTATCTATGGCAATAATATCAATCTTATTATTAAGATAATTTTGCAGCTTTTTCTGAAGGTACGTCTTGGTTAACAATAATCTACTGTTAGTGTCTTCTAAAATATATTGTATACGTTCCTTAGGATAGTTGAGTTCCATTGGCACATAGGCACCACCAGCCTTTAAAATCGCAAGCATGCCAATGAGCATATCAACAGATCGCTCTAAATATAACGTAATCAAAGTATCAGGGCTTAGCTCTATTTTATTTTTTATACAATATTGTTTGCGAATATAGTTTGCTAACTGATTACTTTGCTCATTAAGCTCATTATAAGTGAGCTTTTCATCTTCAAATAATACGGCAATACTATTTGGTGTCTTGGTTACTTGCTCTTGGAATAATTGGCAAACAGTTTTACTTTTTGGATATTCTTTCTCTGTCCTATTCCAGTCACAGAGAATAAGCTGCTTTTCTTCATTTGTAAGCATATGGTAGTCTTCAATTGGCTTTTCTATTTCTTTACTAAGCTGATTTAGTATAATTTTATAATGCTTAATTATTCTCGTGATGGTATCTGCTGTAAATAAGCTTGTTGCATAATTAAAATAGCCTTGTATAACGTTAGATTTATCTGCTAATAACAACTCAAAATCAAATTTAGCTACTTCATAATAGTCATTGTCTTTAAGAAATTTGAAATCGTCTGATGCTACTGATGACCCAAAGTCTTGTACACCAAACATTACCTGAAATATCGGGTGTCTACTTTGATCCTGCTCA
This sequence comes from Gammaproteobacteria bacterium, assembly GCA_021773175.1. Lineage (GTDB taxonomy): Bacteria > Pseudomonadota > Gammaproteobacteria > JAJFKO01 > JAJFKO01 > JAJFKO01. The sequence continues at coordinate 17,881 of JAJFKO010000028.1, forward strand.
ACCTTAAGCAAATCCACTAACTTTTCAAAAGGAAGATCTTGATATCGTTGTATGCCAATTAATTTTTTCTGGAGTTCTTTTATTAAAGATATTCCTGTTTGTTCTGGTTGAATTTGTGCTCTGATAGCTAAACTATTTATAAAAAAGCCAATCATATGTTCAAGCTGAGGATAGTCTCTATTAGCCATTGAAGTCCCAATAATTAGATCTGACTGTCCAGTATATCTCTGCAATAAAATATAGAATCCTGATAGTAATACGGTGTATAAAGTACATCCTTGTATTTTTGCTAAGTCTCTTAAATTTTGAGACAGCTCAGTATCTAACTCAAAACGAATACTGTTACCATGATAATCTACTTTAGCGGGCCTGCTTTTATCGATGGGAAAAGCTAATGGTTCAAAATCTTGCAGTTCCTTTTGCCAATAATCTAGCTGCTCATCTAAGACTTCGTCAGTCAAGTAAGCTCTCTGCCAAACAGAAAAATCTTTATATTGGACAGATAAAGTAGGCAGTTTCAACGGCACCTGTTTAGTAAAATATTGGTAGTAGGCATTAAGCTCTCGCATAAAAATATCAGTTGACCAACCATCAAAAGCGATGTGATGAACATTTATTAATGCATAAGAAGTATATTCTTGATTCTCTTGAGCGACATTATATAAAGTAACTTTAATTGGGTGTGTTGTTGCCAAATCAAAAGGTTCATTAATTTGTTGCTGTAATTGTATCTCAAATAATTCTTTCGTCTTTAATTCATATGAACCAAAACTTAAAGGGGTATCTAAAATAATTTGATATCCAAGTCCTGATTCATCTTGGGAAAAGATAGTTCGTAATACTTCATGCCTATTCACAATTTCATTCAATGCTTGTTTAAAAAATTTGTGATTTAGCTGTTGGCTTAATTCTAAAATTATTGGAACATTATAAGCATTAGTTCCTTGTTCATATTGTTCAATAAACCACAATCGTTCTTGAGAAAAAGACAATGCTGGTTTTTCTTGATGACAATGAGGAATAACTATAACTTGATGCTCATGTCTAATCGCCAAAATTAATTTTTGAATCGTTTTATAGGTAAATAAATCCGCTACTGCAATATGAGTATTTAAAGCCTGGCTCATTTTATATGTTGTTTGAATGGCTAAAATAGAATGCCCACCTAGTTTAAAGAAATCATCGCAAATGCCAACTTTCTCTATTCCAAGCACCGATGCCCAAATCTCACATAACTGACTTTCTAATTCATTTTGTGGTGGAATGTAGCCCTCTTGAAAATCAAAATCAGGTTCTGGTAAAGCATTTCTATTTAGCTTTCCATTGCCTGTTAATGGAAATGATTCCAGCCAAATAAACACGCTGGGAATCATATAATCCGGTATGCTATGAGCAAGATGCTCTATTAAATGCGTTTGATCAAACGCTTGCTCAGCAACATAATAAGCAACAAGATATTTAGTGCCATTGGCAATACGTCCATTGATACTATCTTTTGCTAAAACACAAACTTGTTTAACATTAGGGTAACTTAGAAGTGTATTTTCTATTTCTCCTAATTCAACCCTCAAACCTCGGATCTTAACCTGAAAGTCATTTCTTCCAATATATTCTATATTACCATCTGCCAACCATCTAACAAGATCCCCTGTTTTATATAATCTTTTGTAATTTTTTTCTCGATCTTCTTTGCTAGCAAAAGTATTATCTATAAATCGCTCATGAGTGAGTTCAGGTAAATTTAAATAACCTCGAGCTAACCCAGCACCACCTAAGTACAGCTCTCCTACCACACCAACTGGCACCAATTGGTGGTTTTTATCTAAAATATATACTCGAGTATTTTGAATAGGCTTACCTATTCGAGTATATTCAGATTTTGATTTAATCCTATACCTAGTTATTTCACCTGCTTCTGTAGGACCATAGTAGTTTATCATCTCAGCCCCGCTGGCAAACTCAATAGCTAATTCATTGAGAGCCTCGCTGCCAAAATATATTTTATTCAACCCTTTTAATTTTTTGCAATCAACATATGCTAAAAACTGTGAAGGGGTAAAGAAACAGCTATCACAATGAATAGATTTCTCTTGTATTTCTGCTATATCAAACACGTTCTTAGTAATATATAAGCAGGCACCACAATACAAATGAGTAAAAATATCAGAAAAAGCCACATCAAAAGTATAATTAGTTTTAAAAATATATTTGTCATTCGATTTAATTTTAGAAAACTCAATCATGTATATGATACGATTAACTAATGAGTCATGTTCCAGCATTACGCCTTTAGGGTTACCTGTTGTTCCTGAAGTATAAAGAACATAAGCCAAGTCAAATGAATCATTATGTGATGATAGGTTTTCTATACTTTCATTTAGATAGGGTTCGTGATCAAGCACAATAGATTGTTGTTCTTTAAATATATCACGATCTTTCTCATATAAATGTTGATGTGTTAATAAAATCTCACTCTTAGTATCATTAAGAATATACTTGATTCGTTCATTAGGAAACTTAGGATCAATTGGCACATATGCACCACCAGATTTCAACACAGCTAACATTGCTATTACCATTTCTAAGCTTCGGTCTAGATATAAAACAATCAAGGTATCAGGAATTAGCGGCCTCCCTAACAGTTTATCATGCTGATTTCTTATGTATCGTGCTAACTGATTACTTTGTTGATTTAACTGCTTATAAGTAAGCTTTTTATCTCCAAATACCAACGCTATATTTTCAGGTGTTGCTCCTACTTGTTGTTCAAATAATTTTTGAACGGTCTGATTTCGGGGATATGCTTTATCCGTTTGGTTCCAATCATGAGCAATCTGCTGATATTCTGCATCAAGCAAAATAGAGTATTGTTGTATTGATTTTGTCTCTTTGTGGAGTAATTGATTTAGGATCAGCTTATAATGCTCAATAAGTCTTAATATTGTATCTTCATGAAATAAGCTTGTTGCGTAGTTAAAATAACCGCTAATCGTATCCTTAGCATTAGTTAGACTTAACTCTAAATCAAACTTGGCAACATGATAGCTGTCCTTAGTTTTAAGAAAATCATAATCGTTAGACTTTATATTGAAACCAAAATCTTGAACCGTAAAAAATATTTGAAAAATCGGATGTCGACTTTGGTCTTGCTCCACGTTAAGTAATTCAACCAGCTTTTCAAAAGGTAAGTCTTGATGTTCTTGGCACCCTCTCAACGCTTCATGCGTCTGATTTATGACGTCTGCGGCGGTGGATGTTGACTCAATGTTTATTCGGATAGCTAAACTATTAACAAAAAAACCAATGAGGTCTGCCAACTGCGCATAGCTACGATTCGCAGTAGGCGTC
>JAJFKO010000029.1 GCA_021773175.1 Gammaproteobacteria bacterium
TAATTTGCGAAATTTTAGCTTAGATTCAGTATATTAGGCGTTCGCAGTAGATGGCAACTTCGGAATCTAGGTTTAACGAGCGCCTGATAGCAATTATTGTTATCGGGCGTTTTTGTTTGTATTAAATCATTGAAACTCAATTATTGTCTTAAGCTTGCATTAAGGTTGACGTGATATATTGCGCCAACAATTTGACGAGCGGTTATGTAGAACCGCAACAATGGTAGGATGCAGAGGAAGTAGCGTAGGCAAAGTTAAAAACTAGCAATAATAATCTTAATAAAGCTATCAAAAATAATACTAATAAAGAGACTTATAAAAATATAAAAGTCTATTAACAATGTTTATTCATGTTCCCTGTAGATCCTGAGTGGAAATTACGGGAGTTTATTAATGCTAGCAGGTTTAACCGATGTTCAAGTCGATTTAATCGAACATATTGTCTCTTATGATCTATTACGAAGAAGTGTTCCTCTTCAGCTTGATAAAATCGAGCAGGATGTCAAAAAAACATTAGGTTTCATGGATAAACATAATGCATTTGAATATATAGAAATACTACAAAGCGTTATTGACAATCTAGCTAAGTATAAAGAATCTTTTGCAACAGATGTTGATGATTTACTTGATGATGTTGCTGCTGACGTTGGGCGAGAAAGGTATCAAGAGCGTAAACAACAGTTAATTACAAAAATTAGCAAGGTTGCTGCCGCATTATCGAGAGGCTTAGCTAGATTAACCCGACAAAAGAGAAAAGTTAATTTAAACGATGACTTATTAGCTAAGCATGTAAAGTTACTTAGTGAGCTTCAAAAACATTTGTCGAACTATATTTATGAATTAAAAGCGTTACCTCTTGCCGTAAGAGTGGTGCAAACAGAGCAAGTTGTAGCTCCTATTAATGTTACTCCAGAGGCAAGCCTGGTTGATGTTGATACGATCCCAACCGAAGGTGATGTGGTGGGTAGAAGTAAGAGTGAGCGCAATTTACGACAGTTATCGAAGCGACGCTCAACAATAGAAGGACAAGAAAGTTCAAATTCTAGTCAGCGAAACCTTAGTCCAGATTCAATGCAGCGACTTTCTGCTGTGGCAAGAAGAATGTCGGCAAGAAGTGTTTGGACTTCTTCTGAAGAAAGTGACATTAGGCTTAAACCTGCAAGTAGAATCTTTGTACCTATATATAATTTCAGAAGTATAACTCGACGCTATAATCAGCAACTTGAAATCCTAATTTCTAAGATAACAACGTTAAAGAATGAATTATCTTCTGCACTCTATGTACAAGAATTGGCATACCTTAATCAGCTCATTGAACTTTTACAAAAGATCTTGGATTCATATGAAAAGGAAAGAAAGATTTATTTTGTTGAGGATACAGTTGAAGAGCATGGGGAATCTTGTGAAACAGTTTTCAAAGAATGGGATGTAGATGTTGCCACCTTGATTACAGATTATAGAGCGTTCATTGAATCTTTAGGAAGTGCGAAAACGCTACCAGTTCGGCAGGAAAGACAATATTTTACTAATTTGTTCGAACTACTTGAAAGTGAAGTGATAAGACGTCTTCGTTCTGGCGAAGAGCTTGTATTTGCAATAGCGGCTGATGGAACATTGATTCTTGATGAAGCGAGTATTAATAAAGATGAACTTTATTTTATGGTGGCATGTATCACTGAGGGTTCTGCTTACAACCTTTTTGTTAGAAAAGCGAGGGCTGATTTGGAATGCGTCACGGTGAGTGAACCTGCCGCTGAAGATAATGGAGATAATGGGCCTGCCCCTGATGCTGCGAATAATAGAGACTTTACTACACAAATGGTGCAAAGAATCAATTCAATATTCCAATCAGAGTTATTTATTAGGTGTGATGTTAGTTATGCAATAAACAAACTGTTACAGCAACTTTATGATGTTGGTAATTTAGATACACTTCCTCAAGCCATATTTAGATATAAAGAGCTACAAAGACTAATCGACAAACTATTTGACTTGGTTTCCGCGATTAATGATGCAATCTTACATTTCCGTATAGATGATAAATTCAATATTATCCATGTCGATCCTGCAACAGAATCAGCGCCATTTTTCTCCTTTATAATAAAGCCGCTATATGTTGCTTTAGATTATAATAAGCAGCGCTTATGGCCAATAGTCTTGGATTATTATGGAGACATTGTTCCTATTGAGGTTAATGAGAATGGTGTCGTTTTGCCTTGTGATGATGATGTTTCTAAAGAGAGTTGCGTACAACAACTAGATGTTGAGCCAGTAGAAGTTTTTAACCAGCATGGTTCAATAAACTTTGGAGATTATAGAGAGAAATGTTTGCAATACTTAGCCGAGCTATTAGGGTTTGAGTTGATTTACTTTACACAGTTAATTCGCTCATATGATAACGAAACTATTCCTGTACGCTCACTTTTGTTTGCTTGGCAATATCAGCTAGACAGGCATGAAAGTCTAGTTGAACCATGTTTTGTAGATGCATTTAATAAGCGGATTCCGGTATTACAACAACGATATAAAGATTTGAAGGCATGGCTAAATATGCTTTGTGTATTTTCAGGTGAAACTGTGGCAAAAGAAGTCTTGTTAAGATGGACTAAAGAAAATATAAATACCATCGCAAGAGTCCTCCGTGAGATTAGGAAAATAAGAGCAGAGTTCGACGAAATTCTATGTTCATTGGCAGAGTACGAACTAGACTTTTGCTTGTTATTAGCAGGAGTAATGCCTCAACTTGATTTAGATGCTCCTACAACGTGTCCTCACCATAAACAAAGGTTACAAAGGTTCCTCGATGACTGTGCGGCATATAATACTTTTACTCACGCTGTTGTAGCAGGTTTTGGTTATCAAAAAGCTAGAGAGGAGGCTATTTTATGTTATGCAGAGGATGCTTTGGAGTTTGCAAGCCTTGCTGGACGTGATTTGCTTATAGCTCTTCAAGAATTCAAAAAAATCTCGCGGTTGAGGGTATTAAAGATGCCATCTAAGGAGGCAATATCTATTCAAGTTAGATTGTACTACATAACTACTCAAATAAATAAATTACATCAAGAAGCTAAAGTTATAACATTTCTGTCTTTAATGCTTGATTTGTTAGATATGGGTTTCAACAGGGTACAGTCTGCATTAATACAAATTGAAGCATCAATAACTCAATCTCAAGCTATTGTGAAGCCTATGTATCATCCGACTATAACCGATATTTTAATGGCATTCAGAGGTGTAGAGCAGCAATCACAGCTTTTTTATGCAAAATATAAAAAGATCTTTGTTATGAGCGTGACGCGGGATGGTGTTTTACATAACGCAGAAAATGCTAACTCAAAAAATTATGATACCTTTAGCAAAGAAATGACTGACTGGTATCATCGTATTATAGATAGTCAGGCCCCACTAAAAAGGACTGATCTACACTATTATAAGAAAGCCGCAGAGGCATATCTTCAAATTCTTAGAGTTGCAAGCGATGGTTTATCGGATACAATGGCGGGCTATAAAAAATTAGTGCTGAGCATGGATGTTCCTTTAGATGACTTGATAGCGATGTATGGTGATGGAGATACGGCTCGATTAATTGCTATGTTGCTTTTTGAGACACGAACTGTTGCAATTCCTAGGCAAGAAAAATTGCAAGATGATGTAAAGCAAGAACAACAGTTTTTAGAAAGTTATGTCGCTGAACTAGATGCTATGTTAGAAGACGAACTAATGGGTGTTGTTGATTGCTTACTAAGCAAACTGGACTCAATCATTATGTTTGCTGCGCCAATGCGCGGCAATGGTTTCTTCAAAGGTCAAAAACCTAGACCTTATCGAGAGCTTGCTGACATAATAAAATGCTATGAAGAGGGGCAACTGGATGAGAGAGCATTATTTGATAATGTCGGAAAACTACTGCATAAATATAGTATAAAAGATAGCTGGGAGATTCAGCAGATACTTAAACAGGGACGAAGAATACTTAGTACAGATTCGAAAGTTAAATTATCCCCGGATGCGCAACAACATGCATGTAGTTCTAGTATGAGATATTGATAAAATTTAACGGCAGCGTGGTCGTTGAGCTTTTGTTCTTTGAGGGCGTACTGTTAAACGTGCATCAGCATCATTAGGTCCAACTATAGCATTTTGTCGTACTAATCGACGTCCAGCATGCTCTCTTTGATTTTGAGCTGCCAATAGAGATGTTAGTGATGGGCTTCTAAAATCTGACGCTGCAGGGTCTTGACAAGAAGGCATAGTAGACGCCCGCATCAATTGAAGCATTCTTTTTTGGCCAAATCCTTGAGCCGCTTGCTTGCTTTTCCTTGCATGGTTGTTTTTTTGTTCTCGTCCTAACATAAGCTATCCCACCAAATCAGTAAAAACGTTGACAACATATCATGGTGAATCTGTAAATTCAATGATCAACCTATGGTTTTTTACGATCGTTCATTCGGATACCATTAATTAAATAAAGTGTGCTCAAACATCTGCCGCCAGTCAAATAATTGAGCGCAATTCTAAAGTATTTAAGAATAAGAAAACTAAAGAGGAATTTATTTTTCGAGTTAAAAATTTTCAAAATTTATGTTATCTTTATTTCTTGTTTGGCGTAGGCCGTTAACTGAAATTACGCAGCACTGCATGATGATTATTACAAATTTAGAAACAACTAATAAAGATATACAAAAAATAGCCAAAGATATATTGCGCAATATCGTTGACTCTTTGCCTCAATATGTATTTTGGAAAGATAAGGATTGTGTTTATTTAGGTTGTAATCAGAATTATGCTGATTTACTTGGTATTGATAGATCTGAAGATATTATTGGCTTGAATGATGATGATTTGAATTGGGTTGAAGACGGTAGTGATACGCAATTCTTTCAGATTGGTGATCGAGAAACTATGCGCGGCAACTCGGTTATCAACCAAGAAGAAATTTTGTCACGTCCAGATGGGACTAAAATTATTGCGCTTGTAAATAAATCCGCGATCTATGATGAAAATGGTCAGGTAGTTGGGGTATTAGGCATCGCTACTGATATCACCAAACGTAAAGCTGCTGAAGAAGAATTAAAGGCTGCAAAGCAACGTGCAGAGGAAGCCAATACCGCCAAATCACGTTTTATGGCAAATATAAGCCATGACCTACGTAATCCACTACAAGCCATTATTGGCATGTCTACTTATATGATTGATAAAGAAACGAACAGCCATTTTGTTGAATCCTTAGAAATCGTTAATTCAGGCGCTAATACGTTACTACAATTAGTAGAGAATATTTTAGATTTTACTCGAGGTACTGAAAATAGCAGTCCTATCATGCAAGAAGCATTTGATATACGTAGTTTAGTTAAAGATGTTTTGGATATTCACCGTGTACAAGCTTATAAGAAAAATATCGTTTTATCAGCTGATTTTGCTAATAATATACCGCAACATATTGTGACAGATGTACGTCGTGTTAAGCGCGTGTTAATGAATATTATTGGTAATGCGTTGAAATTCACTGAAGAAGGCTATGTCACTATTGATGTTAGCCTACAAGAAGGCTTGCAGACTAATTTAATACAAATTGGCATACATGATACTGGTATTGGTATACCAGATGAAAAATTAGAAAAGATATTTGAACGTTTTGAGAAAGTTGAAGCATCGTATACTGGCAATTATGACGGTATGGGCTTAGGTCTTGCTATTGTAAAACAAAATATTGAAGATTTAGGTGGCATTGTCTACGCAAAAAATAATAAAAAAGGCGGTGCTAGTTTTACCGTTACCTTACCATTAGAGTCAAATGAGCTTATTTCTTTAGATGAATATAAATTTATCTTTGAGTGCTCAACATTATTAATTAGTTCGAATAAGGCTCAACAGTTTCAACTGAGAAGCGTATTTCAAGATGCAATAACGATTGTTAACAAAATGCCATCAGGCACTACCCAGATTTTACAAGAGCTTAATTTAGATAAGCAACGCTATAATATTATATTAATTGATTCCGCAACGAATAAACTTACAGAGTTAGTCAGCATTATTGAAAAGAGTTATAAATTTCGTCCGATGATCATTATTTTAGGTGCGGTATCTGAACTAAAATTTGAAAAGTTAAGTCAACAACCAATATATTCTATTAAACCGTATAGTTGTGTAAAAGATTTTGCTCTGCAGATGAGTGAATTTTGGTGTCAGTGGCAAGAGTATCTACAGAGTAAGGAGCAATATCTCAACAAACAGGCCTATGTATTGATGTTAGAAGATAACTTACTTTGTCAAAGAGCTGGAATATTCATTTTAGAGGAAATGGGTTGCACCGTAGATATTGCCGGTACTGGGCAATTGGCATTAGAAATGGCGAGTAAAACGAAATATGATATTATTTTGATGGATTTAGGTTTACCAGATATGAATGGCCTAGACGTTGCAGCTACATTGCGTAAAAATCCACAAGCAAAATCTCAGAATATTCCTATCGTTGCTTTAACCGGACATGTTGCTGAAGATGAGAAACAGAATTGTCTTGCTGTTGGGATGAATGATTTTTGTCGGAAGCCGATTAATAATAGAAATTTTAGAGGCATTATTAACACTTATGTTAATTAACATAAAAATCTCAGTTGAAATCGTAGGGAGAGGGATTAGTGCATTGAAGATAAGCCCTGATAGTATATTTTAATTGAGGTTTTTAGGTAAGTTAGGATTTACGATAATTTACACTTCATAAGTCTTAAGTCTTAACTGAATAAATTTTAATGCACATTCCATCGCATGGTCTAATTCAGATTCTTTAATAGTATTATTATCTAAATAAAAGTTCATCCAGTTGCATGTTGCTGGGCCATGCTCATCATTATCAAGATTGATATGACGAGTGATGAAATATTTAAAAGACCCAAAGCATGGAGCATCCGTAATATGGTGCAGAATAGTTTTATAGCTCTCAGGTATGGTTTTTTCAGATATGAGCGTGATTAAAAAAGAGGTTAGCGGTGACTCTGTAATTGCTTGGATAAAAAGCGCATATTCTAAAAGAGCATCATTCATGAAAATATTATTGTTAATGAGATGATCATAGTCTTCCGATTGCATACATTGCTCAAACTGAGCGACTAAATCAGTTTTATCTTCTAAATCGAGTAAAGCTTTTTTCATATCATAGTAGTGAGCATGACAAGCATCTGGATGATGAAATACATTGTTTGTAAATAGTTCACCGTGAAAAACGTTACTGTTTGTTTTTAGAATTTCGCCTAAATGATCATCTGCTGGTGGGAGCTTGCGTAATGAATAGAATACATGTCCAGCATAGCTTGGTAATGTATAGCGACTAAATAAATAAGTATGAGATAGACTAATTTCAACAAGCTTGGTTGCGAGCTTAGTATCTCCTGATTTATAGAATAAAGGGGCATTAATCCAGTCATGTATTAAATTATCGATAGCGTTTGCTAGCGGATGCGACATAATTTGTTTATGAGTATCGTTTAGATAATAAAGGTGTTTATTATCTTGAGTGTGCTGTTTTGTTTGTATACTTTTTTCCATATTCTTAAATCTTTATAAAGTTTGCTATAGTTAGGAACTAATAATATAGAGTATTACCTTTATGGTAAATGCTGTTTGCTTAAAAGTTAAGTCACGTTATACCAATTTTTTCACCCAAAAAAAACATTGACGCAAAATAAAAATAGGAGTATTCTAATTTTAGTTTAAATTTTGTCCAAACCGGAAAGGCAAAGATGAAAATGCAAAATCAGTATATCTCAGTTTTTACTTGGTGGCACAACAATCGTAGCGGGTCTATGCTGTGAATGTTGTGAACTAACACTCATTTTTGCAGAGAACCCGCATCAAGGCGGGTTTTTTATTGCCTTTTTTTAGCTTAAACCCGCCATTGTAGCTACAATACACGTCCGTTGAGGACTCGGTGGAATTAAGAGAAGGAAAGATACGATGAAAACATCAAAAAATCAATTACATACAGTAATAAAAACCATTCCTCAAGTGGTTGAACCTGTGTCTTTATTTGCGCATTTGACTAATGCGGGTAACAAAGAAGGCTGTGTTTTTTATGAAAATACAACGAATGAGAGTAAATTTGCAGGGTTAAGCATTGGTGTTACTCAAGCAAGCTTAGTCATTAGTGGTAAAAAAAGTGAATTTCAGATCCGAGCTTTAGATCCTTTAGGGCAAAAACTTCTATCTCAAGTCATCTCTCAATTGCCAGAATCGGCAACGATACTGCAACAATCAGAAGACGCTATTATAGGTATATTGCATGCCGATCTTTCTCAATACGTCCTTGAAGAGCGTCTAACGGCGAGTAACCATACTCAACTGTTACGTATATTGAATCAAGACATTGTTTTCCCAGAAACGTTCCAGCAGGATCTACCTTTAGGCTTATTTGGCTGTTTTGCTTATGACTTTATTCGTCAATTTGAAGATATTCCTGAGCATCAAGCGGATTTACTCGGAGAACCAGATTATATTTTCTATTTTTCTAGCCAAGCATTTGTTATTGACCATCAACAGCAACAAACACATTTCGTTAATCTTTATCTAGAAAATAATGCGGCTTGTAAACAGCAGGCAGAGCAAAATATTCAAGCAATGCAGACAGCAAGTCAACTAGATGCTTTTATTGATGATTCGCCATGTCAGCTAGGTGAAATGCAAACAGATACAGATTTTGAAACGTACCAACACGCTGTTAGCCAGATTATGCAAGCAGTCCATCAAGGCGATGCTTTTCAGGTTGTTTATGGTCGTACTATGTTTGCTGATTTTGAAGGTTCACCTTTGAATGTGTTTGCGACCTTACGCCGCATTAACCCTTCGCCTTATATGTTTTATATGCGGGATCATCAGGGCTCTTTATTAGGTGCTTCGCCAGAATTAGCATTACGTGTCACTACAGATGCAGGCCAAGAGTCGCGTACTATTGAAATTCATCCAATCGCTGGGACTAAACCTCGAGGCTTAATTAATGATAAAGTTGATGTTCAACTTGACCAACGTTTAGCACTTGCGATGCAAACCGATCCTAAAGAATTAGCGGAGCATGCGATGCTGATTGATTTAGCTCGTAATGATATTGCTAGTATTGCTAAACCAGGAACAACTCGAATTGTTGATGCATTGAATGTTGAGAAATTTGCGCATGTACAGCATCTTACTTCTCGTGTTCAAGGTAAATTATTAGATAACATGGATGCTTTAACCGCGTATATTGCCACGATGAATATGGGAACCTTAACCGGTGCGCCAAAGCCCAGCGCATTACGCTTAATTGCTAAATATGAAAAAAATGCTCGTGGTTATTTTGGTGGTGGCTTTGGCTTTTTAACACATACAGGTGAACTAGAGACTTGCATTGTTATTCGTTCGATTCGTTGCAAAAATGGAAAAGCCTTTATTCGAGCTGGTGGGGGCATTGTTGCAGACAGTATCATTAGCAATGAGTTTGCAGAAACAGAACATAAAGCACGTAGCTGCATGAAAGCATTACAACAAAGTGTTACCAAGGAGTTAGTATAATGGAACAAGCAATGAAAGTTTTATTAATCGACAATTATGATTCGTTTGTGCATAACTTAGCGGATGAATTTCGTTGTTTGCAATGTGAAGTAATTGTGGTTCGAGCCAATATGCCATTACAACAAGTATTAACTCTTATTGAGGAGGCGCAAATTCAAGCATTGGTTTTCTCACCAGGTCCAGGTAAACCAAGCGATGCAGAATTATGTTTGCAATTACTTGAATATGCCCCTAAATCATTGCCTATCCTTGGCGTTTGTCTAGGGCATCAATGCATCGTTGAACATTTCTCTGGCAAGGTTGGTCAAGCAGAGCAAGTTGTTCATGGTAAACATACGTTTATGATGCATGATCAAAAAGGTTTATTTGCGGATATGCCAGCACCAATGCAAATAGGGCGTTATCATTCCTTAGTTGCTGAAACCGTGGGTGATGAGCTTGAAATTCAAGCGGCGGCTGATGACGAAGTCATGGCGGTTAAGCACAAGCAGCATCCTATTTATGGTGTGCAGTTTCATCCGGAAAGTATATTAACGCCTCGCGGCAATAGATTAATTCGCAACTTTTTGACTGAAGCTGGCAAAATGAAAAGTGCCGTTGTTAAAGAACAACAAAGGAGTGTTGCTGATGTTTGCTGATACCGTTGCCCTGAATCAAGAGCTTGATTGTCTAACATCATTAAAACAACTTATCGAAGAAGACTTAAGTATTACAGAACAAGTAATGAAATTACGTCAACTAACATTAAACAAGATGACGCCTGAATTATTAGCTCAAATTGTTACATTACTCCAAGAGCATATGATTCATGTTGAAGGTTTACCTGAAAATTGTGTTGATATCGTTGGCACGGGTGGTGACGGACAAAATACGTTCAACATCTCTACCACGGCAGCACTATTAACGGCTGCTTGTGGAGTACCCGTTGCCAAACATGGCAATCGCGCGATGACGAGTAAAAGTGGGGGTTTTGATTGTTTAGAAAAATTAGTGATAACGATTCCGAATTCAGCCGAATCGGCAGTACAACAATTTCAACAAACTGGAATTACATTTCTATTCGCACAAACTTTTCATCCTGCCTTTAAAAAGTTTGCTGCTGCTCGTAAACAACTAGGTCTGGAAGGCATAAAAACAGTATTCAATATACTCGGTCCATTATTAAATCCCGCAAAGGTAAATAATTTGGTAGTCGGGGTTTATTCTGCAGAATTATTACCGTTGGTCGCAAAAACATTAACTCTATTGGATGTTGAACGTGCTTATGTCATCCATTGTAATGGGTATGATGAAGCTAACTTAACTGGGATTACTCAATATGCATTGGTTAATTCAGCTGATATTCAATATGGCACAATTGCACCACAAGAAGTTGCCATGGAAAGTTGTGAGCCTCAAACATTAAAGGGTGGTGACGCAATTGATAATGCTGAAATTACACGAGCGATCTTAGCCAATGAAATAGACGGTCCTGCACGTAATACCGTTATTTTAAATGCAGCCTTAGCTCTGCATTTAGTTGGCCATGCAGAAGATTTGTCAACGGCAATAGCGATTGCATCGCAAGCATTAACGGAAGGCAAAGCTATGCAGTTATTAACACAATTAAGGAGTGTTGAGTTATGATATTACAAGATGTAATGGCAAGGAAAGTCGACGAAATAAGCCAATTAAGCGTTACCGACAATGTGCCTCATTGTGAGAAAGATTTCACTACGATTTTTACTGAGAATAAGCCGGCAGTTATTGCGCAGTTACATCAACGTTCGCGTTCCGGTGGCGATTTTACTGCAAAATTTGTGATTCCAGAAATTATTAATCGCTATCATCAAGGTGGTGCTGATGCTATTGCTTTAGTTACGGATTATGGTTTGTTTGGCGGTAGCTTTGCGCAATTACAAGAAGTGCGAACGCTAACTGATAAACCAATATTATGCAAAGACTTCATTATTGATAAAGTTCAAATTCAACATGCGCGTCGTGCTGGTGCTGATGCGTGTTTACTGATCGTTGGCATATTAGATGACGATAAACAAATGTTAACATTAAAAAATTATATCGAAGAACTCGGTATGTGTGCCGTGATTGAAGTTTTTAGTGAAGCAGAGCTCGAAAGAGCATTAAAAGTTAATCCTCAGGTGATTGCCATCAATAATCGTGACTTGCGTGACATGACAGTTATTAAAGATAATGCAGCAATACTTGCTCCGCATATTCCTGACTCCATTCATGTTATTGCGGCATCTGGTGTTGATAAGCCGGAAGAGGTGCAAGCATTAAATGAAAGCATTGCTGGCGTGTTAATCGGGAATGCGCTGATGCGTAGTGATGATGCCGAAGCATTTTTGCGCGCTTGTCGAGATTAAGAGGAAAAGCAGATGAGTGTGAAAGTCAAAATCTGTGGTATCACTAGCGTTGAAGATGCTAAACTTGCGGAGCAATATGGTGCAGACTTTATTGGTTTAAATTTTTCAAAAACCTCACCGCGTTGTATAAGTATTAAAGTGGCTAGTGAGATCATTGCCAATGTACAAAAAGCAGTTATTGTTGGTGTTTTTGTCGAGCAAGCAGCTGACGAGGTTATCAGCATAAGTAAACAGTTGGCATTACCTATGGTTCAGGTTTACCAAGCAATAACATTAGATAATATTAGTGTCATTCAAGGTTTACAAATTGCAGATGCCAATGATGCTGAACAGATTTTGAGGATAGAAAGCGACTTTATTTTGTGTGATGCCAAACAGAAAGGTCGTGTTGGTGGTCATGGAATAAAGTTTAATTGGGATTTATTGCCAAAGAATTTAAGCAAAGTGTTTTTGGCTGGTGGTATCAATGTTGAAAATGCGAAACAAGCTTGTCAACTGAAACCTTATGCGATTGATGTTTGTAGTGGCGTAGAAAGCTCGCCAGGGCATAAAGATCAGCAAAAATTACAACGATTGTTACAAGAGGTGCAACATGCAAGATAAATATTATGGTGAATTTGGTGGTTGTTATGTACCAGAAATATTAATGCAACCATTGGCAGAAGTGGATCAAGCATTTCAAGAAATTAAACACGATGCGGATTTTCAAGCTGAATTAAGCGATTTACTAGAAAATTATGCTGGTCGTGCGACACCGATAACCTTAGCTCGCAATTTGTCGCGCATTATCGGGCGTAAAATATATTTAAAACGTGAAGATTTATTACATGGTGGTGCGCATAAAACTAATAACACGATTGGACAAGGTTTATTAGCGAAACGCATGGGTAAAAAACGTATTATAGCTGAAACGGGAGCAGGGCAACACGGTGTGGCAACAGCGATGATAGGTGCTTTATTAGGCATTCCTGTTGAGGTTTATATGGGTCGTGTTGATGCCGAACGCCAAGCACAAAATGTTAAACGCATGCAATTGTTTGGTGCCAAAGTACATGCTGTTGATTCTGGCAGCGCGACCTTAAAAGATGCTATCAATGCAGCATTGCGTGATTGGGTAACGAATGCGGGTGATACCTATTATTTATTTGGCACTGCGGCAGGACCATATCCATTTCCAGCTCTCGTGCGTTATTTTCAAGAAGTTATCGGCCGCGAAGCGCGCGAACAAATGTTGCGACTTACTGGTGCATTACCCGCTGCTGTTTTTGCTTGTGTCGGAGGGGGTAGTAATGCTATCGGCATATTTAGTGCTTTTCTTGATGATAGCCAAGTGAAGCTTTATGGTGCGGAAGCGGCTGGTCAAGGCTTACATACTGATTATCATGCCGCAACCTTAGAAAAAGGTGCTGCGGGTGTCTTTCATGGTATGCATTCGATGTTTTTGCAAAACCAAGATGGACAGATTACCGAAACACACTCGGTATCAGCAGGGCTTGATTATCCTGGAGTGGGTCCAGAGCATGCCCATCTGCATGCAACTAAGCGCGCAGAATATCTTGGCGTTACTGATCACGAAGCATTAAATACTTATCGGCTCATGGCTGAGCGTGAAGGTATACTGCCTGCCATAGAATCATGTCATGCATTAGCATTAGCTTTGCGCGAAGCAGAAAACTTTGATGCCGAGGCTAACCTATTAGTTAACTTATCTGGACGTGGTGATAAAGATTTAAAAAATTATTTCACCCATGTTAATTCATAAGGGAGTTGTATCGTGAATAGATTTACAAAATTATTAAAAAATCAACAAGCATTTATTCCATTTTTTATGCTTGGTGATCCGACTCCAGAAGCTAGTTTGGAAATCATTAAAGCGGCAATTGATGGCGGTTGTCAGGCTTTAGAGTTGGGGTTGCCATTTGCTGATCCAATTGCCGATGGTCCTGTGATACAAGCATCTGCAGAACGAGCGTTAAAAAATGGGACGGACTTTGCTAAATGTTTGGAATTAATTACGGCTATTCGTGAATATTCTGATATCCCTATTGGTTTATTAATTTATTTTAATTTAATTTATCGACAGGGTGTTGAGTTGGCTTATCAAAAACTTGCTGCTGCGGGTGTTGATGCTATTTTGCAAGTGGATGTGCCACTAGAAGAAGCTGAGCAATATAATGAATTGTTAACAAAAAGTGGTTTGGCCAGCATTAATCTTATTGCGCCAAATACGTCTGAAGAGCGAGCTAAGAAAATTTTAAACAATACCACTGCATTTGCTTATGTCGTCAGTGATTATGGTACTACTGGTGTGCGAAGCGAACTTCCGCAGCAAACATTTACTCGCATACAAAATTTAAAAGCGATGACAGATGTACCTTTGGTCATTGGTTTTGGTATTAATACTGCTGAACAAGTTCAAGATTTACTATCAGCTGGGGCTGATGGCGTGATTATAGGTAGTGCTATCACAAAAATTATTGCTAAGCATGTTGATGATGTTGGTCAAGCAAAAGTAGCAGTAACAAGTTTTATTAATAACATTATGACGAAAATAGGATAGAGGTGAGATTATGTTAATTGTAATGCAAAATTCTGCAACTGATGCAGATGTTAAAAATATTTGTGATGTGGTTCGTAGTTTAAAACTAGAATCGCATCCCATGCCGGGTGCTCAGCGTACCGCAGTATGTATAACAGGCAATAAAGGCAGTGTCACTCCAGAACATTTTGCTAACTTACCAGGTGTTAAGGAAGTTATTCGCGTTTCAAAACCGTATAAACTTGTTTCGCGTGAAACTAAACAAGATGACACGGTGATTAATATTGGAGAGCATGCTGTGGGTGCTGATTTTACGATGATCGCAGGACCTTGTAGTGTAGAAGAAGAATCAATCACCATGCGATTGGCTGAAAAAATTAAAAAATCAGGTATTGATTTTTTCCGTGCTGGTGCCTATAAACCACGTACTGGTCCTTATGCTTTCCAAGGTTTAGGCGAAGAAGGCTTAAGAATTTTAGCCAAGGTTAAGCAAGAGTTATCGATGCATGTGGTTACTGAAATACTCGATACTGAAACCTTACCGATGGTGGCCGAGGTTGCCGACATTATACAAGTTGGCACACGTAATATGGCAAATACAAGCTTATTAAAACAGCTAGGTAAAGTGAAAAACCCAGTATTATTAAAACGCGGTATGTCAGCTACTTTAGATGAGTTCTTGCAAGCTGCAGAATATATTATGGCTGGTGGAAATTATAATGTGATTTTATGTGAACGTGGCATACGTACATTTAATGATCATTGTCGTAATACATTAGATATTGCGGCTATTCCTGTGTTACGCGAACGCACTCATTTACCTGTCATTGTTGACCCAAGTCATGCTGCAGGTTTGACTCGCTTTGTTGCACCTTTAACACTAGCTGCAACGGCAGCTGGGGCGCAAGGTATCATCATAGAAGCTCATGATAAACCAACTGAAGCCTATAGTGATGGTCAACAAGCTTATGAACCAGCAAAACTTTCGGCCTTACAGCAACAATTGCATATCGTGCGTGAAGCCATTGCAATAGACTAAAAGGATAAGCTTTCATGCAAGAAACGCTGCTCGTTCGTCAGGAACCGATCAATGCTAGCATTACGGTTCCTGGATCAAAAAGCATAACCAATAGAGCTTTATTGCTAGCTGCACTTGCAGATGGTCAAACAACGTTAGAAGCAGCATTATTTAGTGATGATACAATAACGTTTGCTAAAGCATTACAAAGCTTAGGCGTTGACGTTCAAGCATTGCCTGAGGCGCAACGTTTTATCATCCAAGGTTGCTCGGGTAATTTTCCGAATAAAGATGCACAAGTCTGGTGTCAGGATGCAGGGACAGCAACACGATTTCTACTTGCTGCCTGTGCTAATAGTCCTGGACAATATCATTTTGATGGTAGTGAGCGCATGCGTGAACGACCTATTGTGACGTTGCTTGATGTCTTGCGACAACAAGGTTGCGATGCTGATCCTAATAACGCAACTAACATGCCATTTACCATTAAAAGTTCAACCGCATTGGCTGGCGGCAAAATATTTGTTCCTGGCAAAAAGAGTAGTCAATTTCTATCAGCATTATTAATGATTGCTCCTTACGCACAACAAGCCATGCAACTAACAACAAGTGAGTTAGTTAGTCAGCCTTATATCAAGTTAACCTGTCAAATGATGCAAGAATTTGGTATTTCTGTTACGCAACAAGATGCTAATTATATTGTTAATAGCGGCCAGCAATATCAAGCTAGAGATTATTTAATTGAGCCTGATTTATCGACCGCGTCGTACTTTTTCGCGAGTGCTGCATTAACTCAAGGTGAGATTATCGTTAAAAATATTGATCGACAGCACTGTAAGCAGGGTGATGTTCAATTTTTAAATGTTTTAGAAACAATGGGGTGTGTGGTTACACAAATTGCCGATACTATAAAAGTATCTGGACCAGACGTGCTCGAAGCTGTAGACGTTGATATGGGCGATTTTTCTGATACCTTTATGACCCTAGCAACTATGGCTCCATTTGCTAATGGACCAACCATGATTCGCAATCTAGCGCATACGCGTTTACAAGAGTCGGATAGAGTAGCGGCTGTTGCAAGTAATTTAACACGACTTGGTATTCAAATTGAAACTGGTGAGGATTTTATTAAAATCTACCCAGGGATCCCCAAAGCAGGAACAATTGACAGCCATAATGATCATCGTATAGCGATGTCTTTTGCATTAATCGGATTAAAGGTTCCGGGTATTGTTATTGATGGTGCTGAATGTGTCGCTAAGACTTGTCCAAACTATTTTGATTTAATTAAGGATTTATAATGCAAGTAGTAACCGTTGGTCTAGGTGAACGCAGCTATCCAATTTACATTGCTAAGGGTTTATTAAGCAAGCCTGAGATACTAACTCAGCATATAAAAAGTAATGACGTCGTTGTGATAAGCAATGCAACTATTGCTGAATTATATTTAGAGAAATTGCAATTCTTACGCGAAGAATATAACTATGATGAAATTATTTTGCCAGATGGAGAACAATATAAAACTTTGGCTAGTTTAGAAATAATCTTTGATGGTTTAATTCAAAATAATTGTTCACGGAAAACGACATTAATTGCATTGGGCGGAGGAGTGATCGGGGATATTACTGGGTTTGCAGCAGCTTGCTATCAACGTGGCATTAACTTTATACAAGTTCCAACAACATTACTAGCACAAGTAGACTCCTCTGTTGGAGGGAAAACAGCAGTAAACCATCCTCATGCTAAAAATATGATTGGTGCATTTTATCAGCCACAGGCTGTCATTGCCGATATTGATGTGTTGCAAACATTATCTAAACGGCAATATCTAGCGGGACTTGCTGAGGTTATCAAATATGGTTGCATTTATGATGCAGAGTTTTTTACATGGCTTGATATAAATATTGATGAGATTTTGCAATGTGATACTCGTTATTTAATTACCTTGGTTCAACGTAGTTGTAAGATTAAAGCGGCTATTGTTAGTCAAGACGAAACAGAGCAAGGGCTACGTGCAATTTTAAATTTTGGGCATACTTTTGGACATGCTCTAGAAGTATTTCATGGTTATGAAAATATCCTACATGGAGAGGCTGTTGCTGAGGGTATGATGATGGCGGCTTATGCTTCTCAGTACTTTGGCACTTTGTCTAATGCAGAAAGTCAGCGAATAGTAAAGTTATTGGAGAAGTTAAATTATACAATAAGAAAATATTCGGCGATTGACCTTGAAAAGATAATTCAAACCATGCTTAAAGATAAAAAAATAGAAATTCCAGGTCAACTAAGATTGGTATTATTAAATAAGATTGGTGATGCTTATATTAAAACGGTAAGTACTGAGATGATTTCTGATTTTTTATCGAACCTATAAGTTAAGCTGCAAATAAAAATATTACCTAAGCACTCATCTGCATGTACTGGATTAAACAGCATATTAAGCGCTCTCGTTGCAATTCTAACTGCGAATATAGGTTTGAAGTTAGCATGATGAGTAACCTGAAAACATCCTTACTAAGCTGTGGAAAACAAGGTTATAGAAAATTTATTGTTTTAAAATAATCAAAGTAAACTGAAATGAGATGCTGATAATTATTGGGGAATATTACTTGTTCTTTAGATAAAACTTCAGAAGTATATTTACAGCTATATTTTCTTATATCCGGTATTTTACTTAGATATAAAGTTGCCAATGGGTAGAGTGCATTCGCTGCTGTGATTTTTTCTAAGAATTTTTTAGACCATATTGAGTATGGATATAGGCTGATAGGATAACCCAGTTTCTGAATAATCTGGTAATATGATGCATTGCTAAGTTGGTTGGGATTCATAATATGAAAGGGCTGTTGAGGTGAACTCTCATATTTTGACAGCGTTATGATGGCTTTGCTAACAATATTTACAGGAGACATTTCAATGTCACATTCCCAAGTTGGTGCCGCTTGCATCTGAAGACATCCTTTTGTAAACAACCAAGCATGATTTTTATTAGGAGTGCAAAGGCCATTCTTATCCTCTCCTGTAATATTTCCAATTCGATATATTGATATTTTCAAGCCTTCCTCATATGCTTGTAAAAGTAGTCGCTCAGAAACCCACTTAGTAAGAGAGTATCCACATAAATTTTTTGGGGGGTATTTAGCTGGTGGAGCCTCTGGCGCAATAGCTTCTTCATCAAAAGTGCTGACAGCACTAAGTGTTGATATATAATGAAATGTCTTTTCTTTGTTCGTGCATGCAAATTTTATTAGCTCAAGAGTGCTGTTTACATTGGCTTGATAAAGTTGATCGTAGCTAAATAGGTGATGAACCTCTGCTGCATTATGGTATATCGTGTCAATTATCTTTGTCATAGATTGATATGTGTTGAGAGACATGCCAATATTTTTCTGGCTTATATCGCCAACAATAACATCTATTCTAGATAGAGCAAGTTGTTCTTGTAAACCATAAAGCTTTGCTGTTGCAATAATGCGAGATAGGGCGTGCGCATTATCTCGACCTCTAACTAAACAGTATATTTTTGCATTAGACAAGCTTAATAAGTCAACCAACAAAAATATACCTAAGAACCCGGTGGCTCCAGTTAGCAGTATATTTTTATTTGATGAGGATGTTGTTGATGATTTTATTGGTCTGATAACGTAATCAAGTTCAGCATCTTGCAAAGCATTATTATATTGTGTTTGTTTTTGAAGGCGTTGAATTTCATCTTCTAGATTGCTTTCGTTAGAATCAGTTCCATTTGAGTCTATAGAGATCAGATGGCAAAGATTTTTGATTGAGGGGGATATGAAAAACTGTGATAGAGGAATTCTGGTTTTATATTTTTGATTAATAGACATAATCATTCGTGTAAGATTTATGGATTGTCCTCCAAGATCAAAAAAACTATCATTCATGCCAATTTTTTCTAATGGTATTTTGAGTTCCATTGACCAGAGCTGAAGAATATCTTTTTCCATAACTTTTGTGCCTATTTAATTAATCTGAATGAAGCTTGTTGGGAAAGAAACTGGGATTTCTTGTTTCTGGGCAGTTACAATGGGATTTATTGGATAATAATTTAAGCCCTTAAAGTGATCTAAGACTGGATACTCAAATCCATATCTGTCTTTTTCATATGAATCGATTGTTGCTAGAGGTAAAAATAGGCCATTTAATAATAGGATGTCATGCGAAGAGAGGTGTTGGCCTCGGTGTGTTAAAGATAACATTTTTATTAAAAGTGGATCAACTGCGCACCATTCATTGTTAATATATAGCTCGACCCAAAAATGGCCTGTAGAGAAGGGTTTTGCAAGTAATAATCCAAATTGCTGTCGTGCTTCAATACCTCTTTTTTGGGCTTCTATGCATAAAAGTCGTGATGCGCCGCCACATTCTGATAAACCTGCGGAATTGATGCGTTCAATATTCCAGCGAAGCGATTCTGGGATCAGGAAAAAATTAATACTCGATACTATTTCAATGATCGATTTGATTATAGAGTTTGAAATGTTTTTGATTGGTACTAAGGTATGTTTTGTTGAAAAAATTATTGGAGTATTTCTAACGGAGACGGTAACTTTACCTTTGTTTGGAGTTAATATATCGACATTTTTTTTTGTGGTAATATCTTCACTAAGATCTATTTTATATTCAATTAAAGCTTGAGTTGGAGGCATCACTGTTTCTGATAAGAGTCTTACTGTATTTATCCACGACCGTATCGCTAAATTTTGAATAGATGGCAGTTTGCAGTAAAGTGAGATATTACTTAAATCATATTCATCAAAATACTTTGTTTCATTTTCAATATCATAAGGTAACTCGTAAGCTATTAGCTGGTTGAGCAATGTCTCTGTTATTCCAAACTTACTTTGCGCACTTGAAGCATCAGTATTAAAATTTCTAAGGCTATCTGGTGTTTTCTTCAAGTTTTCAATTATTTCCTTAATATCCATATAATTGCATTATCCTATATATTAGATTAAAAGTTTACATTTTAAATAGTCTCAAATTTAGCATCTTCAGAAGCCAAATTACTTTCAGAGAAAAAATCATATAAACATTTATAAAGTTCATTAATTGTTGTTACTGTATATCGAGGCTTATATTTTTCCAGCATTGCAATATTATTCTGTCCCCAACTTACGGCAATAGAATCGATCTTGGCATTATGAGCACAAAGAATATCACTGGGCGCATCACCAAGCATTATTGCCTGATTCTTATTCGTAATGTTTAGATTTTTCATGATAAGGTTAATACTATCGGCGCTAGGTTTAGGGTGTTCTACATCATCAGAACAAACTATAATATCAAAATATAAAGAAAGATTAAGGCTGCTTAATATTTCTAAAGTACGTTCTCTATCTTTACCTGTACAAATAGCACAAAAGAAACCATATGATTTTAAAGATATTAATAATTTCTCCATGCCTGGAATGGTCTTAATCATGGTAATATGTTTGCGGCTTATTTCTCGATAAATGGGAATCATATCTAAAGGCAAATTAAGTTCTAAAAAAATATTTTTCAGAGAGCTACCGCTGAGTAATTGAAAGTCTTCAAAAGGCGGGGTGCTTGTTAACTTTAATGTCTTTATAGAATCATAATATGCTTTTCTTTGTATGTCAGTGGAGTCAATTACGACACCATCAAAGTCAAAAATTACTATATTTTTCATGGGTTTCCGCCTATGTTTGAGGTTATTTTTGTATCAGTAAAAAATCTCCAGGTAAACCTTTTGCTTTCCTTGTCTTTACATGCGGAAACTGCTTTTGTTTTATGATGGCCTTCATTTCATCTTGGCTGAAACTAAAATTTGTGCCACAGTTGATCCAATCAATAAGCATGAAGTCCGCCATGTCGAAATTTTGTTGTTGCTCTTTATTAATAAATTGGTCGTAAATTATAAGGCAGCAATCTTTTTTAGTGTTTTCATATAAGTTTTCAAAAATAATCTCTATTTGTTGGCGAGGGAGCAAATGCAATATGTTTGATAGAATAATAAAGTCTGCTTTATCTATACTGCTTTTTTCTTTAACGAAGTTATTAATGTCAGCAGCAATGAATGCAAAGGCGTTATTATTAGAAGATGATACCTTGTTTTTAAAAAGTGCTTCATGTTGGGCAAAGTCAACAACTGTAAGTTCGCAGTTTTTTAAAAAAGGACTAAGAGCTAATAACAAATCTCCTTGGGAACCGCCAATATCAATTATATTTATATTTTGTCGTGGCTGGATAAAGCGCAATATTAATAACGCTAAAAAATGTGAGGCGTTAGCCATTGCTTGCCCATAACTTTTTAAAACGTCATGATTTTCTAGTATCACATCTAAAGAACTTTGGCCTCTCCCTGTGTGAAAAGCAGTGTCTAAAGTCAAATTCCTCTCATGCCATTCTTTAGTGAATATCTCAACTTCAGCAAGAGGGAGGAGGTTCTTTATAGCCATTGGGATACTATATTTATTATTCTCATTTTTACTTATTAAGTTTGCTTTACATAATAACTCTAGCGCTATAGCAATAGTACCCTGTGACAAGTTGAATTGTTTAACGATTTCCTCTAATGATATTGCGTTTTCATACATGGCATTGAATATTTTTCTTTTTGTGAAAAAAGATATAATGTCATGTAGTTTATATGCCATGAGCCAAAAGATGAATGATTCTGATGGCGATTGGTTTTCTATGTTTAGGTTAGACATAATTAATTTCCAATGCAAAAGTAGTTAATGTTTTTAAACTTGCAAGAGCCAATGTAAGAATAAAGATATATAAGTTTTTTTAAATTAATCTACGGTGAAAATAATGTAATATTAAAATTCAATACAAGAGTTTTTAGTTTTATATGTTGAGATTATACATAGACGTGAATGATCCTATAATACTAAGTTAAGACGGCTACCTCAGTGCAGAAGCAGTATATTAAATCACTTGATTATTTGCAATTGCTAGAATAATATAATTCTAAAGTTACTACAAACGAGGAGCTTTATAAATGAAAAGAGCGCTACCTTCCTCTTTCCGTCAAGGAAGTATGAAAAAAAGCTCTTC
>JAJFKO010000030.1 GCA_021773175.1 Gammaproteobacteria bacterium
AATCAAAAAGCCGAGGCTCAACTGGCATGCAAGGCGCTTAACATGATGATGTTCCTTGGGATGCCTGAAACAGTTAAAGTTATATAGATTACTGCCAAGATACGGAACTATCGTTGATTGAAAGTGTGTTGCAACAAAGTCAGGCTAGGGGGATAATGGTAAGCTTTAATATCGTTTTCAATGGGTAACATCTCAATGGGGCCAAACGGGATGCAATTATACTGAAAATCAAGACTATCGCCTAATTATTTAATTGATTTTTGCAGCCTGTCTATTTTGATATGAGCAACCACTATTATAATCGAAGATACTGATGCAGTAGCAAGTATCCATAGACATTTATTTCCCAGGCAACGCAAGTTGACTAAATGGGTTAGTAGTAACTTTGCCGCATATCCACGATATTATGATGTTTGTTGCGCGTGATGAACAAGACAAAGTAATTGGTTATATCCAATGGATACATAAGAGCGGTTTTCGCAAAGAAGCCGTTATCGAACTTGAGCAAATCGCTGTTCTTCAAGCAAATCAAAACCAAGGGGTTGCCACGAAACTGATTGAAAAATCATTAGCTGATGTACAACTTTATCTTACAGATAATAGCGCAACCTTGAAATCGATTCTTGTTTCTACTCGTGCAGATAACACCGCCCAGGAATTATATAAAAAAACTTTAGGAGCTGAAGTTGTATTAGTTGTTAAAGATCTCTATTCAGCCGATGAAGTGCTGATGATAGCAAATAAATGAGGTCATGATTATGTTCGATTTATAGAAGATAACATAAACTGAACCCTACCTCTTACATCCACTTTAGGTAGTTCTATAGGTTGATACCCACATTTCGGGTAGAAAGATACCACTCTTTCAAAGTCGTCAACACTCTTTTTGAAGGAATGCTTTCGGATCTCATTCTGACAGTATATTTCTTCCCAAGGAGGTGTCATATATACAGTATCGAAGTATCTCAAATCATTAATGAAGCAGTCATACTTCTTCGTATCTATTGTATTCAATGTTTTGTAATAACGTATTCCTTCCAAATAACTCCTATCAAAAAATATTATTTTTTCGAATACATCAGTCATTGCCTTTGCTCTATGAAAGTCTTCAATTGATCTGGCAATAAGCAGTTTACAAAAAGCTCGAGGGTTCTGCCATGGAGTTATTTTCCTGTTTACCGCTAATTGTTCTTTCACAATTTCTGTGGCAGCCTCGTGAACAACAACATAACCCATCTCACTTAGTTCAGTAATAAGTGTTGATTTTCCACCACCAGAGCAACCAGTAATAACGATTAGTTTATTATGCTCATGTTGCACAATATTTCTCCTGGCAGCAATTTTTATGCGTTTAGTTTACCTGAGTTTTGTCTCATGGTCGCAGGTACAGAAAAATAGTTATGTTTATGGCTGAAATACTAAAACAGAGACAACTACGAACTTGTATTTGAAAATTCCTAAGTACAGTCAGTTGTAGGGGTTAAAACCATATAGCTCAAATTTGTCCCCATAAATGGTTTTAACCCAAAATAGTCTATAATATTTAAAGCGTTGCGCTAGCCAGTTGAAACCACCTTAAGATTAGATGTGGATTTTGACATAAAGTCATAACGGTTATACCATCGCCACCGAGAGAGATTATTTTACTGGGAGAGGAATATGAAAAAAATAGCAATGCTATTAATGTTGAGTAGTGGTGTGGTCGCGTATGCAGGCCAATATACTCCTGCTACAAATCAATCATTAGGGTCTTTTTATGTTGGGGCTGAATTAAGCCATGATATGGCTCGCTTTAATACTAGAACCGTTTCTAATATACCTGTTCGTAGTGGTTTTGAAACGTTTTTTAACAATTACAACTATGATTGGAATGCCGAGGGTATTGATGGTGGTTTATTTGCTGGATATAAACTGAACATAACACCACTTTTTACTTTGAGTCTAGAAGCATTTGGGGACGTCAGTTCTGCACGGGGAAATTTTGCAGGCACAGCGATACTTAACGAGGTTCCAGCATTATTGCAAAATATGCGTTTTCAAACAAAAATTAAAATAACCCATAGTGTTGGTGTGTCTTTACTTCCGGGTATTAATGTTAATCATTATACAAATATCTTTGCTCGAGTGGGTTGGATCTATAGCCATTTTAAATTTACCAATAGCAGTACCTATGATGGCTCATTAAGTGGTGCTCCTTTTGCTTTTACGGCAGGATCTTTAAAAAGCAGTACTAATCAATCTGCATTGCAAGTTGGTTTAGGCATGACAAGTCGTTTTAACAGTAATTTTGGTGTTAGAATGGAATATGATTGGGCGTCTTATGGCGATATTAACGATCGTATCGCTCGAGCACCTCTTGGTAGTATTGGTGCTAATGTCCCATTATCTTATGATGCGACGGCTAAACTAAGTCCGAGCATTGAGCAATTCAAGTTGGCAATGTTCTATCGTTTCGATGGTGTGCCAAACATCACTGATTTTAAAGGTGGAGTAAATGCGCGCACCGTACTGGCAAGTGGTTTTTATATCGGAGCAAATGTAAGTCGAGACTTTGCTAATTTTGACACGGATATAAATCATATTAGCGGCACTTTTGGGCCTCAATCTCTTATAACTCGCTCACAACCCGTAAGCTTCGATTGGAATGCTCAAGGAATTAATGGCGGCGTATTTGTTGGTTATCGTTTCTTATTCAATCATCGTTATGATCTTGGTATAGAGGCATTCGCTGATGCAAGTTCATTAAAAGGTAATTTCAAAGGCGCATATATAAGTACCGGTGCTCGAATCACATCAAAAGCAAAAGTAGAGTCTCCTTATACTGTTGGAGTATCTGTTTTACCGGGTGTGCAGTTAAATCCTGAAACAGAAATATTCGCCAGAATTGGCTGGGCGTATAGTCGCTTTAAATTCAGCGATAACAGCAATTTAAGTGATGACGGTGTAACAACAAACTTACCAGCTCAACCTCTAAAGTTGCATGAAAATAGCTCGGGTCTACAACTAGGCTTAGGTATGGAAACGGCACTGACAACAGAGCTTAGTTTACGAATGGAGTATGATTGGGCTTGTTATGGTTCTATTAAGAAGCAAACTGGGCCAACCAATATTGGTGGTAATTTTCAGGCCTCGCCAACAATTTACTCTGCTTCTATAAAACTACGGCCAACCATTAATACGTTTAAAGTTGGATTGGATTATCATTTTGTTTAACTAAACATGACATCTTTAGTCTTCCCAATTTTATGGTAATAGTAAGATTGGGAGGGCTGAAGTATAAATCATAGAACATTGATATTCTGAAATATTTTCTACTCTATCTAAATTAATTGTAATAATCGTCTATACTTGTAATGGTGTGATAATAGGTAAATCTATTTTTTGCTGAGTAGTTTTTCATTACTATTAAACTTTTTTTACATAAAGGATAGAAATCACTATGAAAACATTATTTTCATCACGCAATATTATATCTGTTTTATTATTATCAATAGTATTATTTACTACCAGTTCTTATGCTGCGGATAGCTGTAAATTAATCATCGTTAATGACCATGGTAAAGCCGTTACTTTCACTCAAGGTAATAAATATATCTCAGCTAAAAAAATGCTTAGTGCTGGCAGTCGCATTGCAATAACGCTTCCTTGTTCTGAAGTTTCAGCATTAAGAGAAGACCTGAGTAATAATGCAACGATAATAGATTCAAATACAACACAGATTAATATGTCAAAAATAATGAGAGATTCTAGTTGTAGTGCATGCTCAAGAGCCATTGTAGCAAGTTGTGCTTCACGAATGGTTAAAACGTGCAATACAGGTTGGAATGGTACACCAGTGACAGTATGTTGTGATAATTAATAATAGATTAATACATTTTGTGGTTACTGCGTTGCATTTGGCAGTTGAATCCACCTGAACGCTTAACAGGAAGGTTCCAGTAATAAAAATTACTGGAACTAACGAGGGCGTACTATACAATTATTTCTATAGTCATGAATTTTTGTATAGATATAAAACATTAGCAGTTCTACTTGAATCAAGTAATGTAACTGATTTCTATATGTGTCGTTAATAGAAGACTCTGATTGTAACCAGCTAAGCTGTGCTGCAATACGAAAACATGTAAGAATATGGATCTTATGGCCTTCTAGTAAAATACCCCTTATATTTTTATCATCATATGTCAATATAGCGTCGTTTGGTGGTACACATGTTACAACTAATACACCAGGCCCTGTATTAACATCACCCTCACCGTCACCAATAATTACACTACCCGTTGTCTTGCTTACTTTTACCAAGCCTTGCACAAGTGGGAATACCTTACCTGCTTTAGACTGCTGATGGGCCATATATTTAATAACAGAAGCCTTTGCTAAGTGAAATAGCGAGTATTTCTCCAAATCGTTTATATAGCCATTGACGATCATCTTCTGGTATAAACCGACAATAGTTTTCTAATTGAGCCATTATTTCGTCTTTACCCAACATAAAGTCTCACTCCTTTTTAAACAAGCTTTCTAAAATTAGAACAATCACATAACACTACATCCATTCTTTCTTTTCGCCCGTAAATGTGCTTTATATTCTTGTATTTTATCCGCTTTGAAATAATGAAATAAAACTGCAAATGGGTTGTAACCTGAAAAACCTAATTTACTTAACGCTACATTTCTAACGTCTCTTGGCTGGTTCCGCATATTGTATGCTTCTGATACTCTCTCGGGATGACAGTAGGCCCAATCTAAAAAAGGCTCCAATAATGCTCTAACCATGCCTTCCTTTTGGCGGTGATGTCTATATTGTACGTAATTCCAAGCTTGTTGATTTTTTGTTGATGAAATCCAACTCCATGAAAAAATACTAGGATGATCCGGTAATTTTTCTAGTTGTTCTCCTGTAATAAATGTGTAGAGAGCTGGGGGAATATCAGCGAAAATATCCTTTACGTAGTCTTCATACCCTCCACTCCACCATTCAGTTAACATGCCATCGATACCGCCGATTCCTAGTTCATCTGCAATTCGAAGAAAAAAAGATTCTTTACTAAAACTTCTAGCAACTTGACGAGGAAATCCATTTGGAAACATCGCATCAAACAAATCAAGACAACCTTTCCTCTTTTGCTCTTGGGTTGTAGGTGGATGAGAGTATTTCACATAGGCTTTTTCTAGTTTCTTTTCACGCTCCTCCCCTCTTTTCTCACTTTCTTTTTGTTGCTGCTCTTTTCTTGACTTTTCTGCCAATCTTCTTAATCTTTCTCTTTCTTGTCGTTGTCGTTGTCGTTGTCGTTTTTCTTCTTCTTCTGCTTGCCACACTGCTTGATGTCTTTGGTGCTCTCTATGTAACTGGGCACTTTTTTTTGCTTCTTGCTGTGCTTTAAAATCACGAACTCGCTGCAAACACTCTGAAAAACCGTACCCGAAATTTTTAGCCATTAACTCCTGAGCTAGCATAATCTCTAAAGCTCGCTCATTGTCAACATTGTATCCCGTGCTTCCACCTCCTGAGGCATAACCAATAACACCATATATATCACTGGTACATTCAAGATAGCCATCTCGAGTATAAACCTTCCCTGTTTTTGGGGAATCACCTATGCCTCTAAGCGTCCATGAGTTTGCGCTGTCAGGTATTGCACGCCCCACAGAATTGCGACTTGGATCATAGAATGTAAAATAGCGTTCACAATCATAAGAATCAGTAGAGTTACTTGCCCCTTTTGGAAGGCTTAGTGAATATCCTAAATAGTTATCACTGTCATCGTAATAATGATAAACTTGAATACCTTGGCCACGAAAAACTGTTGGTCGTATGTGAGGAACCGATGGGTTGTAGCTACCATAACTTTCGACCATATCACCAGGCGCATATACCATTCTTGTTGCAGTAGGAAAAAATAATAGCCCTATCATACAAATATACCTTGCCATGAATAAATAACATTTATTATAACTTTATTGGTTGTGATTAAATAGATTTTAATGTGACAAGTTAAGTCACTTTTATGACTATGTTATATTCTGCAAAAGTTGATTCACGGCATTATCTTCAAATTGTCTCCCTTCCTCGAAATACTGTAATACTGTCGTTTCTGTTTTCCAACGCCCTTGTCGTTTTAAAGCACCGAATGCAACACCCTTCGCTGCCCCGCTCGTCGCAAACCCGCGTCGAAGACTGTGTCCACTATATAATTCAGGATCAGGTAAGTTACACGCATAAGCTAGCGCTTTAATAATGCTATTAACCTGTCCCGCCTTAATCGCGTCATACTGAATATGCCCACCTTTTTTAATTTGTGAGAAAATTGTGGCGCACCCTTCAGGCTGACAGGCTTGCCATGCCGCTAATGCTTTTATTGGGCAAAGACTCGAATCACTTTTAGGTAGTGCAACAGTATTTCCTTCATGAGCTTGATCTGTTTTTGATGCACGAATCGTGAGTGTGATCCCCTCTTCAAAATAATCAATATCGTCCCAGCGCAGCGCAACTAATTCACTTCGACGGAGTGCTGCAAAAAAACCTACAAGCAATAACGCTTTATCGCGTTTCGATGTTACTGAATTTTTCTGTTCAAGGACACCAACCATTCTTGCCAAAACCTCTAGTGTAATCGCTTTTGCACGACGCTTCGGTTGCCCATGTACATTTTTAATGCCGCTCAGTAATTTTTTAATACGCGGTGACACTGTTGGGTCGGGAAAAGTTTGCATGACATGCCACTGCCGGATGGCCGTCAATCGCCGTGATAATGTACGCGGATTCAACGTCGATGCATAGGCTTCTAAGTATTGGACAAGCATGGATTCGTTTGCAGGCAATAACCCACCCCATAATAAGAAATGTTTAATATCGTGTTGGTAAGCAAGCCGACTTTGTTGCAACACACTTTCAATCAACGATAGTTCCGTATCTTGGCAGTAATCTATATAACTTTAACTGTTTCAGGCATCCCAAGGAACATCATCATGTTAAGCGCCTTGCATGCCAGTTGAGCCTCGGCTTTTTGATT
>JAJFKO010000004.1 GCA_021773175.1 Gammaproteobacteria bacterium
TGATTCCAGTCATAAACTATCCGCTGATATTCGTCTGCCGTCAGCATCTGCACGCTGTCAATCGTCCTGTCTGCATGGCTTAATAAGTCTTGGAGTAGCACCTCAAAATGTGTCGCCATACGCGCAATCGTGTTTGCTGCAAATAAGGCCGTGTCGTAATTAAGTCCGCATGAAATCCCGTCATTGTGTACATGAAGATCCAACGTCACATCAAATTTTGCTATTGAGTACTCACTAGGGTGTGCTTTACTCTGCAACCCTGGCAACGATAAAAACTCATCATTATTAGCATGCGTCAACGTGAACATGACCTGACATAACGGCGGCCGACTCGTATCGCGTACCACGTCTAATGCATCCACCAAATACTCAAATGGTAACGCTTGATAGCCATAGGCTGATAAACACGTTGCTTTGACATGCTCAACAACATCGATAAACGTCTCATCTTCTTCAAACTGCATCCGTAAAGCCAAGGTATTCACAAAAAACCCAAGCATCGAGGCCACATCCGCATGTTGCCGATTCGCAACCGGCGTCCCAACAACAATATCATCCTGACCACTATAACGTTGTAATAACACCATAAACGCCGATAGCATCACCATGAAGAGTGTACTATGCGTCTGCTCTGTTAACTGCTGAGCTTGTGCAGTAACATCGCAACCCAGCTCAAAACTATAGGTCGCACCAGCATACTGCTTTTGTAGTGGCCGTGGATAATCCGTCGGTAAATCTAGTATTTGCGCATCACCTAATTGCTCACGCCAATAATCCAATGCCACAGCATAATGACTATCGGCAATATACGCCGCTTCACTCACGGCATAGTCAACATACTGATAGCGCAATGGCGCCAGTGCAGGCGCATCATCCTTCACATACGCCGCATAACACGTATTGAGTTCACTCAACAATAATCCCAAGGACCAACCATCCGTGATGCTGTGATGTTGATTAATCAGTAATACATGCGATGCTTCATTCAGCTTATAGAGATAAACTTTTAATAGCGGTCCCGTCGATAAACTAAAGGCTATATGCATATCATCATGCAAGACATCCGCTAATGTAGATTCATCAACATCACGCTCAATGAAATAAACAGCCATCTCAGCTGCAATATATTGGCAACCAAGATTATCTTCCATTCCATAGTGGCTACGTAATATCGCATGACGTGATAATAAACAAGCAAAGCTTGATCGTAAGGCCGCAACATCCAGTCTGCCTTCTAAGCGAACTCGGTAAGGCACATTGTACGTTGCACTATTCCCGCCTTCATACGCATCTAAAAACCATAAGCGTTGTTGCGCGGAAGATAACGGATAATACGCCACCGGATCTGCAACATTGAGAGTCAAAACAGGCAACCCTAACTCGGCAGCATCACCGTCACCACCTTGCAAAACATGACGAATATAATCCGCCATCAAACTTAAGCGCTGATGTTTAAAGATTAAGGTGACAGGATACGTTATCGAAAAATGCGACTGTATCGCCATCGCTAAACGTATCGCTAATAAAGAATGGCCACCCAAAGCAAAAAAGTCATCCGTCGCACCCACACGTTCACCCGGTAACACCGATACCCAAGCCTCAACCAAAGCGTCCTCTATCGCATCTCGCGGAGCTACATATTCTTCCGTCGACACCATGCCCGACCAATCAGGTTTTGGTAATCCTTTTCTATCTACCTTACCATTCGAGGTTAAGGGTAACGCATCCAACACTATAAATAACGCCGGCACCATATAATCAGGTAAGCGCTCAGCTAATGATGCCTGTAATTCAGCATTCAGCGCAGCTTCATCATCAACACCTCGGGTTGTCACCACATATCCTATTAAACGCTCACTACCTTGCGCCTCATGTAATACCACAACAGCTTGCTGTACATGTTCATGTGCTTCAAGTTGGCGCTCTACCTCACCCAACTCAATACGAAAACCGCGCAACTTCACTTGGAAATCTGCACGACCAATATATGCAATATTCCCATCAGCCAACCAACGGCATACATCCCCTGTTTTGTATAAGCGAAGATTACGACCCGCTGCGCGCTCTTCTTCCGTCACAAATGGATTCGCAATAAACCACTCCGCGGTTAAGTCTTCCCGATTCAAATAACCGCGCGCTAAACACTCCCCGCCGATATACAGTTCACCAGCAACACCAATAGGTGTAGGTTGTAAGGAGGTATTTAAAATATATAACTGACAGTTCGCTATCGGTTTGCCGATTGGCACAATGCCTAATTCCGAGCAGCTATTATTACGACAATCATAAATACTTACACCAATACTGGCCTCCGTCGGCCCATAAAAATTATATAATTCAGCAGCGTGATACTGTACAAATTGCTTCGCAACGTCTTGGTGCAACGCTTCACCAATAACAAATACACGCCTTAATGTTGCTAACAATTCATAACTGGCCTGCTCATTCATCATTGCCGACTTTATAAGCATATCAAGCATAGTAGGAACAAGTTGTAAGGTTGTCACTTGCTCTTTATATATAATCTTTTGTATATACTCAGGCTCCTTATAGCGCTCAGGCTCACACATGACAGTGGCAGCACCACTTATAAGAGGTAAAAACAGCTCCCAAACAGAAATGTCAAAACTATAGGGCGCGACTTGCAATACGCGGTCATGCTCAGCCAAACCGTAGGTGCGCAACATCCATAATAACTCATTAACAACACCAACATGTTCCACCATGACCCCTTTCGGTTGTCCCGTCGAACCTGACGTATACATCACATA
>JAJFKO010000031.1 GCA_021773175.1 Gammaproteobacteria bacterium
ACGTAAATTAGATGAGGTAATAAGACTATGTGAACAGCTTATTAGTGCAGAGAGACTCATGCTTGCAGGTGGAAAATCTGCTGCACCTGAACCACTAAAACAACTAATGAGAAAGTAAACGCGTATGTAAAAATATTTTTACATACTAAGTGGTGGAGGTGGTTAACGGTGATAAGGATGCTTCTGTAAAATACTCCAAGCACGATATATTTGTTCTGCTATAACAATGCGAACCACAGGGTGCGGCAGAGTTAATCTTGATAATGACCATTTTTCATTAGCGCGCTCAAGGCAAGCGGGGGCGAGACCTTCGGGACCTCCGACTAATAAACTAATATCCTGACTAGATTCATAGAAGCGTAATAATTTTGTCGAGAGTTCTTCTGTTGGGAAAGATTGGCCACGACTATCCATAGCAATGACATGATTACCCTGTGGAATAGTGCTAAGCAGTTGCGTTGCTTCTTGCTGCATAACACGTTCAAGATTCGCACCCTTATGGCGCTTAGGTGCATTAATTTCAATTAGATTTAATTGGAAGTCACGCGGTAAGCGCTTTGCATAATCAGCAAAGCCTTGGTTAACCCAATCTGGCATACGCGTACCAACAGCAATAAGATTAATGCGCATCAATAAGTTTTCCTGTAAAGTATTTACATTATTATTTGAATATTCCTAATAGTAACGAGATGAAAACCATAAATCCACCCACAACAGAACAAGAATTAATGCAGCGCACGCAGCAGATTGCTGGCATGACCATGGCGGAACTTGCTGAGCATTGCGATGTTGAGCTAGCGGAAAATCTAAATACGCATAAAGGCTGGGTTGGACAATTGCTAGAAATTAGTTTGGGTGCTTCTGCTGGTTCAAAGCCTGAACCTGATTTTGTGAATTTGGGGGTGGAGTTGAAAACACTACCATTAAATCTGCAAAATAATCCCTGCGAAACGACTTTCGTCTCTGCGATTTCTTTATTAGAGATTCACAAAGAGAACTGGACTACGTCACTAGTTCGTAAAAAATTGGCTAACGTTTTATGGGTGCCAATTCAAGGCGATAGAAGTATACCCTTAGCTGAACGCCGCATAGGCAATGCTTTATTATGGCAATTAGATGCAGAGCTTGAAGAAGCATTGCAAGCTGATTGGCAAGAGTTAACGGATATGATTTGTTTAGGTAAGTTAGAATATGTCACTGCACAACATGGTAAGTATTTGCAAGTACGACCCAAGGGTGCCAATGCTAAGTCATTATGTTGGGGATTTAATGCAGAGGGTGAAAAAGTTCAGACTTTGCCGCGAGGATTTTATTTGCGAACAGCGTTTACAAAACGTATTCTTGAAAAATTTTATCAATAGAGTCTACCAAAACAGCATTAACTTATTGCTTATGATGCATCGGTACTTTTTTGGCTATTATGTTTTTCTTCTTTGAAAGACCAGAGCTTCTCAAGCTGATAGTATTCACGCGCTTCTGGCAACATGATATGGACAACAACATCGGCTAAGTCGACTAATACCCATTCTGCATCTTCTTTACCAGAGACGCCAAGCGGTTGCATACCATTATGCTTAGCTTCTTCAATAAGGTTTTCAGCAATAGCTTTAACATGACGATTAGAAGTACCGCTACAAAATATCATTTCATCAGTGATAGGCGTGAGTTCGCTAACATTAAGGAACGTGATATCTATAGCTTTTAAATCTTCTAAAGCATTAATAACTAAATCATGAATTTGTGCTATTTTCATTTCTAAACCTATATAAATACTAAATATAATACCGCCTGAACTTTGACGTGCGGTATATCAAACACGAGCCGGGCATTGTATAGTAACTAGCCAAGCTTGTCTATGTTGCAAATTACGAGCGTGCTGGTATGTGAGTACTTGCTAGGTAGCTGTGCATTTTAGCCGCCTCCGCCGCCTCCGCTGCCTCTGCCGCCACGACCACCACCACGATGAGCAATCCCGCCTCGTGTACTTGTAGTACTTCCTGGCATTCTTCTACCTCTGCCATGACTACTAGCTGGTGGTGTTGCTTGAGAGCTGAGCCCCCATGGCACTCGTCCTTTTGGCCGTTGTGGCTGTAGAGGTAAGGAACCTCCTTTATAGACAGTCACGACAGCTTTATTTAGTGCGGCATAACTTTGTGTTGCAAGATACTGAGCTGAAGGTAGGGCTTGCGCTGATATCATTGCGTCAAGATAAACTGTTAGGGCTGATTGTTTTGCTGGATTCTTTTCAGGACTGGCTGTGGTACTTGCATCATTCGGACCAACAATTTCAGGAAAGTCTTTTGCTGCTGCCTGCCAAATATTAAAAGTTGTTTTTGGACTCATATACATAGCGAAGCTAAGCTTAGTACTGAGTGCTGCAATGGTTGCCTCGCTAGTATCTTCTTCTGCTTTTTTTGACGCTGCTGCTGTTGTCTCTGATGCAATACGATCAGGATGAGAAACTTTTATTGCCTCAAGATTAGCAAGGGCATCTTGGCAAATAAAACTGGCAAGGAATGCTGAATTCTCAGATTGTAATCTTCCGAGGAACTTTGCATTTTCAGAGAGGAGGGTACAGATAAAACGCAGTACTTGAATCAAAAAATACTGCTCGTAACTTAACGTTGTATCTTTTTCTAATGCAGTAAATAGCTTTGATTTTTTATCAATGAGCTTCGCTCTAGTAAGGTACTGGATAAGTAGAGCAACTAAAGTATTTATTGCTGTGCTACTTAAGAGTGATTTAACTTCTTTTCTAAACGTAACAATCTGCTGGTCTAGTTCGCGTTGGCTGCTAGCATCAGCTTCAAAACCATCGTAAGTGGAAACGTTTTTTTGATTAGCCGGAGTAGCTGTTGCTGCTGTGCCTGCTGATTGCTGTAAATCAGCATACATAAGATTTAACAGTAACTCATCAATAGATTGTGTCGTAGAACCTTTTCCATATATTGGGACTTGTAATACTTCATGAAAAACAGGCAATACTTCATTACTAAAAACGTCAACATCAAAAAAGAGAGCTGTTTGATTATCTGTAGTAATTGCTATGTTACTGTTTGCATGCCCTTTGTTTGCCATTAATAACATGGCGTGCAAATAGCACTGCATGGTTTTAACCGATGCTGTTTGAAATTTTCCACCACGGAAAATAGGACAGCTTGTTGGTGCATGATAACGGGCTAGGGCAAGGATGGCTTGGTAGTAGCCTTTTTTAGCATATGGTATTAGAGGATTATAGTGCGTTGCTCTATTTGGTGTCTTACCCGAATATAGTACAACCTTACAACGCCAACGATCTTTTTTGCTCGGGGCATATTTTTGATGTTGAAATCCAAGCACATGTTCAAGTTGTAGTTGCTCTGCATGATATTGAATATCGGCTTCTGCTAGTGGCGACGGCATATCAACACATTTTTTTAATAGAGATAAGTGAAAAAATCTAGCATCCTCATTACTAGCGTTCGCTGCTTTTATGCGCATGGCAATAGCAAACAAAATTTCTGGGTCTTCTATGTTATCGATATATATAGCAACAATAGAGTTAAAGTCTATAGTGATTATTTGGCCATCATGACCTTCTTTCAGGGATAGATTGTCATTATTTATTTTAAATAAATCGCCAGGAAGCAAGTCAACAATGAATACACCCGCAGCATTAATAAGAGCACAGACATCTCTAGTATCATTAAATCTATATTTCTCTAAATTTTCTTTGATAAAGTTTGCACGCCAAGCTATAGGTACTTGAACTAAGCTAGCTAACTGTTGAAATACTTGGTAAGGAGGAGGCTGGTCGTCGTTAGCGGCTGCATTGTATCTTTCTACAAGGATAGCCCACATTGCTTCTGACATCGGAAAATTCAATGAGCTTGTAATAGATAAGTAATCATAACCTTCAACAAAATTTAAATTTCTTAAAAAAGCTAAGTGCCATTCACCTTCTTGTAAAGTTTCATCTTGTACTAATAAATGAACACAACCAACGTGTAGAGGCGGATAATAAGCTGGTTCAGTTTCTCTTAAGACGACTGCGCGTAATTGCTCGAACATAGCTTCTTTTGTTATAGCGCCTTGCTCACTTAAAGAGCTCATTTCTTTTTGAGAGAAACTTTC
Organism: Gammaproteobacteria bacterium; assembly: GCA_021773175.1. Taxonomy (GTDB): domain Bacteria; phylum Pseudomonadota; class Gammaproteobacteria; order JAJFKO01; family JAJFKO01; genus JAJFKO01. Next base: position 4,114 of record JAJFKO010000031.1, read on the forward strand.
TAATAAATTGATGCAGACTTGTTGATAGCGAATGTCGGCATTTGCTAACGCATTAAATTTAACGAGCATTGCATAACGTGATTGCAAACTAAAGCGAGCATATAAATATTTAGATTGGACCGGGAGCGTTGGAAGTTGTGTTAGTAACGCAATTAGATAATTTCTTTTAGTATCGCCTTGACTTTCATCATGGCTATTACCATATTTTCGAGCGATGGTAAGTCGTGCATCATCATTACTTGTCAAGGTTAATTCTTCGTTACTACTGCCACTTATAAAATTATGTTGGCTATTATAGAGCGTATTAATTTTTGCAAATAACTTAAAGACTAAGGCTTTATGTTTTCTATAGTCAATATTTTCTTTATACTTAAAAAGTGTTGCCAATATTGGAATACCAAACGATTCAAATAAACTCTCATCTTTTGCGAGTAAATCGCTTAGTCTCTGCAGTAATTCTTCACTAAAGGGGAGCTCACCTTTAATATATAATGGCAATATAAATTTTAATGTTGTCAGATGTTTTTCAATGTCTAACTCAGTTAATAATTGTGCATAAGCAGTGATGCTGAAATGCCTATATACACTGGCATCGACTGTTAATTCTCTACCTTGATGCTTATCTGGATATGCACTTACAAGCGCTATGACTCGCTGGGTTAATGCGTCTTTATCAACACTTTCAGCAGCGTAAAGTCTATCGATAACGTCAGGAGCTAAGAGTTTAGCTAATAATGAGTCAGATACATTATCAAGCTCAACAATCATTCTGAACAGCACGCTTACTGGCAAAGAAGCTAGAACAGTATCATGGATTGCAAAGTCAGGGTTGTTCTTAAGAATATGCAAGAAACACAGCTTATCTGCATCTGAAAGTTCATTGGCAGTTTCACCGCTGAAATAGCTATGCCAATGTACATGTTCTGCAGCTATGTTTGCTGTTGGAAATATGGCGCCAACTATTGCAGGATTCTTAATGATTAAATTTGCTATTGTTGTTGGTGTGCGAGATGCTGCAAACAAGCAGCCATCAAGGCCCATGTTTCTACCATCAGAGCTTACAAAGATTGGAAGATCTGCTGCCTCGGTTGCAGCAAGAATTGCGTAAATTGATTTTTCAGATAACTCAGGAAGGAAGCTTGAACCCTCTTCACCGGGAAGCTTATATCTTGTCCAATCCCTAACAAAATCAGCACCAAGAGATGTTATGTGTTTTGCTGCAACTCGAAAATCTGGAATTTGTAAGTTTACAATAAAGAAAGCATATAGATAATCATATATTTTCTTTTCATCAGCAGAAAGAGAAGGTGCATCGACTTTCTGAATCTGCAAAAGAAGATTTTCATAGTTGGCTGATGTTGAATTAGCTTTATAACTCAGTATGACTTGATCTAAAGTAGCATTTGATATTTCAACGCGAAGAGTTTTACCCTGCATGGACTTAATTCCTCAATTCCAAATTTTAATAGTAAAAAATAGACATGATATTAACGTTTCTTTCTTAAGGAAACCTTAATAAAGCTTAGACACTTTAATATACTCGGCAACATCTTTCGGCACGACATTATAAATTTTTTCATTCTCTTGTCGGTGTTGTCGGATTTCTGTCGCTGAAATATTTAGTGCATTGATATCAATGATGTAAATAGAACCTTGTAAATTTTTCTGTAGCTCTTCAACAGATTCTATTTGGTGTTGTTTGAGGAAAACTTTTAATTCACTGTCCAGTTGTAAGGCTTGCTTAGGACGTTTTGCCACGATGATATGGGCTAATTCAAGGATACGTTGCCATTGGTGCCACTGTGGTAAGGTGTTAAAGCTATCGCTGCCCATGATCAAACATAGTGGCGTGTTTGGTAACTCTGCGCGTAATGATTCGAGTGTTGTTACCATATAAGATGCGGAGTCGCGTTCGATTTCGCGAGCATCAATAGTTAGATTAGCTTGTTTAGTATTTTTAACAGCAAGTTCTAACATCGCTAAACGATCTGCACTACTGCCATGTAATGTTGACTTCAAGACTTGTTGTTGGCAGGGTAATAAACGAACCTCTTGTAATTGGCAATCACGTAAGCAGGCTGTGGCTAAATGTAAATGGCCATTATGTACTGGGTCGAAGCTACCGCCAAGTATACCAATAGGTTTTGTAAATTTTGTTGTCGCCATGTTTACTACCTTGCGTGATGGTGTTGTTGCTTAGGCTGCATAGCAATACAGAATTGCGACAACATATCCCAAACATTACCGCGGTCTATGCCTTTCATCACATTATCAATCCGACTTGCGGCACTGAGTAGGCGATAAATGTTCTTTAACGAAAATTGAGGTATTGCGCGTTTAATAATGCTTTCGCGCGGACCCCAAACACGATGTTGGCGTAATAGCGTTGCTAATGACTCGCCTTGCTGTTGACCTAGAATGATTTTTTGTAAGTTGCGTAATTCATTGCTTAAAGCCCACAGAATCAATGTTGGCTCCACTTTTTCACTTTGCAAGCGTTGTAACATGCGAATCATGCGTTGAGGGTCAGGCGTTAAGACACTATCAACAAAGTTAAAAACATTAAAACGCGCATTATCAGCAATGGCGCCGTGAATCTGTTCGCTTGTTAACATAACAGACGTATTGTCAGCATTACCATGTAATAAACTTAGCTTTAAGATTTCTTGTTGCGCACTTAATAAATTGCCCTCGCAATAGTCTGCAAGCAATTGCAAGCCTTGCTGTTCGGCATTCAACCCCTGTTGTTGCAAACGCTGTTTTAACCATTGAGGTAATTGCGTACGATTCGGTGGCCAGAGCTGTAGCGTAGCGCCTGCTTTATCTAAAGCTTTGTACCAACGTGAATTTTGTTGGTTCTTTTCAATTTTGCTACTAACAATAATAAGGATATTATCAGGGTTAGTATGCTCACAGTATTGTACTAAAATATCTGAACCTTGCTTGCCAGGCTTACCTGTTGGTAAATGCAGTTCGATTAAACGTTTTTCTGCGAACAACGATAGATTATCGCGAGCATCTAATAAACTTTGCCATTGAAATTGTTTGTCGACTTGTAAGCGCTGACGTTCTTCAAAGCCTTGTTGTCTTGCCGCATTACGAATGCTACTTAAGACTTCATCGACTAATAAGGGTTCATCACCACTAATGCAATAAACGGGCAGCAAGTTTGCATTAAGGTGTTGATGTAGAGCATCATGCTGAAGTTTCATTAGTGTATTTACCGTGTGCCGTGATGCGGCGACCCAAGATGGTGCATTGCATCTGCCACTACTGGCGAATTAACTTCTTGATATAATTGAATTGCAGCTCGTTCACGTAAACCTCGTTTAATATCTTCTATGTTGCGTAAACCCGCAATATGGACGCGGCTGGCGCGTGGAATACTTTGCACCATAACGCTGCGAACATCTGTCACGGGCTTTTGATTTCGTGCTAATAGTTGATATTCAATAATGTAATAATAAATACGTTTTGCATAGTAATCGCTGGCACTCATACCAAGATTACGATGTTTTAAACGATGGTCGATAATAACGAGTGTATAGTTCGCGTCATGAGGATGTTTAACAAGATGCACACCATTGCGTTCGAATGTTTTTCGAATCACCAAATTTAAAGGTGTATAAGGTTGGCGTGATAACAAAAATAGGGTTTTTAATTGTGGTAAAGGCGTATGTTGGTCAGCAGAAAAACCACAGGCAGAGATAATGCAGCATACAAGTGCTAAGCTAATACTTTGCCAGAATAGTTTTCTCATGTTTAACCTACTACGATGTTAACAAGCTTGCCAGGCACAATAATTACTTTGCGACAGGTTTTATCTTGTGTATGTTGTTTTACTTTATCATCAGCCAGTGCAATCTTTCGAATCTCAGTTTCATCAGCATTGGCAGATACTTTAATCTTACTACGAAGTTTTCCATTCACTTGTACAATGAGTTGTACTTGATCAACAACTAAGGCTTCGGTGGCTACTTTTGGCCAATCACTTGTCAATATGTCATCGCCGTAAGCACATTCTTGCCATAAATGCTGACAAAGGTGTGGCGCGATAGGGGATAGCAAGCGTAATAATAAACTAAAACACTTATGTTTAATTTGTTTTTTAACATGCTCGTATTCGCGAGCATCTGCTGCAGCGATTTCTTCTGATAAATTAAGTAGCTTCATACAACCGGATACAACAGTATTAAATTGTTGCCGTTCATAATCATATTTAGCTTTTTTCAATAAGCTATTCATGTCACGACGAAAGTTGCGCCACTGTTCTGGTGCTTCCGACCAATCTATTTTAATTTGTGAGTTGTTGCGTATGGCGCAACACGATGTTTTGATTTCATCTTGATGTTTTTTTGCAAAATTCCAAAGGCGACGTAAAAAACGATAGGCGCCATCAACGCCACTGTCTGACCATTCTAAAGATTGTTCTGGCGGTGCTGCAAAAATCATGAAAACGCGAACAGTATCGGCGCCATATTTGTCAATCAGAGGTTGTGGATCGACAACATTGCCTTTCGACTTTGACATCTTGGCACTGTCTTTTAATACCATGCCCTGAGTTAGTAAGCGGGTAAAGGGTTCATCAGAATTTAATAAATTATTATCGCGGAGTAATTTATAAAAGAAGCGTGCATATAACAAATGCATAACCGCATGTTCAATACCCCCAACATATTGATCGATAGGCGCCCAGTATTTTACACGGTCATCGAGCATGGCTTTATCGGCATTGCTACAAGCATAACGTACAAAATACCAAGATGATTCCATGAATGTATCAAAAGTATCAGTTTCACGTCTTGCGGCTTTACCACACTGTGGACAGGTGGTTTCATAGAACTCGGGCATTGAGTTCAATGGCGATGTTGCGCCGGTAAATTCAACATCCTCAGGTAAAATCACTGGTAAATCTTTTTCTGGAACAGCAACGGCCCCACAATCATCGCAATAAATAATCGGAATGGGAGTACCCCAATAACGTTGTCTAGATACACCCCAATCACGAATACGATAATGTGTTTGGCGTTCTGCCTGACCTGCGCTACTTAACTTATCTGCAATAGCATTATATGCCGCGTCGAAATCTAAGTCGTCAAATTCAGCTGAATTAATTAGTTTGCCGTAACCTGTGAAAGCACGTTTGTTTAAATCACAAGCCTCATCATTGCCTGCTACTAGAACTTGTTGAATAGGTAATTGATATTTTTGTGCAAATTCAAAGTCGCGTTGGTCATGACCTGGAACAGCCATCACTGCACCACTGCCATAATCCATTAATACATAATTGGCAATCCAAATTGCTATCGGTTCACCGGATAATGGATGTATTGCTTTAATGCCTGAATCAATGCCATGTTTTTCTAATGCCGCGATTGCTGCTTCAGCAACTTGTACATTTTTATTATCATCAATGAATTTTTGTATATCAGAATTTGTTTTGGCTGCCTGTTGTGCTAAAGGGTGATCAACGGCAATCGCTAAATAAGTACAGCCATATAATGTATCGGGACGCGTTGTATAAATTTTCAGTGATTCTGTTGAGTCAGCAAGATTGAAGTGTACGTTTAAACCTTCAGAACGGCCAATCCAATTGCGTTGCATCGTAATCACTTGTTCTGGCCAATGTTCTAGTTTGTCTAAATCATCGAGCAGTTCATCTGCATAGTCAGTGATCTTTAAAAACCACTGAGGAATTTCGCGTCGCTCAACCGGAGCACCAGAACGCCAACCACAACCATTAACAACTTGTTCATTAGCAAGAACCGTTTGATCGACTGGGTCCCAATTTACCATTGAATTTTTTCGATAGACTAAACCTTTAGAAAGCAATTTTAAAAAGAACCATTGTTCCCAACGATAATAACTTGGGTCACTGGTTGCAAATTCACGACTCCAGTCATAAGCAAAACCGAGACGCTTAAATTGTTGACGCATATGGGCAATGTTTTGTTTAACCCAATTTGCAGGAGCAACTTTATGTTTGATAGCGGCATTTTCTGCAGGCAAACCAAATGCATCCCAGGCAATCGGTTGTAATACATTTTTTCCTAACATCATTTGATAACGGCTAATGACATCACCGATAGAATAGTTGCGAACATGGCCCATATGTAGTTGGCCGCTGGGATAGGGTAGCATCGATAAACAGAAAAATTTTTCTTTCGCGAAATCTTCTTTAACCTTAAAACGTTGTTGTTCGTCCCAGGTCTTCGCAACGGCAATTTCTATAGCCTGCGGATTATATTGTTCTTCCATTTCATTACCAAATATATATAGAATACAGCAGCGAAGCATACCCCAGAATGAATAGTAACGGCAATAGTTTATTGATGAATTTTCGCACAGTCATTGGGTTTGGTGAGCATCGTCTATAATTGAATGTAAAGAATAAAATAAAAGGTATTTTTCGATGGTCGCAAATAACAATAAATCGCCACAACATATAACAGCATACCGTAAGATTTTAGATAATGTATTAGATAAGCTTGAAGAGTTTGAAGATGTAACTTGGCCTAAAATTGAACGTGCTATTGATGAAGCCAAGCAAACCACTATGGCTTTGAGTGAATTAACACATGATGAAGCTGATAATATTGCGCACTATGTTGGCCGAGATATAAAAGCTGCGGGTAACTTTATAGCAGAAGCGGGACGAACAATAAAAAACTGGACAATATTTGATTGGACTTTAGCAGAAGAACGTACCTGGCAACGCTTTTTAGAAGTGGCAGATAGAACTAATCTTGAACTTGTTGAATTTCAGCATGAGTTAGAAACGACGCCTTATTATCATGCTGGTGAAATCCTCGGAATTGGCAATTTACAATGCACAAAATGTCAATATGTTATGCAATTCAAATGTATCAGTGTGATTCCTCCATGTGCAGAGTGTAAAAATAAATCTTTTGTACGCAACATCAGCATGAAAGATTAAAATTTATCCATTACCTGCGTTTTTGTTTAACGATTAGTCGTTATTAAGTTTATTTTTAAAAACTTAGTTCAGTGTTTGAGCTGTACTAAGTTTTTGTATACAATTCGCTAAATTCTTCTCGGCTTACGAAGGCCACATAAAAATAAATAATAATAGGGGGCTACAAGGATGACGCAACAAAAACTTTTGCGTAACGCTTTAATTTTTTGTTTTGCTTTTTTCTTTACTTCAATTGTTTTTGCTCAATCTTCTTTGCAACTCCAGCACCACAATCAAGGCCAACATGCACAGAAGAAAAATTTCTATTATCATTTTATGTCATTAGCACATCGATGCGGAGACCTTTCTAATCTAGCCATTAATATTAGTTATCAAGCTTATCGTGATGCTAGACGCTTAGGTTACGATAAGAAACAAGTTTATAGTATGGTTGACTTTACGCGTCCTTCTTTTAAAAAACGTATTTGCACAATTGATTTAGCTAACAATAAAGTTTTGTATCGTGGTTTAGTGGCTAACGGAATTAAATCAGGATTAATTCATACTCGTTATTTTTCTAATAAGATGAATTCCTATGAATCCAGTTTAGGGCTATACACAACAGGTAAAACCTATTATGGTCACTTTGGCTATGCATTACGAATACATGGCTTGAATAAAGGTTTAGACAGTAATGCTGCGCGTCGGCATGTGATTGTTCATGGTTCTAAATACGTTAATAATATTACGATAAAAGAGTATGGTGAAATTGGTCCTTCCGGTGGTTGTTTTGCCTTGAATAAGCAATTTACACGTCGCGAGATTAATTTTATTAAAGGTGGCACATTAATCTTTGCTTATTATCCAAAGCAAAAACTTTTGCGTGACTATACTAATATAAAACCAAATGTTGGTTGACTAAAGAGGTTGCTATTCTCGTCGACAAAAACCCATCATAAAGCACACTTATAATGTTGCCCACACTCTGGTTCCCTTCAACATTCTCACGTTGAATTCTGTGAGGGATTAATATGAGCGTGCAAAAATTACCATTTGTTTACTTGGCTTGCCGGTGAATATACACGTTCCTGCTTCTGATGCCTCACTCGGTAAACAACGAATAGTAACACTTAAGTCTGCTTGTATTTTTGCTTCGACATTAGCATCACCACACCAATGCGCACGCACAAAACCATTATCATTTTTGAAGAATTCATAGAAATCTTTTTCTGAGTCAATGTCATGAGTATTTTCTTCACGAAACGTTAATGCACGTTGATACAGGTTTTGCTGCATAGCTGTTAATTGCTCGGCAATAGTTTCAATCAATTCATTCGTTTTTAATTTTTGTCGGTCACGGTAACTATGGTCACGGCGGGTAACACTGACTTCATCCGCATCAATTTCTTTAGGACCAATTTCAACACGTATTGGCGCTCCTTTCTTTACCCAATACCAAGCTTTTTCGCCGCCACGTATATCACGTGCATCGATCTTTACTCTAACCGGCATATTATTAAAAGACTGTTTACGTAAGCTTGCTGCAAGTTTTTCGCAGTGTTCAAGTGTACGAACTTTATCCGCGTCATTATGAATAATAGGAAGTATGATGACATGTTGTGGCGCAACTTTAGGTGGGATCACTAAACCATCATCATCACTATGCGTCATGATCAAGCCTCCAATCAAACGCGTTGAAGCACCCCATGATGTCGTCCATACATGTTCTTCACTACCGGCTTCACTTAGATATTTAATATCAAATGCATTTGCAAAGTTTTGGCCAAGGAAATGTGATGTCCCTGCTTGTAAGGCTTTTTTATCTTGCATCAAAGCTTCAATCGTATAAGTACCAACGGCGCCAGGAAAACGTTCGCTTTCAGTCTTTTCACCCTTGATTGTAGGTATTGCTAAAACATCATGAACAAAATCGTTATATAGATCTAAAATCATCATCGTTTCTTGACGAGCTTCTGTTTCAGTAGCATGAGCAGTATGACCTTCTTGCCATAAAAATTCAGAAGTTCTTAAAAACATACGTGTGCGCATTTCCCAGCGCACGATGTTGGCCCACTGATTGAGGAGAATAGGTAAATCGCGATAAGACTGTATCCAGTTAGAAAAAGTTTCACCAATAATTGTTTCTGATGTTGGACGAACAACTAAAGGTTCTTCTAATTCACCAGCAGGTACTAAACGATTATCTGCTGTTTTTTCTAAGCGGTGATGGGTGACCACGGCACATTCTTTTGCAAAACCTTCGACATGTTTCGCTTCACGCTCAAGATGACTTAATGGAATGAAGAGAGGGCAATAAAAATTTTCGTGGCCAGTCGCTTTGATGCGTTGATCAAGTTGTTGTTGTAGATTTTCCCATATCCCAAAGCCCCAAGGTCTAATAACCATACAGCCGCGCACACTAGATGTTTCTGCGAGTTCAGCAGCTTTGATAACTTGTTGATACCATTCTGGGTAGTTCTCTTCGCGAGTAGGGCTAATTGCTGTTTTCTTTGCCATGATAATTCCGTAAAAATAAGTGATTAAAATCTAATGTTGAATATACCCAACGTAGTTGAAGATGCGACTTTTAGCCGGCCATTAGCACATCATCTTCACAACAAATTATAGGGAAAAAATTGTTACATAGAATGACTATGTGCCGCATTTTTCCCTATAATTTGTTGCGAATCTAATGCACTACTGACAGCTAAAAGTATCAAGCTTAGAAAGTATCTTATTTCAGTCGATCTCGCATCTTCAACTACGTTGGGTATAGTCATGAACATTACAATGATTCTTATAGGTTTGCAATCGTGCGTGTGCTATTTCCAGAGGTAAAATCAATAAATATACTTACAGAATGCCTAATTGTGTCGATGAGAAATTAAGGTCAGGATCCCTCTCTGTAATTTGATGGTAGGCGAGAATGACAAATAAAGTTTATTTCAATGGGCGTAGTGCGGTTCATGCGTTAAGCGAAGGTATCCTAAATACGATAAGCATTAACTATACGGGGCGAAGACATAAACCGATTGCTTACAAAAATGTGACAAAATCACAAGATGCAAAAAACACAGCAACGACTGTATTTGCTAATCAACAGCCTCTTTGTCATGAGGGCTCAGTTTTCTCTAAAAGCTGTGGCGATGAGCCAGGAGAATATGGCGGGATTCATTCTGGTACGGTGAATGGTAAAGCAGAATTTTTGATGGCATCACCAAATATCTTTATTGAAGGCAAAGCGGTGGTTAGACAATTTGACTTGATGGTATCAAATTGTCGCAATAGTAATGCTGCAAAATTGCAACAATCAGGGCAATGTCCGCATGTGGCAAAACAACGGGAAATTAAAGACAAGAAACGAAATAATAAGGATGATGTCTATCACATATACAGTGATATATTAATTGATAAGGCCATGACGCTCGCAACAAAATTACAAGTAATACAGAATAAAGAGCAGAGTGTTAGCATTCCATTCGCACAAAAGTCAGATAAAAATAATAACATTACGCGCATAGTATTGCGTGGTTTAACAAGTGTTGTTGCGGATCTTAATATGCTAATCAATAATCGCTATGGAGATGTGATCAAAGTTCCACTAACTACAAACAGTAAACCAAATAATAGTAAACATGACAAACCTAAAGTAGGAGCAGCAGAGAATACTTTCATACCTGTGAAGTTACGTTGGTTATGTAAAGGCTTGTATCCAGAAAAAACAACAGGAGAAGATTGGTGTGATCTGGCAAGATTAGCCTATCATTTGCGTGATAAAGTATATAAGTCTTTATTAAAAAACAACGCGAATGCGGATAATTGGTTGCAAGCTATTAAGCCTAAATTACGTGAGCAAGTTAAAGAAGCACTACAGGTAAAAAATAATAGTGAGCTGCGCTCAGGAGGTTGGATATATATATTTTTGAATAATTGTTTATGGCGCGAATTGCAAGTAAAGGAGATGAACTATCTTGCGGAAGTTGACCTGTCAACATTTGCGGGTAAAGACGAACGCCTCGCCACCGGTGTTTGGCAATCTTCACTGGTATTGCCGTATAAGTTACAAAACAAAATACAAAAACTGAGTATGACATATTCCGAAATTCAGTGGAGCTGGGCACGTATTAACTTTTTTGGAGGAATGGCTGTAAATGATAGACGTATTCAGTATAAAACTGAGGAAGCTGGTTTGTTAGCATCAGCTAAACAATTACAGCATGCTCATCAGGCACAACAGCAGCGTTTACAGGATATTGATTTACAGCCATGTTTGCACCGCAGAGGAGAATCGAAATATTATATTCCAAAGAAACATATGGTTAGCCTTTATTATAACAAGACCTGTCAATTTAATACTTTGTTATTAGCGGATCCTTTAGGTTTATTGGTACGTTTAAATCAGGATTTATCTAATGCATGGCAGCAATTTATTTGTTTATTACAGCTTATAAAGAATACTAAACATAATCCTTACTTTCATAGCGCCTTATTAAGCTATCAAATTTTTTATAATCCAGCACTGGTAAAGAAAAATAGCCAAGGCAAGCATAATATTTTATTCAAAAATCGCCAATATATTGATAAGCATGGCATAGAAAAGGTTTTACAAGTTACTAGGCGCCAAAATATGCGTCATTTAATTCGGCGATTACAAAAAGCAGTCATTTGTTTATTACAAGATATTCATATCCCTGCTCTGCAAAAGGAGCATATCCCAGCATTACGTCATGAAGGTGTTGATATTAATATTGCATTTCAAGATCTTTTTGCCGCAAATAATCAGCGTTTCAGTTGCGGCTATACTGCATTAGCTGGATTATTAACATTAACATGTAATGATCCAAGTGAACTAGATGCAGATCTAAATGTTGAGCATGGAATTAGTGCTGATAATCTTTCTCCTGGCATTCGTTATATGCAAACAGTATTTGATCCACAACATATATTACATAATATTATCCTGCCAAATCAGGAGCAAA
>JAJFKO010000032.1 GCA_021773175.1 Gammaproteobacteria bacterium
CTTGAATAAAAAGGGTGTGTTTGGATTCGGTCATTGCCTCGCTCCGGTTTTCGTTGTCGGTGCGTGCAGGACACGATGTTGCCGGGAGGCGGATGCAGGGCTCGGCGCGTCGACGATTCACTTTAGCCTTGCCTCTAACGAGCAAACAGCGACCATTGCAAAGCCTGACCACGGTTGGAGCGGCAAGTGACCGATGACATCACACTTAGGTGCCAACTCACCTCCTTGAATCCGCCGCTGCTCGTACATGACAAAAGCGCAGCGTCGATTGAAACGCAGTTTATGCGTTAGCGGTGATACCACCTGTTAGCGATGTCTCCCCCGCGACCGGTTCTTGTTTCTGGGTGAAAGAACCGAGCCCGCCAGGGCATTCATCAACAGGAGACACCACCATGAACAACAACGCTGAAAACCTAAGCCTCAACGATCACGATCGTCTTGCCATTGTCGGCGTCGTCAATTTCGAACACGAAGGCGAGTCAAAGTCTCGTTGGACAACAATCGGCACCGCCTTTCAGAATAAAGACGGCTCATTCAATCTGCGATTTGAATACATGCCGGTGACCGCTGCGACGGTACAGATTCGACCGTTCGCCAAACGCGACAGCGACTAGTCGACGGACCGCGCGAGCCTCACCGCTCGCGCGATTCCTGTCCCAGTTGCTCTTGATGTTAAGTATTCGAATAGAACTGCACCAATAGAGCTGAATAAATTCGAATGGCGAAATACGGCCAACACTTTTCGATCGCGCTCTGGCGGTTTCCGCTGGTACTTGCCTCTGGAGACCGGCGAAAAATAGGAGCCAGCACTCGCTTGGTTTTCGAGTACGTTGTAATCCAGTCTCGACCAAGCAACTGCTATGAAAGACGGGACCTAATCTTGTCAGCGCTCGGAACGCTACCCTCGACAACGACTACGCCGTCGACAGCCAGTGCCGGTGTCCGCAGCACACCCGCATCAATAATGGCGTTCATGTCCGTGACTTTCTCAATGGTGTAGTCAGCGCCAAGGTCTTTTGCGGCCTTCTCTGCGTGTTCCGCCAAAAGCTTACATTTGGTGCAGCCGCTGCCATAAATTTCGAGTTTCATATCTTTATCCGCATTTCTAGAAGAAGTTGCCGTAGCCATATCCCGTCGCCGTCGCCATCACGATGACCAGGAAGCAATAAGTCAGGGTCTTGCGTGTTCCGAGTATCGAGCGAATCACTAGCATATTCGGCAATGACAGAGCCGGTCCGGCGAGCAATAAGGCGAGTGCTGGCCCTTTTCCCATACCGGCACCAAGCAGACCCTCGACTATTGGCACCTCGGTCAGCGTGGAGAAGTACATGAAAGCGCCCAGCACTGATGCAATTGCCGTGGACACAAGCGAGTTGTCCCCTACCGCAGCGGCAACCCACTCCGAGGGAATGAGCCCTTCATGTCCAGGCCGCCCCAAAAGCAATCCCGCGATAAACACACCTGCGAGCAATAGGGGCATTATCTGCTTTGCGAACAGCCAGGTCTCGCCAGCCCATGCCTCATCTTTGTCTCGCGTCGCCGCAATCAGAATCAGCCCGAGAGCTCCGGTCGCGAATGCAACCTCCGGCACATTCGGCACCAGGTAAGCTGTAGCCGCAACAAGAATAGCCAGAACAAATAGTGGAGCGACCCGCCATTGCCACTTGTGAACCAGCAAGGCACCCATTAAACCCGCGAGCATCGATGTCACCCACCATTTCGCCTCGTAGATCTGGAGCGGCACGCCGCCATCGGCCGCGGGCCAATTGGCGAACACCAGAATGCCAACCATCAGCGCAAAGAACAGGGCAACGACGCCCAGCTTCGCGTCGGCTTCCCCTTCCGGAAACCCTCTCGCGGCCGTCTCCGCCCGTGCCGACTCTTCCTTGCGATAAATCAAGTGCATGAGCGCGCCAATGACAATCGCGAAGACGATGGCGCCAATCGCCCTGGCAATACCCAACTCGACGCCCAGCACTTTCGCTGTGACTACGATTGCCATCACGTTGATAGCTGGGCCGGAATAAAGAAACGCCGTCGCCGCACCCAGGCCCGCGCCACGGCGATAGATCCCACCAAAAAGCGGCAAGACCGTGCACGAGCATACAGCCAGCATGGTGCCGGATACCGATGCGATGCCCAATGCAACCGGCTTCGATGCGTCCGGGCCGAGGTAGCGCAGGACCGCACCCTGGTTGATATAGACCGACATCGCCCCGGCAATGATGAATGCTGGTACCAGGCACAATATGACATGCTCTCGCGCATACCAGTTTGTAAGGCGAAATCCCTCGAGCAGCGCGTTATCGACGCGCTCCGTCCCTACCGGAACGAGGTAGATTGCCAGAAACAGCCCGACAAACAGAAAGAGCAGGTGACTCTGTTCGCGATTGGCTCGATAGAGCGAGATGAGGCTATTGAACATCTTCTGTGATCCGTGCCTCGTACCACGGCTTGGTCCGGTTGACGATCCAGACAACCGACAACATCACCGGTACCTCGACCAATACGCCGACGACCGTGGCGAGTGCGGCACCCGACTGGAGGCCGAACAGGCTGATTGCGGCTGCAACGGCCAGCTCAAAGAAATTGCTCGCACCAATCAGTGCGGACGGCGCTGCAACGCAATGAGCGACGCCAAAGGTCCTGTTCAGCCAATAGGCGAGACCGGAGTTGAAATAAACCTGGATCAGGATTGGAATCGCCAGCAAAAATATGATGACCGGCTGCTCGATGATCTGATTCCCCTGGAAGCCGAACAACAGCACCAGAGTTATCAGCAGCGCCGACAAGGATACGGGATGCATGCGATCCAGTACGCGCTTCAGTCGTGCTTCGCCGTCAGCTGATCTCATCAGGTAGCGGCGCCAGAGACTGGCCGCGATGACAGGCAGCACGATGTAGAGAACGACTGACAGGAACAACGTCTCCCACGGCACATGAATAGACGAAATGCCGAGCAATAGCGCAACAATTGGTGCAAACGCAAACACCATAATCAGGTCATTCAATGCCACCTGGGAGAGCGTAAAGCCTGGATGCCCGTCACTGAGATTGCTCCACACAAAAACCATTGCGGTGCACGGCGCCGCCGCCAAAATAATGAGCCCGGCGATGTAGCTGTCCAACTGATCCATGGGCAACCAGTCGGCAAAAAAATTACGGATGAATATCCAGGCCAGCAGCGCCATCGAGAATGGCTTGACGCCCCAGTTGATGAAAAGAGTGACGCCGACGCCACGCCAGTGGTCCTTCACCTCCACCAGGGAATGAAAGTCGATCTTCAGGAGCATGGGCAGGATCATCAGCCAGATCAGCACGGCCACAGGCAAGTTGACACGCGCGACTTCCATCGCACCGAGTACGTCGAAAACCGGCGGGAACAACCGCCCGAGCGCAATCCCGACTACGATGCACAACGCGACCCAGACGGTCAGGTACTTCTCGAAAAAGGGCATCTCTGCCCCGGCTGCACGACGAGCTGTCGTTTCACACTGCGCGCTCAACGTGTTGCTCCCGCTTTGATCGATTCGAGCAGTTCATTGACCCGGCCTTCGATCTCATCGCGAGTCGCCCGGAACTCGATCATGATTTCCTCTTCGGTGCCGGTGGCCTTGGCCGGATCTGTCAGGGGCCAATGCAATTTGGTGATGCCAGGTGGCAAGACCGGGCATTGTTCGTCGGCGTGGCCGCATACGGTTACGACAACATCGGCAGCTTGCAGCATGTCGTCATTGACGATGGTCGACTCCTGCCCCGAGATATCGATACCGATCTCCTGCATCACCTCGATCGCTCGGGGATTCTTGCCGTGTGCCTCGATGCCGGCGGATTGCACAGCGACGGAATCACCGCCAATATGCCTCGCCCAACCCTCAGCAATCTGGGAACGACAGGAATTGCCCGTACAAAGAAAAAGAATGTTTGCAGGGTCAGACACAGATCCGCTCCGGTCGGTTGTTCATGTGGGACAGTCGTTGCGCGTCTCGACGAAAGGTCGCGAGATTCGTCAGCCGAGCATGGCTGCACTCGATAATGTCGCGCGCCCATCCGGGCAACGACGGACTCAAACGATAGTGCATCCATGTACCTTCCCGGCGAGACTCGACAATTCCCGAATCCCGCATCGAAGCAAGGTGCCGTGAGACCTTCGGCTGCGACTCCTGCAGAGCGTGGGTAAGCTCACACACGCAAACCTCCCCTTCAGACTGGATAAGCATGAGTGCCCTGAGGCGAGTCGGGTCAGAAAGAACGTTGTAGAGTGATTCTGGCTTCATGGCGCGCATTATATGCGCTTATCCATATATATGTATAGGCAGATATACCGATAAATGTCCGGTTCCCGGCAGAAGTTCCGGCCGGTAATTTGATGCCTAGAAAACTGCTTCCATGAACCCGATGGGAATCAGCCCCGGTAGCAATTCAGCACGGGCAACCCGCACACCATTTTCCTCAAGCGCGCCCCGAAGCGACTGCATAGTGAAGCGTCGATGACCCGGAAAACCGCTCACGGCGAGGATGCGTGAGACCAGCCAAGACATTCTCGTCTCGTCATGGCAAAACGTCGGAGCCACAAGCACACCACCGGGCTTCGTCACGCTCCGCAGAGCCTGAATCGCAGCGGAGAGATCAGGCACCAAGTGCAGAACATTGGCCGCGACCACAGCGTCAAACTCGCCAGCCGCATACGGAAGCGCATAGATATCGGCCTGCTCACACGTCACGTTCTCGAGCCCGGCACCCTGCACCCGCTGTTCTAGCGCATCGACCATGGCCGCTGCGTAGTCCGTGGCAACGACGTGATCACTTGTCTGGGCAAGGGCCGAGGTAACGATGCCCGTACCTGCTGCGACTTCCAGCACCTTTCGCTTGCCGTGAACAGCCTCGCTGGCTAGTTCCAACATCCGCGGCAAGGGTCGTCCAAGAACCCACCGCAATGACGCATCGTAATTGCGCGCGTGCCGCTCCCAGTAGTCTCTGTCACTCATTCGTTTCCGATCTGGCATCCCGAAGTATCTCGATGGCCTCCTTGATGACATAGAGACCAATCAGCGTGCCAATTACGAAGTCCGGGTACGGCGCACCAAGCCAAAGGACCAGCAGTCCGGCGAGGATTACACCCAGGTTCGCCACTACATCCGCGCGCGTAAATAGCCATGTGGCTCGCAGATGTACTTCGCCCGACTTCATGGGCGCCAGCAGCCGTAGCACCGTTAGATTGACCACGAGAGACAAGATAGCTGTCCCGATCATCCATTCGCTGAGCGGTTCAGCCCCGTAAATCAAGCGACGGCCCACCTCGATGAGGACACCAACGCCAAGCACGAGCAAAATACTGCCGCTGAGCTTCGCGGCCCGGACTTTGAATAACGCCGAACGGCCGATGGCGATCAAAGCGATCGCGTACGCCGTAGCATCCGAGAGCATATCCAGCGCGTCGGCTAGAAGCCCGGTGGACTGGGCAACCCAGCCCGCCAGGCCGCCAACAACTGCCATCGCCGCATTCAGCACTAAGGCGATACGTAGCACGCGACGCTCTTTCGCGGTTTTCACTTCTGGCGCTTCACATCCACAATCAGTCATCGGTTCTAGATCTCGATACTCGATCGGATATCACTCACATAGATCCACCCAGCCTCAGTTTGGCCGGTTGTCGCGTGTTCTCGAATAAGTGATATCGCTTCAGTGGTCCTCGATTCATTTTCGCATACCAACTCCAGTTTGACCTCCGTGATGACTTTTTGCCCTATCTCAACCGAGTATTGCTGTTCCTTACTGTCAAGTGCGTGGAGCAGCCCTTGCACGTCTATCACACTAAGTTTGCGAAAACCGGCTGACGACAGCGCGCTAACGACGTCGGCAATCCGGTTCCTATGAACAAACGCCTTTATTTCTTTCATGTTCATGACAGACCTTCCTTTCGAGTTTCAGACCACTCATAAATGACGGGGAGTAGAATCAAGGTTAGCAACGTCGAGGTGATCAAGCCGCCGACGACAACCGAAGCCAACGGCCGCTGGGTTTCGGCGCCGACGCCGGATGACAGCAACATTGGCACCAGGCCCAGAATCGCGACACTCGCCGTCATAAGAACGGGCCGCAGTCGAAGCTCCGCCCCCTTGCGCACCGCCTCGGCAACCGACAAGCCCTTCTCACGCAACTCGTTAATGAAGCTCACCAGTACGATGCCGTTCAACATCGCAACACCGAATACGGCGATAAATCCAATCGCCGATGGTACGGACACGTATTGGCGGCTGACGAACAACGCAAAAATCCCGCCGATTGTCGCAAACGGCACGTTCGCAATAATCATTGTTGCGTATTTCGTTGAATTGAATGCTGTATACAGCAGGACGAAGATGAAAAAGATTGTCAATGGCACAATCACGGCCAGGCGTTTTAATGCCCGCTGTTGGTTTTCGAACGCACCGCCCCACTCAATCCAGTAACCCGCAGGCAACTCTACGTTGGCCTCGATTGCTGCATTCGCGTCACTGACGAATCCATCGACGTCCCGGCCACGAACATCCATTTGAATAACCGCATAACGCTGCAACTGCTCACGACGTACAAATGAATATCCTTCTGCCACTGTTATATCTGCAACAGCCGACAATGGCACGATCGCCCCGGACCCCGCGCGAATCGGAATTTGGCCAATGGCTTGCACCGATGCTTTTGAAGCGTCGGTGATACGCGCTGTGATATCAAAGCGACGAACACCGTCGATCAGGGCTGAGACCGGCTCATTGCCGATACCAGTACGTACGACGGACAACACATCGTCGGCATTCAGGCCGTAGCGCGCCAACTGCTCTCGATTCACTTGAATCCGAATCTGCGGCTTACCCACATTGGCTTCCAAGGAAAGGTCCGCGACACCGCCAACATCGGCTATCGCATTCTTGATTTCTTCGCTGAGGCGATCGAGTTCTTCCAGATCCTCGCCGTAGATCTTAATGGCGAGCGTTGCGCGGACACCGGAGATCAATTCCTCCACCCTCATCTGAATCGGCTGAGTGAATGCGACGACCGCAGTCGGTACGACTACCTCTAGTTCTTCACGCATTAGATCGGCTAGCTCCGGCACGGTGCGTTTCTCAGGCCATTCGCTCTCAGGGTTGAGTTCGGTGTAGATTTCCATGTAATTGACATCGGCCGTTTCACCCTTTTCGGCCCGCCCAATCATCGCCACCGTCGTCTTCACCTCAGGGAACTCGGTCAACGCGTTCTCGATGTCCTTTGAGATTTTAATGGAGTGCTCCAGGGACGCCGACGGAATCGACGTCACCCGCCACATGATCGAGCCCTCCTGCAACGTCGGCATAAATTCTTTACCGAGAAACGGGAACAACAATAGGCTTACGACCAATAGACTGACGGCCGAGAGCACGACCTTCTTCTTGTGGGCGAGTGACCATTCCAGTAGCGGCAAATACCAAGTCTTGATATTTCGCACCAACCAGGTGTCCCGCTCTTCTTTCGGTTTCAATATCAACGCGGCGAACACCGGGATCACGGTCAGTGTCAGAACCAGCGAGCCCGCCATGGCGAAACTGATGGTGAAGGCCATCGGCTTAAATAGTTTGCCCTCGAGCCCCTCGAGGGCGAACAGAGGCACGAACACAACGATGATAATGATGATGGCAAACGCAATCGGGTTCGCGACCTCACGAGCAGCCGCAAGCACAGCGCTGCTGCGGTCAACGGGCTCTCCCGACTTACGCCTCTCGGCCATGATGCGAAAGGCGTTCTCGACCATGACGACGGCACCATCCACCATCATCCCGATACCGACCGCGAGCCCGGCCAATGACATCAGGTTTGCAGACAGTCCGGCCAGTTCCATGAAAATGAAGGCTATGAGCATCGCCAAAGGCAACGCCGTAATCACGACCAATGCAGACCGCAACTCACCCAGAAAGAGGAACAGCACGATTGCGACCAGGATAGAGCCCTCGACGAGCGCTTTGACGGCCGTACCGACAGCTTTGTCGACAAGATCCGTGCGTTCGTAAACCGGTCGCAACACCACGCCCTCGGGCAAAGCCTCGTTGACGATCTCGACCTTCTCTTTGACCGCTGATACGACGTTGGCCGCGTTCTCGCCTATGCGCGACAACGCCATACCCAAGACGACTTCCTTGCCATCTCGGGTAACCGCGCCGAATCGCAGTGCGGGGCCTTGTTCGATCTTGGCAACGTCACGAAGGTAAACAGGCACCCCACCTTCAACCTTGATGACCATCGTGCCTATATCCGCCTCGTTCTCTACCAAACCGAGACCGCGGACCAGATATTGTTCTGAACCCTGATTGATGTACTGGCCACCGACCTGCCGGTTGTTGGCCTCGATCACTTCCATGACGTCTTTGAACGTCAGCTCAAACTTGATCAGGCTGAGCGGATCGATGATCACCTGGTACTGCCGTTCTTGGCCACCCCAGGACATGACATCGTCCACGCCCGAGGCAGTACGCAGCATCAATCGCACGGTCCAATCTTGCAGGGTCCGCAGATCCATGTCCGTAATCGCTGCGTTCAGCTTTTCATCCGCACGCTCCAGCGTGTACCAGAACACCTGTCCCAAACCTGACGTATTGGGGCCCATCTCCGGCGTACCGTAACCCTCCGGGATTCGGTCTCCCACCTCCTGTAATCGCTCCATGACGAGTCGCCGTGCAAAGTAGATGTCCATGTCATCATCGAAGTAGACGGCGACGTACGACAACCCGAACAGGCTCACTGACCGAATCTCCTGCACTTTGGGCAACCCCGCCATGCCGGACTCGATCGGAAATGTCAGCAATTGCTCAACGTCTTCGGCCGCAAGTCCCGGCGACTCTGTGTAAATATTCACCTGGGCCGGTGTGACGTCCGGGAACGCATCAATCGGCACTGTGTAGATCGCGCGCCAACCCAAAAATGCCACGACGCCGAAGGCGACGAGCACCAGAAATTTGTACCTCAGAGAGGCTTCAACTAATCGATTTAGCATGATCGCCTCCTAGTGCGCGTGACCTTCGCCAAGCGAAGATTTGAGTAGCAGTGACTTGATATGGAAGACACCGGTGACGGCAATTTCGTCGCCATCGTTGAGTCCTCCGCGAATCTCTGTCCAACCGCCCGACGACGTCCCGGTTTCGACCGCCTGCGGATGAAATTCGTGGCTTTCCTCGAGCAGGAAGACCGTGGGCACTCCCTTGATGAGCGTGATTGCTTCACTGGGAACGGCCAGTACAGAAGGTCCTTCGCCAGTGCTGATCTCGGCTTCTACAAACTGACCCGGATGAAGATGATCGTCCGTGTTATCGACCTCGATCCGCAATCCCTGGCGGCGTGTTATCTCGTCGAGTTGATGGTGCAATTGCACGACGCGCCCACTAATCCAATGGTCATCGCCATGTGCGATCCGTGCAGGTGCCCCTACTTCAAACTCGGTCAGATCGCTTGGCACCGTGCTGGCCTCAACCCAAAGCGTGGTTTCATCGCTAATGCTGAAAAGCACGCGACCCGGTTCGATCAATTCGCCAACAATGAAGGCGTCACTCAGAACAGTTCCCTGCTGTGGAGCCAGCAGATCGAACTCGCCTGTCGCCAACGCGGAGGCTCCCGAGGCCAACAATCTAACAGCCTGATCACTCGTCATT
>JAJFKO010000033.1 GCA_021773175.1 Gammaproteobacteria bacterium
GTAGAGGAGGCCGAGATGACCCCATGTCCACACATGACAACACCGAGAGGCACCTTAGCCCCCGTACTAGGGTACAGAGTCAAGCCGGCGGGGCGGGGCAAGCAGCGTCCGCGAATGATGCATCGCCAGAGACTTCACATGCACCTCCCGGCCCCAGCCCGACCGTAAAACATGCCTGGATGCCCCTCGCATCCGTGTCGTCGCTCTTATTGGGACGACTGGAAAGCGTGGCTGGGACAAGTCGGGCATCCAGGCAGATCATCTCAAGACTCTCTGTTCGTGTAGCCCGTGCACGAGCCGCTACAGGTCATCATTCGGCGTGCTTCACCCGTTCAAGTTGGCGCACCCAGTGCTCGGGCAGGCCATGGGCCTGGGCGCCTTCGCGCAGCAGCGCTATGTAGCGCGGCGAGGGGTTCCCGTCGGTCTTTTTGCCGTCGGCGATGTATGTAACCGCGCGGCACGCGCCGCCGCCATCAATGTCTTCGGCGTCGAGCCGGAGGTGGCGGTAGCGGCGGCCCGGGACCCCTTCTGTGTAGTCGAGCCACAGCAGGTCCTTGCGCGTGATTTTGTAGAGCACACCCCAGACCTCGGCCTGCGGGTTGGCGGAGATATTGGCGGGCGCGGCCTTGCCCCTGGGCCGGCCCTCAAGATTGAAGCGCAGCCGGTAGCCCTTGATTCGTCCGGGCCGCCACGCGATGGGGCGCATCTGTCGCCGCTCGCGGAAGGCGCTGTCGTGCATGTTGGCACCAAAGGCGAAGTACCAAACTTCCTCGTCGGGTTGGCCGTCGACGCGGATTCCGTATAGCCGATACCACAGCCGGGACAGCGTCCAAGAGCGCGCGACCCGCTGCCGGAGGGCTCTGCGCAGCCGCGAGATCATACCTCGGCCTCTCGATGCGCGATGTTAGGCAGCCGCCGAACGGCGATAAACTCAAGCACCGCCGCGCCACCACTTGCGGCGAACAAGAGAGGCAGACCGACGGTGGCAACCAGAGCGGCGCCGACTATCGGCGTCAGCGCTGCCGGCGCCACCAGGGCGTTGAAGTAGCCGCTATAGGCTGGCCTCTGGTCGTCGGGCGAGATCTCCATCAAATAGCCGAGCTGGGCGATGGTGCCGCCACTGCCTATGGCACCGAGCACAAAGAAGATCGCGGCGAACCAAGGCAGCGCCAACGCGGGCCACCGAACCTCGCCCAAGCCGATCCAAGCCAGCGTCAGCAGCGGCGCGAGCACCGACAGGCCGGCTATGCCTTTCAGCAGCTGGCGCTTGCCGAGCCTGTCGCCCCACCAGCCCCAAAAGGGATTGGAGGCGAGTGCGCCGGCCGTCTGAGCGCCGAGCAGAACTGCGACATCGACGCCGGCAATACCAGACGTCGACGCCTGGACAACATAGAACGGCAGCGCCATCGCGGCAGCGCCGTTGAACCAGCGCGCATAGACGAACAGTCGGAACCGCTCATCGGCGCGGAAGATCTCAAGGCCGGCGCTGAGGAAGCGTCCGAATCCGCGCGGTCCGGCGGGCGGCTTCGGGGCCTGGGGTTCGCCCGCGGAAACGAATGACAGGGCCGAGATCAGGAGCAGCAGCGCCCCCAGGAATAGGATCGCGGCATGGCCGCTCGGGAATGGCACGGCGCCGAGGAGACGATGCGCGGCGGCGGCGACGGCCAATGCCAGGAGGCCACCGCCGAAAAACCGGGCCGCCAGCAGGCGGCTACGCGCCACCGAAGGGACCGAGCGGGCGACGATGTCATTATAGGGCACCGCGACGATGCCGCCGACAAAGGCATACACCGTCCACAGTGTGAAGAAAGCACCGACGACCAGAATTCCCGGCAACGGCTCCGACAGCGCCACCACCAGGGCGACTCCGGCAAGGCAGACGATCCGCCCGAACGCGCCCAGCATGTAGAACGGCATGCGCCGCTCGCGGCACTGAGCGAAATATGCCACGAAGAGCTGCGGGAACAGCCAGCCATAGCGCGAAATCGCCGCCGCTGCCCCGACGGCGAAGGCGCTTCCCGTCAGCCCGCTGACGAGCGCGGCGACAATCGTGGCAGGATCAGCTGCCGCGGCGCCGCCCTGGAAGAAAACGCCGGCCGTGGCAATTCGCCAGAAGCGTTGTCTGGTGTCACGCACAGCCATCGGCCTCCACTCCAGGCACCTGAAGGTCAGCGAGTGTGCCCCCTTGGCGCCAAAGCGTCAGAGCCCGGATGAGACCGACGGCGATCAGCTTGGAGGCGATCACGACCGCTACAACGGCGACCGCCCGTTCTTCGCCGATGCCGAACAGTGCCAGGGCGAACACTACGCCGACAACGAACCCGCCCGGGATCCGCGCGAGGTCTTGTCCAAAACCATCATCGAAGCTCAAGTCGTCTCCCGAATCCGACCGTCCTGGATGTGGAAGCGCTTGTCGGTCGATCGCGCGACCGACGCGTCATGGGTGACCACGATGATTGTCTTGTGGCGTTCGTCGGCGAGTCGGCGTAAGAGCGTCACAACCCCCTTGCCGGTCGCGGTATCCAAGTTTCCCGTCGGCTCGTCCGCCAGGATGATCGCAGGGTCGTTAGCCAGGGCCCGGGCGATCGCGACCCGCTGCTGCTCGCCACCGCTCAACTTGTTCGGCCGATGGGCCGTGCGCACACCCAATTCCACGGCATTGAGCAGCGCGCGGGCCCGCTCCAGTGCCTCGGATCGAGTTACCTTGGCGAATTCCATCGGGAGCATCACGTTTTCCAAGGCCGTCAGGTTGGGGATCAACCCGTAATCCTGGAACACGAAGCCCACGGTCTTGCGCCGATGAGCCGTCAGGTCCGCCTCGCTGAGCCCGCCGACGTCTCGGTCTTGAATGAAAACCTTCCCCGAATCCGGGCGGTCGAGCGCTCCGATGATATTGAGAAGCGTCGACTTACCGCTGCCGCTGGGGCCAATAACGGCGACCATAACGGCGGTCGGAACGGCAAAGTTCAGTTTATCGAGCGCGCGGATGCGGTTGCCAGACAACGTGTAGTCTTTGGTTACATTCTCTAGAACAATGACATTTTCCATCGTTTTTTCGCGCATCACATTTGCCGCATGGCCTCGGACGGGCGCATACGAGCGGCCCGCCACACCGCATAGAGACTTCCGATGAGTCCGAAGGCGATGGCAAGCCCGAGCCCCCAGGCAATTTCCGTGACGTCGAGCGCATCCGCAGCGGTCCCGGCGGCTTCCGAGCCGGCGCTTCCGATAAAGATGCCCGCAAGGACAGGACCCGCCAGCACGTAAATGGCAACGCCGATCCCACCACTCAGGAGCGCGAGCGTGGCGGTTTCACCGGTGAACATCGCCGCGACATCTCCGTTCGACGCACCGATCGCCTTCAGGATACCGATTTCTCTGGTCCGCTCCCGCGTCACGATCAACATGACGAAGAGGACAAGCAGCGCGCCGGCAACACCGGCCATGGCGGCACCTATCCGGCTACTTGCGCTCGTCGATTCGAGCAAACCCGCGGTTTGTAGCGCGGCCGCGTCGTTGCCGATCACGTCTACGCCCGGGCCGAGAACTTGCCTCAGCGCTTCGGCCGTCGCCGCGGCATTCTCCGCCGAACCCGCGCGCACGGCATATTGCGACACGCGGTCTTGACCGATCCCCAAAACGTCCTGCGCGAAAGTCAGAGGCACGAACACCTGGTTGTCGCCATACACCACCCCGACGCGGTAGATGCCGACAACGGTCGCCCGCAGGTCGTCGATGTCATGCGGGTAATTCCACCTGCCGCGCTGCAGTTCTTCGC
>JAJFKO010000034.1 GCA_021773175.1 Gammaproteobacteria bacterium
CTGCAACAGTCTTCATAGTCATCTCAGTTGGTAATAGCTACTTTAGCTATAATAGCTATTCTCTGGATAATCTTCAAGGTCAAAATCAGTGACTTAGAGTAGATTATTACTTATGATAATGTATCTTCACAAAAGTAATAACATCCTTTAGACTGCGTCCACCAGTCAGGCAGTTCAGGTCCTATATATTAAGGTGTCGGATAACACGCCATCAGACGATGCAAAACAAGGCGAACTGCTGCCGGCGTTCGATCTCACCGAGTTGCCACAACTTGAGATCCCGGGTCACTTCGTTTCAAAGCACGCGAATGCGGCCGACTATGCGATTCACAGCGTGAGCTCAAAGCACTCGCGACGCACCTACGAATCGCGATTGCGATCGGTAGCACATCTACTGGGCTACGAGGATCTTCGCAAAGTGCCGTGGGAAAATCTTCGTTATGAGCACGTGCTGCAGATTCGGGAGTACCTGCAGACCGTTGGCCAGAAGTCCTACGCGAGTGTGAATGCGACCTTGTCTGCCATCCGCGCCGTTGCTGAGGCCTGCTTTAACCTCGAACGCATGACGGCCGATGACTTCGGTCGCATTCGCAACGTGAAAATGATTCGAGGCTCACGCGATCTTGCTGGCCGTGAAATAGCCCTCGGTGAAATCGACGCACTGGTCCGTGTTTGCCAGGCACACGAAAGTCCTGCCGGCATTCGCGACATAGTCATCATTGGACTCTTATATGTATGCGGCCTAAGACGCGCCGAAGTTGCCAGCCTCAATGTGGAGTCCTACGACGTTGATGAGCAGCTGATTAAGGTGATTGGCAAAGGCAACAAGGAGCGGGTGGTGTTTCCGGATGCCGGTACGAGTGATGCGATCGCCGACTGGCTCGACGTGCGTGGTTCCTTTGACGGTCCCCTGCTCCTCGCCGTTCAGAAGAACGGCCAGATACGTTACGACAATGGCAGGATGAGCGACCAGGCAGTGTACGATGTGACTAAGCGACGCGCGAAAAAGGCCGGTGTGAAGGCATGTAGTCCGCACGACTTTCGGCGCAGTTTTGTGACGCAACTGCTTAGAAAGGACAAAGATCTACTGACGGTCCAACGTCTGGCCGGACATGCGAATCCTGCAACCACGCAACGCTACGATCGGCGGCCGATGGAGACTGATCGCTTGGCTGCCGAAGTCCTGCATTTGCCTTACAATCGCCAAGAACGATAGATGCCCTGGTTCCGACGAAAAATCAACATTGAGCAGATCGGTACCGACGCCGACCTGGTGCTGTTTCCGGACACGAACTTCTTCTACCATTGCCATCCAGTCGAGCAGTTGGATTGGTCCGAGCTCAAACACGTCGATGATGTCTATCTCGTGGTGTCACACCCTGTACAGCGCGAAATTGATGGACACAAGAACAAAGGGAGCGATCGACGCTCGAAGAAAGCGCGCGCCACAGCCAGCCGCCTTCTAAAAATTCTTCGTGATCCGGACAAAGAGTTCGTCGCGCGCGAGTCTGGGCCACGCGTGCACCTGGTGGTAAAGAAGGAACTCAAGCCCTCCGATAAACCCGATCGAAGATTGGATATGCACGAACGCGACGATCAACTGGCGGCGATCGCCCAGCAATACGCCAGTACGTTCAAGAAGCAGGATGTGCGAATACTCACGTTGGACAGTGGGCCGGTGGCGTCGGCGCATATGCTCGGCCTCAAGGAGCATGTCATTCCCAAGGTTTGGAAGCTCGATCCGGAGCTCGATGTCGGCGAGAAGGAGCTTCTTCGACTGACGACCGAGCTCAACCGACTCAAGAAAGCCGAGCCGTCATTTGAGTTTGCGTTTGCCGATTTGCGCTCGGATAGCGCGGTTGACACGATCAACATCGACGTCGTGCATTACGATCCGCTGACGGACGACCAAGTAAGCGCGTTGATGGATGACATTCAGTCGCTGTATCCAAAGGCGACCGAATTCGGCGAGAAGAGCAAGAGTCCGAAGTTTCCGGAGGACGCTTACTTTAGCATCGGCAAGGTGTGGGAGCCCGCGTCGGATGAGCGGATAGAGCAATACGCGAGTGACTACGACGAATGGTTAGAAAAGTGCCGAATACTTTTCGAGAACTTCAATGAATCGCTGAATCGTGCTCAAACTGCGCCGGGATTCTTCAGCATTATCAACAATGTCGGCACGAGGCCGGCGAAAGACGCATTGATCGAGATCAGCGTGTCTGACGGGATGCAACTGTGTGTCCCATTCTATGGAGATGAAGACGACAAGCCGGCGACACCGGTAATTCCGAAGCCACCGAGTCCGCCTGACGGTCAGTGGGTTTCAGCATTATTCGGCATAGACGGTGAAGCAAGGCGAATCATTCAGCACGATACTCGATTGGTACAAGACTTTCTTCGGGGCGGTATCCATGGGACGCACTTTCACTCGCCGCCGCTTCCGGACATCACTCGTCCGAAAGCAAGGGATCCGAACGGATTCTTTTACAAACCCGACCGACCAACGTTGCCGACTAAAACAGTAACGTTGGAGTGCGCGCAATGGAGACACTCTATTGGACCGGAGGAATTTTACGCGGAGTTCGTGGTTCCACCGGACCCAACGGACTTTGACGGTGCTGTGACCGCACGAGTTCATGCGGAGAACCTCAGTGACATCGTGGAGAAGACGATTGGCGTGCGGATACGACATTCAACGGCTAGCTGCTTGCCGACGGCGAAAGAACTGATTCGCGAAGCTCGCAGAAACTCCGAGACATAGATAGCTGATCAAGACAGCGGTCCGGTCATCGCCACGCAGCGCAACTGTTGAGACCGGAAAAGGCCAAAGCCTTTTGTGCAAATGCGCAGCAGCTGTCAACAAACGATCGGGTAATATTTTGTCACCTGGCGGTGGCCGGTAGCGGCATAATGGCTAGTTCCTAAAGTGCGAGTGGATTCATCAGTGACGCAGACCATCATCGACTACGTGGACCTGGATCGTGAATTCATCTCGATCGATCCCACTGTCGACGACCTAGATCAGCTTCGCGAATTGGCCAGCTACGGAGGATTCTATGCCAACACCTTAGCGTGGGACTCGTTGTGGCAGTCACAGGCAGTGGTAATTCTCGCCGAAGCTGGCGCCGGAAAGACCACTGAGCTTGAGGCGCAAACAGACAAGTTGATTCGCGCAGGTAAACCGGCCTTTTTCATCAGAATTGAAGAGCTCGCGGACGGCGATCTGGACAAGGCACTGCGAATCGGTGATGAAACGCGCTTTCAGGACTGGTTAGAGAGCCAGGAAACTGGCTACTTTTTGCTCGACTCCGTTGATGAAACTCGACTAGTTAACAAAAGTTTCGAGGCAGCTATTAAGACACTGGTTCGCCGCGTAGGAACGGCGATTACACGCTGCAAACTTGTCATTACCTGCCGCTTTTACGACTGGCAATGGCACGTAGATCAGAGCACGATAACGAGCGCGCTCCCGAAAACATCAGGCCCGGTGACCGAAGAATACACGGCGGAGCCAACTGATGATGGGCTGTTGAATCCCATTTTTGCGAACGATGATTCCGGCGACTCGTTCGCAAACGATACCGACGAAGAAAAACCTGCACCAGCGTATCGCCTGGTAACACTGGCGCCGCTGGCACAACATCAATGGCGGCTGTTTGCACAAGCACGCAATGAACACGCCATCGACTCATTTGTTCAGGCAATTAATGATTGCAATGCCGAGGACTCGGCCAGCCGGCCGCTGGACCTCGATCGATTGATCAAGTACTGGCAGCGCTTCAACGAGCTGGGGACGCTAACCCAGCGGCTGCAATTTGATGCAGAACAGCGCTTGGCCGAGGTGAATCCTCGGTACCAAACTCGGCACGAATTGTCACTCGCCCGCGGACACCTGGGCGCAGAAATACTCGCCGCTGCGCTGACGCTTTGTTCTTTTCGTAGTATAGCCTTGCCCGCTGCTACGACGGACATGCAGGTACGGGAAGACAGCCTCGATTCGCGGGCCGTGTTGGACGACTGGACTGACCCGGAAATCGGTGCACTATTGCACCGAGCGATGTTCCATGGCACCAGCTATGGCTGTGTAGGATTCCATCATCGAAACATGCAGCCCTACTTCGCTGCCAAATTTCTGCTTCGCTTGAGCCAGAATTCGATGAGCTATCGTCGATTGCGCGCACTGCTGATCGCTGATGCCAACGGTCGATCAATACTTCGCCCGTCAATGACAGGCGTAGCGGCCTGGCTGGCAGCTTGGGAATCGCGAGTACACAAGTGGTTGCTGGAAGTCTCACCAGAAACTCTAATGGCTAATGGGGATCCAGAGAACTTGAGTGACCAGCAATGTGGGGAGGTGCTGGAAGCGTTTTGTGAAAAATATGTCGGTCGTACTGACACGGGTCTGCAACTCGCACGTGAGCAGGCACTGCGTCTCGCGCGTCCCACGCTTGGCCCTGTGATTCGTCGCTTGTGGCAACGACACGCCCAATATGAAGATCAACGATGGCTGCTCCTCAGAATGATTGAGAACGGGCCCGTCGAGGCAGTTGTCGACCTCGCTATCGAGACCGCACTCGACAACCAAAGCCCGGTCATGACGCGCGAATATGCACTACAAGCCGTGACCGCCGCTGGATCTGACAGCGACAAGAGGCATCTTATTAGTGTTCTGATCGAGAATGCGGACGCTCTGGAAGGCCGTATCGCCGGTGCTTTGATTCGAATGTTTTATCCGGACTGTCTAGGCACCCAGGAGATGCATCGTCTCATTGCATTGACAATGCCGACTGCAAGAGGTGTGTGGCGATATGACATGAAATCAGCGGTCAAAGATGTTGCCAAATCCCTTGATGCCGAAACAGCGCAGACATTCATCCACGAATGGGCGCCGCTCCTCCAATCAGAGCCGCACGTGAAACCCATAAGGCTTCCGCTATCAGAACAGTACCTTTGGTTAGTCCCATCAGTTGCGGTGCTTTGCCAGACGGTCCTCACGAACGCCACAACTCCGCCTGATGCGACAACCGCCACAGTCATCGAATTGGTCAGCCGCGCGAAACAGTACCAGGTCCTCCACTACACGGACGACTTGCCGAATCTCGCCGGTACGATTTCACGCGATGCCTCGCTAAACGAGCATTTCTTCTGGCGCTCGGTACGACGCAGGACAGAAGAATTGGGTAAATCCGTCACGGACTGGTGGGTCGTGCAGAGGTATGGCGATACATGGTCGCTCGGCCCAGGCGACATCGATTGGTTGATGAACACGCTACGCGAAGCAAGCAATAGCTCCGATCGTCTCATCGCACTGTCCGCGTTGGTGTTCCTGAGCCCCCATTGGGAGTCGGACGCGGCGGTCGGGGCTCAAGTGTTGGACGTCGCGACGGATGCGGGCTTACTGGGCAAACTAGAGGACTCCATTCGACAAGCCAAAAAGCCAACAAAGTTCTCCAGAATGGACGAAAAGTACCGTCGAAAGAGCCTGGCTCGCGAAGAAAAGGATAAGCGATCTTGGAAGAAGTTTAGGGACAGACATATCAATCAGCCAGAGCTATTGGCCGACCGCAGGCGCGCCGACACCGATGAAGGGTTTTCGGATTGTTACAATTTTGTCAAATGGTTGCGGGCACGGGTTCCTGTAAACGACTCCTGGGGTGTCAACGACTGGCGCCCGTTGCGCGACGGGTTTCCGGAGAGCGTGGTGATCGCAGCAAGGGATGCCATCATCCACTACTGGCCCCTATACGTGCCGCCATTGGAACTGGAGAAGGAAGACCCAAACGTTTATTACGGGGCGTTCGACGTAGGTATATCCGGCCTCAACTTTCTAGCTCAGCTTGACCCAGATTGGTGCGCATCGCTGAATTCGACCAATGCCGAAACCGCCATTCGATACGCGTTGGAAGAACGCAGCGGACTGCCCTTCTGGGCAACGCAACTGTTTGACGCTCATGAGGCAATGGTAAACGATATTGTGCAACACCAAGTCCAGTGGGATTTCGAGCAGCCCGAGGCGAAGCACTACCGCTTCAGCGTATTGGACACGTTCCGCTTCGGCGATCAACGACTGAGCGATCGCTTCATGGCGTTGCTGCTCCAGGAATTACTGGCCACGGAACCCACCTCGGTGACCGCGTTGCGATTCAGCATCGAACGCTTGATGCACGCACCGATGGAAACGATCGAATCCATGGCCGGCCTAGCCTATACAAAAACGGACGGCGATTGGGAGGCGCAGGAACCGGAACGCGCCTGCCTGTGGTTATCTGTATTGCTGTGCTTGGCCCCCGAACGCGGTGTGCAACGCTTAACGATGTGGCTGGATGGCTGCGATGAAGACAGCCGGGATGAACTGTTCGTCTCTGCAATGAGCACATTATTTGGTCATGATGGGCCTCATTATCCGGTGGATCGAATGGGCTGCTTGGCGATGCCCTATGTTGGTGACCTCGTTCGTCTCGGCTATCGGCATGCACCGGCTGAGAAGGACAGAATTCCCGAAGGGATGTACAGCCCTACGAGTCGGGACGCGGCGCAGCGCGCTCGCGGACACTTCCTCGAGCGCGTTCTGGAAACACCAGGGGACGAGGCTGTCCTGATCTTGGAGGAGTTGGCGGCAACCGCCTCGGATGATTTTGCCCGCGATCGGTTTCTTGTGCTGGCCGACCAGCGCCGAGCCAAGAACGTTGAGCTTGAAGCCCTATCAACGCAAGCCTTCGCTGAGCTACGGCGAAGCGGCGAATTACGGCCCGGAAATGCCGTAGAGTTCTTTCAGGTTGTTCTCGACAAGGCACATGACGTTCGACTGTATCTGGAGGGTGACGACGATCAACTGAAGTCGCTTATTCGCAGCGACCTTAACGAGCATGCTGTCCAGCTCCGGCTTAAGACCGAGTTTGAACGCATCGCCAACGGTTTATACAGTGCTTATCGCGAAACAGAAGTTGCGGAGAGAAACGCGCCCGACTTCATCGTCTCAAGCACCACCACAAGAGCGGAGGTTGCCATTGAAGTAAAAGTCGCCGACAACAACTACACGATCAAGAACTTCGTCAGCATCATTCATAATCAGTTGATCGGGAAGTACCTTAGAATGCCGGGCGTTCGTGAGCACGGTGTTCTCTTAATAACGTACCACGGTAAAAAGCAGTATTGGAAGCGCCCAGATACGGCGGAGCGGTTAGGCTTTCGCCAAGTGGTCGAATTGCTGCAGCGCGAGGCTGCGGCCGCTGTTGTTCAGCATGGGGGCGTCCGGGGACTGGGGGTTGTTGGAATTGATTTGACAGACCGCCGCCGCGAAACCTGAGAGTGCGAGTGTTCGTTCAAGCCATCCATTGTATCTCTTACGCGCGTTGGCCATTCGCTTTCCTGGGCGCACGTTGATGCGCGCTTTTCACTTCTTACCGGCACGTTATGCGTTGGAAGCACTGCAGAGTCGACGCCTCAAGGTGGCCTTGCTCAACGAACTAAACGATCCCTTTGAACTGTTTGCAGCGGATCTGTCGGAGCGAAATACGCGATTCGCGTTTCGCCAATGGAAGAACGATTTTGCACAACGGACGGGTATGCTGTGCTTCAGCAAGCGGTGGAAGAACCCGCTGCTTTGGAGTCACTATGCGGATCGCCATCGGGGCATAGCACTAGAGTTCGACATTGACGACAACGTTGCCATACCGGTTCGGTACCGACGCACCCGTTTGCGGCTCGACGTCGACATGATTATTAAGCAGGATGGTTTTGGGGAGGATCTCGCCGAGGAGCTTTACGCCACCAAGTCGAAGCACTGGGCCTACGAGGAAGAAGTCCGCGTGCCAACCTTGCTTTCCGAGTGTGTCGGGCAGGACGGTCTGTTCTTTGAGGGGTTCGGCGAATCGCTCGAGATTAAATCGGTCGTACTTGGATCCCTTTGCACGATCGAAGCAGATGACGTTCAGCGAATTCTCCCGCAAGGCAGCAGCGTGGCCGTCTGTCGTTCTCGCATGGCGTTCCGTTCATTCAATATTGTACGAAACAAAGAGTATCCAGTAGAGCGTATTCTCGGCCTACGCTAAACGGTCTGGCAGAATCTTGCGCAGTGCTCAGCGTGTCCGAGAGTATTTGTAGAGCGTTTGTCGACCAAGCACTCAGAGCCATTGCGACGAATTACTCTCAACTAGCGAGAAGCAATGTTATCGATAGTTGAAGGCAAATTCGAGATGGCTAAGGGTCACCTCACAGACTGATCAGTCGTTTGCAGTCCTTGCCAGTGCAATATCTAGCCGTTTTATCGTGGTTATTGGTCTAGTATGGTCTCGTTATCTCAATAGTGGGCTCGAAATGGGCAATTTGACGATTTCATTTGTGGAAGCGTCCCGGTGCTTACTTGCTGGTGAACCGCTTGCGTGGGCAGCTTTCGAAAATCACCGGGCAGGATCAATTGCGCTTGCAAAGCCGGGCCAGAGACGCCTATTCGAATTCTTGCTAGCCCAGGACCGCGCCAAGGTCGTGCGTGCCGACGAAGACCTTTTCGACGGGCTCATTGCCGCCTGGCGCAAGGACGATGTCGATCCGGCCGCCGGCGGGACCAACCACACCGTGGAACCATCCAATGACGTCTGGCGTCTGTGCCGGATCGAAGCGTCCAGCTTTGGTGGCCTGACATTGTTTGGCGGACCGTCATTTGAGTTGCAGGTCGATGGCGAGAATTGGTGCCTAAACGGGCAAAACGGCTCGGGCAAGACTTCACTCGCTAGCGCCATAATTTGGGCCCTAACGGGCAAGCGGATCCGCGAGCAAGAAGGCCCCGTCGACGAACGCGGTGAACGCTCTCCGGTGACCAATGAAAGCGGCAAAAAGCTTGGCGATTGGCCGTCCTTTGCCTCATATCCGGCGGTTGCCACAGATCTAGTCAAACCAGTCGACGTCTGGGTGCGATTGACCTTCCTGAGCCAACAAGGCGAGATAGCCACAGCCTATCGAAAGATGATGTGTCCATTGAATGCCGACCCCATAGAGGAAATCACCATCGATCCGAGGCTGATGGTCGCCCCAGAACTTTTGGAGACGGGATTACTGATGCCGGCCCGGTTGTCTCGGATTGGTTTTGGCGACAAGAGCGGCTCGTTGTACGAAGCAGTCAAGATGCTTACTGGTCTAGACCAGCTTGCCGACATCGCAGATGGCTGCAGCAATTTCACACATGGCGGTCGGCGCTTCTTGAAATATGGCAAAGACAATGGTCTTGAGCGCTGGGATACAAAATTCAACGAGGAAATGGCCAAAGCTGTAGAGAAGGCGGACGAATTGAAGTTTGTCCTGCCAAAGCAACGGACTTTGGGTGGCACGACACTTGTCGTCGGTCTCAAGCAAGCTGCGGCCAACGCGTCGGCTGAGGCAGGTGCCCATCTGGCAACCTTGAAATCGGAGATATCGTCCGCTATCGATACTGCCGCTGCTGAAGGTCGCGCGTCCGTCCGCAACGCCGTCGGCACAGCGCGTGCGATTGCTAACCAAGGCACAAAAGGTATCGTACTTTTCGAGGCTTGGGCGGCACTCAATTCGGCGAAAGACGATCCAGCCTTGGCGAGTTTGCCAGAGGCTATAGACGAGGCTCGCACTAGATTGGAAACGGCGCTGTCATGGCACGCAAAGCAAAACGCCGATCAAAAATTCCGACTTAAAGCCTTAGCAGCCCAGTTTTTCGTGCCTCCGCATGAACATTCCGGTCCTGCCCAATGCCCGCTCTGTACCGCACTACTGTTGACGACGGAGCAGCAGGCTTTGGCGGCGCAATTAGCAGAATTGCAAAAAGACGCGGCGGAAGCCGAGCGCAAGCTGGATGATGTCTGTCTTGGACTGGAAGCGGAATTATTGGAGCGCTTGCCCGCGGGGCTTAAGCAGCATCGGGATCTCTTATTCGCAATGGAACCTAAAACAAGCTACGGCGCCACAATTCGCGAACGCTTTTGCGAGGAGCCGCCATTTGCTGATGTTCTGCTCGGGCTAGGGGTGCAAATCAAGAACAAGATCGCAGAGCAAGAAGCCAAATTGCCGGTTTTCGCTTTTGCGGCATTTCAAACTGCAGGGGATGAACTTGAATCCGCAACCAATTTGCGCCAAAGCCTGAGCAGCTTTGATCGGCTATCTGCTCTGATCACATGGTGGTCCGAGCATCGCAACGCATTTCGAGAGGCTTGGTCGGAAGTGATCGGCCAAGAGCAGGAAGATGGCAATTACGCCAAGGATTGCGTCGAAGGCCGGCTCTGGGTATTGGAAGAGGCGCTGTCCAAAGCGGATCCGTTGGACGCATTGTCCAAGTTCTTGCTGGGAGCAGCTGAGGCGGCAGAGAAATGGACCACGATCCGCAAGGAACAGGAAATGCGCGAAGCGATCGCCGCGGCATTGACTCCGCTCAAAGACTTGCGTCTGTTAGTTGCGGCGGAGACTGCTCGGTCAATCGCAAATCTGTCGGATCGCATCAAGGACATTCTCGGACGAATTCACCTTAAAGAGCGCCTAACATATGAACAGACCTCGCTGGGCAAGAAGACCGTGCATGTTGGAGGCAGTTTTGAGCCCGGTATGCAGATTGATGCAGCCTTGGTGGCCAACGCATCATGGTTGCGGGCAATCTTGTGGGCATTCATTCTCGCACTGCGCGAAGAGACGATCGAAGGCTTCGGAAGCAACCCGCTCCCACTGATGGTGCTCGACGATCCGCAAACAAGTTTTGATCCTCGCAACAAGCGCAAATGGGCGGAAGAGCTTGCCCGACTGGCAAACATAGACCCCTCGGCGCCAGATGGGATTCAGCTCTTTCTTACTACCCATGAACGGCAATTCTACCAATGCATGGTGGATATCGAGCACCTGAAAGGCGAACAGGGCTTGATCGGAGGGGTGAACAAAACCTCTGGTGTCGTGACAATCGTCAACTCCGGCTTTCTTGAGACGGCTTGGCGGGAGGCAAGCGAAAATAATGATGACGCGCGCGCGCGCGACTATATAGCTGATGTCCGAATCTATTGCGAGGATCTATTGAAATTTATGCTGCGCGGAGAACGGCCATCGATCTCCAACCTAAGCCTGGACGGCCTAAAGAAAGAATTGAAGCAGTTACATGCGGCGCATGTACCACCGTTTGATCGCCCTGCGTTCGCAAATTTACTCAAGACGCAGAGCGGCGGTGGCGGCAAGCCCATAAGATTAATAAATGAAGCGCACCACAAAGACGATGAGAGCATCGGGTTAGCGGAGGCAGCTGACGTCAAACAGTTCTGGGATAAGACATTGATGAAGCAGATCCACGAGGCATTCGCTGTTTATGACCGCTTTGAGTCATTCTACGGTGAACCGCGGACCTTCCCCTGGGCAACTACGGTAATTCAATTTCCAGACGGCTTCCGAGAAGACGTGAAGACGATCAAACTGCAGAAGACAGGAATAGCCGCCGCCGCCAAGACCGGAGGCCGCGCTGGCGATGGTGTGGTGACGATTCAGGAATGGGAAGCCGCTACTGAGTTCACCTTACCGAATCACGAAGTTTTTCAGCTAGCGGCCGGAACTTTGGACCCAGTTGCAGCAATTGGCGATCTCCTTATCGTCTGCAACCACGCCAAAGTCAATCCGCTTAATCTGGTCATTGCCGCATTTGGAAATGTACTGTTGGCGCGTCGTTATAACGTGACGGAATCGCACCCGGAAGTCGCCATGCTGACGGGTCAATCAGTTGACCCCTACGCCATACCGGAGCCCGTTATCATTGCGCCAGAAGCGGCGAAACTGCGCAAGATCGTCGGAACACTCTTCGCCGCAAACCTCCTGCCACCCCCTAGCCTCGACCCGCAAGCCGAAATCGCCGCCCTCATAGACTCAAAAATCCCGCGACAAATGCTCAACAACTCGCGGCTATTCGAGGTGCAGGGCCGCAGCGCCGAGCCAATTGCTCTGGATGGGCAGTTCTTGATTACCCGTAACGTCATCGAAACTATTGAACAAATTAAGGTACTTGACGGTCGGCCAGTTGTGGCCATCGATGAAGATGGAACACGGTATTTTAAACGGCTACGTTGTCGAGATGATCTCGCGGTCCTCGAAAGCCTCAACCAAGACGGCACGACAGCTGTTGAGATTTTGTGCTTCGATGCCGAGTCAGGATTCCCGCGAATCGTGCAGGCGCTGGAAGTGATCGGTGTGCTATTCGAGTTGCCGGAGCCTTAGGCAACGACACACACAATGGCCGGTTACAAGAATCCAACAAGAGGAAAAGTATGACCGATCCTCGATACGTAGATATCGACTCACCGTGCGACAAGTAGTTCGTTTGTTATGATGCATTAAGGACGAGTATTCTCGCACCTCGTGCTTGACGTAACGACGGCTCGTGAAAGCTGAATCGGCAGCCGGATAGACCGAACAAAGCACTTACTCAAAGTTCGCAGACATGTGATTTTTTTGCTGGCAGCAAAACTGCAGTCGCTTAGCGCATGTCGATGAGGTTTAGAGCGCAACGAGCATCCGGCTGTGGCGGGTAGCTGCCGAATTACGGGGGGGGTTGCGTCAGTTTGAGTGTCCGCTTCCATTGGTAGCAGTCCCTCTGGTGCCGTATCCCAACTTTCAGGCAAAAGATACGCCTTAACTTTTGATGAAAGCTTAACGCCCAAAAACCCCAGCGCCCTTATTTAACAGGATGACGACGGCGCTAATGGCCCAACTGATCAGCGTGGAGTGGCTACTCGCATCGACAACCGTTCACGCTGGAGACGGGATCTCAATTGTCACGAGGTTCGCATCTTTCGGCAGCACCTTGCTAGCCAGATCGGCGAAACCTTCGTCGTGACTGAACAAGATCACTTGACAGGTCTTGGACAGCTCAGCGAGGGCGCAGAGCGCTTCTTTGGTTCGCTTCTTGTCGTGCTGGATGAAAAGATCATCACCTACAAAGGGCATTGCGCTCGATTTCTCCGTGAAGTCCTCGATCGCCGCCAGGCGCAACGCAAGATACAATTGATCGCTCGAACCTGAACTCATTCCCGACAGCGGCGTTACATCGCCGTTGGGTCGGCGTCCAGCCAGTACCGGAGTGTCGTCGTCGTACTCGATGACCACGCGCTCGAACGACCCCCGCGTGATTATTGAGAATAGCACTGAGGCTTTATCCAGCAGTGGCTTCTGGTTCTTGGTTCGAAAACGATCGATACTCCATTGCAACAGCGTGCTTGCCGTCGAAGTCCGGACAAAACGTTCCGCGACGTCGCCAAGATCTGCGAGCGCCTGCTGCCGCTGCCATTCGGCGGCCGCCGCCTCGCCTTCCTCGCCGATACTCTTTAGCGCACCTTCGGCGTCGTGAAGCGCTTCGATCTGCTCTGGCAGCTCGCCCTCAAGCGCGGTCAGCTCCTCCTCGAGCTCTTGCAGCAATGCGATCGCCGTGTCGAGATCCTCACCTTTCGCCTCTTCGCGCAGCTCATCAAGGGACTTGTTGTCGCCATTCTTCTCAATCGCAGCCGTCAGTTGCTCAATCTCAGCCTCTAGGGAACGACGCTGATCAGACGCGTGGGCGGCTTTTTGAAGCGCCTCTTCATCTTCCGTTCCAGTCAGGTCGGCCAAACGGCTGATGGTATCGACGTATCCCTGTTGGTCGTCGACGAGGTCCTCAATCGTTTTGCGTTCCTCAGCAATCGTGAACTCATTCTGCTCTCGCTGCTCCTGGTGGCTCACTGACTGTTGTAGGCGTCGGACCAGGCTCTTAACGATCTCATCGACGTCATTACCCGACTTGCTGGCACCGAGCGCTTCGGCGTGCTGGCTAACGTCCTTTTCATACCGTGACAAATCGGCCGTCATCTTGTCGATGCGTTCAGTCTGCAGATCCTCGATCTTCTTCAGGCACTCGCGCAGCTCGTCGAGAAGCTTGAGATGACCCTCCAGTGCGTCGGGGGTGACTGTTGCATCTAGGTTTAACGTCGCAAGCACGCCGGTCCATTTCGTCGACCACTCAGTCATCGCGGCCTTAGTGATGTCGACATCGTTCGTCGCATTCGAAACGGCGCTGATGGCGGTGCTGTGAGTCTCACGTAAAGCGTCGGCCTTTGTATTTTTCGCGCCTATCGTTTCGACGGTTTCCTGCGCAATCGCAATCAGGTGTTCGAGATCATGCGGGCCAGCCGTATCGAGAGCGTCGGCCAAGGGCACGAGCTCCTTGAGCAGCGCCTCACTATTCCCCTGCTCGCGTTCGGCCGTCGTTCGATACCTTGCTGCCAACCCGGAGCGCTGCTCGAGCAGGTCCTTGCAGTGGATCGCCTGATCGAGCCACGCAAGTCCCTGGTCAGGGTCGGAGGGCACGACGGGGCTTTCTTCCCAAAAAACCGACCACCGCCGATCAAGGGAATCGAATTCTTCGAGCAACGCCGCGATATCGTCGTCCAGCCCGGACAGTTCCCGCTCCAATTCATCCAGGGCTTTTTCCTGGCTGACAATCTCACCGACATCGCGTGCATTCGCGAAGCGTACATCAGCCCCCTCGTCCGCAGTTGCTACGAGTTTTTCGTACCCTTGATCGCCAACCTCATCGTCACCAAGCAGATCCGACCATTCCTGTTCTCTGTAGGATTTTCCATGAACGTATCGGACTGACAGAAGTTTCCAGACCTGATCGCGCGTTTCCCTGGCTTCCGCGAGATCGGCATCGGACATTACTTCCAGCGCGTCGTGTTTCTCTTCGATATCCTTTCTTAGTGACTCTGCACGCCGGGATGTCTTTCGCCTTGCCTCTCGAGCTTCTTGCAACCGGAGGGCGCCGGACCGAACCGAGTCCCGATGATCACTAATCGAATCGTGAATCGGCAGGACCGCCGCTGCTAAGGCAGCCTCATCCTCAATTCCTGCACTCAGCGCCGCCATCGCTTTGTCGAGTTCCGCGCCAGCCGCAGCGAGATCCTCCGCTATACGTTGACGATCCTGGGCAACCTGCCTTGCTGCGATAGCTTCCCGAAGACCTTTACGAAGCGGCGTGAGTTCAATATTCTCTGACAGGCTCTCTACCCGCTTGCCGAGACGTTGCTCCTCCGACTCGGCGATTCTATAGGCCTTATTGGCAGCGTTGTGCTCGGCAATTTGCGTGGCGTGCTCAGTAACCAGGTTGCGCGCGCGATCGACCACCGGCCGGCCTGGCACCAGCGAAAGGACGTCATCGCCTTCGGGCGACCAGCCAAGCTCTTTGGTTAGCGCCTCGGACCTCATGCCGAGCACATCGCGCTCATCTATGCGCCGAGGAATATCCTCTCGGTGAGGCAGGAGCTGCACCCTGCGTTCGTTCAACTCGTGAATCTCGTCCGCCAAGGACAAGACTGCGTCCTCGATCGTCAACTCGGCAATTCCATCTTCGAGCGTTTTGATGCGCCTGTCGTGCATATCGATCTTGTTCTCGACGAGTTTTTTCTCAGTACGTGCTTGTCGTAGCGACTCCGCAGCATCCTCGGGCATCAGCACGACCTTGCCCAACTCCGAAAGCGCCTTTTCTGCTGCCGTCAGTTTCGTGAGCTCACCATGCAAGCGACGGACCCGATCTAATCGCGTCTTCGCAATGCGCTTTTCACGAATGTCGCCCTGCAACGCCTCATGTGCTGCACGCGCGTCGTCGACGGCCTGGTTAACCTTCTTCCATTCGCGAGTTTCAACGACGCTTTCGCGCTTGGCTTTCGTAGCAGCATCCAGCGCCGCTTTGGCGACGTAGAACTTCCGCTTCATCGATTTGTTCGGCGTCCACAAATCCGCAGATTCCGCCTTCAGGGTCTCGAGCAACTCGTGCAATCCCTCAAGGCCTGCGCTTGCGCCAAGCATGGCCTCGCCCGCATCGCCGCTGCTGGCCAGCAGGGCCTTCGAACCCGCCGCGAAACGATGATGATCCAAGAGGAACATGCGCTCGAAAAAGTCGCGGTCTGCAGAACCCAGGATCCGACGCAGCGCTTTTTCGCCATCCAGGATCTCGGTTCCGTCATCGTCGTAGATCGTCGCGTTGCGCTTCTTGTAGCGGACAAACGAAAACTCGTCGTCACCATCTTTCAGCGTCACGCCAATTCGCAACTTCGCCATGCCATGTTTGAAGCCGT
Source organism: Gammaproteobacteria bacterium (assembly GCA_021773175.1). Classification (GTDB taxonomy): domain Bacteria; phylum Pseudomonadota; class Gammaproteobacteria; order JAJFKO01; family JAJFKO01; genus JAJFKO01. The sequence continues at coordinate 16,086 of JAJFKO010000034.1, forward strand.
ATTCCGTTCGCTCCGGAATCCTGAACAGCACGTCGCTCATCGCACTTAGAACGGTCGTCTTGCCCGCTTCGTTGTCGCCGTACACGACATGGATATCGTGCTCCGACTCAGGAAAGCTCAGTTCCTGTCCTTCAAAGTGCCCATAGCGAATCAGTCGCAAGTGATCTATGCGCATGTGTCAGGCCCCACCCTTGGTCAGCGTGGCAGCCAGCTCGGCACGAACTCCTTCGAGCAGCGTGGGGTAATCTTCTGCCACAACCGCACGCAGCAACTGGTCATCGGAATCCTTCAACACCTCATTGGGCAGCGCTGCCTTAAATGCCTGCAGCATCGCATTCAGTGCCTCTGTAAACGCATCGTCGTCGAGCGCGTCCGGGATGGACTCGAGGACCTCACCGAGGATGTCGGCACGCTCAATCAGCTCTTCCATGGAAACCGCACTTGAGGTCTGCGGGCGAACCTTTTCGATCCAAGCCTTGGGCTCACCTCGTCGAAACGTTGCCGCGGTTGCCTCAGCCCGGAGATCTGGAACTCGGGCACGTAGCTCGCCATCCAGGCCCGTCTCGCCTTGGAGCACGATACGGCAAGCCAGCAGGCGACCATCAGCTTGCTCTTCCACGGCCTGGTCAACCGCATCTGCGATCGCCTCGGTAACCGCTTCAAAGCGTTCTGCCCCAGAGACGTCAACCTCCAGCCGCGCCCAGCGGGCCACATCAAGCGGTACGTGCTCGACGGAAGTCACGGCTCCAGCATCGACGGTCACCAGGCAAGCACCCTTGGGCCCGGTTTCACGAATGCTCCGTCCCTGAAGGTTGCCGGGATAGACTATGTAGGGTTCTTGGCTGATCACCTTGTGATCGTGTACGTGACCCAGAGCCCAGTAATTGTAGCCCTTGTTTTGCAACTCCTCGATCGAGCATGGCGCGTAGTTAGCGTGGATCGTCCCGCCTTCAAGCGCGGTGTGCAACACACCGATGTTAAAGCTGCCCGGGGTCGGCGCCGGGTAGCCCGGTACTAGATTGTCGGTCAGATGTTGCTCAGGGAAACTCTGTCCATGCAGTACAACATCTAACCCCTCCACGTTGAGGCTTTGCGGCTTCTTGTGATCGAATACGCGAACGTTCCCAGGAAACTGCAGCGACTTCGTGATCTGGCTGGCGGCATCGTGATTGCCCTTGAGCACAAGCACCGGGATCCTGGCGTCGTTAAGCAGTCCCATTTGTCGCGCGAAGAACAACCCGGTTGGGTGATCCTTCCAGTCGCCGTCGTACAGATCACCTGCAATGATCATGAAATCGACACGCTCATCGATCGCGAACTGGATCAAGCCTTCCAGTGCTTCGCGGGTTGCGGCCTGTAGGCGGTCGGCCGATGCCTCTTCGAATTTCCCCAGGCCTATGAGGGGGCTGTCGAGATGAATATCTGCGGCGTGAAGGAATCGAAAACTATTCATCGCGCCAGTGTACCTCAGGACATAGCTATTGATGGGCGGGCGATGAGCCAAGAAAGAGTGCCATTGTCGAAACTGGCCCGTCGACCTATCCGACTGCGCCAGATCTTAACTTTTGCGGAATAGTTGGACGCCCTCCTCCAACGTTCGGGGGCAACTACCGGCCTATTCTGTTGAAAAACTCCCGCGGGTAAGGCGTAGATGAGATCGTGCCGCAGGATCACCTGCTTCGCGACATCGATCGCCTTCTTGATTTCACCGAACTTCGCGAACACCTGGCACCGTTGTCCCTCCCATTAATTCATCCGGCTTGATTTTGAATAGCCCTAATAATAAGGTACATACTCCGTACTCTAAAGACTCCCAACCTAATTTATGAACCCCATTCAAACAAACCACAAAAACAGCTACCAAAAAAACCACCCCCTCCCTATAGCCCTTCAAAATCACGGAGTATGTACCTTATCATGTGCGCTTTGGTTAACTGAATGAGTGTGAGATCTGCCTCGAAACTGGTGAGACCGGAGGACGCTTTTGCACTGATCGAGGAGTATCGCGAGCTGATCCTGGAGCGGCTGCATGCTGTCGAAGTCGCTATCTCAAAATTCCGCGAGACTATAGCGAGCTCCGCCCTGCCGCAAAAAGGCGTGTTGCCGATCAGGCCGATTACGGTGTTCAAACCGGTGGGCGGCACCTCGCCGAGTGGTGACGACCCCCCTACCCGCTTCCGATCGCTGAATTCAAGCGCGTCGCGGTTGGCGGCGGCCGAGGCGTTCAGTCAATTGGATTACGCACATGACGATGAGCGAAATCGTTCCACCAAATGCTTTGGTATTGTCGGTGCGCCAGGCTACGTACTGGATGAAGCCAAACGTCTGAATCACTATAAGGACGAGTTGAAGGCCGCGATACAGCCCATCAGCAACCTACGCATTCAGGTAAAAGAACCGACAACCGAGGGGCAGCCATCGCGACGTTTTCGCGAGGTGTCCACTGTCTTGCTGACGCAAACGGGACGATCCAGTACCAACTTGTTGGCCGTCTACCGTCACATTCCGATCATTGAAGAACCAGTACACGCGATTCGGTTCATGCTGACCCGAACACGAAGCGTCCCTCGAGTATCGTTGGCTGATGTGCGCACAAAAGCCGGCGACAGGACCGACCTGCTGGACATTCTGGACAACACACCGGGTTTGCGTGACGGTGAATTCTTGCTTGCGCCAAAACAGCGCTACGAACGGATGCGAGCGAAGATTTTTTTACAACAACTCGAATCGCCGGACTCGAGGCGTCGGATCCAGCGAATTGTTAGTGCCGAACTTCCGATTCTTTTTCCGATGCTCAAAGAAGATAGTCGCTGGCCGGATGTCAAAGGGCCTGGTTTGCCGTCCAGGCGCCGAGGATCGCAACGCTCGCGAATGGAGGATCAGCCTCTGGTTACGATTGGTGCCCAGGCATTTTATCGACTGAAGGCTGAGTATCGATGAGGTTGCGGATGTGCTGATGGCGCTTTTTATCTTGTAGCTCTTTTTTCGGTATTGACAAGTGAATGTGAAATCTCAGTGTTATAGCGCTTCGTCTAGCGAAGCCCGCTTTTCAAAACCAGCGCGCGAAAGGAATAGTAGATAGCAACATGGTACATCGTGTTGGGTTTTCCTTTCCGGCTAAAGTTTTAAGTTATAGCCCTCCCCTTATAGGGGTCTTTTCGTTTTTATATATCAAAACAGCCGCCAGACTGCAGCGAGGACTGGTGTTAGGTACTAAAGTAAAGACTAAAGAGTACTAATGTTCGAGGTCGGCGATATAATTTCATTGAAAGCAAAGAGTTGCGAGTCCCCTGCTCTTCAGTTAGCACACAAAACTACGGCACCCGGCACTCTTTACTTCGTCCTGGCGCATTGTTTTCTACGACACCAAGCATATATTTCTACGGGAATCAGCACACTTTTCTGCGGTTGATTGTGTATAACTTGGTACCGTAGCTGCCCTGCTCTGCAGATGATTGTAAATTTACAACTTTTCGCGGCGATTGACGGATCTGTAACAAAGAAATACGCGCGGTTTTTAGAAAGGGTTTGGCAGGAACGGTATAAAAAACAGTGGTTTACGCCCTTCAGCACACTTTTGTACGGTAAAGTTTACCTACCGATATGTAGGGTCACTGGTACGGAACGACCGTTCCCGGAAAACCGAAATGACTTGAGCCACCCAAGCTCTGTCAGCTGCTCGAGTGATTTACGGATCCGTTGCTT
>JAJFKO010000035.1 GCA_021773175.1 Gammaproteobacteria bacterium
TAAATTCTCTAATAACAAAAATGTTTGCTATAATCTTCGCATTTCGAAGTGCGAGTGGTATATTAGATTTTTTTGGGAGACTACCATGCCTGATCTAACAAAACAACAGGTCGAAGAACGCTTAAAATACTTCATTGAGCCACATTTAGGTAAAGACTTAATATCAACTCAACAAGTAACAGCCGTGACTATTTCTGATAAAGCCGTAACGATAAATATCTGTTTTGGTTTTCCTGCACAGGGCTTTGCAGCAACACTAAAGGCCGCATTACAAGAACATTTAGCTGAATTGTTAGCCGGTAGAGAATTGATGGTTGACCTGCAATACAAAATTACAGCACACACAGTGCAGCAAGGTATAAAACCCTTAGCTCAAATTAAAAATATCATTGCGGTTGCTTCTGGTAAAGGTGGCGTTGGCAAATCGACGACAGCCGTTAATTTAGCTTTGGCTTTACAAGCTGAAGGCGCCAATGTTGGTATCCTAGATGCGGATATCTATGGGCCTAATCAACCACAGATGCTTGGTACACAACAAAAGCCAGATAGCAAAGATGGTAAAACCTTAGAACCTGTTATTAGTCATGGTTTGCAATCTATGTCGATAGGCTATTTAGTGCCAGCTGATAATGCCATGATATGGCGCGGTCCGATGGTGACAACAGCATTACAACAACTATTACACGAAACCGCATGGCATGCATTAGATTATTTGGTTATTGATTTACCGCCTGGCACCGGTGACATTCAATTAACGATGTCACAAAAAATTCCGGTGAGTGGTGCCGTGATTGTTACAACTCCACAAGATGTTGCGCTAGCTGATGCACGCAAAGGACTTGCTATGTTTCGTAAAGTTAAAGTTTCCGTTTTAGGTATTATCGAGAATATGAGCTTTCATCACTGCCCAAAATGTGGCTATGAGCAATATATTTTTGGTAAAGATGGGGGTGCACATTTTGCTGATGAATTTGCAATTGATTTATTAGGGCAACTACCATTGGATATTCGTATTCGTGAACAAGCAGATAGTGGTACGCCAACTGTTGTAGTGGAGCCAGAAAGTGAGATTAGTTTGATCTATCGCAGCATTGCACGCAAGGTCGCTGCAAAATTAGCACTACAAGCAAAAGATTATTCACACGCATTTCCTACTATCGTGATAGAGAATGATTAGCCAACCTTGAGCTACAAGCTTTTGAAAGTTAATGTAAAAAAGATGGCATAACTTTTGCATATTATTCTAAGTTATGATAAGTAAGGGGAGAGCTCTATGCAGAATATAAAGCGAATCATTCTTATTTCTCTTTGTTTCATTATTGTATTACCAAGCAGTTTTGCATTTGAGAAACAAGGGTTAAATGCGCGCTTACAGGCTGCTATCAATGAAATTCGTAAAGATAATAATATTCCAGGTATGGCTTTAAGTGTTAGCTTACCTGGAGAGAAAATGACGCGTGACTTTGTTAGTGGTGTTAAAGTTAAAAATAATAAGAATAATCTGATTAACACCGGTAGCTTATTTCAAATTGGCAGCGACACCAAATCATTTACTGCGGTGTTAACGCTACAATTGGTTGCTGAAGGAATACTTAAGCTTGATGAGCCGTTAGACAAATGGTTCCCTGAATATAAATATTGGCAACGTATAACAATTCGACAACTGCTAAACCATTCAAGTGGTATATTCAATTATACTGAATCAGAAAAATTCATGAAAATGATGGCAAAACAGCCTAATAAGCAATGGAGCGCAAAAGCTTTAGCTGATTTTGCTTATCAAGAGCAACCCTCTAAACAAAATAAGTTAGATAGAAAAACACATCTTTATTTTCCTCCTGGCAAAGGTTTTCATTATGACAATACTGGCTATGTATTATTAGGCATGATTATTAGTAAAGTTCGTAATAAACCTTTTGCCGAAGTGATCAATAATAGGCTGCTGGGCTCAGAAAATTATAATATGTTAAATACATATTATATAACAGGCACTATTTTGGCGCCGTTACGATCACGTATGGCTCATGGTTATAACACCAAAGGCAATGAATATATTAAAGCAGGTCGTGATGTTACTTTTGATAGTTTGTCATGGATGAATGCAGCAGGTGCATTAGTTTCAAACTCACGTGACTTGGTTTTATGGGCACGCTTAATCTTCTTACAAAGAATATTACCTAAACAACAATTAGAAGATATGATGACATTGGTCCATGTTCAAGGTGATAAAGCTGGCGAAACCATAGCAGGACTTTGCAGCGAAGGTTATGGCTTGGGTGTTGGGCGACGGCTTTCAGAATATGGTCCATTTTGGAATCATGTTGGTGGTAGTGTTGGTTATCAAGCTGCGTTTGCTTGGTTACCGGGCGCCGATATTGCTATTGCAATTACCATGACTAATCGCAATGGTGATGCAACTAATTTTATAAAGAAAATATTTAGAGCTATTCTCGGTGATACTACGCTCACTAATCCTTGCAAAAATATGCAAGGAAAAAAACATACATGGTAGCCTATGGAAAATGAATTTGACCGAGTAAACAGCCTGGATAATAATTTTCTTATGGCGCTGAAAAAAAACCAATTGCCTGAAACCCCAGGGCTAATTGAGCTAGCAAAAAGTCAATTAACGGCTGCACAATTAATAGATTTATTTGACTCGCAAATCACAAATAGGCACTTAGATTTTCAAGCCAGATTATTACAAAAACAAAACAAGGGATTCTATACGATTGCTAGTGCGGGGCATGAAGCCAATGCTGCCATTGCTTTAGCTGCGCGAGTTTCTGATATGGCTTTTCTGCATTATCGTAGTGGTGCTTTTTATATTCAACGCGCAAAGCAGCAAGTTGATCAATATCCGATTCATGATATCCTTTTATCTTTAATGGCATCAAGGGATGATCCGATTGCCAGTGGCCGACATAAAGTATTTGGTAGCAAAGCATTAAATATTCCGCCACAAACTAGCACGATCGCTTCGCATTTGCCAAAAGCGCTAGGGGCTGCATTAGCGATATATAAAGCGAAAATGTTAAATCATCCCACAGGCTTTCCAGAAGATAGTGTTGCACTATGCAGTTTTGGTGATGCCAGCGCTAATCATTCTACGGCACAAGGTGCATTTAATTGTGCAGAATGGTTGGCTTATTCTCATGTGCCGTTACCATTGATTTTCATTTGTGAAGATAATGGTTTGGGTCTATCAGTTGAGACACCGAAAGATTGGATTGCAACAACCTATGCAGCCAAGAAGAATATGCACTACTTGTTTGCTCACGGAACTAATATTTTAGATGTTTATGTGCAAACACAACGGGCATTAGCTATTGCGCGTACTCAACAGCAACCGGTTTTTCTACACATAGAGATGGTGCGCTTGTTAGGCCATGCAGGTTCAGATATTGAAACAGTCTATTTAACAGAGCAACAATTGCAACGACAAGAATATCATGATCCGTTATTGCATACGGCTAATATTTTGCTGCAAAATAAAGTGTTAACGGCTGCAGAAATTCTACAAAAATATATGGCAAAACGGGATGCTGTGCAACGTATTGCGACTGAGCTAATGGATACACCACATTTGACTAGTGCTGCAGATATCATGGCAAGCATTATTCCTCCTCAATGCGAAACTTCTATACCAGAACCTCCCAGTGAAGCTGCAAGGAAAGTATTATTTAGCAATGACTATAAGCAGTTATCCATGCCGCGCAATATGTCACAAATGTTGAATATTGCACTTGCTGATTTAATGTTACAGTATCCTAGCATTTTACTCTTTGGTGAGGATGTGGCGACAAAAGGTGGGGTTTATCACGTCACTGCTGGTTTGAAAAAGAAATTTAATGTTCATCGTATTTATAATACCTTGCTTGATGAGCAAGAAATTTTAGGTACGGGTATAGGTTTAGCGCATTATGGTTTTCTACCGATTGTAGAAATTCAATTCCTGGCTTTTTTATATAATGCAATTGATCAAATCCGTGGTGAAGCCGCGACCTTACCCTTTTTCTCTAATGGGCAGTTTACTAATCCTATGGTTATTCGTATTCCTGGCTTAGCTTATCAAAAAGGTTTTGGCGGACACTTTCATAATGAGAATGCTCTTGCGAGCTTGCGTGATATTCCAGGTTTAATCATTGCCGTACCGAGTAATGGCGGTGATGCTGTGAAAATGTTACGACATTGTGTTCGCCTAGCTTACCAGCAGCAACGTTTAATTGTTTTTCTTGAGCCGATTGCATTGTATATGACAAAAGATTTACATGAGCCAGGTGATAAAGCGTGGTTGGGAATTTATCCTGAGCAGAATAGTGAAATTAGATTAGGCGAAATTAATGTTATTGGTGATAGCAAAGGTACAGCCATTGTAAGCTATGGCAATGGATTCTATCTTGCCTGCCAAGCTGCAAAAATTCTACAGGAAAAATATAATAGAGAAGTGAAGCTTATAGATTTGCGTTGGTTAACGCCATTACCAATGAAAATGCTATTAATAGCATTACAAAATGTTGAACGAGTTATAATTGTTGATGAGTGTCGCAAAACAGGTTCTGTCAGTGAGGAAATCATGACGTTGCTTGTTGAAAATCTGCAACCTTTACCGCAATTAAAACGCATTACTGCAGAAGATAGTTTTATTCCTTTAGGACCCGCTGCTAATGTCGTTCTACCTAGTTGTGATGCCATTATTCAAGCAATCATCGCGCTGTAAACGTGAGACAACCCAAATTGACGTAAATAATGAAAAGCAGGCAAGGGCTAACATCACTAAGAATACACCGCGCAAGCCAAGATGATGAGCGATGTAAGAACTGCATAATGCCGCAACACCTAAAGCTATATTAAAAAATCCATTCCAAATCCCCCACCCTAAAGTGGATTTTTCAGCAGGCATTGAGTCTTGATAAAGTTTATATAAAGCGGGAGTTTGAATTGCACAGCCAATACCGAGAAACAATTGTACGCTGTATAGTTCAAAAGGTGTTTTAACCAGCAAGTAGCCTGAGTAAGCTAATGCAATAATGATTGCCGAGAAAATCAAAGCAGATTTTTCAATGCGATATTTATTTTCAATACGAGCAGCGAGTATAGTGCATATACCTATGATTATTGAAAAGATACAAATGGCGATGCCAGCAGTGCGCACATCACCACCAATTTGTTTCACAAAGTTTCCCCAGAGTGGCGTTAAGAAGCCCCCTGTCATGATAATAATAATATTTAAGAAGTTAAGTTGTAACATCAAACGATTCATACTGAGGCTTCCTCGGACTGACAGTGCCAGCAATATATCATATTTGTAGGATTTACGATAAATGCCAAGGTCGAGGCATCATATCGTAAGTCCAAATACCGCTGACATACTCAAAATGTTGTGAATTTGCCCTAATTTGACAATATTGCCATCCTCGCTAACACTTTAAGGCAATATTCTAAATAAGAGAGGGGTGGCGCTGTGAAAAATCTGCATCTGTTCCATGCACCAAGGAGGGGGCCATGATTAAAGATGCCCAACTTCTTATTTTTGATGAAGATAAGCAACAAGCCGCTGAGTTAAATACGATTCTTAATTTTATAGGTTGCCAATCGACAATACTATTACCGGCGGCATGCTCTGAAAAAGTTTTATCGCAAGACAGATTACTTGCCGTCATCGTTGGTCGTTGTGAAAATAAAAAATTATTCCTAAAACGTATGCAACAAATCGCGCCTATGTGTCCGATTATTCTTTATGGTTGGCAAGGAAGTATTAATGCTAGCTTACAAAATAATGCGCGCATCATTGCTCAATTAAATTTACCGCTACGTTATAGCCAAGTAATGTATGCATTACATCGTTGCCAAATGGCCGCATTACAATCTGAAAATTTTCAAATCGATCTTAGTAATCTAAGTAATGCACCACAATACGATATTGTTGGTATCAGTGCGGCTATGGAAAACGTGCGTAAATTGATAACACAAGTCGCAGTTAGTGACGCCAGTGTATTAGTGTTAGGAGAATCTGGTAGTGGTAAAGAAGTTGTGGCTCGTAATATTCACTTTCAGTCTGCGCGTCGAGATAAGCCTTTTATTCCGGTAAACTGTGGCGCTATACCTGGTGAGTTATTAGAGAGTGAATTATTCGGTCATGAAAAAGGAGCTTTTACTGGTGCCGTAACATCGCGACGTGGTCGTTTTGAAATGGCACAAGGCGGCACCTTGTTTCTTGATGAAATTGGCGATATGCCGCTTGCCATGCAAGTAAAATTATTACGCGTATTACAAGAGCATAGTTTTGAGCGTGTTGGTAGTAACAAAACCATTGAAACCGATGTCAGAATTATTGCTGCCACTCACTGTAATCTAGAGCAAGCAATTGTGAATAATAAATTTCGCGAAGATCTATATTATCGTTTAAATGTTTTCCCTATTGAGATTGCGGCATTAAGAGAGCGTCAAGAAGATATACCGCTGCTTATCGATGCCATACTTGCCAAAATTGTCAAGGAAACCAATATTAATCTCCATCTGTTACCAAAAGCGGTGTTATCACTAAGCCAAAATAGTTGGCCTGGGAATGTGCGTGAATTAGCAAATCTCATGGAACGTCTTTCTATCATGTATCCCAATGGGGTTGTTGATTATATGGATTTACCTGAGAAATTTCGAATGGCAGAAGATCTGATTCAGAATTCTCAGCATGTGGATTTATTGGTTGCAGAAGAGCATCAACATAGGCAGTCAGCGGGATATGATTTACCGATTATTGAATTGCCTACAGAAGGTGTTGATTTGAAACAACACTTAATTCGTACTGAAATGGTCTTGATTAAGCATGCATTGCGCGAGACCGGTGGCATGGTGGCTAAAGCGGCAAAATACTTGAATATGCGACGTACCACCTTACTCGACAAAATTCGCAAATATGGATTAGAGCGCGATGATAAGCACATTGATATCGAATGAGACTGGACCTCATCATATTAAAAGCATTGGTACCGAGGGCCGGACTCGAACCGGCACGGTGTTGCCACCACCGGATTTTGAATCCGGCGCGTCTACCAGTTTCGCCACCCCGGCAAAAGAGGCGACGATTATAGGTGGGCAAGGATTAAGATACAAGTGCCATAGCGAACATACTACAAACATAATAGCTAAAATCTCACAAAATAATGCCGAAATACTTTACAATGACAAGGAATTCTCTATATTATTAATTCAATTGGCTGATTATTGTCAATTGGAGGGGGATAAATGGATAGAAGCGAGCCTAAACAGTCTGCATAGTAGAACTTATGTGTTGGTTGTTTAGCTTCGCTTTTTTTATGCCTGAGAGGCAGGAAAAGGCTAAATAAGCCTGAAAAGAGGTGAAAACATGAATAAACCGCAAATTGGTCTCAATAATTACAAGAATTAAGGTTTATTTAAGAGGGTGTGTGCAATACTTACTCAAATAACAACTAAAATATAAAGAGTAAGCTGGATTAGGAGTTACGATAAATCTTTATAGGCGAGGTACCCAAAGGGCACCGGCAAATAAGTCTTCAAAAAGCCGATAGTATAGATAATACGCGAGGCTTTTAGAAAACTTATTTAACGAAGCATCAAAGATTTATCGTAGCTTCTATTTCAAAAAACGCTGAAAGGAAGTAACTTGGAGGACAAGCGTTATGGGTGGTTTTGAAGTAGCCTTAGCAAAGATTAAGAGTAAGGAACAACGTTTTCGAGAAGCTGCTGGTAGATTTATTGCTAGCATTGTACGCAGTCCAAGTGCAAGTGATTTAGGTCCGCAAATTTGGGAAGAATTTCAGTTGCCCGAAAGCTATCGTTCGGTTTTACCTCCAACAAGATTACGTCAGCTAAATCCTCATCATCGTGATATAGCTCAGCATGGATATCACGACTTAAAGTTTCTTGATCCTAATATGACATCTGCTGATGATGTGCCTTATTTCCAATTATTGAATATGGTAATTAGGGACATAGCTTTTTTCCATTTGCTTAGAGGAGAGTTTATCGAGTCTTGGCAAGAATTTGCTAAGCATACTTCTCGAGTAGAACAAGACAAACAAGCATTATCTAACGAAGCAGCACCTGAGTGGGTGGCGGAACAGCAAAGAGATAATGTACCGATACTTAAGCTTGCTATTCATGAGGGTGTGGGTATTCAATATGTTGAGCCTGCTAGTCTTGCTCAAGGTACTGCGTTATTACGCCAATATCGAGATGATGTTTTAGAAGAGACTGCAGCAAAAAGTCGCTATGATGCCCACAGAAGATTATTAGAATATGGTGTTAAATTATGTTCTATTGAGAGTTGGGGAAATTGGATTGAGAATGCAAGAGAATTCCAAGGAAAAGCTGAGAATCGTTTTACTGGACAGTTGTCTTCAGAAGAATTAGAGCAGTTGCGTGATGAGGTCACTGGATTTAAAGCAACACCATTAATATTCTTGCGAAGTGATGAACTTATAGAAATTGCTTACGACTTTTTACCGAAACTCGAAGAAATGTGGTTGGTGCACGCTCGTAAACAATTCGTAGCCTTGGTAAAAGCTAAAGGTGTAAAGCCAACAGGAGATAGAGAGTTAGATGCAAAGTTTAGGAAAATGCGCTCATGGCTTCAAAGAAAGACATCTTCTCCAACTATAGCAGCTGAATTTGCAAAAGTTGTTGAAGTTAACGTGTTACAACAAATTGAAAAAATGATTGCGGATATTAAGCATGATCTCGCTATGGAAATGATGCGGCGCATAAAGCTAGGAGGTGGTGACCCGTATTATGATGACGCATTGCTAGATACATTAGAAAAAGTACGAGGTAGTGGTGCATTTGAATCTTCTTTAGAATTATTAGCAAGGCTGAAGAGTCGGGATAAAGCAGGAACTGCTAAACGTATTCAACAAGAAGCTAGAGACAAGACGTTTGTAGACTTAATTTTTCAAGATCGTAAAAAACATAATATATCTCATAGCAGAATGACTCAAGATAACATGTTAATCTTCATTCGTTTTATATTCACCGGTAATCATGGCGTGCCAATAGATGAAGATATTGTTCGGCAGTTCAGTACAAATTACCGTGGTGAGCAATTTGTTCGTTTTCGCGTGTCTGGAGGCTTAGTTTTACCGGAAAGAATATTAAGAATAAAAAACGCAAAAGGCCTTGTTATAGATAGACCAGAAGATACGGCTGGATCAAGTTCTGCTGTAGCAGCAGCTGCAGGTGATGCTATACGAGAAGAAAGAGTGCTTTCGTCAACTCAAGAAATTGATTTCAAAGAATTATTTAAACCCAACCCATTAGCTTCAATATTCAATCTTCAACGTAGTGTCAGAGAAGGTAAGCATAACCAAATTTGGGAACAATTTGTTTTGCTAAGCTATGCTGAGGCACAAATAATTTCTCAATTAGATCATTATTCTGAGATGTGTCGGATCGCCCAAGATGTAATGCAAGACGGTGAACCAAGGAAAGATATTCCTCCACTGCCAACACATTTTGAAGATTATCCGGCAATGCGCTGGCTCTTGCTGATGGAGTCAGTGTTAGATGAGGTTATTAATATCACCGGGTATGATCGAACAACGAAAGCAATTCCACGTAATATGTTTATAAATATTATAGGAAGCAAGCTGGCTAGCATAGTAGCAGGAAGTGAAAATGCCGAATACTGGGTTTTATTAGCTAATTATATTACTGGGTTACGGCAAATTTTAGCAACCTATAAGAGACGAGTAGGGCGAGATATTATTCTGCGGTTAAATCGCAGTCTAAGCGCTTATACGGATAATATTCTAGAACAAAAAGAGCATGGACAAGCGGCTGAAGATACGGCTGTTAGTTTGGCAAGGACAGAGTTAGGAGCTTATGAGCAGTTTGTTGGTAGTTGTGAAACATTTTCTGCAGATACTGCTGATGTAACGGCGAATGTTTACTCAACAGCTTTTGTTGCACAAAAAGATTTTGTCGCACAATTTCTTCATGCTCTTCATGATAGCCGAGTAGATGGCGATGGTTATCATAGTGGCGGTTTTTATCAGAACAATGGCGATTTAAATATAGAAAAAGTACATCATCTAGCTGAGTTAGTAGGAATTTATAACTCTCCTGAAGAGTATCGAGCAATTGATTCCTTGAGGTGTATTATTGTTAATGGTGACTTGCCAGAAATCGATATATCTAGAATATATGATGCAGAAAGCTCAGATAAATCCGCAGCTGAAAGAGCTCAAGATAAATTACAAGCAAAAAGAGCCTGTGCCCAGCCATTAGTGCAAACATTAATTATATTATTTAGTATGTATCATATCAATGTTCGTGCAACAGAGGGTAATAAAGGCTTAACAATAGAGGCAGATGTTCAAGACGAAGTAGCACAATTAGCTACGCAATATCGTCAACGAGCAAGAAGCTTTTTATTAGGTAGAAAGGATACTAAAAGCGCTCAAGAAGATGCGGCTAGAAATTTATTAAAATTAGTCGTCGATTTATTTGTTTGTCGACAATACGAAGATGAGCGTAGTGAACGAGCATTTAAACTTATTAATGCTTTTGCTTCAGATGAAAAATGTGTTGCAATGCGAATTCGTTGGTATGAGGATGCGAGTGATTCACGAGAAGGCTTGTTTCGGGTGTTGCATGAAGCTTTACGCGCAAGTGTGTTTGCGCCTGTAGAGGTTGATTCACAACATGCTGTGACGGAACAGCATGCTCAGATAAGACATGGAATTGGCAGTTTACTTGCAGATTTAAGTTATCCTGCTGCGGATGAATATCGATATAAAAAAGGCGAGTCGAGGCCTCCTGGAGTTCAAGTTGGAGCGGTTAAATATGGACAGAATACAGATGACCATGTCCTACTGTTAAATGATGTCGCAATGGTTGCGGCAAATAAAACGCATGCGCTGAGTGTTGGCAGGTTATTTCTATTGCAATGGCGAGTGGCTCTATTACGCTTTGTTGCGGGAAATGACCATACTTATGATACGTTCTATCGCGATTTTGGTATTACCGGTGACAAGCCTAATGCTGTCCAGCAAGATTTTGGTGAAGGTTTAAAGTTTAGTGCTTATCAGGCTAATAGATATGGTAATGTTTTAGGCGACCCTCGATTGCAAGCTTTTGAGCGTTTATTATTAGCTTGTCGAGCTGCACCAGAAGAAGCGATGACAGCATATGCAGTAAGATTATTGCGTTACTGTGTTGATGCACAAGCTAATCCTAAGATTGAGCAGAGTTTAATTGGTCGCTTTATTGAGCTAAGTTTTGTTTGGAATAGAGCGGATGATGCATTATCTGGAGATCGTCGAGCTATTTTGTTTCGAACACGCAAGTTTAGTCGCTCACAAATTCAAGAATTGTTGGATATTGCGAAAGATCCTGCGTTAATTAAAGACCCTGTGGTATTAAATTTTTTGATATGGTTAGTTAAAACAAGCCATGATCCTAATGCTTTTGAAGTTTTGCGAGAAGCACGTTATCAATTGTTAAATTATTTCTTTAGTGAGGAGGCAACACTACCATTAGTTGATGTTGATGGAACTACTCGAGAACAAAGTCTTACTACAATCTTTGGGCGTTGGGAACAAGAGCAACGATCTGAGCCGATGGCAAGATGTCTACATACAAGTATCCAGTTGCAGAGTGATACGACAGGGCGAAAGGCAATATGCCCACAGTTTACTTTATTGCTAGCGGTATGGGATGAACTGAATGATATTTTAGGTGCAACGATACCGTATAATAATATCGAACAATATTGTGAGATCGGCAGACGTATATTCAAAGAAGCATTTTCAGAGGCAGCACAATGGGATCCAGAAAAACATGAGCTTAATGACGAAGGTTTGCCTCTTACGGCACAAAAAACCTTATCACTAGAAGTCGCAGCTTTACCTACTGCGATGCAGGGATTATCGGATTATCATTTACCACGATTAATTACTAAATATTTAATTCCACCGGCTGACCGTCGCGGCATGACATTTGATCCCGTGCATAGTGTGCATTTTGTTGTATTGCGCCATTTTGTTGCTAGTGACGATATGAATATACTCCAGGTTGGTGATAGTGATGAGGCTACAATCTATCGCAATCGGCTTCTTCAAGGCCGTACTCCACAAGTTTTAACTGCTGGTGGCAGACCGGTAGATATCAGTAACATTATGGAAATGCAGTTTGTGGCATTAAATAGCCAACAGCAGTTATTAACTGGAAGAAGCGTGCCTGATCTAGAGACAAAATATGGTGATCCACAAACCATCATAGAATATAGATTAACATTATTAGCTCAGAGTACTGTTACTGACTATAGTGCTGCAGAAATTTTAAATTTAACGGATTTAATAAGATCTGAAATAGGAACTGATATAGCAAGATACGAAAATGTGGGTAAATTAGAGTTTCTATGTTCTGATGCGGCATATATACCTTTACTGGTTAAAGTGACATTACTCTATTTGTTAATTCGTTTTGTCGCTGAAAAAGGTATTGATCTTGATTCTCATCTTGCTGTGCGCTATCAACATCTGCCTGTATTAATGTCTAAACTAAAAACGCAAATAATGCGGGGGTTTGGTAGTGAGTTATCTTATTTTCCTAATATGGCTAATATTCCAGCCAGGAAGATTGAGCATTATTGTCAGCTCTTATTGGGTGCTGATTATGTAGCTATGCTTGAGATGCAAGAGTTTTTGTTGGAAGACCCTGCTGCTATGGAAGTTCAAGGTAAGGTTCTGCAGCAGTTTCAGCGCAAAGTCGTTGGCTTATTGAGTGAAATGTATTATACGCTCTCAACATATGTCACCACTGAAGTCGCGAATGTTGAGAGCTATGATTATGATGAGGCTCGGCCAACAGATACTATTTTACCGCGCAAGCATTTCTTCAATGTTGTCTTTGATTATTTTCCTGAGGAATTACAACGTAAAGCTTGTGTGAGCTTAGTGGAATATTTATTAAAACCAGATCTTAATAGGAAGCAGGTTAGCATTCGCTCTGCTGATAAAATAAGAAGAGAGAATCAGTGCTTTAGAAATGGCTCTGACAGCAGAAGTATGTTTCTTTTTATTCAATTGCTAACAGATAGGCGCAGTCCCTATCGAATGATTTTTACTCAAGGTGAGTTTCAAAGCATGCTTAGTGCGGTAAGACGCGCCGATGTATCTGACTTTATTGTTTATCAACTAATGGTATTGCTTGCTGACATTGCTCATCATGAGAATATGGTTATCAGAAGTATTGACGATCCCAAAACAAAGCCTAAAAAGAAAGGCCAACTTACTTTAAGAGACTTTCCTCTTGATTTTGTGAGTAATGATACCGCCTTATTACGCCAATATCTATTTGAGAGAATTAAATGGTTAATCTATACACTCAGCAGTTATTTTGCGGATAAAAGATTATCATTAGAACCACAAGAGAAACGGGCCTTGCAACTATATGCTGAAAAAGGTGGCTTTGTCTTTGAATGGGTGACAGATACTAACTCGGCATTACGTAGAGCCGTTACAGATGCATGTATGAGAGGTAGTAAGCCTGATCTTGAGCTGGAGCAGAAAGTAGTAGCGCGTATCACTGAAACAGACAATACACCTCTTATGCGCAAGACTATTATTGAACAGTTAGAGCAGATCTATACTGGTGGTTTAACGTCTGTGCAAAGGGTGCTGGAGTTAATTCTTGCTCTTCAAAAGGCTGATACTAGACATGGAATATTACAAGAGATCACGTCTACTGATACTGGTAGAGCGGTAACAGCTTCAAACCGTTTTGATAAGCTATGGGATAAACTTCAGAGGTCTGATGAGCCGATTCTCCCTAATATTTTATCTGAGCAACTACAAGATCCTGCGCGTAGTGAAGTAAAGGATTCAAGAACTCGAGATATAGTACTTGAAAGAGTGCAGTCCAATATACGGGATCTATTTCAATCGAATGATCCCCGGCATGTTCGATTGGCTATCAAACTGACAAGAAATATTTGGGGCTTTATCCGTACTGCACCTAGGATTCGGAAATTTTATGAAGACCTAGCTGCTGGCGCAGCACGACCTTATTCTGATGATGATTTACGAATAATACATCATCCTTTTGTTCTCGCTACTCGTCTTCTCGATGAAGATAATGAGATGCAAACCAGGTACGAGATTAGATGGCAACACGAGAATGTTATGGTAGATGGCGTAACAGTTTCAAGACGTAAAGAACAGGTAGGACAGTATTTTATAGCACATCCTGGAGAGAATAAATGGTTACGCGAGCTCACAAGGTTTATTGCTAGCCAGTTAACTAAACTTTACACGCTCATGGTTATGAGTGGGGATACTGCACTAATAGATGATTTCTTAACATTGGTTGCAACGAATTTAGCAACGGTTAACGTTGGGCATAGTGACATTGAGTATGCTGCTGTAACAAGTGGTAGTGATGTTACACTTGAAACTGCACAAAGAGTATTTGCTGAGTATGAGGAGGCCAAAAGAGCCGATGCTGCTGCTAGAGAACCATTTATTAGAACAACAACGGGTGAGACAAGTGCGGGTAAAACATTAGGTATTGCATTTGATGATATGTTGCGTATATTTCGCAACGGTCTTCCGCAAGGATTTAATTTTGAAAGATTCTGTGCTACAGCAAGATATTTGTTAGTTCGCCTTGATGAAACAACATTAAGGTCTCCGGGCGACACTTCATCTTCAAACTTTCTTGATGCCTTTAGCTTAATACATGAACGCTTAGCCGCAATCTTCAGTTTTGAGTATTTGCGTAGCATAGAACAAGAATTAGCTGCATTAGATTACGATGATATTTATCGTGAAACTTGGGAAACCACGGATGGGCTTTCAGCCGATGCTTTAGAGAGGCGGGCAAGGAGTGAATTTGAAGAAAAGCAAAAAGAGCTTAACCTAAAATATAAAGCTGCAAAGACAAACAGTGAGAGTGCAGTTTTTGGGGAAGGTGCATTACTATTTTACGCAATGGCAAATATTCTAATTGCTGCAGACGAGCGTGCGCAATATACGGAACAATTGCAGTCCCTAGTTAAGCTTGCGATTGAGAATGTCAGAAAGTTTCTACATCAAGGTGGTGAGCACTATAGACAAGCATTTGTACTTATTTTTGCTTTAACCCAGAAGCGATTGCCAGAGCCTATTCAGGAAAATCAAGTTATACGCCTTCAAGCTATAAGAGTAACATTATCTGATTCAGGACTAGATCCCATTCAGACTATTGGGACGATGGTTATTGCAGCAGCAAGAGCCATCGAGAAGAAATTAAATAAAGATTTTACAGAAGAAAATCGAAGAGAATATTTTGATTTTCTTAAGCTAGCAAGACTTTGTTATTTTGGCGCTAAGACTATAGACGACGGGGTTGTTTGGGCGCAGTTAAAAGAACTTTCAACAAGCTTGCTGAGTACTACAGTAGGAAAACCTGGTTATGCTCAGTTTCTGTTGGAAATTAGAAAAAACTTTAAAGCTGCAGATCAACAAGAAGAACTTCAAGAGGTTATGACCTTTGTTCGAAATCTGGACTCTAAAGAGATGCCGAGCGTGGCGCTCGGTGATGAGGGAGCAGATGGCGCCGATGCTGCCGTAAGCGAAATATCATTATTACAGAGAATGACATTATCTGCAGATGTTGATATTGAGCCATTACTCAAAGAACTTGTTAGATTCTATTTGCTGTTAAGTGGTTGCAAAACGAAACTTGAGATTGAATTGGCAGATAGAGATATTAGTGCGGCAAGGAGGGCTGAGGCCAACTCTAGATTAAGCGAGGTAAGTAAGTTTTGCGACTTATGTCAAGATCATATTTTCACTCTAATTACTGTTTTAGCAAATAAGATTGAAGATAAAAAAGCTAAAGAACTTTTCGTCACAGAAAAAATCAATGGTATTGCCACACAACTATTTTCTGTAAAAGCAGAAGACTTAAATCTTAACCCTAGATTTGCTACCCCAATACTTCTAGAAAATGCGTTATTGTTTTTTGCTCGAGCTGCTCATCTAGGTATGCAACAGCCTCATGCTGTTGCTGACGACGTTGAAGCACATAAAAGTATGCATCTCACTAGGATGCAAGACTTAAAAGAACATCTCTTATCGCCAGCAGTTAGTTTTTACCAGAAGCACATACTCTCTATTCGTGATCATGGCTTGGCAGGTATCGAGCGTAGACAAGCCACTCTAGAGCACGATAAAGTGCGTTTAACTCAGACTGCCGGCAAATTAGAAGAGTTAGAGGGAATGCTTAGCAGAGCAGAGTTTTTACAATGCTATGAATTGGTTGCGGGCTATACCCGTGCATTACCTCTGTTAACTAACCGGCTTGATGAAGATTTCAATGTACCTCTACGACAAATCAGTATTGATGACTTGCGCTTGATAGTTTTTCTAAAGTTAGTTAGAAAAGTAGCGGCTATTAAGGGTACTAGTCTAAGTAAAGAAGCAACTCAATATGTAACTTCTTGGCCGACAGTGTTGACAATGTCGCCGCAGGAAAGAGCGTCGCTAGTTAGTGTTTTTTTTACTTCTGTTATGCAGGAGTTGAATATTTCAGATGATTACGAGTTGAGAGATTCACACCCTGAGTTGCATGCTCTAATTGCTCGCATGATAACAACAATGACAAAAGATGAAGCTGAATTCCTGCCTATCTTGGGAGAAGAGCTCGGCGAGGGTGTAGAGTCAAGCATAGCCGTGTTCAATCAATCTATTGACACTGTTTTAGTCGCTTACGCTAACATGCTTTTAGAAGAGCTTAGCGAAGAGATGAGGCAAGCATGCTTATATATAAATATTCCTCTAGCTCTGAGCATCATAAAAGATTTTATCACCAGATGTTGGCAAGATGTACAAGGCTCTAAAGAAGAAGATATTCAACTGCTAATTACTCAGCTGGACCTACAGCAAGTTATCTGTTTCAGTCAACGACCAGAAGACGAGGACGCAGAGTTCTTAGCTCAAAAGGTTCGGGCCATCGTTACAACTATTGTTACGGCAGAGCCCGCAATGCTACAAGCTGATATGCGAGAAAAAGCTGCAGCCATGAAATTGCAAGCCGAATCTTTACAAACTGACGTCGCTGCGTTAAAGCCAGAAATCGAAAGTATCAAATATATACTTCGACAAGGTGAGCAAGTAATGCGAGATAATCTGGTGGCTGAAATGTTTAGTAGCAAAGACTTACATGTCATTTTAGAGGAATTAAAACAAAAATATTTTGGCAAGCTTGATTTGTTGACGGACTTTTTTATTCGTCAAGGAGAGAGCTTAGACAAAGAAAGTGTGCGGCATCACTATTGGTCGACACTTATAAAAAGTGTTTTTTCCGATGGAAATGATGTTGCTGCATTTGCTTCACTTTATGCAGAGACCTTTGGCAAGCTTGAACCGGCTGGGGGATTTTTGACTGCTATTGCGCACCAGAAGGAGGGCTTATTTACTGCAGTAGAAAAATATTTTACGCTAGATGCATCAGTAGTCAGAGCGGCAATTCTACAAAAATTTGAGTTAATCATTGCAGAAGAAAATATTGGCATCATAATTACTATGTTGAAAATGATGATAGCAAATATGTTTTTTGAGCAATTAAGACATTCAGCGAAGAGCAATCCAGCCGATCAGAGCGTGGCGCAAAGAGTAACATTCTTTATGACTAATTATGGATTGATGTCTAATGCTAATCTTTGTCAGATAGCGTCTAAGTATACAGAGGTAGACGCTAGTTCAGCTCTTACTTTTAGTGCGTTTATTGAAGCTGTTATTGCTAGCATAATGCAAGGTTGGCAACCTTCTATAGTTCTGATGGTGGCAGATTTTAACAGGAATCAAGAAGCACTCAAGCAAGGCGTGGTTGCTTATCAGGGCAGGATAGCAATAGAAGAACATCGTTATGATTGTGATGTCGCAAGAGTTCAAGCATATGTTGGATTCAACGGCGAGATTATTCTATTTTCTTTAGTTAAATATTTAACTAAAGATAATTTAATGATTTTACCTGCTATAGCTATTTACAATATATTACGACAAGTTGTAGTGGCGACAGTAACTGATGCCCGCAACAAAAGCATATATTCGCGTGACGATAGACTAACTATTGTTTTATCACATATCTTCAGTCACTTAGCTGATACTATATTGCCTCATTGTATTGGTAAGGAAGGTAGAACCGGTACTTACTCTTTGCTAAAGGAGATAATGTCCTATTTTTATCTTTATTGCGGAAATATTAATGTTGGAATGCCTACATCCCGAGGGCTAATTCAAACATTAAGTAGACAACTGAGCCTATTTCTCAAGAGAGATTTACTGCAGGCTGATGATGTTAATGAGCGGCCTCGAATAGATGAAACGGTTAGACTGATTAAGGCTGTTTGTGAGAAGCCGCAAGCTTATGATTCTACTAATAGAGCGCATTCAACGGCTTTTCAAAACATTGTAAGAGCTGGTGCCTGGCAAGGCTTGGCGAATGTCATTATTGAGTATCTGAGAACAAAATTCGATGCGTTTAATATAAGTTATCAACATAACCCAACTATGGATAAAGGAGATTTAGTTAACTTGCTGTCATTTTTGCGAGCGATTTATGAGAGCGTACCTGCGGAATTCTTACATTTAATTCAAGAAACAACCCAGTATATTGTTGATGAAATGACAAATTTTGATGCGGACTTGAACATGGCAGATCTCGATTATAGCAATGATTTCGGGGCACTCGCTGGTTGGATATGTCAATATGCTGATCCTCAGCTTGCACGATATACACGAAATAGAGCTATTAGTTATGTGGATTCTTTATTGGGCAGCAGGAGTAATACTGCTCTACGATGCAGAGCGGTCTTATTTATAGAAAAAATTTCCCCTGCCCGAACAGAGTATAAAAGACAAGAGCGTTCATATGGAAGATGGCAGGCAGGGATGTTGTTATCAAGAGTACACAATGTTGCTGATGAGGAGTATAGGAGCTTAAGAGCCGCATTTGAGGGTGTTGTACTTCGCAATTTAGCTTTATTTGTTAATGACACCACTGTCGTAAGTAATCTAACAACAATGGCTAAGAAGACATTTAGTCATGAGACGGTGGAAAAGATCTTTCGTAATACTGCTGCGCTAACACAAAAAGTGAGTAGAAATGTTAGTGTGGCAATAACTGCTTTATTGCTGGTATTGGAAGATGTTAGTGCGAGAGAGGCGTTAATCAGCAGCATTGGTGACTTTAATCTTGAGAGCGGAATATCACCTTTTTCTCATGCGGTATATTCAGGGAAGTATAACGTAGACTTAGACCCTATTATAAAAGCTTTATCCGCACCACAGATAAAATCATTGCTACAATTTATTGAGAATAAAATTCACGGGGATAATTCGGTAGAACTAACGTTTGCTCGAAAAATTTATGCGTATTATGAGCCAATACTCACGTTGACTCGAGAATATTGGTGGGATACTGATGATTTTACTGCTATCAAATCACAACGGTGTCTTGCTGATTTAGACAGATACTTTGGCCGCAAGTTAGAGGTGAATATTTCTAGACATAGAGATGTACAAATATATGAAGAAGATACGGCTCGAAGCATTGAGTTCGCGAGTGAAGTACTTCTCAATGGTTCAGAGCGACAACAAGCCTATCTTCGAGAAAGTATTCTAAAGGGCAATGGAAAATTTAGAATAAATTTCATGGTTTTTCACGGTGGAGAAAGCTTACGGCTCTTTGCGCATATGGCTAATGTCTTAGCTTATTATTACAATAAGCCTAGCGAATTTCAAATACTGAGTGGCCGCTCTCATGGACAATTACCGTATAAAAAGAGTGTTGAGGTTGGTGGGATTGTATATAAGGATTTATCAACATTAATGCAAAATGTTGCCAAAGCAAAAGGCCTCGGCGACAGTCAATACTATCAAAGCCTACGACAACATTTTATAAACATACTGCGGCTTCTTGAGGCTGCTATGCTAGAACCAGAGGATAACGCTACACTTAATCGATCACATCGAAAAAGTATAATAACGTATTACTTTCTGTTAATTACGGCAATTAAAACTGAATTATATAAAGACCAAGACCCTCAAAAAGGTACAAGCTTTGCTAATGATTATCCTTTATTAAATGCGGAATTGGTTTTAGTAGAAGTGCGGACACTAGCAGCTCCTGCGGCGGCTACTAGCAGTGCCTCTACCGATGGTGCAAGAGAAAAAAGGCGAGAAAAAGAGCTAGCGGCTTCATCAGTTGACACAAGATCAGCATGGGAAGCGATATTACAGCGTGGAGCGGCTGTTCAAAAGCATGAATATCAGCAATTAACAGGTAAAGCAATAGAAGAAAAGCAAGCTGCTAAAAGCGGATTACTCATTGGTCTAGGTGGTATAGGTCGAAGAGCTCAGCGCGTAAAAGAGGGTGCGGCAGCAGTCCGCAACGCATGGCGAGGTGGTGCTGCTAGTGCGGATGAGTTACTACGGCCCCCTAAGGTGGATGAGCCAGCACAACATTGGTTAAATCCTTATCCATGGCAATCAGCAGACAAATTCTGGGGAGAATTATATTTGGCTCTGCGGGGTATTTGTGATGTTAAAAAAGTACATAAAAATTTATTACAACTATTAAAGGCACAATTAGCGCTCTTGCAAAAACGTTCAACAAGTCTTAACCCAAAATCTAGGGATAGTTTATTAAGAATATATCGCAACGTATTCAACGTATTAGGACCACCCGCTGCTGGTATAGTCGCTGCTGACCATAAGCAAAGATATCATGAGGCAAGTAAAGAGTGGAGGGAAATTTTTGTAAGCCTTGACAGCACATTAAGTTCTATATGCACGAAAAAGTTGGAATCTTTAATCGGTTCACGAGACAAGCTTGTTGAACAACGGATATTAATCTCTGAGTTATTTAAAAGCTGCGAATTTCTATCTTTCATTTTAGGGCTTGCAGAAATTGACTCTAGAGATCAAGTTCAAAATTTAAGAAAGAGTGTTAGCACACTTATCGATGCGCTTTTGAGGGTATTGGCCGTCTGGCTAAGTTCTGAAAGCATTCCATTTCATGAAGAAATGGAAGCCAGCGATGTGATTTTGCCAGTTAAGTTACACATCATGGTAATGAAGTTAGGTGATGGTCAGCAACGAACTCGGTTACGGGGTATGGAAAGACATTGTTATAGCGCGTATCAAAGTAAATTTTCTAAAAGTAGTTCCGCTGTGCAAGGTATATATAAAGCCATGGGTAATGCTTATCTATGTTTACTGTTTTTGAAGATAGGAACCACAGAACAACAGCGACTTTGTGCTATGCGTGTATTAAGAGTTGATAATAAGAAGACCATAAAAAGTTATAGATTTTCTTTCGTTGCCAAGCCTTTTCCTGAGGCTTTTCAAAGTGAAATGGAGCGTTATTTACGGATTGAGTTAAGTCAGTTATATGAGGAGTTATCACCTCTTGTTCAGCAGGCTGAAGCACAACGCAGAGCGGCTAATGATAGTAAGGTGACTAGCGGATCGGCAAGTGGCCATGGTAGTGGACACGACACACCATCGCCAAGTTCAGGTGGTGAGCATAGTCCTGATAACAGTTTGGCTTCAGGTGACCCTACGGCAGCTTTGATTAAGTTAGCAAAAGAACGGGATGCAAAAGCAAGTCAAGCAGTGCGAGAAGGCAACGCTGAAAAATCGAAGAGATTATTGGATGCACTAAAAACGCCATTAAGTGTTAAGGAGAAGAATAGAATCAAAACTTTTCAGGCGATTAGTGCAGAGGATCAGGTTGCATTTAAACTGTTACCTGTTGATTACTCTAAAGCTCTTGCTGAAGCTGTCCGTCAATTTATAATGGCAGCAACTAGCGGTGTTGATTTAAACGCTAGAAAAAAGTTTGTTAATAAGAATTATACTACGATTTTTGGCAGCGTAAATTTAGGTTCTACTCAAAGGTCTAAAACATTTGCTGATATTGTTACAGCGGCGGAGGCTGCGAGAAGAGTTGAATTGCCAATTCTTATGCTATTTACAGGGGTGCTTACAAATCTAGAACGGTGGGCGTTAACAGGTGAAAAGCTGCGACAAGATTTTTGGACTGCAATAAGTTTAGAAGTTAATGGCTTAGCTGGTAATAACATCGCTGAGAAATCATCAAGCCTTTTACACGCATTAGAGCGTTTAAGTGATGGCAACATTAAGCGTAGAATTTTACAAGCAATTGAAAAATTCTTGTTTGCAGCTGAGAGTAAAGATGACTTAGAAGCACGGAGACAATATGTTATTGAGCATTGTCGTCAATTTATCGATCCTCAGATAAACGAAGGAACATTTGAATCAAGACAGCTGATTCCGTATCCGTTGCAACAAGATTCAGATGCTCCACATCAAGCTGGTAGAGGAGCAAGACGTCGACAAATGTATTTTCCTGGTTGGGTTGACGCTATTGCAGCGAGGAAGAGAAATGATTTTTCTCCTGAGAAAGCTAAATCTACGCGTCCTGCAGGGCGTGGTGAATCTTATCCTGGAGGTACAGCAAGTTTGAGTCCAGGTTTAGGTTCAGGAGCAGAATTTGACAGCATGGCTGATATGTTTGGATTAATGTCAGGAGCTTTGCCAGAAGTAAAACCTCCAGAGATAAGTTCTTCAGAGGTAGACTCTCATAGAGATGTATTGGGAGCTCTTGCTGAAAATTTAGGAGAAGAAGATGGTGCAGCAGCAAGCCCTCCTGCAGAGAGTCCTCCTGTGCCAGCAGGTAGCTCTTTGCTTACTCAAGCATTAATGAGAGGGGCTGCCGGTGATAGCCATCAAGCTGGTGCTGCAGCAAGCAGTGGTTTAGGTTTTCATGCGGGTTTATCTGCTGGGCGCACGGCTGTTGCTTTTATGCAGAATCCGGCTGGCGTTGATTGTAAAATAACATTTGATTATCAAGCAACACCTGCTACAGAAGATCATTGTTTTTATGCTTTACAACAATATGGGGTTTCCCGTATAAGCTATGTTAAATTGCTCAAGACTTATTTGGACCCTTCCAGTTCAAGTTCCAGTTCAATGAGGTCAAACCATATGTCTCAACTTCAAACTGACGACGTTATCACTCTCTTATTGCCAGAGCTAATATCAGTTTATACTATGGATGACACCACCTATGTTAGAGTGCCTGAAGCGAATCAACAGCTTTGCCTAGCACTACGAGAAGCTTTGCAAGGGCGTGGCTTGACTATTCAGAATTATCAACATTTACAGCAACGTTCTCGCGAATTATATTGTTCATTAGAAGAAAATTATACTGCGCTAACAGGGTACAATTTTGAGGGTGTAGATAATGTGCTTGAGATGATGGATAGCTATCTTAGCTTTCATCCTTTAAATTCAATAGGTGATATGGAAGTAATGCATGCTACGAATTTAAGAACTTTACATCAATCATTTTCGCAATATCAAAAGGTGCTTGAGGGCTTCAGTAGACATAATATGGTGTTAAGCTCTCCTGCACTACTCTCAACTTATATTCAACATGTAGAAATGTCAGGATACATGATTGGGCGAGAGAGTATTGAGTTACTCGCAAAAGTACATAATTGGCGAGTAGCATTCTATGCTCGACAAGCTGGAGAGGCAGGTCCAGATATGCCTGAGCAGTTACGACCAGCTTTTAATTATGATGGAGTGAATCCAGATATAGATGCAGGTCAAAATGTTGCTTTAATGATGGATAAAACTCCTGAAGGCGGGATGTTAATACATAGTTTAGAGCTTAAGAAAGTGGAAGAATTAGTTGATGACAGACTAGACGTTCCTGGTGCAAGACCCATACAGGATCCTAGGACGCGTAGACAATAATGAATATCAACGACTACACCTTTGACTTACCGCAAGAACTTATTGCTAAAGTACCGGCTGCGAAACGCAGCCAAAGTCGTTTATTGTGTTTTGACCCACAAGCACAAGCCATTAAGCACCAACAATTTTTACATTTTCCTGAATTATTGCAGCCGGGTGATCTACTGGTTTTAAATAATACCAAAGTGATTCCTGCACGTTTATATGGAAGCAAAATCACAGGTGGAAAAATTGAATTATTAATTGAGCGGGTTATATCTGAGCATGACGCTTTAGCACATATTAAAGCGAGCAAATCTCCAAAGATTGGTAGTGAGCTAATTTTACATGATGGTATTCGCGCTATAGTAACCGCACGTAGTGATGATTTATTTCACTTACGTTTTCTTGATGATCGGAATGTGTTTACTATTCTTGATGCAATAGGTGAAATGCCTTTACCTCCTTATATTGATCGTGAAGTAGTTGCTGAAGATAGTTCGCGTTATCAAACCGTGTATGCCAAACATCAGGGTGCTGTTGCAGCACCAACGGCGGGTTTACATTTTGAAGACAGCGTTTTTTCTGAACTCGCTACGCGTGGGATTAATACTGCGTATATTACGTTGCATGTTGGTGCTGGAACGTTTCAACCGGTACGCGTAGATAATATTCTCGATCATAAAATGCATAAAGAATACATTGAAGTGCCCGCAACAGTTTGTGATCAGATTAAAGCGACCAAAGCGCGCGGTAATAAAGTGGTTGCGGTTGGCACTACAACCGTACGCAGTTTAGAAACAGCGGCATTAGGTGGTGAGTTGCAAGCTTTCGCTGGCGATACTGATATTTTCATTTATCCTGGATTTGAATTCCAAGTTGTTGATGCTTTATTAACGAATTTCCATTTACCTCAATCCACTTTGTTGATGCTGATTAGTGCCTTAGCAGGACGTGAGAATATTCTACATGCATATCAAGAAGCGATTGCTGAGCGCTATCGTTTTTATAGTTATGGCGATGCGATGTTTATTGCTAATCGTTTAGTCTAATAGGCCTTACGCAAAACTTTTTACCTGAGCCCTTTGAGTATAGGTATACTTCGTTAAAAGGGTTTATCATAAGGCCTGTGCGATCAAAAAATACACATAACCCCCTAGGCCTGTTGATTTTAAAGGCTAAGCAGTATTTTTCTGTTCATGGCCGAATGCGGAAATATGACAACTATATTGTCAATAATCCGGAATATCAGCAATAGAGTTGTCATATTTCTGGGTGAAAATGACAATATTGAAATTCTATATTGGCAAGACTTTTTACAACGTCTTTGGGCTGCTGAGTTTTTTACCGCATCTGGTTGATTTTCGTCACTAAGGACCGTAAACTAGCGCCGCATTTGAGTGTAAATCCTGATGAATTCTTTTTCATCCTCTCATTAAGTCTGTGTATTGCGTAATAGCAACAATTCTCATGAATTAAGCTAGCGTTAATTCTAAATAATTATTAATATAGTAATGGATAGGTAACAAATGAACATACATGAATTCCAAGCAAAACAATTGTTTTCAGAATACGGGATTCCAGTGCCTGCGGGGCAAGTCGCCTGGAATGTCGAAGAAGCTTTACAAATTCCTGATTCGTTAAAGACGGAACGCTATGTGGTAAAAGCACAAGTGCATGCCGGCGGGCGTGGTAAAGCGGGTGGTGTTAAGCTAGTTGATAATAAAGAAGACTTAGCGGCCGCCGCTAAAGCATTATTAGGTACCCGTTTAGTAACCTTCCAAACTGATGAAAATGGTCAGCCAGTTAATCAATTATTAATTGAAGAAACGTCGAATATCGATCGTGAGTTATATTTAGGTGCGGTTGTTGATCGTGCTCAGCAGCGAGTTGTTTTCATGGCATCAACCGAAGGTGGTGTGGATATCGAAAAAATCGCAGAAGAAATGCCTGAAAAAATTATGCAGGTTGTGATTGACCCAGTTGTTGGTGTTCTTCCATATCAATGCCGTGATGTTGCTTTTTCGCTAGGTTTAACCGGTGCTCAAATTAAGCAATTCACGCAAATTATGACGGGCTTAGGTAAACTTTTTGTTGAACGTGATTTAAGCTTATTAGAAGTTAACCCGCTTGTTGTAACTAAAGAAGGTGATTTGATTTGCCTCGATGGCAAAATCAACATTGATGATAATGCAATGTATCGATTGCCTAAAGTTCGTGAAATGCGTGATACTACTCAAGAAGATGAACGTGAAAATCGTGCGCGTGATTGGGAATTAAACTACATTGCTTTAGATGGTGATATTGGCTGTATGGTTAATGGTGCTGGTTTAGCAATGGCGACTATGGATTTAATTAAACTACATGGTGGCAATCCTGCAAACTTTTTAGATGTTGGTGGTGGCGCAACCAAAGAACGTGTTACCGAAGCATTTAAAATTATTTTATCTGATAAAAATGTGAAGGGTATTTTGGTAAATATCTTTGGTGGTATCGTGCGTTGTGACTTAATTGCTGATGGTATTATTAGTGCTGTTGAAGAAGTGGGTACGGACTTACCTGTTGTTGTGCGTCTAGAAGGTAATAATGCTGAGTTAGGTGCAGAAAAATTAGGTGGTAGCGGATTAAATATTATTCCGGCAACGGGACTAACAGATGCGGCTGAGAAAATTGTTGCAGCGGTGAGGGGTTAATAATGAGTATTTTAATTAATAAAGACACAAAAGTAATTTGCCAAGGGTTTACCGGTAAACAAGGTACCCTACATTCACAGCAAGCAATGGAATACGGTACACGTATGGTTGGTGGTGTAACACCAGGTAAAGGTGGCCAAAAACATTTAGACTTACCCGTTTTTAATACTGTACATGATGCAGTTAAAGAAACAGGCGCTGATGCCAGTGTGATTTATGTACCAGCTGCATTTTGTAAAGATTCAATTATTGAAGCAGCTGATGCAGGTATTAAATTAATTATTTGTATTACTGAAGGCATTCCAGTATTGGATATGCTCGCAGTGAAATACTATTTAGATCAGCGTCCTGATATTCGTATGATTGGACCTAATTGCCCAGGTGTCATTACTCCGGGTGAATGTAAAATTGGTATTATGCCAGGGCACATTCACTTACCTGGTAAAGTCGGCATTGTTTCACGTTCTGGAACCTTAACCTATGAAGCTGTTAAACAAACAACTGATAAGGGATTTGGCCAAAGTACATGTGTTGGTATTGGTGGTGACCCTATTCCTGGTAGCAACTTTATTGATGTATTAGGTATGTTCCAAAACGATCCACAAACTGAAGCCATTATTATGGTTGGTGAAATTGGTGGTACGGCTGAAGAAGAAGCGGCTGAATTCATCAAAGCAAATGTGACCAAACCTGTGGTTTCTTACATTGCTGGTGTTACCGCTCCTGCTGGTAAGCGCATGGGCCATGCTGGTGCGATTATTGCTGGTGGTAAAGGTACTGCAGCTGAGAAGTTTGCAGCACTAGAAGCTGCGGGTGTACACACAGTACAATCGCCTGCTGAAATGGGTAACAAGATTGCTGAAGTTACTGGTTGGTAACCATTAATTCAAACGCAAGATCTTTTTTTCATATAAAAAAGATCTTGCGTTATCTCCTCTGAACTTTCCAATATTTAAGCAACTGCTGCTAATAACGCGCCTCTAGATTTTCTCAAGCAATCATCAGGATACTTTGTTACATCAAAAGGCATATTGTCTTGAAAGTTTGCTTGTAATAGCTGAAGCCACTCTTCTATTTCTGCACGCTTAGCTTTAACAGTTTGAACTTCATCAATAAATGACGCAACTAAACCAGGATTATTTGTACTATCCCCCAGTATGTGACTAAGTGCCATTCCTTTTAGTTGTTTTTGAGGTAGGTTTT
Organism: Gammaproteobacteria bacterium; assembly: GCA_021773175.1. GTDB lineage: Bacteria > Pseudomonadota > Gammaproteobacteria > JAJFKO01 > JAJFKO01 > JAJFKO01. Next base: position 27,692 of record JAJFKO010000035.1, read on the forward strand.
TCAATGCAACGATAAGGTCTTTAGTATGTCTCATCACTTCTTTTGTATCTTGCCCCAGTTGTGTTGCTAATTTTTCACAAAGCGGTTTTAATTTTTCTATGATGATATCATCAGCGATATTATCTGCTAGAAAACTAACGGCAAATAAAGTGAGAATATTACTAGCCATGTATAAGCGTGAATTAGTAAACTCTTGCCATTTATCAGCGTCGTTAAAATACAGGTAAGCTGCATGACCTCCGTAGCCACCAATAAAACCCCATGAGGCTAAAATCGGTATCAAGCCTGGTGCGATGAACACTCCTGGCGCTGCTGCAATTACTGCTGATGTTACTCCAGTATGAAAAGGCGTTGCGGTGAGGAATCCTAAGGCACGATAAAAATTTTCACGAAGAGTGGGATCGCAATCATTTGCGAACTCTCTCAATAAATCAGGGTTTTGTTGGATTTCTTCTTGAATTGCGATGCCCTGTAACGTTATGTTATGTAAATCATCTAAATAAGCTAACATATTTATTAATTCAGAGGATGTAGTATTTTCCAAGCCAATTTTACCTTGATTGATTGCTATGACACTTTTTACTTGAGTAATGAATTGATTTAAGAATTTTAGTTGTTGTGGAGACTGTTCTAGTATTGCAGTTTCATTTGGCATGGAGTTTATGATATTAGCCGCTAAAAAACTTAGTTCAGCGCTATTAGTACACTTTTCCATTAGTGATAATAAAGAAATTATCTGTTCATAATCTTCTTGTTCCCACGTGCTATTTTCTTTTGGAAACAACGCTAAAAACTCTTCTGCTGACGGGAATTGAGGTTCTTCTGCAAAGGCTGTTGCAGCAGTGAGTATTCCGACTGAAATCAGACTAGGAACCAGCATTGCAAAACTAAAAGAAGATTGCGTTGCATGACTATGTTGAGAGTAATTACGATAATTTCTATAGCTAGGCATTCTAGCATTATATCGAGGTGCAGATACTCGTAGCGGTGTGGCTTCATGCCGCATCGAAAAAACTTGCGGTTGTCGCGATGCAGTGTTCGCTCTTGATAGCTGCCTAACCGTTGAGCTTGAAAATAGTCGCATAAAGATTCCTCCCAAAATTATTTATTGTTTACCTTTTTATTGAATAACCAACTGATGCCCTAACACGACCATTGGTTGAAGCACCGGCTCCAAATGTTACGGATTGATCTCTAGGCAGTTGTTTAGTATGTTGAGCAAACATGGAAGAACTATATTGAGAATAGCTGCCTTGTACCGATGTTGATGGCCATTGCACCGTTCCTGTTAAGGCATAGGGCTTTCCAGAGGGATTACTATGTACGTGAGCACTTGTTTTGGAATTACTTGAACCCATGATATTTCTCCTAAATTAATTATTTATGACTTGGTGATTTTCCAACTCTACTTTCTTCCTCTTGATAGCGCCTCATGGCTTCTCGCGGCTCACGGAGTAGAATGTCATCTTCACCCTCGTTTAAAGTACCAAATCGGGTTAATGCGGTTGCCATACTCAGTGGCGCACCACCGAGCCATTCAGCAGCAGTGTGAATGGCTCCTTCAATAGCTGCTTCTTTCCATAAGCTATGTTTTGAACCTGACGGTTTATTGCCACTTTGCATATAATGACTCCTTACTTTCATTTATTGATAAATAACGACAGCAATTTTATGGAATATGAATTGACAATACATGACAGCAAAATTACAATTTTGTCATTTATGTGATGGATAGGAAGAATTAAGCATGGCTAAAGTTATTGTTCATATATGGCGTCCCTTTGCGCTTGATGAGGAAGGGAAAGCACAAATTAGAAGTGTCTGGGCTACGGCTGCCAAGGAAGTATTGGAGGATCATGGCATTGGTTCAGAAGCGCAACATACATTAGTTCAAAGTGTTGGTCATGCTGCTACGGAAATTATTTATGATGATGGAAAAAGTGATTACATCAGTTACTGGCCACGGAATCCCAATCTTAATTCTAGAACCTCTCTTTTAAATGCACAGGACCCAGGTCACTTTCAAATTAAGAAAGTTGATTTTGCTGTTGAAGGCAAGGGCTCAAATTATGTTGCTATTGAGTTAGAGTCTTTAGATATTGACGCTATACGCGCGAGTACGCTATTTAAAGCTTACCAAAATGCATCTAGCAATCCTCCGGGTAGTAGAGCTTTTGGAATGTGGACAGCTCGTTTGCATTTGGGAACGCCAGCAAATAGTTTTGATCAAAACTGCTGTACGACAACATGGAATCTACTAACAGCCGGAGGAATTAGAAAGTTACAACCGCAACGCTATGGTCCTGATGATCCAGAATTGCGTCAGCAATATAAATGTGATGAAGGACAAATTGCCAGTGGTTTCTTTGATAATTTTTTCTGGCGTGATTGGATTGTATCAACAACGTTAATCTTACACCTTTCTGCTTCAGCAAAAGAACATGAAATAAAACCATTACAGTTAGATGTGGCTCCAAGCTCATCATCTTTTTGTAACCTTTTTTGAAAAGAAATTTAATGAATATTTTAATTATTGAAGATGAAACCAAAACAGCGAAATTTGTTCAAAAAGGCTTGTTTGAGTCTGGTTATTTTGTCGATGTTGTTTCGAATGGTATGGATGGGCTCTATTATGCCGCTAGTCGACAATATGATGTAATTATCTTAGACTTGATGCTGCCGAAAATGGATGGTTGGAAAGTATTAAAAGCATTACGTGCCACAGATAATAATACCAACGTTATAATTTTATCAGCAATTAGTGACACGGATGAAAAAGTGAAGCTGTTTGACTATGGTGCTGATGATTATCTTGTTAAGCCATTTTCGTTTTCTGAGTTACATGCACGTATTAAAGCTATTCAAAAACGTACGAAACCTGAAGCTATTATGCAGATGCTGCAAGTCGTGGACTTAAGTATTGATTGTGTTGCTTTCAAAGTTTCTCGCCAGAATAAAACTATAGAATTAACTATAAAGGAATATTTATTACTGCTTTTGCTCATTCAGAACATCAACGAGGTGCTAAATCGTAATACCATTCTCGACAAAGTATGGGGCATTAATTTTGAGTCAGAGACTAATATCGTTGATGTTACCATCAGAAGACTACGTAAAAAAATTGATGATGACTTTGATGTGAAATTAATTCATAGTATTCGCGGGTTGGGCTATGTGATACGAGATGAGGTTGCATAATAATGTTTCCATTATTTAATAAATTAAATCATGCCTTGTCTAGCTCTATACAACGACAACTTTCAGTGTTTTTTATTTTGCTAATTTCCATCACAATGCTAATTGTCGCCTGTTGTATTCACTATTTTGCAAGGACTGCACTTTATAGTGCTGAAAAACAATATTTGAATGATGAGGTCGTCATCATTCAAAAATTACTAAATACTTATCCTGGTAATCTTTGGGCAATACATGATGAAGTTCAGGCAGTACCGATAGCATTAAAAAAGGCCTCTTATCATTACTTCGTTAAAATATTAACTAATCATCATGAGATCATTACTGAAACAAGAGGGGTAAATGCGTTATTAGATCATGCTCCATTTCCAGTTTTGCAAAAACATTGGCAAGATAATCTGCGTAGTTGGCTATATAAGAATAAACACTATTTATTAATCTCAGCACCACTAAGTTTTAAGCATCATCATGATGCAAATATATACATCGCATTAGATAAAACATTTCAATATAATTTATTAGTAAGATTTCGTTGGTTACTGCTTATTTTCTCTATTATTTGTATTATCGTAATGTCATTGCTAAGTATTTTTGTTATTAAACATTCATTACAAGCATTGGATAAAGTTTCTAATACAGCAACGGAAATAGAGTTAAACACATTAAATAAAATCACTGATGTTGATTCATGGCCTAATGAACTCAAACCTGTTATTAGCGCATTTAATCAAATGATAGATAATTTAAGTCATGGTTTTTACAAATTTAAACGTAGTGTTATGGAAATGGCACATGAGTTAAAGTCTCCAATTTCAAACTTGGTCAGTGAGAACTCTGTTACATTGTTACAACAACGTTCAGTTGACGAATATCAAGAAACTATTGCTTCAAATTTAGAAGAGCTACGTCGAGTTGATCAGATAGTTAATGATATTTTATTTCTAGCTCAGTCAGATGCCCAGAAAATGGAATTAAAACGAGAAATCTTCTCTGCAAACCAAGAAATTACCATGATTACTGATTTATTCTCAGCAGCTATGAGTGAAAAAAATATTTCAGTTGAATTACGTGGTGATGCTAATGTTATGATGGATAAAAATTTATTTGGACGCTTAATTAATAATGTATTATCTAATGCGATTGCATATTCGCATGCTAATACAAGTATTAATATTACTATTAAAAAAAATTCAAATACTGCTGAAATCACCATTCAAGATCAAGGTATTGGTATTGCAGAAGATGATATAAAGCATATATTCAGTAACTTTTATCGAACAGACATTGCGCGCTGTATGAATCAAAAAGGCAACGGCTTAGGCTTGGCTATCGTTTATAACATTGTTAAATTACATAATGCTGAGGTCACTATAAATAGCCAGGTTGGTAAAGGGACATTAGTTATCATTACCAATCTTTCCTTGTCAAACTAGTGCAAGCTCGGTGAATATTGAATATTCGTATTAACTATCAGGATTCTCTTTAGTGGCCAACCAAGCATTAAACTTTTCTAAACTGATATTTATATTAACGATGCACATTAAACTATGGATTTTTCACAGGGGTGAGTTTGCATTGAGGCGTGAGATGCGTTTATTGGCCTCTAAGAATACTTGTAGATAGGCAACATGGGTAAGTAAAAAGAAACTGTGCTCAAAGAGTGAGTTGACTGCTGCTGCTTTTTCTGTGAGAAGCTCAAAATAGTAATGTAAGCATTTCAATTTGGTAATGCCTCAAGAATATTCAATGAATATTTGTATTTAGCTAGCGAGATAAAAATACCAGCAATGCCACAAACAAAATTAGTAACAAAGCAACAATGCCCATGGTACCAAGACTCTTAGTGACATTGCCTTTCGCAAAGATTTGTGGATTCTTGCGAGCGCCGACGTATATCCAGATAACAAAAATAAAAAGTAATAACGCGGCACCAATTTTAGTCCATTCCATGAAATATTTTCCTTCTTTATAAAACTTGAATTGTTAGCGCATGAATATCAGTTGTCATCAAATCGCCTAAGGCAGCATAGATCATGCGATGTTGTTCTAATATTGATTTATCTTCAAAAGCGTCACTTTTAATTTTTAAAATGAAATGACCTTTACCCGTTTTAGCACCAGCATGACCGGCATGACTTGCACTGTCATCGATAATTTCCAATGAACTGGGTTGCAAGCTTGCTGTAATACAATCCGTCATGGCGGCAATGCGCTGTTGATTATCCATAATTAATGTTCCTTGTTTTTGGAAATCTCGGAAGTTTCTTTGCTATCGTCTGACGTATCAATATGCTTGGCAAGATAGATTGCTTGTATGATAACAAAAATAACGGTTAAGCCGAGTACGCCAAATAATTTAAAGTTAACCCAAGTGTTGGTGCTGTAATGATAAACGACATAAATATTCACAGCACCGACGATTACAAAGAAAGCTACCCAACTTAAGTTTAAGCGCGCCCAAACAGATTGTGGTAATTTTACATTTTTATCGAGTACGGCTTGAGTTAGATTTTTACGACCAACGAAATGACTGATTAAAAACACGAGGGCAAATACCCAATTTATCGCAGTGGGTTTCCATTTGATGAACATTTCATTGTGTAATAATAATGTGGCACCGCCTAAGACAGTGATAATCAAAAGCGTTGCAACCTGCATTTTCTCGAACTTTCGTGTTCGGAGCCATGTGTAACCAACTTGCAGAAATGAGATAGCAATAGCACTGGCCGTCGCGGCATAAATGCCATAAAACTTATAAACGACGAAAAAAACAATAATTGGCAAAAAATCGACTAAAAATTTCATAACATTCTCTAAGTTTAATGTGGTAAAATCGCGGGCTATATTATAACAGTATTAGGGCTGACGATAAACCATAGCCCTAAGTATGCTTTGAAGTTACTATCAGTTTATGAGCCAGCTATTTCACATTCATCCTGAAAATCCGCAACCGCGCTTGATTAAACACGCGGTAGAGATTATCCAGCAAGGTGGGGTAATTATTTATCCAACAGATTCTGCTTATGCACTTGGTTGCCATATTGGTGATAAAACCGCGCTAGAACGTATCCGACAGATAAGAAAACTTGATAAGAATCATCACTTTACTTTGATGTGTCGAGATTTGTCTGAAGTTGCCACTTATGCGCGCGTCGATAATAATCGCATCTTTCGTTTATTGAAAGCCAATACGCCGGGCGCATATACTTTTATCTTGCCGGCAACGCGAGAAGTACCAAGGCGTTTGCAGCATCCAAAACGTAAGACAATTGGTTTACGCATACCGGATAATGTTGTTGCCCAGGCTTTATTAACTGGATTAAATGAGCCATTGATGAGTAGCACTTTAATCTTTAAAGATGAGAGTTTACCGATGGCGGATATTGATGAAGTCTATAACTTACTTGGCAAGTCAGTTGATTGTATTGTTGATGGTGGTGCTTGCGGTTTTGAACCGACAACCGTTGTTGACTTTACTAATGAAGAACCCAAAATTATTCGTGAAGGGCGTGGTGCTCCACAGCCTTTTATGAGTTTTTAATGGATAGAGCTTAGGATAAACCCTAACTCAAAGGAGAGGTAAGACGTGACAACACGCATAGCACCAAATCGTCGTATTATTGCTACCATGAGTCCGCATGAAAAACTCAATCTCGCTCATTATTTATCGGTACTCAAACCTTGGAGTAAATTGCAGCATGAGCATGAATGTTTTTTTTATATTGCTGATTGGGAAGCATTAACGGCACTTGATATTACAGAACCACAGTTAGAACATTTACGTAATGACATGTGGGATATGTTAATTGGTTGGTTGGCAGCAGGAATTAATCCAGGCTCAGCGCATTTATTTTTACAATCGCGTATTCCTGAGCAAGCGGAATTTCATACTATTTTATCGATGCTAACGCCATTAACATGGTTGGAGCGACAACCAAGCTTTAAAGAACAACAAGAAGATTTGAAAGAGCAAGATCAATTAACCTATGGTTTCCTGGGGATGCCTTTATTACAAGCGGCGGCTATTTTAGCATTTAAAGCGGACTATGTTTTAGTTGCCGAAGAAGATATTCCGCATATTGAATTAGCTCGTGAAGTCGCCCGACGCTTTAATCATATCTACGGACGTGATAGTGGTTTTATTGAAAAAGCGAAAATGGCTATTGAACAACTCGGTAAAAAACAAGCGCGTCTTTATCTTGATTTACAAAAGAGATTTCAAGAACAAGGTGATCATGAAGCATTAGAAAAAGCACAAGCATTGATTGAAGATCAGCAGAATATTTCGCATGGTGATAAAGAACGATTGTTGGGATATTTAGAAGGGGGCGGCAAATTAATTTTGTCGGAGCCTGATGTGCTGTTGATGAATGATATTGTTGATAACAGCAATGCTGCGGACAATGCTATATCACCAACCGCAACGTTTTTAACGAATATTTATTTGACTGATAACACTTCTGAGGTAGAAGAGAAAATTCGTACAATGCCAACCGATCCTGCGCGAGTGCGGCGCACCGATCCTGGTACGCCAGAAAAGTGTCCTGTCTGGGATTTACATCAGATTTATTCTGATCCGACGACCAAAAACTGGGTGCAACAAGGCTGTCGCGGGGCTGGTATTGGCTGTTTAGATTGTAAACAACCTGTTATTAAGGCCATAGAAGCCGAATTGCAGCCTTTGAGAGAAAAAATGGCAGAATTTGGTAAGGAAATGGGCATGGTTCGTGGTATTATTGCCGAAGGTTGTGATAAGGCCCGTGAAGAAGCTAAAGAAACACTGGAAGAGGTTCGGGTTGTTGCGGGTATTGAGTATTGGTAAGAAAGGTTATTAAAGTATATGAATGATAATGTCGAGCAAGAATGGCAAGATGCTGCAGAAATGTTGGAGCAGTCGCAGTCTGAGCAGAGCGATGAACAGCAAGATACTGAAATAGTTGAAGAAAATGAGATTAAGACAGTTGCTGAGCCTGCTATGAGCACAGAGAATTTAGTCGATGTAGCTGACGAAACTATTGCTGTTGAGGATGTCACTGTGGAACCTGTTGTTGCTACTGAGCAAGCTGTAGAGCCCGCAGAGCAAGCGTCTGTAGCGACCGATGAGGTGGCAGATGCATTTGCCAAGATTTATGGTGAAACACTGAAGAAGTTACCTGAAGATTTATATATCCCGCCTGATGCCCTAGAAGTCTTCCTCGATACTTTTGAAGGACCGCTGGATTTATTATTGTATTTAATCCGTCGTCAAAATCTCGATATTCTTGATATTCCTATTACCAAAATTACTCTGCAATACATGGAATACATTGATTTAATGCAAGATATGCGTTTGGAATTAGCGGCAGAATATTTGGTTATGGCCGCTATGCTAGCTGAAATTAAATCGCGTATGCTATTACCGCGTCATACAGAAGATGATGACGAAGAAGTTGACGATCCGCGTGCTGAATTGATTCGCCGCTTACAAGAATATGAACAGTTTAAGAAAGCTGCGGAAGATCTTGATCAACTGCCGCGAGTTGATCGTGATATCTTTATTGCTGATGCGCAAGCACCAGAGTGGAATGAAGAACGACCACGACCGACCGTTGATTTTAAAGAATTGATTATGGCATTTAAAGAGGTGATGGCACGTGCCAAATTTGAAGCACATCACCATATTCAACGTGAACCTTTATCGATACGAGAGCGCATGACAGGCATTCTTGATCGTCTGCAACAAAAAGAGTTTATGCGCTTTACTGATTGCTTTGCTGTGAAAGAAGGTAAGTTAGGCGTTGTCGTATCGTTTATCGCAATTTTAGAGTTACTGAAACAATCTATGGTGGAACTTGTTCAGTCTGAACCATTTGCTCCCATTCATTTGAAAATGGTCGCTAATGCTGAGACTGAAGAACTCGCACCACCCGATGAAGAATATGAACAGGTAGGAATGTAAGCAATGGAACATCAACAGTTAAAAAATATTATTCAAGCCGCGATTTTTGCGTCAGAAGAACCATTAAAATTAGAGCGTATGTCGTTATTGTTTGAAGCACATGAGCAGCCTAGTAAAGAAGATTTACAAACGATTTTAGATGAACTTGTTGATGGCTGTGAAGGTACTGGCTTGGAATTACAAAAAGTTGCTAGTGGTTATCGTTATCAAGTTATTTCTTCGTTAGCGCCTTGGGTAAAACGTTTATGGGCTGAGAAACCGCCACGCTATTCGCGAGCAACCTTAGAAACCTTAGCTATTATTGCTTATCGACAACCGATTACCCGTGCTGAAATTGAAGATATTCGTGGTGTTGCCGTGAGTACACATATTGTACGTGTATTACTGGATCATGAATGGGCTAAAGTAGTTGGTCATCGCGATACGCCAGGAAAACCAAGTTTATATGCAACGACTAAATTTTTCTTGGATAGTTTTAATTTAGAAACATTAGCGGCATTACCTAGCTTGCCAGAAATTCAAGATATGGAACAGTTAGAACTGAAACTACAAGAAGAGCTCGGTGAAGAGGCGAGTACGGAGGAGCAAGATGTTGCTGAAGCAGAGGAAGAACAGCGTGAAATAGCTGACTCTGATGAAGATGAAACTACTGCAGAGTCAGAAGCTGAAACAGAGAGGCATGCTGCTGCTGCAGTTGAAGATATGAGTGCTGTAGACCATGACAGGGATAGCTCAGATGAAATATTTAGTGAAGACTTAGATGTGCTTAATTCAATGTATAATGAAGAACAACTCTCAATAGAGAAAGAGCCATCAGAAGACGACGACGCTGATATGAAAATGCTAGATGTTGAGAATATTGATGTTGATGCAGAGCAAGAATCTACTGAGCATGACTCAGCAATAGCAGCCGATCAAAATGATGAGTCTCATGACAATGGCTTTGTGGATGAGCTGGATTCAGAAGCTGAAAATGAGCATGAACATCAAGACGACCTCGATAACAATCACAAAGAAACTTTAGATTATTAGTAATTCCAATAACGTTTGGAAAGCTGAGCAATTGTTTTCTCAATAAACAAGTGTAGCTTTCCAGGCGATCAGACGTATAAAAAACAACTTTTTATTCATAAAGTCATATATTACCCAACCTCTTTTTGTATCAATCAGTGGTGGGATATCATGGTATTTAATAGTTCTGGTGATAGGAATTTCTAACTTTATTAAAAAGTGGTGTAAATTATTATAACGACTGCATATCGATGACAAAACGATATTTAACATCACTACGCAACATGCGCTCATAAGCCGTGTTAATATCTTGAATCTTAATCATTTCAACATCAGGCAAAATGTTATGCTCAGCGCAGTAATCTAGCATCTCTTGCGTTTCGGCAATGCCTCCAATTAAAGAGCCCGCAATTTCTCGTCTTGGTAATATAATATTAGCTATATTTAATTCAAGTGGTTGGTTTGGCATGCCGACAAAGACGAATTTACCGTCACGCTGTAACAGTGGTAAGTAAAGATTAATATCGTGTTGTGCAGAAACAGTATCTAAAATAAAATCGAGTTTACCTATTATTGCGGCCATAGCCTCTTCTGATTTTGAAATAACGACATTGTGTGCGCCTAAGTCGTGCGCATCTTGTACTTTTGACTTAGACCTCGTAAAGACCGTTACCTCTGCTCCAAATGATACGGCAAGTTTAACTGCCATATGGCCTAAGCCTCCGAGACCAATAATACCGACATGATGGCCTTTACCAATACCATGTCGTTTTAGCGGTGAGTAGGTTGTAATGCCTGCACAAAGTAAGGGGGCCGCAGCAGAGAGTTTTAATTTTGGTGATACTTTTAAAACAAAATTTTCGTTAGTAACAATTATATTAGAATAACCACCTTGTGTTACGGTTTTGCCATCACGCTCGAAACTATTGTATGTAAAGAAGGGACCAGCACTACAAAATTGTTCTAAGTCTTCATGACAGCTTGGACATTCATGACAAGAATCGATTAAACAACCAATACCAACCGTATCACCTTGCTTATGTTTTGTAACTCCGCTGCCAACCTCCGTAACTTTACCCATTATTTCGTGACCAGGAACCATGGGGTACATTGATCCACTCCAATCATCTCTAATTTGATGTACGTCAGAATGACAAACACCACAGTAAAGAATATCAACTAATACATCGTGCTCACCAAGTTCGCGGCGTTCAAAGTCATAAGGTTGTAGTTCGGAATTTTTATCGTGAGCGGCGTAGCCTCGTGCTGGTTTCATTGTTAAATTTCCTTATTTAAAAGTTAATAATAGTTTTTTAAATACATCGAGAAGGTTTTGGTAACCCGGCTATACGGCTCGCTTGTTTAGCTGGTCCACCAGGGAATAATGTGTGTAAGTATATGCTATTGCCTTTGTTGGGTCCAAATTTCATTTTTAATGCTTTCACGAGTGCGCGCATGGCTGGTGTGTGATTGTAATCTTGATAAAAAGTTTGCAAAAAATGAATAACCTCCCAGTGTTCTGCTTGTAGTTCGATACCTTCAGTTTGTGCAATAGCGGCGGCAACACTTTCATCCCAGTCACTCTGTTGTTCTAAATAACCCTCGGTATTAGTTGCAATTTGTTTGCCATTAACCTCTAGCATCTATTCTATTTCCAATGTATTGAAAGTGGATGTTGAATACTAAGCTCAACAAACTGTGCATAACTGATTAGTTTAATAGTTGGATGTATTTTATTTTGTAAACCGCGAATTTTAACATCCTCTTCTATTGTATAAATTTCAAAACCTTTAGTTTGTTTTATTTTTGTCGCAGCATAAACTGCATTTTCGATTAATAGTAATGTGTCATTCTCTTTTATGCTTGAAAGACAGCGTTCGAAACAATTCGATTGCTGTGGTGATTGACTTAAAATATGCAGAGTCGTCATAGTGTCAGCACCTGTGAATATTGTTCTATTAATGAATTGAATTTCTCTTGCTCAATTACCTTCGGAGTTAATAACAGCTCTTCTGGTTTAACATCTCGAGCTGTTAACGAATTAGCATCAACATAAATTTTGTCAATGTCGTAAAACTCTAATGATTGATAAATTTTAGCAAGCTCCTTTCGATATTTAGTATTCGGTGCTTGTGATTGACATAATTGCCATATGCCATCACTAACAAAAATTATTGCCACGTCATCATAAAATGCACTGGCACCGAGAATCATATCGAGACCTTCTTGTGCTTGTTGATCACCATAAGGTGCTTGTGTTTGTATAAATAGAATATTTTTTTTGCTACTCATATTCACTAATCTTGTATCAATGGAATTGTAAAAAACGATCCGCTTGCTGCATCGCTATGAATAGTTGACCAAGGCCTGCAATCTCTATTTCAGGAAGAGTGTTGCTAGACATTAGTGCGTGTCGCGTGGCTTCATTATTATCGACAATGCCGCGACGTAAGCTGGTTGCAACACACGTTTGTAAAGTTATATTGTATTGTTTTGCAAATTCACACCATTTCGTGGCTAGTGCAAGTTCATCTTGTGGGATAACTTGTAACGCTGATGCAATAAGAGAAGCATCTCCATAAAAAAATACTCTATTGATCGTATGATTTTTTACGACAGCTGCTTGGCAAAATTGTAATGCACTCAATGCGCCTTGACTCGTTGGCGCTGCAGTTACTAATATACAGAATGTTGTGCTAGTTTGTTGCATTTGAATTTATTATCCTATAAAAAAAGCCACGGCTATTAGAGCTAATAACCGTGGCTTGTTTTATCGTCATTCTCAATGAGTCCTGTAACTAATCCCGGCCGCTGAAAGCACCCAGAATCTGTAATAAACTGATAAACAAGTTATAAAGGGCAACGTATAAAGTAATTGTTGCCATTATATAGTTAGTTTCGCCACCATTAATGATTTGACCGGTTTCATATAGGATAAAACCTGCAGATAACAACATGAATCCTGCAGAAATGGCTAATTGTAACGCTGGCATTGCAAAGAATATGCCGGCAATCATGGCTAAAAATAAAATAATACTACCAACCACAATAAAACTAGAAAGGTAGCTGAAGTCTTTGCGAGTTGTTAGTGCATAGCCGGATAAAGCTAAAAAGATGATACCGGTGCCACCAAGAGCCGTCATAATTAATTGACCGCCATTAACATATGAATGTAGATACATATTTAAGATTGGCCCTAGCGTATAGCCCATGAATCCAGTGAAAGCAAAAATGGCAACCAAACCCCAAGCGCTATTACGTAAAGCTTGGGTTAAAAGTAATAAACCCATATAGCCAACGATTAGGATGAGGAAATTTACTGGCGCTGCATTAATTGACATGGCATACCAAGCGGTTAAAGCACTACATACAAAAGTCATGCTTAATAGTAAATAGGTATTGCGTAAAACCTTGTTGGTTGCCAGGATTGATTCTCCTGCGCGTGTTCTAGTAATCGTTGCCGTTTTATTGTCTTGCATCTGTCACACCCTCTGATGGTTAATAATAAGCCATATTGATTAACTTGTAAGTTTAACACATTATCTGGTGCTGTCGAGTTTATAAGCATGTAAATAATTGACTCTAGATAACGCAAGGAACTGAGACAAAAGGGATTTTCCATAAATATTATTATCAACCCTTTGCCTTTTGGAAAATTTACGGTATGCTCTCACAAATCCGAGTGGAGAGATGGCTGAGTGGTTGAAAGCGGCGGTCTTGAAAACCGTTGAGCCTTATGGGCTCCGGGGGTTCGAATCCCTCTCTCTCTGCCATAGTATGTCGTAAGGAGTTGAGCTTGATCACTGTATTGTTAGTTGATGATCACCAATTGATACGCACAGCAATTAAAAATCTATTAGATGGTGTTGATGGTATCCGTGTTATTGGTGATGCAAATAGTGGTGAAGAAGCCGTTAAAGTAGCAAGGGCGAAAGCGCCTAATGTTGTCTTGATGGATATCAAAATGCCTGGTATTGGTGGCTTAGAAGCTGCGCGTAAGATTCTTCGATATAATCCTGATATTAAAATTTTAGGTTTGTCTGCTTGTAAAGATGACCCTCTACCTGCACGATTTGTGCAAGCCGGAGCTTCTGGTTTTGTTACCAAAGATGCAGGTATTGAAGAGCTGGTTCGCGCCATTCGAGAAGTACATGCAGGTAAGCGTTATCTAACGCCTGAAATTGCCCAAAGTATTGCATTGCATCATTTAGTTGAAGACGCATCTCCTTTAGAAATTCTGTCTGAACGTGAATTACAAGTCATGATCATGATTACTAGTGGTCAGAAAGTGCAGGAAATCTCTGATAAGTTATGTTTAAGTCCGAAAACAGTTAATAGTTATCGTTACCGACTCTTTGAAAAGCTTAATGTTAACAGCGATGTTGAGTTAACGCATTTAGCGATTAAACACGGTTTAATCGATCTTAATACTCTAACCGATAAGCAAATGTGAGCAACATTGGCCGCTGCAACCTTTGATATACCATCCTTTCTACGTTCTCTGCCAGCACGCCCTGGTATTTATAAAATGCTGGATATCAACGATCACGTTTTATATGTTGGCAAAGCGCGACGTTTAGATAAACGTGTTGCAAGTTATTTTCAGCGTACCACGAATAATAAAACTCAAGCACTTATCAGCCACATCTGTAATATTGAAATTGTCATCGCCAACAGTGAAGTTGAAGCGCTGATCTTAGAAAGTAATCTCATTAAAGAATTACGACCCAAATATAATATCCTATTACGTGATGATAAAAGTTATCCTTATGTTTATTTGAGTGATCATGACTATCCGCGATTGAGCATGTATCGTGGAGTTAAAAGTAAAAAGGGTCGCTACTTTGGACCTTACCCCAGCGTATTAGCTGTCCGTGAAACGTTAAATATCTTACAAAAAGTTTTTAAAATTCGTTCTTGTCAGGATACGTTTTTTCGCAACCGTACTCGACCTTGTTTGCAGTATCAAATAAAACGTTGTAGCGCGCCCTGTGTTGCTTATATTAGTCCGCAACAGTACGCGGAAGACTTGCAAAATGCCGTTGCATTATTATCTGGGAAAAGTCAGCAGCTATTAAAAACGCTACAACAGCAAATGGAACACGCCGCTGAAAATTTAAATTTTGAAGAAGCGGCCAAGTTACGCGATCAAATCATGAGTATTCGTCAATTACAAGAAAAGCAAAGTGTCGATAGCGGTGGTAAAGATACCGATATTATTGCACTAGCAGAAAGTGCCGGGCAATTTTGTATTCAAGTTTTATTTATTCGCGATGGTCGTTTGTTAGGAAGTAAACTTTATTATCCAAAAACACCGCGTGATGCCGAGGTAGAAGAAGTATTAACTGCTTTTATTACACAATTTTATTTCGCAAATTTAACGTATTCATTGCCTAAAGAAATATTGGTGAATCATGCGGTGGCAGATCATGATGTTTTCATTGCTGCAATTGCGGAGCGTTGGCAGCATAAGCTTGAAATCAATCAGCCACAACGTGGTGAACGTGTTAAATGGCTAGAAATGGCAGAGCATAATGCTGAGCAAGCAATCGCGACCAAGCTTGCGAGCAAAGCTAGCATGGAACAAGCGTGGTTAAGTTTGCAAAAGAATTTAGTTTTGGAAACCTTGCCAAAACGGATGGAATGTTTTGATATCAGTCATAGCAGTGGTGAAGCTACGGTTGCATCGTGTGTGGTGTTTGATTTAAATGGTCCATTAAAATCAGATTATCGGCGTTTCAATATTAAAGATATTACACCTGGTGATGATTATGCGGCAATGTACCAAGCGTTACAGCGACGTTATTTACGCATGAAAAAAGAAGATGGCAAGTTACCTGATATTTTAGTGATTGATGGTGGTAAAGGACAACTAACACAGGCTCAAACCGTATTAGAAGAATTACAAATTGATGAAATATTATTGCTGGGTGTGGCGAAAGGCGTCACGCGTAAACCTGGATTAGAAACAATTTTTCGTTGCGGCATCCAAACAACACCGATAGTTGTTAAACTGAATCAACAAGCATTACATCTGATACAACAAATTCGTGATGAGGCACATCGTTTTGCTATCACCGGGCATCGACAACAGCGCGGTAAAAAGCGCCAGCGTTCGGTATTAGAAGATATCCCTGGAATTGGAGCTAAGCGTCGTAAAGCATTATTACAGCGCTTTGGAGGTCTACAAGAATTAGCCAAGGCGAGCTTAGCTGAGATTGAGAAAACGGAAGGAATTAGTACAGAATTGGCGAAATTGATTTATACCTGTTTTCACGATTAGAAAACCAGAGTAGACTTGCGACATTCTGTAAACGCCTGGAAGTTATATATTAGGTAACCGTCAATGCAATTTAACATTCCGAACCTGTTAACCTTACTCCGGATCTTGTTGATTCCCGTCATTGCGGCTTTATATTACTTACCATTCCATTGGGTGCCAGCAACGACAGCTATTATTTTTACTATTGCAGCCATTACTGATTGGCTAGATGGTTATTTGGCTCGAAGTTTAAATCAAACTTCTTCTTTTGGGCGTTTTCTTGATCCGGTTGCAGATAAACTAATTATTGCCGTAGTTTTAGTCTTACTCGTTAGCGATCATCACTTACCCTACCTAAGTTTACCGGCTGCCGTCATAATTGGTCGAGAAATAGTCATTTCAGCGCTGCGCGAATGGATGGCGGAATTGGGTAAACGTGCTAGTGTCGCAGTTTCTATGCTCGGTAAGAGTAAAACATTTATACAAATGTTGGCATTAATCGTTTTATTAGCTGCACGAGATGTAGGTGGTAACTGGCTGTTGTTGGGCTATGTATTACTTTATGTAGCTGCATTACTAACACTTTGGTCGATGTTGATCTATTTACGTGCAGCATGGCCAGAGCTGGTTGCTTAGAGGAAATTTTTTATATAATTATTTAATTTGAGATGCTGCTTGACAGGTGTTAATTCTTGGCTAGAATACACAACTCTGTCGGGCGGGAATAGCTCAGTGGTAGAGCACAACCTTGCCAAGGTTGGGGTCGCGAGTTCGAGCCTCGTTTCCCGCTCCATTAACGATAGATGTTAATCCCCCATAAGGGGATTTTTTATTAGAGATAATGAATTTCAAGGCGATAGCCAAGGAATAAGGATGAAACGCAAAAACGTTTGTGCAAATCCTAGTAGGACTTAGAGTTAACCCTAGTCCTATTTAGAACTGGCTGGGTGGCAGAGTGGTTATGCAGCGGCCTGCAAAGCCGTTTACGCCGGTTCGATTCCGGCCTCAGCCTCCACACTACTTTGGTAGTGTGTTAGTTATCTCAAACGATTATGCCCAGGTGGCGAAATTGGTAGACGCAAGGGACTTAAAATCCCTCGAGTGAATAACTCGTGCCGGTTCGACTCCGGCCCTGGGCACCACCTTTCTTCTCTCGTTTTTTATTCGTTAATTTTCCATTATCTTGTATCAAAATGTGGAAGAATAAATCAATTAATTTATCAAGCATATCAACAATAGCTTGTATGGCACGCTTAGTTTTGTCATAGCTCAATTGATACTCAGCAACAGCTGCACTCAGTGATGCCTAATTTGATTTTTTGTCTGATTCATAAAGTAAGTGAATCAACCGCCAAAGCTTCTGTTGCTGAGACGGTTCGACATCATTTATGGAGATTAATTGAATCTGCTTATCTTGCTCAATTTGTACAAAGAAATGCATATGATAAGCGCTTATATTTTTATTCTCACAAGATATGGCAACTTCCAAAATCGGTATCAACTTAGTTTCATAATGGCGGTCTGTGCTGCTGAAATTACCTAGACTATAACAGCATAATTTATCATCGATGAACTCACTGGGTTGCAACACATGTGGATGCGAACCTAATAGTAAGTCAAAGCCATTATTCATGAAGCTATTGGCATGCTGTTGAGTTTGTGCTTGTGGAAAATGTTGATATTCTCGATCCCAATGTGGCATGCCTAATAGAAAGTCTATATTCTGCTGTTGCTTTTCATGATGCCAATCAATGTTAGTAATATCTGATGAGCGATAAACAACATTTCTTTTTTCAAGAAATGCTTCGCCATTCATTAAATGCGTCCAAGCAGAAACGCCTAAGGTCAGTCCTTGTTTTGCTGGCAGAGTAATGTAGGGCTGACTAGATACGTTATCATTACCAACAACATGAATGCCAAGCTTTTCTTTTAATAGATTGGTTCCACAATTAAATATTTCATCTGCTTCGTCACGACTATGGTTGTTTGCTACACCAAAGATTATCTGCTCATTAGGTAGCGTTATTTGCTGTAAAATTTTTTCAACATAATGTAGAGGCATTGAGAAATTGACAAATCTTTTAACTTTCTTGTTTAGAGGTTTATCAGTAATGGGTGCTTCACAATTTAGGATAAAGTAATCAGAGGACTCTATTAATTGACATAGTTGTGACGATAATAATGGAACCTTATCGTAAGCCAGCTGCATAAGATCGCCAGCAAACATGAGCTTAATTGTTTGCTCTGTCGAGCTAGACGTGTTTGGACGTTGATATTGCAGAGGCATTTTCATCATTCCAGTAAAATTTCTTTTGCTGGGTTGTAAAAAGTAAAAAGGTAATTGCAAAGTGTAGCGCCAGTCATATGGCGATATCAGTGTATTTCTTAAATACTTAGTAAGTAAAGAGCGAGATTCTGTACTGTTCCTCATCTTGACCCTTAATCTTCAGTTTATATAGTTAGTGTATAGCATCTTCGTATAAACGAAAGAGTCTTTATTTTAATTAAATATATTAGCGGCAGGGAATGCCGTGATGGTTTCTAGGTTGATGCAAGAACCTACCATGATCTTAATTTGCGGAAATCATCTTCCTTTAGGGAGGTGATGGCGTCAAAAAACTAACGTTGACAGAATATACGTCGGTTCCAGGCATATGTAATTTAGGAATATACCTTGTAAGTATAAATTTCAAGATCAGTATTAAAACATAAATCATTTAAAAAATAACAATTTATCATAGTGCTAGGAATATTAACTCATATTAAATTAATTAATCATGCATATAATGCAAAATTAAATTGACATTAATTATAATTCGAATAAAATTCAAATTAATTTCGAATTGACATGGGTCTTGTAACAGGTAATTCGAAATTATTGTCAGTATTTAAGTTTGTGTATACGAATTGAAAATATTGGATATATAAAAAGATTGACGACAAACCTTTTTAAAAAGTCTTTTGACGAAATATACCCAAAGGGCACAGGTAAAAGGTTTTGCGGAAATCCGAACATAAAAAAACCTGAGTAGATGGCAGTCTACTCAGGTTAATTGGAAGTTGTAAGAGATGGCTCTTCTTAACTATGAGCACGGGAAAAGTATATCAACCGTCGCCATGAATGGGAAGAGCCATCACTCATGTTTCGTAAAATTAATCTGGAGTGACTAAATGTTTACCTATAATGTAAAGCAGAATGATGATGTAAATTTACCCATCAACAATCTTATCAATCTTAAGAATCCACCATTAAAAAAACAAAGCAGTAAGGTTAGTAATCCTATTTTAGAATCATTAGCAGAGCAGTTTTCTACAGATGATGTTTATAATCGTTTTATTAATCAACCTGCGCCATGGAAAACAATGGTAAAAGAAATATTGGCGTTACCAGATTTTACTAAATCACGTATTGCTCGTGAACTTGGTATATCACGACGTACAATTAATCGCTGGTTAGTTGGCGAAACAGATAGACCTCATAACCGCAGCTTTTCACGTTTGTTTCGTTTATATTGTAAGCTTTGTATCGACCATACGAAGGTAAAGCAAGCAGATGCATAATTGTGATGATTGACTTCAGGCGTAGTGACAGTAACTTTATGCTTTTTGTTACTACGTCTGTTTGTATTATCTCTAGGATGATTAACAAAGAGAGTGGTGTTTAGTGTAAGTCCTGACGTATAATCCTCGCACTCTTAAAGATTAGCGTAAAAGTTCAATATATTTGGAAACAGTATGAAGAAGAAAATATCAAGCATTCTCAAGGATGCAGTTAAGAATGTGCAAGATAATCACGAAGGTGAAGTGGCTAGTTATATACCAGAGTTGGCTGCGTCGCCAGTAGATTATACCAGTATTGCATTGACTCTTATTGATGGTAAACAGCATTCAGCAGGCGATGATGCTAATGTTCTTTTCACATTACAAAGTGCCGCTAAGCTTGTTATCTTGATTGCCATGCTTGAAGAATTTGGTGAAGATAAAGTTTTTTCATTGGTTCGTGTCGAGCCCTCTGGCGCTGATTTCAATTCTGTCGCGCGTTTAGATCAATTTGGACCAAAGCCGTCAAACCCTATGCTAAATTCAGGTGCAATTTTATTGTGCTGTCATGTTCCGGGTGAAACTGAAGAGCGTTTTGCGTGGCTAGATGCTTGGATGGAAAAATTATTTATGGCCAAGCTATCAATCAATTCTAAAGTATTTGCTTCTGAGCGTCGTACTGGCGATCGTAATAGAGCACTAGCATATTTACTAAAAAGTAATGGGCTCATTCAAGGAGGTATTAATGATCTATTAGAAACCTATTTCTATTTATGTTCTTTTGAAGCATCACCATTACAAGCGTCATATTTACCAATGTTGTTAGCGAATCAAGGGTATTGTCCCAATCGAGATGAACAAATTATTTCGCAACGAACCGCGCGTATTGTTACTGCCATCATGGCAACCTGTGGTATGTATAACGAATCTGGACGACATCTTGTGCGTACAGGCATGCCATCGAAAAGTAGTGTTTCCGGATATATTCTGTCTGTTGCTCCAGGGCATGGTGGATTTGCAGCAATGAGTCCGCGCGTCAATCCTAAGGGTACTAGTATTCGTAGTGAAATTATGTTGCAATCTGTTGCAGAAAAACTCGATTGGTATCTGAATTTTTAAAATGACGACATGGCAGCTAGCACCAAAAGATATTTCATTACAAAGCAACCATATTCATATTTGGTATTGTCCTTTTGATGCTTTCAATGAATTAACAATTCAACATTTCTTTGAGCTACTATCTGCTGATGAACAGCAACGTGCTTTGCGTTTTCGATTTGATAAAGATCGACAGCATAATATTATTGCTCGTGCAAATTTACGATTGTTATTAGCTAACTATTTATCGCTTGCAGCAAAAGAACTTACGTTTGAATATAGTGATTATGACAAACCTTTCTTAAGTGAAAATCAAAATACGATTGGCTTAACATTCAATATTACTCATGCAAAAAATGTCTGTTTACTTGCTTTTAGTGCTAAGCATAATTTTGGTATTGATGTTGAGTCGCTAAGTCGTGAAGCAGCCAATGAAGAGATTGCGCGACGGTTTTTTGCTGAAGAAGAAGTCCGCGCTTTTTTGGCGTTACCAAAAGCAGAACGCACAGAAGGATTCTTTCGTGCCTGGACGCGTAAAGAAGCCTTTATTAAAGCGATAGGTGAAGGTTTATCATTTCCATTAGAAGACTTTGTCGTGAGTTTAGATGATACGCATTCAGCAAAACTACTCTCCATTAAGGGCGATAAGCAAGCTGCTGAAAACTGGCAGATGCATTCGTTTTTGCCGCAAGAAGATTATATTGCAGCTGTGGCTTATCCTGATAAGATAAAACAAATTCATTATTGGCAAGTTACTTTTTAATATGAAAATGACAACAATCTTTAGTGATGGCATCGTTGTCATCCGACCATTTGAAAGATCTGATGTGAGTAATTTATTTACTGCGGTGAGTGAATCACAACAACATATTGCTGCTTTTCTAAGCTGGTATCATCCCAATTATTCTATTCGTGATAGTAAAGCATGGGTTAGCTTAGCAATCAAAAATTGGCGTAAGCATCATGAATTTCAATTCGTTATTTGTGATGTTCAGACTGGCGAGATTTGTGGCGCAATTGGGATCAGTCAAATTGAGATAGAAAATAAAGTTGCTGATCTTGGCTATTGGGTTCGGCGTGGTTATTTGCGTAAAGGTATCGCGACACGCGCATTGCGACTAGCGATAGCATTTGCATTTCAAGAGTTGGATTTAGTGAGACTAGAATTGTTAATTAGAGAAGAAAATATTGCTAGCCAAAGAGTTGTGGAGAAAATTAAAGCAACAAAAGAAGGCTTGCTTAAAAATCGACTTTTCAATCAAGGTGAAAGCCATGATGCCTGGATGTATGCGGTGTTACGTCATTTAAAAGAGTAAGCTGTATGCCAACATTATCTTTTTTGCATCGCTACTATATTTGTTTTTTCTGCTGCGGTTGTGCTTGTTGTGCAAGTTCCCATATTCGGTAATCGCAACGATATTGCTTAATAGCAGCATTGACATGAGGCGGTAAAGCTAGGTTAATTTCAGTCGCAGACATGTCACCATTTGGTTTTGCATCTATTGTGATGCTATCGATTCTAGAAGTATCAGGAGTGGTTGTAGGGTTTCCTTTCCAAGCTAAATATAATTCTAACGCTACTTCAAATTTAGCCATGGCCTGACAAAATAAGTCGCTTTCAAGATCTCCCATTAGTGCGCGAGTGTCAAAATTGTGCATGAAAAAATGTAAGCGCCAAGATAAAGCGTCGCCGACCTTTTCTGCAGTAATATATAATTGTAATGCTTGTTGTTGTAGTGACAGTTGTTGTGATAAATCAACAATGTCTGCTTTATTCATTAAGATATGGGCTTGTTTATGCAGGTAAATGGCAAGTAATCGATTCAGTAGCATGAGCGTTGTATTATCATGAGGATCGGTTAGACATTGGCGACGAACTTTATTTAGAGTCTCGGTATTGGCCTTTATTTCTTTACCTAATGGCATGCCTTTGATATCAACGGATAGTGCTAATTGCGTTAATTGTTCTATACCTGCTTTCATCTTTGATAAAAATAAGTCAATCGTTGTTGGATCTTCCCAACTTTGTTGACAAATTGCTTCTAATGCATCAACAGTAGCAACAATACTTACTAAGACGTCTTTAAACTCTCTAGCCATGTGTATACCATTCGCCCTATTTTAGACCCGTTTATTGAGCGTGCATTTATAATCAAAATTTAACCATATTGCAAGTGCTAATACATAAATTTAAATTAGTCGTTAAAAGAGCCGGATAAACCTCGCATTTCAAAATACCAAAGGTATAATTTCAAAATTCTCGTCATTAAGATATTTAAAAAGGTGTAGCGATGACAACTCAACCACAACTTTCTAGTGAATTTCCTTTTACGTCTAATTATGTTGATGTGCATGGTTCTAAAATGCATTACATTGATGAAGGTGAAGGTAAGCCAATTTTATTTCTACATGGTGTACCGACATGGTCTTATATGTGGCGCCATATGATTCCGGAAGTGTCACAGCATAGTCGTTGTATCGCCGTCGATCTTATTGGTTTGGGGAAATCAGATAAACCTGATATGCCTTATCGCGTATTTGATCACATTAAATATATTGAAGGTTTTATTGAGGCGCTCAATTTAAAAGATGTAACCTTAATGATGCACGGTTGGGGTTCGGTTATCGGTTTTGATTACGCGATGCGCCATCAAAACAATGTTGCTGGCTTAGCTTTTTTTGAAGCACGGGTACGCTCCATTCTCGATGAGGAAATGATCGCGCTTCCAGTGAAGCAGTGGCGTAGTAAATTACAAAGCGCTGATGGCGGCTTCAATGAAATTATGGATGGTAATGCGTTAGTGAATGAAGTAATGCCGAGTGGTTCATTACGTAAACTTACTGAAGAAGAGATGCAGCACTATCGTGAACCTTTTGCACAAGCTGGAAGTTGTTTACCTCTCTGGCAATATGTTCAAGACTTACCTTGTGGTGAGAAACCTGCTGATGTTGTAGAATTAATTTCACGTTATTCAAAAGCATTACAGACATCAGATATACCTAAACTGATGATGTTCGGTGTACCTGGATTTTTTACTACAATTGAAACGGTACAATGGGCTAAAGATAATTTACCAAACCTAAGCTTGGTTGATTTAGATGAAGCAATGCATTACGCGCCTGAATATAAACCACATGAAATGAGTTCTGCACTTATTGAATGGTATCAACAGCACATTGCATAAGGTAGAAATCGAACATGCGGTATTTAATTATTGTAGTAAGTCTATGTTTAACCGTTTTGTGTCTTAGTGCATGTGGTCCACACTCTAGTTGTCCTGGACGTCGCCAATGTCATTATGAACCAGTGCATTATGGTGTAAATAAAACGAATCTTCACTTAAGACGCGGTAAGTTTCGTGGTGACTACACGCATCACTATAAGTAAATTGGCCATGATGTGATGAAAAAGATCCTCGCTAGATCATGAGGTTATCTAGTCACAAGGGCTAGGAACTCATGACTCAACTTAAGTCATGTTTCAATTTAATATTCTTTTAAGTTTTATTTGATATCATATTCTGCTCACGCAAAGAGGTTAGTGTTTAACGTAAGTTCTGAAAGCTCTGGAGAGAGAATCAATGAGTAAGACCTTGGCAGATAAGCATACCGTTATTCAAAGTGCAAGCCAACATCACCAGCACTTAAACCAAATCTGTAATGAATTTAAGAAGAAGTTCAATTTAAATTGCTTTCAGCATATAAGATGGTACAAAGACAATAAAAAAATTGACCTATGTAGCAATATTGAAATGCTAGAATGGTATTATAATGAAGAGCTTTTTGATTTTTCTTTAACTGAAATACCTGCAGTGAATTTTGATGATGGTTATTTAATTGGTGACAGCATAGAAAACTCATCACCAGTAAAGAAACACTTAGGAGCACTGTTAACAGAAATCTTCGATATATCACACCATTTTTTCATGTTTGATGCATCTGAAGAGCATAGCGATCTTTTTATTTTCTCATCTCCAGAAAAAGAACATCAAGCAAATATAAAATATATGAATAACTTTGATTGCTTTAAGAATTTCATCCAGCATTATCGAACTAAAGCAGTTAATATCTTAGATGATTATCAACGATTTAAAGCAGAGGATTTTATTGCGATAAAACCTGATTACCTTATAGATACAGTAAACAATCATCTGATTACAACAAATAGTCTTACTAGAAGTTATACTAATCTCCATAGACTGAGTCGTCGAGAAATTGAAACATTATATTGGTTAACAATGGGGAAAACCGTACCAGAAATTGCAATAATATTAGAGCGTTCCAAACGAACCGTTGAAGACTTTGTGATAAATATCAAAACCAAGTTAATTTGTGACAACTTGGTTCAAGTGGGACAGAAAGTTGGGAATCTCCAACATCATTTTAATCCTTTATTTAATGAAATGAGGGTAGTTAATGATCAACATTGATAATAGAGAATATCCTGCGCTCCAAAATATTCATCAATACCATAGCGATATCGATCAGATTGTTAGTGAGTTAAAAACTAAAATTGCACTTAACTGTTTTTGGCACTCGCGCTGGTATGATGATAATTCAAAAGTGGACCTATGCAATCATCTTAAAGGTTCTGAGTGGTATTATCGTGAAAAATTATTTAATCAAGCCATTTCAGAAAATCCAATCAAGCCAACAAGCTCAAGTTTTTTATTAGCAGATACCTTTTCTGAAGATGAAGGTCATATGCAAAAATTAGGTATACCACTTAAGAGCTATTTTGATATTTCTCATTTATTATTTATTTTTGAGCCTAATGATGATTACTATGACATGTATTTCTTTGCAGTGCCGGAGAAAACATTGAATGCAAATACTCTCTATCTTCGTCATTTTGATTATATAAAAGCTTTCATTAAAGACTATCAGGTTAAAGCTAAAACAATTATTGAAGATTCCTCAATACAAAAAACATTACAAACAAAAACCGTTACTAACCAATATTTATATAATACGGTCAATAATAATTTAATTGAGTTAGAACCAGAAAAACAGCAGAATCTACGATTACATAAACTTACTCAGCGTGAAATACAAACGCTATATTGGCTTGCTGAAGGTAAAACGATTCCTGGCATTGCGATGATCCTTGGTTTGTCAAAACGAACTATTGAAGATTATGTAATAAATATTAAAACCAAGCTTTCATGTGATAGTTTATTTCAGATAGGACAAGTTATTGGCAGTAATAAAGAGCTGTTTAATGTACTTTTTAAAGAAACCATGAATGATAGCTAGAACATTTTCTTTACTGATTCTGTTCTTAGATTTTTTAAATGTAACATTTCGTAAAAGTGTCTCGCAATACATCTCGTCAAACCCTAATGCATTGAATAAAACGGCTGACACCGTAGTTATACGGATTGTTAAAAATAGATGTTTAGGCTAAACTTTGAACATGTTGTTTTTTTAATGTAGAAAGTAGGTATTAATGTATGTTTAGAGAGATTTTGCTAGATATTGATGAGACGTTATTCAAAGAATCCTCAGAGATCAGTACGATTCTTAATGTTAATTTACTTCGAGCTCTGAAGCTATTAGGTGTGAAAAGAATTAATTTCTTTACCAAGATGTCATTAAGACCTCTAGGTCAATCGATTGTAGATCGTAGTGATGACCTCACAGGATTACAAATGATGACGCGGGCTAAGTTAGAGCAAGCTTTAATAGATGAAGGATTTGAAGTTAGTCATGTTGTCACGCCTGCCGATAGGTTCATTAGGCTTGAAGGCGATAAGATTCCAGTAAGAAAGGCTGGTGCTGCTTATCATTATTGGTATAGAGAATGTTATAAACGCATAGTTCAAGGCAATATTCGTAACGCGCATGGTTTACCTGAGGAGAATTTAACTCCAGAACAAAATGAACGTTTTAGAATTGCTGTCACAATTCAAAAAGGCCCTGAAGGTTTATTCAATAACTATCTGCAAACAAGCATGCAAGGTATTCAACGAGTTCGTAAAAGCAATTTCTCTACTCCAGAAGGTGAAAAATATTTTGGTGCGTTAGAAAAATCTATGAATACACTTGATATGGATACATGTCAGCAACTTATTGATGGATGGGAAGCCGAGAATAATATCATGTTGAATGATGACGAACGTTTCTGGTTTATGGCATATTTACAGTGGGAACGCGCATCTCAGTTAGCAGGCAAAGCCGATGCTGAATGTGGTTATGATGGCGTTAAAGGGGTTATGACGGAACTCTATGATACTGAACAGCCAGTAGACTTTTTGGCTTTGCTGGATGATAGTAAAACAGAATTAGCAACTGTTGAGAAAGCATTTAAAAAAATCAAACAACAGCGTGCTGGATTCACTGGCGTTGTGGTTCCTGTGAAAATGTATAGTAACCCTGACAGTCCAGGAGATAGTGTTGCGTATTATCTTTTGAAATTTGTCTCTTTTGAGAAACCCTTGGATGAATTATCGCGTAAAGCCTTTATTGAATATCTAAAACAGGCAGGCAATGATCACTTACGTCCATATCCAAAACGTCTTGTCTGTCAAATGCTATTGCCTGTCGTGCAGTCATTGGAAGAATTCTTGCAGAAAAACACATTGCCTGAAGCCGTGCTTTCGCATTATGTAACACTTTATCAGCGCTTGATTCGCATGGGAACTGCCGAGATCGACGATTTTAAAGTGGTAAGTGAGGCAATGAGTAGTATTCAAAAAACATTTGCGTCTATACAGGCTGAGCTAGAAAAAATTAGCTATCAAGATGGCGCCAATAGTCTAATTAATGCGGCTAATTGTTTACAGTCTGACGCTGTTGCTACAATTATTTCTCGTTCTGGTTTGCTAACTTATTGTTATGAGCCATTGTCTACTCAGAAGCTTGCAAAGAAAGAGATTACTGTTGCGACTGTGGAAAAAATGATTAAAACATTTAAAAAGAAGCTTCCATGGAGAAGGTCATCAGGTCAATCTCAAGCTGTAAAAGATTTAGATGATTGCTATAACAGCATGCTTGCTGCACATAGTAAAGTGAAAACAGAAAGAATAACTTTTCAAGAGCAACTGCAACTGCTTGAAATCATGTATAAGGCGGATGAGATTTATGATGATGCTACACAACAGGCTTTTGATGTAGTCTTGCAGCAGTATTCTCTAACGCTTGTTAATCCTGATGTTATTAGAGCATTAATAAAGAGCCAACTTTTTAGCAAGCAGAATGTGCAAGCACTAGAAATAGCTTGCGCGCCTTACTTAGGGATCAGAAAGTTCAATGTTTTGGGACCTGTACGTCAAAAAATGTTAATGCTATTGTCAGACTCAGAGACGTTAACTCAACATGCGTTAGAATACATTCTTAGTCTTGATGAAGAAAAATATAAACTGGTTCATGTCGCTGAAGGTTTAGATACGCTGCTGAAAAATTCAGATATCAAACTGTCTTTGTTTAACTTGCAAGCTTTAGTTGATGCTGGGTTTACTGAGCAGGAAGATGCAGATTTTGCCCGTTTGGGCTTGGGCAGGATGCAAGAGTATTGGCAAGCAAATAGAGACTTTAAATATCCGAAGCCTATCTCATTTCAATGGGTTTTTGATAGTATGTGCCAAAATGCTAAAGGTGGTTTGGCGAGATTATTTGCTATTGAAGCTAAAATATTTCCTACTGCATCTGCAATTCAAGAAAAGGATGTTTATGCACTCGAAGCGTTATATGCTAATGAAATAGATCATCGCTATAATTATCTGCTGCTAACAAGATTTGGTATTGATGTACAGAGAGCAAGAGCGATAGCGAAAAGGATGTCGTTATTAGATACTGATACGATTTCTGTCTTAGAGAGGCTCAATGACAGTGCGGTAATAAGACTCAATCAGTTTTCACCAACGCAATTAGAAACTCATTTTAAAATTATCTACTCTGCAATACATGATAGTACTCAAGCGTTTGATTTTGATGCTGTTAGACAACAATTACAAGCAATAGATGATGGCTATCTTTCTGCTCGAGAAACGGTAGAATCATTAAAACAAAAAGTGCAGTCAGCAAAGCAGTTGGAAGGTGAAGGCTTAAGCTATCTTACTCAGCATGCAACTTTTGGTACACAACAAGAGATTATACGCCTGCGTCATGAAGATCCTGTTTTGCAGCATGAATACGATAAACGTTTTGGCTTAACGGTACCAAAGAGTCCTAGTAAATAATATTAGACTAAATAAAAGGAGATTTGAATGGCTGAAATCATTGTTGTTGAAACCATAAAAGCGATACCAGGCAAAGAACAATCTTTAAAACAAGCGTTATTAGCATTGGTTCCAGTAAGTTTAGCTGAAGCAGGCTGTTCATATTATGAAGTGGCTGACCCTATTGATAAGCTGGGAACATTCTTAGTGTTAATGCGAATGACAGATATGGCGGCATTAAAAGAGCACCATAACTCTGAGCACATTGCTGAGTTTGTGCAAAAGTACGATCATATTCTTTACGATGAAGTCGAAGAAGTTGTTTGGCAAAGTCTGTCAATTTAGCAAGAATGGTCAAGTTACGTTATGCTTAAGCCGTTAAACTCCTGACACTGAAAATAAATAGTAGAAGGTGCTCTTGTGAACTATCAACAACGCATCAGTAATGTATTAGAGTATATTGATACCCATCTTGATGGATCAATAACCTTGTTAGAGCTGTGTAGTGTTGCTCATTTTTCACAGTATCATTTTCATCGCTTATTTTCAGCATGGGTCGGTATGCCGTTAGCGAAGTATATTCAGTATATAAAATTAAAGCGCGCAGCATATCAATTAGATTTTCAAAAGCAAAAGAAAATCATCGATATTGCTTTTGAAGCAGGTTTTGATAGTCATGAAGCTTTTAGTCGCGCATTTAAAAAAGCTTGTGGATTCAGTCCGTCACAATTTAGACAAGCGGCTATTTGGGAGCCTTGGCAATTGAAGCCTTATAAAAATGTAAGGAGTTATACAATGAATGTTGAAGTTAAAGAAATTAATGCCATTCGCACAGCATCTGTTAAGCATCGAGGTGATTTCCATAAAATTAATGAAACAGTAACTAAACTCATTAATTGGAGCCAAGAAAAGCATTTACCACTAAAACATGGCGAGTGTTTTGGTATTGCTTATAATGATCCCGAAACAACAGCTAGTGCTGAGTTTGAGTTTGATTTTTGTATGCAAATCTCTGCTAAACAAAATTTAACAAATCAAATTGTTCACGAGCATATCATTCCTGCTGGACGTTATGCTGTTGCTAGACATGTTGGTTCTCAGGATAATATTGGCGATACCGTTAAAGCGCTTTATCGAGACTGGTTGCCTGAAACTGGTGAAGAGTTACGAGATGTTCCTTGCTTCTTTCAATATCATAACTTTGCTCATGAAGTCCAAGAGTCAGCACTCATTGCTGATGTCTATTTGCCATTAAAGTAACTGTTGTAAATTATTGATAGTTACAAAGCGTAGTGATACCGCAGCGCTTTGTAACGACTCCTCTGTAAAGCTATTCATAATCAAAAGGTTAGCACTGAATAATCTTGCGGAGACCACTAACTTTTAGCTGTCCAACCAAAAGAACTGCGCAAATGTTTATCATCAACGGTTTTTCGTGGCACAATTCTGTCCTTTTCTCTGCGGGCAAATAGGCAACAAATACCACTAAAAAATAAAAACATAGCGTCAAGAGGTTGTTGATATTTTGCTTGAGCAATAGCAATTAATAAAAGTAGAGGCTGCGGGTTAGTTATTATGGGATTTAATCATGCTGATGTGTTAGCTGTTTTAGCTAAACATGGAAAATTACGCGATGCAGCAGCTGTTCGTAGGTCGCATTTTGATCGCATAAATCAATATTGGGTAACAGAGCTTAGGCGACCTTTTGCATCCGGTATAGAAAAAAGGCGTACACATGATTGCCAAGCAATTCTGCGTGAGCAGATTGGCATGAAGGTCTTGATAGAGTTTCCAGATGGTGACCCGCGTTATGTTTTTCCATTTTATGCTATAAATTTCGATACTGGAGTTAATCATGCTGAGACAAATTTTTCGATTCTATCTGATTCGATAGTTTATGATAGAGTAAAAGAAGTATTGCTGGCTGCAGGAATTAAATTCTTTGATGCCACAGGAAGAGTTACAATAAACATTGACCTTAGAGTAAGCGGTGCCAAAGAAAGTATGTTAGCAACGGTTCAGCTAATTTGTGAAAAACTTAGGTCGATTATTCCTGATGCAAATAGTCAATATTATTATGACTCTCAAATAGAAAAGCTGCTCAGAGCTGTCAGACAATTTATACATTATAACGAAATAGGTTTTAAATATTTATATCCAACAGAATTACCACCTGTAACGTTAAAAGATGCAACTATGACTGAGACTCAAGTTGCAACGCGACAAATTGTTAATGGTATGTATTCAGCCCTGGTTAGCCGTGAAAATGCTACAACTATTTTGCGAGAGCTGTTGCAAACAGGTTTACCCCCTGATTTTAGCTATGAAGGCGCTGACCCGGGTTTATTAGAGAATGTTGCTGCTAGAAGAATAAAAACGCCTGAAGAGCTTGAGCATTGGTTAGCCTTATTAGATCTACTGCTTCTATATAGTGCTGATTCCACAGTAAGCTCAACACCAGGACGAAGCTGTATAAGAAAGCTAATAACACACTGTTTAGCATTCCCTGGCGCTCTTCAAGAGGAATATGCGATTAGAGCGCTAACTCGAATGGCTCATGCCAGTTCAACAGGAGAGCGTTTTCTTGTACATGAGGATCACGCAAACACTAGAATTGGTCGAGCTATTCACGCAATGAATCAGTACTATAAACAGAGAGACCATGTCGCCCCTTATGTAGCGAGTGCAAAATTTTCTGGTTCTTCTATTTACTTTACAATGAAACCTAATCAGCAAGCAAAGCCAAACAATGGCAAGCCTACAGTTATTAAGGTTACAACGCGACGACTCAATAGTCTCACCCCTGTAGAAATGACAACATTATTTTCGATATTTAAAGAGCGGTTTGGCGAATTAGCTAAGCAAAAAGGTGTTTCATTAGACGTGTATTTTGCCGAGACACTTGATGAAGCACTAAAACAATCAGGTTCTCATGCTATGGTGGATTTGATTGAAGTTGTTGGTGAAAACCGTATCTGTGGCTTTAATATGTTTCATACAAAATTGATGCAAATAGAAGGTGAGCCAACTTTAGCTTATCGCATCTTATTAGTTGCAGCAAATCAAGAGACCGCTAACCATAGTAGTATTAGCCAGTATAAAGGCTTTATGAGTCTGTTACAGTATTTACGAGGCTTTGTACTACAGGAAAAATTTCCTGGACTAAGAGTCTTTACCGTTTTAGAAGCATTAAACGCGCGTGTGCCGGCGCAATTATTTCAGCTTGGTCTGGAGTATTTTCCTTTATATTCTTGTTTGTCAGAAGTTACTCTACGTGAATTGAAGCTCAAGCTTTATGATGGCTACGACGTAATTTTTGAGAGAGGGTGCCTCCATGTTGATGATGTATTAGCTGGTGGATCACCTGCGTCAAAAATATCATCGTCACAGCAAGACCACCTTGCCTTTGGGGCTCAGCGAGCTCAGGTTGCCGTAGTGAATTTTCATCGCTTTTTTAAACGAACTGGTCATGCCACAGTACTGGCATTTGAAAATAGTCAAAATAATTTCTCGCAACTAATCCGTTCTTTAAGCATAGCGATGGCTGCGAAATTGTTGGAATCCTTGGTGGCAGGTTTGGCGACAATTATACAAGCAGATGGCTCGTATGAACCCGTTAAAATTGATTTAAGGTGATGTTATAAACAGTTAGGGGCCGTGTGCGTGATATAAAAGATAAACTAAATTGCCAGAGTCAATTTCAACTTAGTGTGATTTGCTTATGGCTCCACGATATTTTTTGTATATTCCTCAATAATTTAAAAATAGTCAATTAGTTACCATCTTAATAAAGCATCTTTATTATTGAGGTTTATTGTCAAGCTAGGAATGTTCTGCAGTATGAGAATTTGGCATTAAACGGTTTTACCTTTCGCAAAATAAAATATGAAATGACAATTATCCAACATGTGTTGACTAAATATTTGCCATCAACCGCATTTGATGGCAAACTATTGACCTGTTTTGGATGGGCGAGTAGTTAACACTACTCGTTGAGCCATTAAAAAGTATCCTCAAGGCGTTTTTGAGATGCATTTTGGATAGTTAACAAAGATAGATTTTAAGGATTGATTGATATGGGACTTGGTCATAATTATAGTGATGTATTAGATGTTTTAGCAGAGTATGGTAAGTTGCCAACTGCTGCTAATATGCGTGATGTTCATCATCAAAAAATAAATCAATATTGGCTGTCTGAACATCGGTATCGTCAAAATGGTGCGCGAGAAAATCGAGATAAAAGGCGCCTAGAGGAGGCTAAAATTAAGCGGCGTGAGCAAGTTGGCATGAAAATCCATATCAATTTTCCTGATGGTGACCCTAATTGCGTATTCCCGTTTTATGTCATGACCTTTGATAGACACAATCTCGATGGCATTGCTTGTTTATCAATTTTCTCTGACTGTATCGTTATAAAAGCAGTAGAAGAAGTACTGATAAAAGCTGGTATAGAATTCTCTAGAGCTGGCGGACGGGCTATCGTTTTCTTTGACCTCAAAAGACATGACACTAAAGAGAGTATGCTCGCAACTATTCAAACTATCTGCGAAAAACTGCGTGGAATTGTTCCTGGTACAGATAGTAAATATTATTTTGACGCTGAAATGGAAAAGCTTTATAGAGCGGCTAGACAATTTATATATTATAACGAAGTTGGGTTTGATCGCTTATATTCAAATATAGAGTTGCCTAAATTAGTTTTACAAGATGCGCCCCTGTCAGATGACGATGTTATCCAAAGGCAAGTAGCTCAGGGCATGCGATCAGCTTTTCGTGACAAAGCTCATGCCGTAGAAATTATACGGAAATTACTAAGGTTAGGTGTACATCCGGATCATAGTAATGAACCAAGGGACCCTGGCATACTTCAAGGAGTGCTATCACGGAAAATAAATACACCTGAAGAGATGGAGTTGTGGTTAACTCTGTTAGATCTATTACTTGAATATGGCGCTGATACTCGTGATAGTTTGAGTTCTGAAAGAGGTTGTATTTGGAAATTACTACAGAGATACTTTAGTAATGAAACGCCGCTTCAAGAGGCATTTACAGTTAGGGCTCTAGCTCGTATGGCACATGCAAATCGTGATGGAAGACCTATACTTATTCATGCCGATTATTTAAATACCCGCATCGGTCGAACTCTTGATGCTATGAATAGATTTTATGCCACAAGACGACATGTTGCTCCTGAAATAACTAGCACCAGAGTCATGGGCTCATCTATCTATTTCGTCATGCGGTCAGATAGAAATTTAAGTGCGAATAATACAAAGCCGTGTGTAATCAAAGTGACAACTCGAAAACTACGCAGTCTGAATCCGCAAGAAATAAGTGCTTTATTTGCAATATTTGCGGAACGTTTCGCAGACTTGGCTCAAGAGAAAGGTGTCTCTTTAGAGGATTACTTTGCAGAAACCCTACAGGAAGCACTGGCTCAATCGGATGCTGAGCCTATGGTCGACTTAGTTGAAATTGTTGGTGAAGGATGCATTTGTGCATTCAATATGTTTCATACCAAATTAATGCGTATAGATAACGAGTTCACTTTGGTGCATCGTATCTTATTAGTTGCCGCTAATCGAGCAACAGCAGAGCAAAATAGTATTAGCCATTATAAAGGTTTTATGAGTCTGCTACTGTATCTGCGCGGCTTCGTTTTACAAGCACGATTTCCTGAGTTAAAAGTCTGTACTATTTTAGAAGCATTAAACGGACGAACACCAGCTCAGCTATCCCAACTCGGCGTTGAATACTATCCATTATATTCATGCTTATCACCAAGTACGTTACGTGCTCTACAGGTGCAAATGTATGAGGCATATGACATAAACTTTTATGGTGGATGTTTGCATGTTGATGATGTATTAGCGGGACCATTATCAGCCCCCGTTGCAATTCCGCAACAAGCAGATGATATTGCTACATTGGGAAGACAACGAGGTTTTCTTGCTGTCGCGAACTATCAACGCTTTTTTCAACAAAGTGGTCATGCAACGGTACTGGCCTTTTTTAATCATGGAGCAAATCTGCGGCGATTAAAAAGTTCTTTAGATATATTGATAGCGCAACGAGTGCTTGAAAATTTAATAAGTGGCTTAGCACGATTGATAAAGAAGGATGGTTCTTATCAGCCTGTTAGCATTAATTTAAGTCGTATGTGATAACGACAGCTCGATCTCATAACACAAAATGACTAATCACCATATTGTCGAAAACGACAATATACAGCTAAGTATTTATAAATATATTCTTCACTATCAAGGGTTGATGCAAGGTTGGCATAATTTCTAGTTGCTTTACCATCATAAAGTATTTTGTAAATAATCAGTATTGTCTAAAAATACAGGTTGTTTGTAATAAGACAATAATCCAACTTGTTGAAATTTATTATTTTACTAGAAATGCCTTGGCGCTAAGGTTTTCAACAATAGATAACTAAATTCAATATTCATTTGCTAGTTAAATTATGAGAAAGTGAACAGATAAGTTTGCGCAAAAGTTTGCCATAAAACGTTTTTGTTGGCATAATATTGTCCGACTGATGCCGGGCAAATAATAAACACTAAAAGTTAAGGCATTAAAAGAGTTATTAATGAAGGTAAATTTTTTTAGAGTTGATAGATATGGGATTTGATCATAGTAAAGTGTTAGCTGTATTAGAGAAATATGATAAGTTAACAAGTGAAGAGCGTGTACGTAGTGTACATCATGAACAAGTAAACACTTATGTGCTGCCTGCCTGGCAGTATAGTCGTCCGCGCCAAATTGAACGTCGAGACAAACAACGCCGAGCAGAAGCCGAAGGTGAGCGGCGTCAACAAATAGGCATGAAGCTTTATATCAAATTTCCTGATGGTGATCCTCGTTATGTGTTTCCATTCTTTTCTATGACTTTTGATATAGGTGATCGGCATGAAAATGCACTCTTTAAGGTTTGCTGTGATCCAGTTGTGATAGAAAGAGTTAAAGAAGTGTTGCGCAAGGCAGGACTAAATTTCAATAAGAGTTATGGTGAAGTTACTACAAACCTAAAATATGAAGGCTATGTCTCTCATGAGGCTGTGTTAGCAACTATGCGTGCTTGGTTTGAAACACTTCGTAGCATTATTCCTAATGAAGAAAGTCAATATTATTTCGACAAAGAAATAGAAAAGCTTGTTAGAGCTGTGTGTTTGTTTCTATATTACAACAAGGTTGGTTTTGAAAGATTATATTCAAGCATTATATTGCCACCTCTAGTTGAACAATCTACCAACTTGACTGAAGAAGAGGTTAGGCATAGACAAATTACTCTTGGTATGACCACTGCTATAGATAGCCCTAAAGCTGGAACGATTATACGTGCACTTTTGCAAACGGGTATATCGCCGGATTATAGTTGTACGGCAAGTAATCCTAGTCTACTAGAGAGTGTGGTCGGTAAAAAAGTAACGACTCACGAAGAGATGGTGTACTGGTTATCACTATTAGATTTATTGCTTTTGTATAAAGCGAATCCTGCGACTAGCCATCGTATCGAAAGAAGCGCTACCAGAGTACTATTAGATCAATACACCCGTACTTCGACACCATTCCAAGAAGAATTTACCGTCCGCGCTTTAGCGCGTATGGCACATGCTCATCTTACGGGGGAACGTATACTTGTGCATGAAGCCTTTGCAAGAACCAGGGTTGGTCGAGCTATTCAATCGGTAAATCAATTTTATGTAAATAGAAACAGCGTAGCTCCTGAAGTGCAAAAAGCAGAGGTATTAGGTTCTTCTATTTATTTCACGATGCGACCCGATCAGCAATTAGATACGGGACAAGCTAAACCTTGTGTAATTAAAGTTACCACGAAAGAATTAAGAAGTTTGAGTCGTCAAGAATTACAAGCGCTCTATGCAATATTTGCAGAACGTTTTGCTGAGTTGGCAGCTGAAAAAGGTGTTTCTTTAGATGAGTATTTTAAAGAAACGCTACAAGAAGCATTAGCGGATGCTACTGCAGAGCCTATGGTAGATATTGTTGAAATTGTTGGTGAACGTGAACCTTGCGCATTTAACATGTTTCAAATCAAGCCGGTGCGTATAGAAAGTAAACTTAGTTTAATGCATCGTATTTTACTAGTTGCTGCAAGAGTTGGCGGTGAGGAACAAAAGAGTATTAGTTACTATAAAGGCTTCATGAGTATGGTACAGTACTTACGCGGTTTTATTCTACAACGAAAGTTTCCTGGTTTAGATGTTTATACTGTTCTAGAAGCGCTTAACGGGCGAACGCCTGCACAATTGTCGCAACTTGGTGTTGATTACTATCCTTTGTATATCTGCATCCCTCCTAGTGTTTTGCGCGCATTAGAAACTCAAATATATGAAATGTATGAGGTCACTATTGATGGCGGTGCTTTGCATGTTGACGATGTGCTCGCTGAGTCATCAGAACGTGGATCAGTCTATCCAGATGCATCGCAAGCGCAGGCTAATTTGGCTGCACAACGAGCTCGTATAACAGTGGCAGATCATGCCCGATTTTTTCAAAGAGATAAGCATGCAACGGTAATTGCATTTTTGAATAGTCCAATTAATTTGCGTCGATTACAAGGATCATTGCAAATACTGGTCGCACAAGCGCTGCTGAGTAAGTTAATAGAAGGTTTAGCAAAGATAATTCAGGCAAATGGCTCATATGTTCCTAGAGCTAATATGAGTCGTTTGTAAGGTAAAGCACGGTATTTAAATATAGAGATTGAAAAGTTATGCAATTAATAAAATTGATATTAAAAGTAAGAGTTGATTGATATGGCTCATGGTTATAGCAGTGTATTAGCTGTTTTAGGAAAGCATGATATTTTAGTCTTAGAAGACTATATAAGAACCAGACATCATGAACAAGTGAATCGTCATATATACATGAGTTATGATTCTGAATATGATGCCATGAAGCGTTTGGAAAAAGAGTACGCTGCGCGTCGCAAACAAGAGGGCATGAAGCTTGATATTACTTTCCCAGGTACCCACTATTATGTTTTTCCATTTCATGCTATAACATTTGATATGCACTCTGACAATAATACTGCATGTTTTGAAGTTTGTGCAGACGGAGTTGTTGTTGAAAAAGTAAAAGAAGCACTACGAGATATCTTAGCTATGGTTAATTTAGAGCTTCATGAAGCAGGTGGGCGTGTCTACACATTTTTTTATCTTATTATGCCAGGTGTTAAAGAAGCGATGCCTGAAGTTGTTTCATGTTGTTGTGCAATCCTTAGATCTCTGATCCCTAGTGAGGAAAAAGCTAGTCTAGATTATTTTGATGCTGCTGTAGAAAGGATTAATAAAGCGGTAGAATTGTTCATCTTTTATAACGAAGTTGGTTTTGATAAATTATATGCAGATATAGAATTTCCAGAACTTGTTGAGCAGTGTACAGATATGACTCCTCAACAAGTTGGTGATGAACAAATTGCTTATGGTTTATATAAGGCGCTACAGCGTAAAAATGATGCTGTAGCAGTTCTACGCGAGATTTTCAAAACGGGTATATCTCCAGATTATAGTTGCTCAAGGAATCGGCCAAGTCTTTTACAAAATGTGTCAAATAAACAAGTACAAACACCAGCAGAGATGGAATATTGGTTAGGGTTATTAGATTTGTTACTTGAGTTTCGTGCTAATTCAGCAGTTAATTCAGTATTTGGAAGAACGTGTGCCAGAAATTTATTAGAGAAGTACGCACTTAATTCAACACCACTTCAGGAAGAGTTTGCAGTTAAAGCACTGTATAAGATGGCGCATGCAAACCCTACCGGGGAACGTATATTGATGCATTCTTATTACTTGGCTTCGTTTCTTGGCATAGCCATAGCTAAAGTAAATGAATTTTATGAAAGAAGAAACGATATAAGCCCTGAAGTACAAAGTGTTGAAATATTAGGTTTTAGTATTTTCTTTACGATGTGCCCAGATAAAAAATCAAATAGAGCTAGAGCAAAGCCTTGCAGAATTAAAGTGACAACTAAAGAATTGGCAAGATTGCAAAAGCATGAAATAGAAGCTTTATTTGCAATATTTTCAGAACGATTTGCTGAGTTAGCACAACAAGAAGGTGTTTCATTAGTTGACTATTTTAGAGAAACCATAAGTGAGGCACTAGAAGACAAAACTACAGAAGCCATGGTTGATTTAGTTGAAGTGGTTGCTGAAGGTCGAATTTGTGCGTTTAATATGTTTCAAATTAAGCGCGTCCAAGTAGAAGGCCAGTTAAGTTTAGTGCACCGTATTTTGTTAATTGCAGCAAGCCTTGGTACAGAGCAACAAAAGAGTATCAGTTACTATAAAGGTTTTATGAGTATGCTGCAGTATTTACGTGGCTTTGTGTTACAGCAAAGATATCCGAATTTCCCTGTGTATACAGTTCTAGAAGGACTTAATGCAAAAGTTTATGAGCAATTGGCCAATCTTGGATTTACTTATTATCCTCCTTATGCATGTATGCCTGAAAGTGTATTATTAGCATTAGCACAACAAGTTTATAGAAATTATGATGTCTCATATGAGCAAGGCTGCCTGCAGGTCGATGATGTGCTGGCTGCTGAGTTGCCGGTCAGAGAACAAAGACCTCTTAGTGATTGTAGAGTAGAACCTTGTAGAGGTAGAGTGGCGGCCCGTAACTTTTATCGATTCTTTCATCGACAACAATATGCAACGGTTATTTCATTTTTAAACAGTCCAACTAATCTATTAAAGTTAGAAAGTGCTTTAGGATTACTAATGGCAGCAGAAATGTTGAGAGGATATATCCATGTTTTAGCAGAAATGGTGCAATATAATGGTGCTTACGCACCTAGAACTGCTAGAAGTCGTTTATAAGGTAAAAGAAGATGTCTAAACAGAAAATCATTTCGCATCCATCACTAATTCATAACGAAGACTTAAAGACAATCTGTCAGCCATTACAAAAGCTGGGGATACACTATTTTGCGCATGTGAATATTAATGATGCATCCCAATTTTCAGTGCTTTCACTTGATCCTGTTTTTATAAAGCTTTATTTAGAAAAAAGCTATTATAATTTTGATGCTCATTTTGTGGAGTCAAGAATATCAGAGCAATATCTAATTTGGGATACTATTGAGCGAGAAAAAGAAAGCAAAATTCTCTATGATGACTTTCATCATTGCTCTTTAGGACATACATTTACGATTATGCAAAATAATGGCGATTCAAAAGATTGTTATCATTTTGGTTCGTGGCTTGGAAATAATGCAATTAACGGTGCATATTTACAAAATATCGATTTACTGAAGAAATTTATTTTGTATTTTCAAGATAAAGTGAACTCCTCTAAAGAACTCAGAGCTGCGTATGATATCAGATTTTCAATGACAAACCATGAAGCGGGTTACCATGCTAAAAATCTTGGTCAGGTTATTACTGCAGAAGAGTTAATGCCCCCCTTAGATCTGAAGCGTTTCTACTTAAATCGATCCACATGGCTAAGTAGAAAAGAAATAGAATGCTTGCATTGGTTATCATACGGAAAAACAGCAGACGAAGTTGCCATGATTATGTCAATTACACAAAGAACAGTCCGAGCACATATACGTAATATTAAAGACAAGTTAAATTGTCAGAGTCAGTTTCAGCTTGGTATTGCTTATGCAAAACTGCAAAATTTAATTGAAATAGAGTAGATAAATACTTATGCTTTATGACGTTGTTATAATTGGTGCGGGTCTTGCAGGTCTACAAGCAGCAAAATCATTACGCGAACGCGGAATTACTAATTATATAATATTGGAATCTACGGATCATATTGCTGGCAGAGCGATTTCTCGTGGCGCCATGTGGGTACATGGTCATGAGAAAAATCCATTTTATGATGATGTTGTGAGTAATGCAGGTGTTAGACTTGCAGAAGCTGATTTTTGTTCGCCAACATCTCCAACAAGCTATTTTTATCAAGGTAAGCCATTAGACACAAGCCTCGCGGCTAGATTCAATGCATTATATGCAGAACTATTAACACAATTAGAGCTGGCTGAATCACAAAGTGAGATAGAGCTGCCTCTATCAGAAACAATTACGATAATTATCAACAAATTGTTTGCGGAAGATGACAGGCTCAAACCTTTATTTCTGCAAATGGCCTTATACCGTTTAGCATTTTATTATGGTGCTGAAACTGAGCTTGTTTCAACCTCAGGATGGGCATCTGCTGAAGAGTTTCCGGGCAGACAGTTAGTCTTAGCAGAAGGAAGCTTTCAAGACGTATTTGCTAAGCATTATGCTGCTGAAACTGAAAAGGTAATGTTCAAGCATCGAGTGACAGATATAGCCGCGCCTGTAGGCTATGAATATATCCAAGTGTCTACAGACTATGCTTGTTTTCAAGCAAGTTCAGTCATTGTGACAGTTCCGCTTGGTGTCTTGAAACAAAATACAATTAATTTTTCACCAGCATTGCCACCAGAAAAACAAAAGGCGATTAACAATTTAGGTTTTGGGTTATTAACTAAGTTAGAGCTCGAGTTTGGTCACTGTTTTTGGGACCAGGAAAGCAGCTTTATCGTTTTAATAGATTACGACAATGCTGAAAATAGTCTTAATTCAGGTAATGTTCATTATTTCATGAATATGATGCCAATAACGGGAGAACCAAAGTTGGTTGCTTTTGCTGGTGGTAAGGATGGACAAGCCTATGAATATAGTGCAACTGCTGGGGCTGCTGTTGAATCAACACTAGGGGCGTTGAGAACAGTTTATGGTGCAGATGTTGTTAATGCTGCTTATTCTAAATCTAGCTGCTCAGATTGGTCTACAGATGAAAACAGTTATGGTGCTTATACATTTATTAAAGAAGGTCAGCATGACCGTGACTGTAAAACGTTACGCAAAACGAGTTCTCTAGGAAATAATCGCTTTTTACTGTTCGCTGGTGAAGCCACATCGCCAACACATTACTCACTACTGTCTGGCGCTTATGAAAGTGGTATAGCTGTAGCGAAGGAAGCTTATGCCTTACGACGTCAATAAGATATTAACTATTCTAGAAGAGTATGATGCTCTAACGAGAGAACAATATGCTCGTGAATCCTATCATAGGCAAGCAAACCCTTTTGATGCGCCGGCTTGGAGCCGTCGACATAATCCACAAAATAAAGAACTATACAGAAATGCAATGTTTGAACGCTGCCAGCAAGTAGGCATGAAAGTTCATATTCAATTTCCTGTTAGTGAGCCTCGTTATAGATTTCCATTTTATGTCATGAGCTTTGATGTTGATATTATGCAATACATAAATATAGCGGAATTTACAACCATAGAGCAACCAAAAACGAAACTTAACACTGCACACCTTTTGGTTTGCTGCCACCCGTTTGCAAAGAAGAGAATTGAAGAAGTATTGAGAGAGGGCAATGTATGTTTCAGTGAAACTGGAGGACGATTTAAAATATATTTTGATCTTAAAAACACTCATACAGAAGATCAAGTGCTCACAGCGACTGTCGATTGTTGCAGAATACTTCGAAGTATTATTCCTGATGCAGAGAGTCAATACTATTTTGACCAAGAAATGCAGAAGCTTCATACTGCAGTAAGGTTATATCTATACTACTATAAAGTTGGTATAAACCAGTTACTTGGTAGCATTGAGCCACCTGAACTTGTTATAACACCAACTGATCCCTCTGAAGATGAAGTTAAGGCTAGGCAAGTTGAATCAAGCTTGGTTGCAGTTATGCATCACTCAAATGCTCCTGATATTTTACAGCAGATGCTGCAAGCAGGAATGCAGCCGGATTTACATATAGATGGAGGTAATCATAGACCCACATTTTTAGAAAATGTTGTTACTGAAAAAGTAACGACTCTGAGAGAAATGG
Organism: Gammaproteobacteria bacterium; assembly: GCA_021773175.1. Classification (GTDB taxonomy): domain Bacteria; phylum Pseudomonadota; class Gammaproteobacteria; order JAJFKO01; family JAJFKO01; genus JAJFKO01. The sequence goes on from JAJFKO010000035.1 coordinate 70,762, forward strand.
AGAAATGTTTACAATTAGTAGATCTTTTGCTTGAGTATCGTGCGAATCCTTTAGTAAGTTCGAGTGGTAGAAGTTGCATAAGAGCAGCTTTAGAGGCATACAGCTTAAGTTTTGCGAAACCACTTCAAGAGCAATATCTTTTAGCAGTGTTAACCCGACTAGCGCATGCCAACCCGCTTGGCGAGTTTATATTTGTGCATCAAGATTTTCTACCTAGAAGAATAGGACAAGCAATAGAGGCAGTAAATAGATTTTATCACACAAGACGTCACATCACGCCACAATTGCAAAGAGCAGACGTGTATGGACACAGTATATATTTTACTATGCGGCCAGACAGAGATATAAATTCTAGCAACCCAAAGCCCAGTGTTTTAAGAGTCACTACCAGAAAATTAAAAAGCTTAAACAAAGATGAAATAAATGCATTGTTTTTAATATTTGCAGAGCGCTTTTCTACTCTGGCTCAACAACTGGGGGTGTCATTAATTGACTATTTTCAAGAGACTTTAGAGGAAGCTTTAGCTGATAAAAGTGTTGAGCCCATGATTGACTGGATTGAAATTGTTGGCGAAGATAGGCTTTGTGCATTTAATATGTTTCAGGTCAAGCCAATGCAAATCCAAGGTAAGGCAAGTTTAGTACATCGAATATTGTTAGTTGCTGCAAGAGACGCAACGGAGAAACAAAGAAGTATTAGCTTCTATAGAGGTTTCATGAGTATGATAGAATTCATACGCGGATTTATTTTACAGCGAAAATTTCCGCGAATGAAAGTTTATACAGTTTTAGAGGCGCTAAATGAGCGAACCTATGTACAGTTGGCTAATCTCGGTTTCCAATATTACCCTCTATATGCATGTATACCCACTAGTGTTTTATCAGAAATAGAAAGAGCCATTTATGCTGACTATGATATAAGTTACCGGCATGGTTACTTACAAGTAGATGACCCTTTGGCTGCTGCAACTGTTAGCCAAAATCCATGTTTTAATACAGCTGAAAGACTAGATAATCAACGAAGTAGGATTGCGGCACGCAATTTCCATCGTTTTTTCCCAACAAGAAACAGACATGCAACGGTACTTACCTTTGTTAATAGTCTCGAAAATCTGTTTATGCTGGAAGCCTCTTTGGGTTTGTTAATAGCACGAGAAATGCTTGATAAGTTAATAACAGGTTTGGCGAAAATGATACAGCTTGATGGTTCGTACAAGCGGCCTGTGATATAGCTAGTAATGGCGATAAATTAGCTTTGATCCTCAACCAACGGAGCCGATTCAATCTCAACCTGCTCGATCTTAGCAAAGCGACTGCTAATCTTGCGAGCTGATGTATGTACTTCTTCAACATCAGAATTTGCTTGAGAGATATGGCGGGCAAGATTATCCATACGCTTTTGAAAGCGTTCAAAGTCTTTTGCTAAGTAACCTAAGTGTTGTTGAATGATATGCACTTGTTGACGTGTCGCCTCATCTTTTAAGACCGCTCGAGCTGTCGTTAAAATCGCCATCATGGTGGTTGGTGATACTAACCAAACCCGTTTTTGTTGAGCATGCTCGACAAGTTCTGGGAAGTGACTATGAATTTCCGCAAAAATGGCTTCTGCCGGAATAAACATGACGGCACCATCCGCAGTTTCGCCTGGAATAATATATTTACTCGCGATATGTTGAATATGGGTTTTAATATCAATACGAAATTGCTGTTCTAATTGTTGTTGTTCATGCGCACTAATATCAGCATTCGTTAATTTTCGATAAGTTTCTAATGGGAATTTTGCATCAACAGCAACATTGCCTGTGGGGGCGGGTAAAAACAACATACAGTCAACACGCTTGGCGTTACTTAAGGTGTATTGAAGTTCAAAGTGTTTTTCTGGCAGCATGTTGCGGATCAAACTTGCTAATTGTACTTCACCAAAAGCACCACGTGAACGTTTGTCAGAAAGAATTTCTTGTAGACTAACAACATTATTAGATAATTCAGTGATTTTCTTTTGTGCCTGATCAATCAACGCTAAACGTTTCACTATATCTGCAAAGGTTGCCGTGGTTTTCTCAAAGCCATCGGCAAGGCGTTTTTCAACTTGACCACTGATCTCTTTTAAATGTTCCGCAACGGTTTTGGTGAGTTTTTCAATTTGGGCATTAATATGTTGTGTATTGTTTTGCAGTGCTTCGGTTAATTGTTGGCGGCTATTGGTTAAACCAAGTTGTAAACTTTCTTGTAAGGTTTTCAAATTATTAATTTGGTGCTCATCAAAACGCTGTCGATGTAGTGAGAATTTTTCTGATAGATCCTCTTGTAGGTGATGATTAGCTGCTTGTTGTTTACTCTGATGATCATTTAATTGTTGTAGTAGCATATCTTTCGTTTGCTGACTGTGTTGTTGTAGTACCGTAAATTGTCTTGCAAGATCTTCCTGGAATTTCTGTTGTTGCTGTTGGGTGCTATCTAACTGCATTTCTAGAGTTGCAAAATGACGTTGCTGTGTAAAATTTTTACTAAGCAGATAAACAATTAGTAAACAAGATAACAAGGTTAAGACTGAAGAGATAATTAATAATATTTCGGTATTCATGATAATAAATTTATGTTATTTAAGACACTCTAAAAAATCTAACTTCCTAGAGTATAGGTCCAAAAAAGATAGAGACATCTTATATGAATATGCAGGAAAGGTCACCATTAATGCTAAGCATTATTATGTTAATAAGCATAATAATGACCGTTCTATTTTGGTATGCAAATCGCCTGCCTGGTTTCCATCAGCTTGGTTTTCCCCTTGATGATACATGGATTCATTTAGTTTATGCTCGTAATCTTTGGCACAGTGGTTATTATGCATTTAACCCCGGTATTGCAACGACAGGCGATACAGCTCCTCTCTGGGTGTTATTACTGGCGCCTATTTATGCAATCACTCAACATTTAGGTTCTAAGGCATTGATTCTAGGGGTTTATGCTTTAGGAGCATTATGTCAGCTTTTAATAATTTATTTTGCTTGGGATGTGAGTCTCTATCTAAGTAAAAAACGCGTTGTTGCCATTGCTGTGGCGTTAACGATTGCTATGTCTCCTATCCTGATTTTCACGGTTTTTGGCGGTATGGAAGTGGGGTTAGCTGCTGCGTTAATGCTGGCTATCATTAGCTGCTATCTACGTCGTCGCTGGTGGTTAGTAAGTTTAACGCTAGCATTAGTTGCGGTGACACGTCCAGAAGCTGCATTTATTTGGTTGTTATTTTGCGGCATTATTTTATTTACCAGACAACATGCTACGGGTCTTCGTAATAAATTAAAGCTGTGTGCAAAGATAACAATTTTTCCTCTTATTTTGGGGCTCGCATGGTTTACGTATAATTATATTGTCTCACAGCACATTTTCCCTGCTTCGTTTTATTTTAAAGAAGATATTAACTTACTCTATTTACCCATAAGATTTTATAAGAGTATTAGATATGTAATATTAGACACACCGCCATTTATTGCTGGCATTGGTTTGATTGTGTTGTTAGCTTATTGGAAGCTTAGAGATGTTGTAAATAAAATAGATTATTGCTTACCTTTGATTATTTCTATTATTTTCCTTATCGTTAATGTGTCTTTAGTTTCTTCGCTAACTCATACCTTTTACTATGCGCGTTATCTAATTCCAGCTATACCGATGCTAATATTGGCCAGTTATTTGGGCGTTCACCAACTAAGCTTGCGATTATTTGCTGGTAAATTAAATTTGCTTTGGTGTTTTTTCGGATTGGCTATTTTAGAAAGTGCTGTTATGTTCTATCCTTTAAGTAATGCATTACATAAAAATATTTACGTTATTAATACTGGTCAAGTTGCCATGGCAAAATGGATCGCAAAACATATACCTAAAAGTGAATGGGTTGCAGCAAGTGATGTTGGGGCCGTAGGTTATTTTTCTCAACATAATACGATTGATCTTGCTGGGTTGAATACGCCAAATTTCTTTTGGCATGCAAAAAGCTATAGAAAAGAACACCCCATTAGCGTGTTTACCTTATTGCATGGTGCTTATCGTGTTGATAAAGAACATGCTGTTTTAGTAAAGCATTTTCTTTATGGAAGTAAAAAAATAGTTTTCACCTGGGCTATTGTTGCCGAGCAAATCATTGTTGGTTGCAAAGGTAAGCCTAATCAGCTTGTTAACATTCATGTTAACAGAAGGAAAAACTCTGTAAGTTTTATACGTCCCTTTAATTTGTATTGCCGTGTTCCTCAGCATGCCTGGCCACAAGCAAAGAAGCCCGTATAAACTAGTTCTTCAATAACTGCAGTGATTTTTGCGCAGGGCGGTAGCCTTGTTTCGCTGAGCGTTGAATCCATTTCATACCCAAGGTTTTATTGCGTTGCGTGCCTTTACCATAATAATACATATAGCCGACGGCATATTGTGCAGACGCATTGCCTTGTTCAGCAGGAACAATTAATTGTTGAAATGCGAGTTGATATTTTCCGGCAATAAAATTGCTTTTACCTTCATGTAAGTATTGTTTATTAGCCATACGATTATGACGTTGACTTGCTGTTGACGCACAAGCTTGTAGCAAACAAACTGAGCTAATGCAGAATAGTAAAACGAATAATTTTTTAAAGTGCTGTTTGATAGTCATGATTATGTAACTCTTCTGTTGTAAATAGGGTGTTTTGTAATAGTGTTGTTACTGTCATGGGGCCTACGCCACCAGGGACAGGGGTGATCCATGCTGCACGTTCTTTAGCAGTCTCAAATTCTACATCACCAACAAGCTTGCCATCTTCAAGTCGATTCATGCCGACATCAACGACAATAGCGCCAGGCTTAATCCATTCGCTTTTTATAATACCAGGTTTACCGATAGCGACAACCAGCAATTCGGCGGTACTAATGTGTTCTTCTAAGCTTTTTGTGAAACGATGTGTTGAGGTTACTGTGCAACCTGCATAAAGTAATTCTAAGGTCATTGGGCGACCAACAATATTGGAGGCGCCTACAACAACAGCCTTTAAGCCATGAGGCTCAAAGTGAGGGATACTTTCTAACATCAACATAATGCCATAAGGTGTACAAGGTCGAAGTAGAGGCCGGCGTTGTGCCAGGCGACCTAAATTATAAGGATGAAAACCATCAACATCTTTATCACAGCGTATGCTTTCAACAATAGTATTGGCATTAATATGTTGCGGTAGCGGTAGTTGTACCAAAATGCCATCAATTTGTTCATCATGATTTAATTCATCAATACGGGCTAAAAGCTCTTTTTCAGTAATGGTGCCTGGAAAACGAATCAGCTCTGAATGAAAACCAACGTCTTGGCAGGCTTTTTGTTTGCTGCGAACATAAATTTGCGAAGCATGATTTTCGCCAACGAGTACTACAGCCAAGCCTGGAACGCGTAGATTTTGCGCAACACGGTGTTGTACTCGTGTTCTTATCTGTTCACGAATTTGCCGTGCGATGCTTTTGCCGTCGATTAATTCTGCTGTCGCCATGATTGCAACCATATTCAAATAATGTAGGACAAGCATTCTCTCATGAAAGAAGGATGCCAGCAATATGGGCTTTTTGATAAATAAGCTGATTCATAAATTGTGAGTTAAATAAGTTATGAAATGGGGCGCTCCATTAAATTGTCGAAAGTAGCGCAGAAAAATATTGACGGATATCAATAAGGTAATTATCATTGCACGTCTTTGGTACGATAGTGTACAAAATTATCACGGGGTATAGCGCAGTCTGGTAGCGCGCCTGCTTTGGGAGCAGGATGTCGGGGGTTCGAATCCCTCTACCCCGACCAATTTTGTTGGAATATGAACACGTCGAGCGCAAGACTAAAGAGTAAGTTTGCGCCTGTGGCTCAACCGGATAGAGCATCGGCCTTCTAAGCCGAGGGTTGCAGGTTCGAGTCCTGCCAGGCGCGCCAATTTATATTGGCAGAAAATGTTTTTATAAGTCGTAAAATCTATGGTGAGCGTAGCTCAGTTGGTAGAGCCCCGGGTTGTGATCCCGGTCGTCGTGGGTTCGAGTCCCATCGTTCACCCCATTTCCTTGTGTTCTTATCTGGCGTTGCCTATATTTATACCTAAAGCTTACTCATTTAGGATTACTGTTTAATGGCTACTTTCTATGAAATTTTAGGCGTTGCAAAAACAGCTACTGAAGCTGAAATTAGGACAGCCTATCGAAAGCAAGCTTTAGCATATCATCCTGATAGAGCTGGTGATGACCCCATTAAAAAAGAAAAATATCTTCAAGCTCAGAATGCCTATCAAGTACTTACTGATTTTCTGCAAAGAGAAAAGTACAATTTGTGTTTAGAGTATGTGCCAACTGCCAATATAAATTTTAATGTTCTTAAAGGTATAAGTCTTGATGATATAAGGAGTCATTTCGAAGCTGTAGCTGATGCTTTTTGTGGCGAAGAAGAAATACAAATTAATCGAGCGCGTCGGCAAGCACGGCAAAGAGAGCAACAAATCAAGCAAAACGTGTTATCGCAACTCGCCATATTTGGTCTTACAGATGAAGATTTACAGATTTGGGAACGCAGGCCCAGCGGTTCGCCATTTGGCTATTCTCATGGTCAGGCTATAGGCTATTTACTAACAAGAGAAGGTCTTTCGGGTAAACAGGCTGTAAAAGCTGTGAGTCGACTAGATGATATTATGGCTGATTTGCTCGTTAAATTGTATTTTGAGGGGTTACGCGGTAATGATCTGCGTGCTTGGCAATGTCGCAGCTATTGTGTATTTGATGATGCCCATGCAGAGGCAATTACATTTTTGATGAGAGAGCAAGGTCATACGGGTAAACAAGCCGTGCAAGCTGTTAATTTGTTAGATGGTAGGCAAGCAGCTTTGCTTCAGGAGCTTTATAGTGAAGGACTTACAGGTGATGATTTAAGGATTTGGAAAGCTGCACCAGGTGGGACATATTTTTATGACGGTGATGTCGCTGCGGTTCGCTTTCTAATGACCGTTAAAGGTTATACAGGGGCTGATGCCGTACAAGCCATTACTGGATTAGATGAAGAACGAGCCAAGTTATTAGTTAAACTATACGATAAAGGTATGAGAGGCAAAGACTTACAAGCGTGGCAGCCCAGATCTTCCGGCTATCCATTCTGTGAAGCTCTTTCAGAAATAGTAGAGCTACTATTGCAACATACATCGCTATCTCCTGCTGAGATTATGTTGAAGGTTAATTACTTTACGCAAGGAGATGCTGAAAAGCAATTACCTGGACTCAAAGCGCGACTTAGCCAATATGAATCCAGTAAAACTGGACGTAGTCCATAAGATGAACAGACATTAGGGGCGAATTTTTCAATTCGGATTATTTTTAATCAAGAAGTTGGGTGATTTAAACCTCTAAAAGGAGCTATCCATTATTATTTTTAGCCTTGGCTTCTCACAACCTTCTTTTTCATTCTTTTCTCTGATTTTTTAATCAGTTGTGGTATTATCACGGCAATTTCAATGACCGGTTTTTATAGGTACCCATCATGTCTGAATTTGCAAAAGAAGTTGCTTCTATCAATATCGAAGATGAGCTAAAACAATCGTATCTTGACTACGCAATGAGCGTTATTGTCGGGCGAGCGTTGCCTGATGTGCGTGATGGTTTAAAACCTGTGCATCGACGTGCTTTATATGCAATGCATGAACTGAATAATGATTGGAATAAGCCTTATAAAAAATCTGCTCGTGTTGTCGGTGACGTGATCGGTAAATACCATCCGCATGGTGATACCGCTGTTTATGACACCATTGTACGTATGGCTCAGCCCTTTTCTTTGCGTTATATGTTGGTTGATGGCCAAGGTAACTTTGGTTCGGTTGATGGTGATGCGCCTGCAGCTATGCGTTATACCGAAGTGCGGATGTCGCGTTTTGCGCATCACTTATTGTCTGACCTAGAAAAAGAAACCGTTGATTTTGTACCTAACTATGATGGTAACGAGCATGCACCAAGTGTCATGCCAACCCGTATTCCTAATCTGCTTGTCAATGGCTCCTCTGGTATTGCTGTAGGGATGGCAACCAATATTCCGCCGCATAATCTTAACGAAGTGATTAATGCCTGTGTGGCATTGATAGATCAACCCGAGTTAACGATTGATGATTTATTAGAGTATATTCCTGGACCTGATTTTCCTACCTCCGGTATTATCAATGGCCGAGCGGGAATCGTTCAAGCTTATCGCACTGGTCGTGGCCGTATTTATATTCGTGCGCGTACCGATATTGAAGAAGACAAAAATAATGGTAAACAATCTATTATCATTCATGAATTGCCATACCAAGTTAACAAAGCACGTTTAATTGAGAAAATTGCTGAATTGGTTAAACATAAAAAGCTTGAAGGTATTACGGCTTTGCGTGATGAGTCAGATAAAGATGGTATGCGTGTCGTGATTGAATTGCGCCGTGGTGAGATTGCTGAAGTGGTGCTTAATAATCTTTATGCGCATACACAAATGCAAGTCGTTTTTGGTATTAATATGGTTGCCTTAGAAGATTCACAACCACATTTGATGAATCTTAAAGTTATTTTGCAGGCGTTTATCAAGCATCGCCGAGAAGTCGTAACGCGACGTACCGTCTTTGATTTGCGTAAAGCGCGGCAACGTTCCCATTTATTGGAAGGGCTCGGTGTTGCATTAAGCAATATTGACGAAGTTATTCGATTGATTAAAGCCGCTAAAAATCCACAAGAAGCTAAGCAAGCGCTACTAGCGAAAACTTGGCAACCGGGTTTGGTTAAAACCATGATTCAAACATCAGATACCAGTGCTTTACGTCCAGATGAGTTGGCGCCGGAATTTGGTTTACATGATGATAGCTACCGTTTATCACCAGAACAAGCTCAAGCTATTCTTGATTTACGCTTACATCGTTTAACCGGTTTAGAACAAGATAAGATTCTTGAGGAATATAAAAAGCTATTAGATATTATTTATGACTTGTTAGATATTTTGTCGAACCCTGATCGTTTAATGCGAGTTATTAAAGGTGAACTGCAAGAAATGAAAGAGCAGTTTGGTGATGCTCGTCGCACTGAAATTATTAGTTCGCAACTGGATTTATCATATGAAGATTTGATTAATGAAGAAGATTTAGTGGTAACCATATCAAAACAAGGTTACGCCAAAGCACAATCTCTATCAGAATATCAAGCACAACGCCGTGGTGGTCGTGGTAAATCAGCAACACAAGTGAAAGATGATGATTACATTGAACAATTATTAGTTGCTAGCAGCCATGACACTATTTTGTGTTTCTCTAGTATTGGTAAAGTATACTGGAAAAAGGTTTATGAGTTACCTAAAGCTGGGCGCAGCTCTAAAGGCCGTCCAATGATAAACCTACTGCCATTAAGCGAAAATGAACGCATTACAGCAATGTTACCGGTTAGAGATTTCGAGCAAGAAGCCTTTGTCTTTATGACAACGCGTTTTGCAACCGTGAAGAAAGTTAAGCTAGTTGATTTTTCTCGACCACGCGCTAATGGTATTCGTGCTGTTGAATTAGCAGAAGGCGATGAATTGATTGCGGTGGATATGACCAATGCTGATCAGAATGTAATGTTATTTACCAATGCGGGTAAAGTTATTCGTTTCCATGAAGAATTAGTGCGAGCAATGGGGCGTACTGCTCGAGGGGTTCGAGGCGTTAGATTGCAACCTGAGCAAGAAGTGATTTCGTTAATTGTCGTAAAACCAGAAGGTGCGATCTTAACCGCAACAGAACATGGTTTTGGGAAGCGTACTGAAATTGATGAATATCGCCAAACTAGCCGTGGTGGACAGGGGGTTATTTCCATCCAAGTAACGGACCGTAATGGACCTGTTGTTGGTGCGATACAAGTTAATGAAAATGATGAAGTGATGTTAATTACCGACCAAGGTACTTTAGTGCGTACTCGCGTCAGTGAAATTTCTAAAGTTGGACGTAATACCCAAGGCGTGAAATTGATTAATCTCACTAATGGTGAAAAGCTTATTGGTATTCAGCGTATTGTTATTCCAGAAGATGATGGCATGAATGATTCTGAGGAATCGCTTAATGAGTCAGAAGATTCTGGCGACAATACTGATTCTGAAATGGATTCGACAGAAGAATAAAATGAGTCACTACGGGCATATAAGGATTAGAGATGACGCGAGCATATAATTTTGGTGCTGGTCCAGCCATGTTGCCTGAGGCAGTATTGCAGCAAACACAACAAGAACTTCTCGATTGGCAAGATAGTGGTATGTCGATTATTGAAGTTGGTCATCGCTCTCCACCTTTTCGTAATTTGGTTATTGAAACTGAACAAGCTTTTCGACAATTACTAGCAATCCCGGATAATTATCATGTGTTATTTATGCATGGTGGTGCGCGAGCACAATTTGCAGCGGTTCCTTTAAACCTATTAGGTGATAAGACCTCGGCGGATTATCTTGATATTGGCTCATGGTCAACGAAAGCCGCAACAGAAGCAGATAAATATTGTCGTGTTAATATCGTTGCCAGTAGTCGTGAACAAAATTATACAACCATCCCCAATGAATCAGATTGGCAGTTAAATGCCGATGCAGCCTATTTTCATTATACGCCCAACGAAACGATTCATGGTTTAATGTATCCGCAAATTCCTGATGTTGGCAATGTTCCTTTGGTTGCAGATATGACATCGTATTTATTATCTGGACCACTTGATATTAGTAAATATGGCGTGATCTATGCTGCTTGTCAGAAGAATATATCCTGTTCAGGATTGACGGTGGTGATTGTGCGCGATGATTTATTGAATAGAGCCGCAGCGAGCACGCCAAGCTTTTTGCAATATAAATTACAAGTTCAAGAGCACTCTCTCTACAATACACCGCCAACGTTTGCTATCTATTTAGCAAATCTAATGTGCCAGTGGGCTGAAGGGCTGGGTGGGCTTGATGAAATTGCCAAAAGTAATCAACAAAAAGCTGCAATGCTATATCAAACTATCGATAATAGTGGTGGCTTTTATACGAATAATATTGAAACACCATGGCGTTCACAGTCGAATATTATTTTTCAATTAGCATCTACGGAATTAGAGCAACAATTTTTAAGTCAGGCCAGCGCACAGAACCTGCTCAATTTAAAAGGCCATCGAGAGCTCGGCGGGATGCGTGCCAGTCTTTATAATTCCATGCCAAAACAAGGGGTTATGGTGTTATGTGAGTTTATGCTGCAATTTCAACAAAAGTACTGTTAAATATCTGAATTTTTTAGTAAAATGGCGCCGATTTGTAGCTTTGTTAAGGAATTGCTCAGTTAGGGTTAACATGGTGAGCTGGATGGAAGGAGAGATGAACGGATGTCAGATTCAAGCCCTGTAATAACAATCGATGGACCAAGTGGATCGGGTAAAGGCACAATTTGCCGTATGCTAGCTCAAACACTAGGCTGGCATTTATTAGATAGTGGCGCGTTATATCGCCTTTTAGCAATGGCAGCGAAGAATCATTCCGTTGCTTTTGAAGATGAAGCGACCTTAGAAGTATTAGCTGGGCATCTTGATGCGCAGTTTATTACAGATGAACTAGATGGTAGAACACAAACTATTTTAGAAGGTGAAGATGTCACCGATACGATGAGAACTGAAGAGTGGGGTAATGCTGCATCGATTGTTGGTGCATTACCAGCGGTGCGACAAGCATTATTAGACAGACAGCGTGCATTTCGCGAGTGGCCAGGTTTGATAGCAGATGGTCGCGATATGGGAACCGTTATTTTTCCAGACGCGCAGTTAAAGATTTTTTTAGTAGCTAGTCGTGAGGAGCGTGCGAAAAGACGTTTTTTACAACTGCAAGGAAAAGGTATCAAGGCTAATATCGAACAGATATTAGATGATATTGTAGAGCGTGATGATCGGGATATTAAACGTGCCGTCGCACCTCTAAAACCAGCAGCGGATGCTATGTTAATTGACACCACTGGTGTGGATGTTGATGATGTACTGCATCGTGTGATGCAACAGGTGGAAAAACGTTTTGCGGATCAAATTGTTTCGGCATGAGGTCAGCATTAAATTTTTCTTTTTTTAACTAAATAACCAATCATGGCGCAATGCTATGATTAAAAGGTGCTCGAAACAAATTTCCTTTTGATTAATTGGATTAGTATGCCTTTATGGACTATGTTTATTTTTTTCGAGTGTAATTAACTTATAGGTAGAAATTAAATGAGTGCAGTAAAAAGTTTTGCAGATTTATTTGCAGAGAGTTTAGAACAAACCAAAATGAAACAAGGTTCCATTATTTCGGGAACGGTTACTAATATAGATAAAAATGCGCGTCTAGTTATTGTTTCATGTCCTTTCGTGAAATCAGACGGCGTTATTGCCATTGATCAGTTCTATGATGAAAATGGTGAAGTAGAAGTTCAGATCGGCGACGAAGTCGATGTGGCTTTAGATGAATTCGAAGATGGCTTTGGTGAAACAATTTTATCTCGTGAACGTGCTAAACGTATCGTTGCTTGGGAAAATCTAGCTAAAGCACATGAATCCAATGACACGGTAACCGGTATTATCACCGGCCGCGTTAAAGGTGGTTTTACTGTAGAAATTAATAAAGTACGTGCGTTTTTACCAGGCTCACTCGTTGATGTGCGGCCAGTACGTGACCCTTCATATTTAGAAGGCAAAGCACTCGACTTTAAAATTATTAAAGTTGATCGCAAACGTAATAATATTGTGGTTTCACGACGTGCTGTTGTGGAAGCAGAAAGTAGTGCAGAGCGTGATGCATTATTAGAGAACTTAATGGAAGGCCAAGAAGTTAAAGGTATCGTTAAAAATCTTACTGATTATGGTGTCTTTATTGATTTGGGTGGTATTGATGGCTTGTTACATATCACAGATATGTCATGGAAACGTATCAAACATCCAAGTGAAATGTTAGGTATTGGCGATGAAATTTTAGTGAAAGTACTGAAATTTGATAAAGATAAGAATCGTGTATCACTCGGCTTAAAACAATTAGGTGATGATCCATGGCGCCATATTGCTGATCGTTATCCGGTCGGTACAAAATTCACAGGTAAAGTTACTAATCTTACCGATTATGGTTGTTTCGTTGAATTAGAAGAAGGTGTTGAAGGTTTAGTTCACGTTTCAGAAATGGATTGGACTAACAAAAACATTAATCCGAAGAAAGTGGTTCACTTGGAACAAGAAGTGGCGGTTATGGTCTTGGAAATTGATCCAGATAAACGTCGTATTTCTTTGGGTATCAAGCAATGCCAATCAAACCCTTGGGTTTCTTTCTCTGAAAACCATAAAGAGGGTGAAGTGCTTTCTGGAAAAATCAAATCGATTACCGATTTTGGTATCTTTATTGGTTTAGATGGCGATATCGATGGTTTAGTGCATTTGTCTGATATTTCTTGGACAGCTACCGGAGAGCAAGCGATTCGTGACTTTAAGAAAGGTCAGGATATTGAAGCTGCTATTCTGGGTATCGATGCTGATCGTGAGCGTATCTCATTAGGTATCAAACAACTTGAGAGTGATCCATTCCAAGATTTTCTGAAAACAAATCCAGAAAACAGCTTGATAGCTGCAAAAGTGAAAGAAGTGAGTGCTAAGCGTGCAGTGTTAGCATTAACCGATTCTATTGATGGCTATTTACCTGTTTCTGAATTTAGTCGTGAGCGTGTTGCTGATTTACGTGAAATGGTCAATGTCGATGATGAGATTGAAGCTATGATTATGGGCGTAGATAGTAAAGGTCGTGGCATTGCTTTATCAATTAAAGCAAAAGATGCACCTCTTGGTAAACAGGATGGAGCAGAATCCTCTAGTGCTGGCTCAGCACCTGAGCCTATTTCTGCAACAACAACCTTGGGTGACCTTCTCAAGGAACAAATGGCAAATAGTAAAGAAGCTGACTAGAATATAGTCTATTTTAGGGCTGTGTCACAATTAGTGACGCAGTCCTGAAATGCTGGCTTGATCTTTTATGCGTATCAAGCCAAAATGTGCATCTTACTGATTTGTAGGCTAATTAACAAAAGGACACGGATATGACCAAATCTGAGTTAGTCGAAAAGCTGGCAAGCAAAGTCAATCACTTGCCATTTAAGGATGTTGAACAGATTGTTAAAAGCATTCTTGAAAAAATGACCGCAAGTTTAGCGAATCATAATCGTGTTGAGATTCGTGGCTTTGGTAGTTTTTCATTACATTACCGTGCACCACGCCAAGGTCGCAATCCTAAAACCGGTATTAAATTAGCTTTAAATGGAAAACATGTTCCTCACTTTAAGCCAGGTAAAGATTTGCGTGATAGAGTTAATGAAAACTATTTAGCTCAATTATCTAATCAAGCGGCAAATGAGAGTGATTAAGAGTACATCGTAGTATTTTACTCCAATACGATTTTCAATCATGTCATACCTAACAGACATTCTATTTCCTATTTATTATAATAAGGAATCAATATGCGTATTATTAAGTTAATTTTCGTTCTCATTATTATTTTACTAGGGGCAAGCTTTGCTGTTCTCAATGCAAATGTAGTGCAGATTAATTATTACTTTGGTACGGCAAGTATGCCGCTGGTTTTATTATTACTTATAGTCTTTATTGTAGGTATCATTTTAGGCTTAATTTCTTTGTCTCTTTATACCATGAAACTAAAGCATCAAAATGCACAATTAAGCCATCGTGCCAGTATTGCAGAGAAAGAGATTTTTAATTTACGTCGAATTCCTCTAAAGGATACTCACTAGTGTGGCTTGATATTCTCATCTTTATCATTGTTATTATTTTAATGGGGCTTGCCTATTTAGTCGGTTGGTTTTTTGGTGTGAGAAGTCCAGGAAACGGCAAAAGCCCTAAATCTAGAGATCAACTCTCTCATGAATATTTTGTTGGTTTAAATTATTTATTGAATGAGCAACAAGATAAAGCGGTCGATGTTTTTATTAAAATGTTAGATGTTGATAGCGATACTGTTGAAACACATTTGGCATTAGGTAGTTTATTTCGTCGTCGTGGTGAAGTTGATCGTGCGATTCGAATTCACCAAAACCTTATTGCGCGGCCGCAATTAAATAAAGAACAGCGGATTCACTCTTTATTACAATTGGGGCAAGACTATATGAGTGCCGGTGTGTTGGATCGAGCGGAACGATTATTTTTAGAGGTCGTTGATTCGGGTGCTGAATCTGGGGCAAGTCTACAATATTTGTTAGATATTTATGAACAAGAAAAAGATTGGCAACAAGCTATTACCATTGCCAAGCGCTTGGAGTCGAGTGAAAATGCCGTAATGCGCAAAGAGATTGCGCATTATTATTGTGAGCTAGCAGAATTAGCCAATCAGTCAGAGTCTCTAGATAAAATTTATGGTTATCTAAAAAAAGCGATTGCGATGGACCGACATTGTTTCCGGGCTAGCTTAATTCAAGCGCGTTTAGAGATGGAAACGGGAAATTATAAAACAGCGATAAAACTATATACAAAAACGATTAGCCAAGATCCTAATTTTATCGCAGATAGTTTACATGAATTGCAAGAGTGCTATTTAAAACTTAATGATATTGAAGGTTTCTATAAGTTTTTACAAGCATGTATGCAGAATAATCCACGGATTTCAGTTGTATTGGCTGTGGCAGAATATTTACGCAGGAAACAAAATGATGATGCGGCCATTGAGTTTATTACTCAACATTTACAGCAATATCCTTCATTGCGAGGCCTCCAATACTTGATTGAATTACAGTTATCAAATGCAGGCATCGAAGCAAAAGAAGACTTAACCGTGCTACAAAACATCATGGAAAACTTTTTGCGAAATAGACCTATCTATCGCTGTGAGCATTGCGGTTATTCAGGTAAGAAAATGCATTGGCAATGTCCTGGTTGTAAACGTTGGACAGCATTGCAGCCGATTCATGGAATGGAAGGGGATTAATTTTTCCTGGTGAAAGTTTAGAGTCTGATTATTTCATTCTGATTGAAAGAACTCTGAAAATTTCTTTTAAAACGTTAACATTATCTTCTGTTTTTATTCGTATTTTATCTATTGCTCATGAAAGGCACGATTAAAGCTCTGCCATAATGGCGAAAAGAAATAATCGAACGGCGTACGCTTATCACTAACAATCATGACTTCAGCAGGCATGCCAGGGTAGAGCGTAATATTCTTTAATTTTTTCAGCTGACCCTTATCAATAATGATGCGCGCTTTATAGTACAGTTCGCCCGTTTGCTTATTTTCAAATGAGTCAGCAGAGATTTGTTCTACAGTCCCTAACAGGGCGGGTACATGACGCTGTTTGTATGATGAGAGACGTACTTTTGCAAGTAAACCAGGACGTACTACATCAACATCTAGCGGGCTAATATGGCCTTCAACAATAAGTTTATCTTGGCTGGGAACAAGGTCCATGAGTTTATCACCCGGTCTAACAACACCGCCAATGGTATGCATTTCTGTTCCGACCACGGTTCCTGCTTGAGGAGCAACAACGAGAGTACGTTGAAAAATATCTTGTGCCGATTTCAAACGATCAATAATATCGACAAGTTTAGATTGGCTTTCACGTAATTCTTCTAAAATCTCTTTACGCTGGTTTTCTTCATAGTTAAGCAGTTGAATTTTTGTTTCGCCAATTTTTTGATATTGCTGGGCGATTAAAGCTTTACTTTTATCGCGTTCACCAACTAATTTAG
This sequence comes from Gammaproteobacteria bacterium, assembly GCA_021773175.1. Classification (GTDB taxonomy): domain Bacteria; phylum Pseudomonadota; class Gammaproteobacteria; order JAJFKO01; family JAJFKO01; genus JAJFKO01. The sequence goes on from JAJFKO010000035.1 coordinate 87,481, forward strand.
CTTCTTCGCGCTGTAAGCGTAGTAAGCGCGGTTTATCAATATAATTCTTTTTGCGTAATTCGATAACGGCTTTCAACTCTTCACGAACAAATCCCAGTTGTTTATCAGAAGAGTCAACTTGTGAATGTAAGCTATCAATTTGGCTTTTTAATTGCTTAATACGCTCATTTAAAATTAAGATAGTGCTCTTGCGAGAATCTTGTCGAGCTTTAAATAATGATTTTTGACCATTTAAAATTTCAGTGATGTTAGGATTTTTCGATGCCTTAAGGGTCAACTCTTTTGGAAAGACTAACGAGGGTTTATTTTTAATTTCTGCAAGTAAACGTACGGTTAATGATTGCAGAATAGCTGCTTGGCTTTGTAATAGGCTTAATTTAACTTTTGATTGAGTCTCATCAAGTTTTAATAACGGATCGCCTTTTTTAACAAGCGCACCTTCACGCACATAAATCTTTTTGACAATACCACCTTCTAAATGTTGAATGGTTTTACGGTTGGTATCGACAGTAATTTTACCTTTAGCAATAGCGCCACTATCTAACGTTGTACTGATTGACCATATAAAAAATCCACTAATAAAAATCAATAAAATTAAAAAACCTATTAATACCGGTTTACGAATGCTGGGACTATCGCTGGTTTGCGGTAGTGGTGTTTTGATAGCTTTTTTTGTTTGCTTCATCTTTTCATGACTCCATGTCTTTATACTTAGTTGCTAGGCAATATTTTTCTGCGGCATCTTTGTTACAGTTTTTTCGCGAATTTCTTTAAGCTTCTTTAATGCCGCTTCACGAGGTCCAAATAACATGACACGACCGTCTTGTAACCACAGTATCTTATCTGCAATTTCTAATAAAGCAGGTGTATGGGTTATGACAACAGCTGTAGTTGAGGCCTCTTTAGCTTTCTCTAATGCATCAAGCAAAGCCACTTGCCCAGCTTCATCTAGATGAGCATTTGGTTCATCTAATACTAATAATGTAGGGTCATTATAAAATGCTCGAGCCAACGCAACTCGTTGTTTCTGGCCTCCTGATAACGTACCTCCTTGGCTAGTAATCATCGTTTCATAACCGTTTTGTAATTGTAATATCATTTCATGACAGCCCGCATGCTTGGCGGCAGTTACAATAGCTTCAGGATTAGCTGCACCCATTCGCGCAATATTTTCTTTTATCGTGCCGGTAAATAATTCGGTATTTTGTGGTTGATACCCAACATATTGTCCAAACTCCTCACGATCCCAAGCAAAAACATTAGCACCATCTAAACGAACAATACCTGCTGATGCTGCTTGTACGCCAATAATGTGTTTAGCCAAGGTCGTTTTACCTGCTGCTGATGGGCCAATTAAAGCAAGAATTTCACCTGGCTGTAGTCGAAAAGAAATATTTTCCAATACGGGCTTATTTCTACCGGGTACGACATAGGAAAGTGCTTCAACACTTAATAGACCTTTAGGAACAGGTAGACTCATCGCCTCTGAACGTAGCTCGGCATTAGCAAAATATATTTTAAGTCGGTTATAAGATTGGCGTGCATTTAACATTTGCAACCAACCACTTAACGCTTGTTCTACCGGTGCAAGTGCGCGTGATAATAAAATGGTGCCGGCAATCATACCACCTGGCGTTAATTGATTGATAAGCACTAAATAAGCGCCAACACCAAGCATGAGAATTTGAAATGTTAATCGAAAAAACTTTGATAAACCTAAAATAATACCACTGCGCCTTGCTGCTTGAGCTTGCACTGTTAGTAACTCTTCATTGCGTTCATACCAGGTATTAATGATTGCAGGCATCATGCCCATTGCTTGAATAATTTCAGCATTGCGTAAAGTCGCATTGGTATAAAGCTGGCTGGCAATGGATGCTTCGCTGACTTTTGCTTGTAATTTGCGGGTGGTATATTCATTGAGAATAGCTAATGCAAAGAGTATAACGGCTCCGAGTAAAGCTACAAAACCAAGTAATGGGTGGACTAAGAATATGGCAATAATGAAAATGGGTACCCAGGGAGCATCGAACAATATCATTAGCGCAGGACTTGCGAGAAAAGCGCGAACATGCATAACATCACGTAATGATTGTGAGGCAAAATCATTGCCTTGTAAGATTTCATCTGGACAACGTTGTAGTGCTGCTGTACCGACTTTACGATCGAACCAATGACTGACATGTAACATGATGCGGTTACGCATTATATCAAGCAAAGCGAGAACGAGTAAGCCTGCGACAGCAATGATTGTTAAGTAGATCAGAGTATCATAACTAAAACTTGGTAAGACACGATCAAAGATTTGTAGCATGTAGATGGGAACAATAAGATAAAGCAAATTAATGAAAAAACTAAAAATAGCGACATAGATAAAGGCTTTCTTACAAGCGGCTAATGTTGACTTAAGGAAACTTGAGTTCATTAGTTGGCTTTGTTGCATGATTCATCCTTGAAAAGCATTGATATTACAGAATATATTGATTTAACTATAGCATTATTCTGACGTCAAAGATAAGTCTTGTTAACACTTATCAAGCTTGACGAATTGGATGAATAATTTGCAACATGGCTTTTAATAATTTAATGGGGGCTGCGACGATTTCCTCAGTAAACAAATAATCATGACCACCTTGCATGTTACTAATTGCGCCACCCGCTTCTTGAACGAGTAAACTGCCGGCAGCAACATCCCAGGGCTTCAAACCAAGTTCAAAGAAACCATCAAGACGTCCAGCAGCAACATAAGATAGGTCAAGAGAAGCTGAACCTGCGCGACGAATACTCGATGCATGTTGATAAAATTCAGTAAGCATGGCCAAGTAGTGCTGCATAGCTTGTTCATCACGTCGATTAATACCCGTACCTAAGAAGGCATTGTCTAGAGCTTTGATTGCTGAAACGCGAATACGGCGATCATTTAAAAATGCACCGCGGCCACGGCTGGCATGAAATAATTCATCACGAAGTGGGTCATAGACTAAACCATGTTCAATAATGCCTTCTTTCTCAATACCAATGGATATAGCAAAATGTGGAAAACCATGGATAAAATTGCTGGTGCCATCAAGTGGATCAATAATCCATGTATATTCGCTACCACTGTGTTCACCTGATTCTTCAGCTAAAATGGCATGGTCAGGGTAACGTGTTTGAATCGCTTCAATAATGATACTTTCTGATTGGCGATCGATATCGGTAACATAATCAAATCGCTGCTTTTCTTCAACATTAATACGATCGAGTCGATCCACGGCTTTACTCATTACACTTCCAGCTTTACGAGCAGCTTGAAAGGCAGTATTTAGAAACGGATGCATAAGTATAAAATCCTAAATATCAATTGAATGGGCGCAAGAATACCAGAATTATGTCAAATATGGTATACCCGTAGCCCGCTTCATTAATAGGTTTGTATCTTGAAGTACGCTGACTATCGCTTATAATCGTTGCCTATTTAAGCAGAGTAAATGAGATAAGCATGAACTTGGAAAATATCCGTGTTGTTTTAATCGAAACATCCCATCCAGGAAATATTGGTGCCACTGCGCGAGCCATGAAAAACATGGGCTTGAAAGAGCTTGTTTTAGTCAATCCAAAATATTTCCCGCATGATAATGCTACTGAGCGGGCAGGGGGCGCTGATGACATACTTGCCAATGCGCTTATTGTCGATGATTTGAAAACGGCTATTGCAGATTGTGAGCTGGTTATGGGAACTAGTGCGCGAGAACGTTCTTTGCCTTGGCCGTCCTGTGATCCAAGACAAGCCGCTGAAAAAATTTCCCCTGTTTCTCATCAAGCTAACGTTGCTCTTGTGTTTGGGCGTGAGCGGACTGGGTTGTTCAATGAAGAATTACATGTTTGCCATTGGCATATCATCATTCCAACCAATTCAGAATATAGCTCACTAAATTTAGCCGCAGCGGTACAAGTGATTTGTTATGAATTACGCATGACAGACATGATAACAATTCCATTACAAGAACAATTTGAATGGGCGACAGCTGATGAGATGCAAGCATTCTATTGTGAATTGGAAAAAGTGTTAACGCATATAAAGTTTTATAAGCCGGAACTACCTCGGCAATTATTGCCACGCATGCAGCGCTTATTTAATCGAGCGCGTCTAGAAAAGAATGAAATGACATTACTGCGTGGGATCTTTGCTAAAATATTAAGAACAACGGTTAACTATTAAATAAGTATGGAACTTAGAGTGTATGGAAGTATTAAAGAAATGAAAAAACCAGTTTATTTAGATTATGCTGCGACAACGCCTGTTGATCCGCGTGTGGCGGCAAAAATGCAAGAATGCTTAACGCTGGATGGTTGTTTTGGTAATCCAGCATCAACAAGCCATTGTTATGGTTTCTTAGCGAAGCAAGCGGTAGAAAATGCTCGTCAGCAAGTGGCAGAGTTAATCAATGCGAGCCCACAAGAAATTATTTGGACTTCTGGAGCCACTGAATCAGATAATTTAGCGATCCAAGGTGTTGCTAATTTCTATAAAGATAAAGGTCGACACATTATTACTTGCCAAACTGAGCATAAAGCCGTTTTAGATACGTGCCATTTTTTACAAAAACAGGGTTTTGATGTTACTTTTTTGAAGCCACAAAAAAATGGTGTTATTAATTTAGATGAATTAAAAGCAGCAATTCAAGCTGACACAATTCTAGTTTCAATTATGCATGTTAATAATGAAACTGGCGTTGTTCAGGATATCGAAAAGATCGGTGAAATTTGCCGACAACACAAAATTTTCTTTCATGTTGATGCCGCTCAAGGTGCTGGTAAATTACCACTAGATATGCAGAAAATGCCGATCGATTTACTTTCTATTTCTGCCCATAAAATTTATGGGCCTAAAGGTATTGGTGTTTTGTATGTTCGCAACAAACCGAAAGTGCGATTACAGGCATTAATTCATGGCGGCGGTCATGAACACGGTTTACGTTCAGGCACATTAGCGACCCACCAAATTGTTGGCATGGGAGAAGCCTGTGCATTGGCTTCTCTCTCATTAGATGATGAATTTCAGCGTATTCTCGCTTTACGTAAGAGCTTGCTTACTAAATTAGATGTTTTATCTGGAGTAACATTAAATGGCGATGCTAAGCAATGTTGGCCAGGAACATTGAGCCTTAGCTTCGAGAAAATTGATGGTGATGCGCTATTAATGGCATTAGAGGGCTTAGCTGTATCATTAGGTTCGGCTTGTACCTCTGCAATGATTGAAAGTTCTTTTGTTTTACGCGCTATGGGGGTGGCAGAAAATTTAGCACATGGTACAATCCGCTTGTCAATTGGCAGGTTTACTGATGCCGAGCAAATTGATTATGCTGCAGATCAGATAATTGAACATATAACCAAGCTACGCAATATGGCTCCAGACTGAGGGTATACTTAAAATGATGCATCCTAATGAAAAAATTAAAGACCATTACTTTCAGGCACGCAATGTTGGTAAGTTTACTGATGAACAAGATAATCTTGTGACTGGTAGGATGGGATGTTATGCCGATGGCTTAGTCATGCAGATTCAATTACGCCTAAATTCCAATGATGAAATTGCTGATGCAAAGTATCAAGTGTTTGGTTCTGCTGCAGCCATTGCCTGTTGTTCTTTATTAACAGAATTAGTTATCGGTAAAACCATCGAAGCAGCTCAGGCATTTAATAGTTACGATTTAATTAGCACACTAGAATTACGTCCAGAGCAGCAAAATTGTGCAATGTTAGCTGAAGATACTTTGCATGCAGCTCTGGCAAAAATCACGGAGCAGCAAATAACATAGTGTATTCTTTTTGAACTGAGCTAAATGTTAACACTCTGTTTTATCGTGATTTTTTTTGTTTTCATAAGCTTTCCTTAAGCTTTCCTTAAGCTTTGCGGCGTAAATTACTCCACATTTCCTAAGTATATTTCGAAAATTATAGAGGTTAGAAGATTATGGCAGATAAAGAGCCTATTAGAGTTAATGTCAAAGACAATCATGAATTTCAATCATACCAACGCCACGCTAACGAGCATTTCTGGGCGCTCAATTGGGCTGACCTAAAAGGTAAATCCTTTTTTCATTTTTTCTTAAACCGTAACGGCGGCTTAGGCCATATCATTAGCCCAAGAATAGATTGGTTCTGGCGTAACTTTAATCCTTTTCATCAATATTATGCTACTCGCAACGTTGATATTGAAGTTGTAGCTGATGATGTGCCTTCTGCGACTAAAGAGAAAGAGGCCGCTAGTGCTCCCGCTCCGCATGATGCCGATGCCGATGCCGCTGATCTGCGCTCCGTAGCTAGCGCTTCTGGAGGAGATAGGTCTTTCACTCTGAGAGAGGACGGTGGTATTGATAATGGCAGAGCTAGAATTACCTCGAAAACGCCTTTTTCTTCTTATGAGAATACAGTACAACGCCGATTACTTGATAAAAAAGGACGTTATTTACTTCGGGGTCATAGCTTCGGTGATATTTGGGCGCCAAAGTCTGAGACTAGTGTTTATTATACCTTTGCAGGAATGTTTAACTTCGGCTCTTGGGGTACTTATGCCAAAACAGGTTATTATTCGCGATATGGAGGCGATCTCCTGCATAATGTTGCCAAGAGGAAAGATCGAGACTTTCTAGAAAGTCATGATGATCTAAAACCTTATAATGATGATTATGCCGAGAATGCAGGCACAGATTATATTGCTTTTATACCAAGAGCGATTTGGTATGCTCTATATAAAGCGGGTCCTTCAGCTTTAGTTCTTCGAACACTCTGGGGATTGGCTCGAACCAGTGGGCATGTCGTTAAATCAACAATACGTGACTCGATACATTTAGCATGGTGGTTATTACGTGCTATAGCTAAAGTTGGCGTTGCATTACCTTTGTTGCCTGTGGCTGGTATTGTTGCTTTTCTGAATGCACGTATACTCGATCAGCGAACTGCACCAGCAGAAAAAACATTTGGTAGAGTGATGGATTGGATTTTCTGGGGTTTAGATAACATTACCGGAGAATCTATTAATAATGTAAATAGCACTGTAGTAAAAGCATTAACATCTTTATGGCGTAAGATTGACTTAGAAAATCCAGTTCCTTACTTACAAGGTCCTGCGGCTTTTCTTATTGCTACGGCGATAAGCTATGGTGTTTCATGGGGATTATTCTTCTCGCCTATCACTGTACCTGCTGTGAGTATTTCTCTTTTTGGTTTAGCGACAATTAGTATTTCATCATACATTATGACCAATTTAGCTTGGTATGCTGTTGGTGTCGCTGTTACGAGAATTGCGGAACCTATTCTCAGTACAACATTTGAGGTGGTTGCGCAAATATCTAGAAAACTATCCTTAAATCTATCATCCTCACCATTTGGTTTACTTAATAGAGCGTATGAGAAAATAAAATATTCACAGGCAATTTTAGGGCGTGCGCGTGGTATTAAAGATTGGGCAAGAAAGACTTTTGGGCGCCAACGCTTCCCTGGTGCGGATGAAGATGATCTTATTATCGAGCATATAAAGCTTGGAGAAATGGATTATCGAACAAAACTCAAAGCAGGAGAAGGCTCAAGATACCCAGATGAAATGCGCGAACTGATTAGGGGTGTCAATGCCGGCACAAGACTAATATCACCGTTGAATCAAGGGGCTCTCGAAACAGTTATGAATACTGTAGCGACAGGACAAGTCAGGGTTGATACGACCAAAGCTATTCTTGGATTTATTGTTGAACAGCCTGAAAGAGATTTTGATTTGCATACGAGTGCAGCAAGGACAACAGCTTCTGTCTATCGAACACAGAATCAGAGAAAAACAGTAAGAGCTAAAGAAACCTTTGTACCTGGACCGGCAACGGTTGAAAATGGTAAAACTATTGCCGAACTATTTTCAGCTGGCCCTGAAAATAATGGTGTTAAGACAAGATTTATGACGAGAGTACAGTATGGTGCAACACTTTTTGCTCGAGGTTCTCACATAACGGACGATCGCGTTCTTCGTAAACAAGCTGCTGAAAAAGTTGAAATGGTTATTAAACCAGAAAAGTCGCGTCCTGCAATTCATGTGGCTCGAGTGGCATAAGCTAATTTAGCGCGAAGTGATAAAGGAGCGACTTAAATATGTTTCTGAAGAAAATATTTAAGTCGCTTTGAATTCGTCGCTTTATGTTCTATTCTTTTGGGATAGGCTTATCATCTTCAGGAGGCGGTGCAGCATAGGGATTATCAATTATTGCTGACTTACTAAATGGACAACGTGCGGGATTATCTGTAACACAATTTACGATTACTGCACCGTTACCTTTCATGTTTGATTCATTCCAAGAACCTTCAGATGGTTGCTGAATAAAACGGTTAGTTTGTAACGTAATTGGAAAGTCATCATGGTTGCCTTTATAGATACAAATCACTTTCCCATTCCTAATTCCTTGCCACTGAGCTCCTTCGAATGTCACGATGCGATTGGAAAATGAAGGGTTATGACTACCCCAGCCTCCAGGGCCATACCACTCGAGTTTTACTTTGACAAGTTGAGTTACTTTGGGACAGTAAGATGTCTCTTTTGGCGCTAAGACTTTAGGTTTGACGACGACAACTTTTTTAGCAATTTCTTTTTTTGCTGGTTGCTGACTGCAAGCAATCAATGCATATGAAAGAGCAATAAGTCCAATAAAAACAATAATATTTTTGCTAATATTACGCATGCTTGTCTCTTATAATGATTTTGGATTAATTAATTTTATTATAGACGTTTAGAAAATTATTGATAGCATCCAATAATTTTTGTAGAGGCTGGCTTATATCATTGTCATTATGTGTTTGTTTTAAACAAGTTTGCAACTGATGACTAGCTTGTTCGAGTTCAGGAACGCCACAATAAGAAATTGAACCGAGAATAGCATGGTTTAATTCACGCAGACGTATAATATCATTTTCTTTTTGAGCTTCTTGTATTTGTTGTTGCTCTTTACGTAGTTGATCAGAGAGCAATTCGAGCAATTGCTTTGCGAGCGATTCTTTATTATTCGCCAATTTGAGACAGTGCTCCCAATCTATGATATTTTTTTGCTGATGGTTGCCTGAGGCCGTCATAAGATAGCATTCCCTGTCTTATTATTAGTCAATGCGTATCAGTTCTCATATCATCCTAAAAGAACGTATTGATGCATAAAGTCAGATATAAAATCCAATATGCCGGAATATTATATATATTGATGTTATTGTCTACATTTTCTTTGTATCAAATTGTAACATCTCATAAGATGCAACACATAGACTTTAATTAAAAGTGAATGATGATAAAATTTAGACCTGTCGGCGAAAATTTGACATTATTTGCTTTGGGCCAGCTCTACCTCAATGTTAATACCATTGGTTAACATGTCGTATACCGGTGAGCGTTGCTGAGCAAGTCCCACAAGTTCAGCCTTAACATTATCAGGAAGGTTCCCCTTAATAGAGAAACTAACTGTTACCTTTTCGTAACCATTACGAATGCTATCATCTAAACCTAGAAAACCACGTAAATCTAAATTGCCTTGAAATGTTGATTCGACTTCTTCAATTTCATAACCTCTTGCTGCCGCATGGTAAACTAATGATGTTGTTAAACAACCAGCCAATGCCGCCAAGACGTACTCAACCGGATTAGCACCTTCATCAGAACCCAGTAACACCGGAGGTTCATCTTCATCAAACACAAACGTTTTTTTATGCTGATGTGTTTCACCGGCACCATAAAAATCACCGATGGTTGTTTTATTGTGGCCGCCATTCAGCCAGCGATTATTAGCGGTAAAGCGGAAGGTCGCAATATCAGGTTTATCTTCAATAACATGGATTGTTTCCATCAGTTGATCAACATCAACACCGTTTATAGTTTGGACTGACATTTTACTGACTCCTTGTCTTATTATTCGTAATTTTAGTATAGCTGTTAATATTAGGAATTGAGGCGGAAGAAGTGTAGGACCTGTAACTTAGGTGCTTTATCTAGGTTAAATGTTCTAGTGGCAGCGAAGACTCATCAACAATACTGCGTAGTATAAAGCTGGAATGAGCATTCTTAACGCCTTCAATCTGCGTGAGTTTGTTTAATAGAAATAGTTGAAAGTCATTTAAATTAGCGACGACTACTTTAAGTAAATAATCTTGTACCTGTCCGGCAATCAAATGACATTGCACCACTTCTGGAAACGATTGTATTTTTTTTTCAAAATTTGCCATGACTTTTGGATCATGGGTACTTAAACCTATCGAAACTAAAACCCTTAATTGCAAACCTAGTTTGTCAGGATTCAGTAGAGCAACATATTTACTGATGTATCCCGCTTCTTCTAATTGCTTAACACGTCGTAGACAGGGTGAAGGTGATAGAGCTACTTTTTCTGCTAATTCTTGATTGCTAATATTGCTGTTTTGCTGCAATAGCTCGAGGATTTTTCTATCGGTTTTATCCATTTCTTAACTCTTTGTTTCAATGTTTTTTAGAATATTAGCATAACAAGCTGTGAAATCAATTTATATTGGAATTAAATGCCATTTCTTTTGGCAAATTAAAGCACATTTGCAATCATTAACTAGCTCGATTTTGTTAAGCTTTTCTTTTATGAACTGGAATAAATAAATTCGAGGCTGATATGAAACATAAGCAACAAATATTTATTTTTGATACCACGTTAAGGGACGGGCAGCAGTCACCTGGTGCCGGTATGTCTTTTGCTGATAATTTACGTTATGCCGAACATGCTCATGAATTAGGTATTGATGTTTTAGAATGTGGTTTTCCTGCTGCGAGTCAATATGACTTTCAAATAGTGCAAGCTATTGCAAAAGATATGGCAGCCGAACAATCCGATATGATCATTGCGGGGTTATGCCAATTGCGCGAAGAGCAAGTCGTACAAAGCATGGAAGCTTTGCAAGCAAGATCATCTAAAGGAAAAGCAAGAATACATATCTATGTACCTGTTGACCCAAACTTAATGCAAGCATCTTTAGGCATGCTTGCTAATGATCATTTCAAAATCATAGATGATGTCTATCGCTTAGTGAAGTTAGCTGTGCAAGCTGGATTTGAAGTGGAGTTCAGCCCGGAAGGTTATTCACGAATGAGGACGCATTTTGCTTTTATTACTGATGTAATTCGAGCAGCCGTCAATGCTGGAGCTAAAGTGATTAACTGTCCTGACACTATTGGTGGTGCAGCGCGTTGGCAAGGTGATGATTATTTTGTGCGGAATATGCAATTGCATGCCGATATCATCAAACAAGAGTTTCCCAAACAAGATATTATATGGTCGACGCATTGTCATAATGATCTAGGTTTAGCTTTGGATAACACCATGGAGGCAGTTGTTTCAGGGCCGGCACGACAAATTGAAGGTTGCATTAATGGCGTTGGTGAGCGAGCCGGAAATGTATCTTTAGAGCAATGCATTATGGTGATTGATCAATTTGGTCAGCAAGCACATCAAGATTTCGAATTTTTCACTAATGTAAACATAGAGAAGTTATGTGAAGTATCAGACTTTGTTGCGGAGCGCATGTTGGCACGGCAACCGCATTCACCTATCACGGGTGAGAATGCAGCACGTCACAGTTCGGGAGGCCATACCAATGCAATCATAAAAAATCCTATGGCCTATCAGCCATTTGATCCAAAGCGTGTTGGTAAAGAGGTTAGCTTTGTTTTTGGGCCGTTAAGTGGCAGTAACCATGCGAAAGAAATTCTTGAAAAAAATGGCTTTAATTGTTTGAGTGAAGATAAGGTCAATATCGCTCAAGCGCTTAAAGAAAAATATTCACAACGTCGTAAAGGCATTACTGATGAAGAAGTCATTGCGGGCTTTAAAGTCTATTGTTCGCCTATAAAAATAGAGCATATTGATTATTCAAAACTGGATAGTGGCAAAACTGTTTTACATATGCAAGGACAGTTCTTCGATAAAAAGGAGCTTATTGTGAGTTGGGTAGGCGAAAACTCGGCATTATCTGCTTTAGACAGTGCTGTTAAAAAATACATGTCTGAAATTGAAGTTATTGATTATCGTTCTAATGCTTGTGCTGGAAATAATGTAGATGCTATGTGTAACTCAACGATTACGGTAAGTCTTGATAATAAAAACCAATATATTGGTAAGGCTATTGATGCTGACATCAATATTGCTGCTATCAAGGCTTATATTGATGCCGCGAACCAAGCTTATGTGAATAGGCATTATCGAAAAGAGGAAGCTCAGCATGCCTAAAAATATTATTGAAAAAATTTGGGATGCTCATATCCATAAACAAAGAAAAGGTCATCCCGTGGTTTTAACTATCGACAAGTTGCTTTTGCATGAAGTGACATCCGCGCAAGCCTTTGCTGAATTACGACGTCGTAAATTAACGGTGCGTCATCCCGAACGAATTATTGCAACCTTGGATCATAGTATTCCTACGACAAGCGATAGAAACAATATTGTAGATATTAATGCCAAGTTGCAAGTAGAAACTTTGCGTAACAATACTAAAGAATTCGGCATTCAATTGTATGACTTTGATAGCGGTCATCAAGGTATCGTACACGTGACTGGTCCTGAACTAGGTTTTACCTTACCTGGAGAAACTATCGTCTGTGGTGATTCACACACAGCAACGCATGGTGCATTCGGTGCACTAGCTTTTGGCATAGGCACTTCAGAAGTTACACATGTGTTGGCAACTAGCACCATATTGCAGCGTAAACCAAAAACCATGTTGGTGGAGTTTATCGGCAGTCTTCCAGAACACACATCATCTAAAGACATGATTATGAAATTAATTGCCACGATTGGTGTTGCTGGCGCTAAAGGGCATATTATTGAATACACCGGCGAAGCGATTCGCGCAATGTCGATGGAAAGTAGAATGACCTTATGCAATATGTCGATTGAATGCGGCGCTCGCGCAGGTTTGATTGCACCAGATGAGATAACGTTTGATTATTTACACAATAAACCTTATGCACCCAAAAAATCTGAATGGGATAAAGCCATACAATACTGGAAAACGTTAGGCAGTGATGTAGATTGCTATTATGACAACGTGGTGCAAGTTGATATCAGTAGATTAAAACCGATGGTGACATGGGGAATCAATCCTGAACAAGCTATCAGTATTAATCAGATAATTCCGAATATAGAAGATGCTGAGCAAGCTTATCAATATACACAGTTAAAACCAGGCTGGCGTATAAAAAATCAAGCTATTGACTGGGCTTTCATCGGTAGTTGTACTAATGGTCGCATTGAAGATTTGCGTATAGTTGCAAATATTTTGCAAGGCCAGCAGGTTGCTGATGCGGTACGCATGTACATTGTGCCTGGCTCTGAACAAGTGCGACAACAAGCAATTACAGAAGGGCTAGATCAGATCTTTAGTGAAGCGGGAGCTGAATTTCGTATGCCCGGATGTTCAATGTGTTTAGCCATGAATGCAGATAAAGTACCAGAAGGACAACGTTGCATTAGTACATCGAATCGAAATTTTATTGGCAGACAAGGCCCCGGCAGTATTACGCACTTAGCTTCGCCAGCAACCGTTGCTGCTAGCGCCATTAAAGGTGCTATTTGTAGTGCGGAGGATCTTTAATGGAAAAGTTCACAGGTATCACCAGTCAAGCAATTGGTTTAGACATGCATCATGTCGATACCGACATGATTATTCCCGCGCAGTATTTAACACAAATTGAGCGTAATGGTTATGGCGAATATTTATTCCAACGATTGCGTGAACAAGATGCAGATTTTATATTTAACGATCTGCGTTATCAATCCGCTAAAGTATTATTAACGCGTTCGAATTTTGGTTGTGGATCTTCGCGTGAACATGCCATTTGGGCATTGATGCAAGCGGGTATCCGAGTCATTGTCGCAGAGTCTTACTCCGATATTTTTTATAATAATGCCGTAAAAAATGGATTGTTACTTATTAGCATCGAAGCAAAAATTATTAATGCACTTATTGAAAAATCGAAACAAGCTATGTTGATGATTTCAGTTGATTTGCATGAACAATTTATTATGACATCAACAGGCGAGCGATTTTCTTTTGATTATGAACCTTTTCGCAAAGCATGCTTGCTTAAAGGTCAGGATGATCTTGATTATTTATTAGAGGCGACACGATGAAAAAAATTATTGCGGTAGTAGCAGGTGATGGCATTGGTCCAGAAGTGATGCAGCAATGTTTGCGCGTTTTGGAGCATATTGCAGATAATTTCCAGCATCAATTTGAGTATCAGCATGCGCTAATTGGTGGTGCCGCTTATGAACACTACCAAATACACTGTCCAGATGAAACCTTAGCTATCTGTGACGCAGCAGATGCAATTCTATTTGGTTCTGTTGGTGGACCTCTCAATCAGCAGCACTTAAAAAAATGGCAAAATTGTGAAGCCAACAGCTTATTAAAAATTCGTAAGCATTTTAATTTAGCTGTTAATATACGACCTATACAAGTTTATACTGAACTTGCACACTTGTGTCCGTTAAAAACCGAACGTATCCAACAAGGTGTCGATATGTTGATCTTTCGTGAATTAACTGGTGGTATTTATTTTGGCAATCATCAGCAGTCGAATAAAGACAATCAACGTCAAGCTAGTGATGAATGTGTCTATGATGAAGCGCAAGTTCGAACGATTGCACATAAGGCTTTTCAAGCTGCAGAGCAACGCCAAAATAAGTTGTGTTCTGTTGATAAAGCCAATGTGCTAGCCACATCAAAGCTCTGGCGTGATATTGTGAATGATGTTGCAAATGATTATCCGTGTGTTGAATTAACTCACATGCTTGTTGATAACTGTGCATTACAATTAGTTATTAATCCCAGTCAATTTGATGTCATCGTCACAGAAAATATGTTTGGTGATATTCTTTCAGACCTAGCAGCAGCATTGCCGGGTTCATTAGGTTTGATGCCGTCGGCAAGTTTTAATAGGCAAAGCAAAGGTTTGTTTGAGCCTTCTGGTGGTTCTGCACCTGAATTAACAGGAAAAAAAATTGCAAACCCATGCGCGCAGATATTATCAGCAGCGATGATGTTGCGTCAGGCTTTTGCTATGTATAAAGAAGCTGATTTAATTGAGTCAGCAATAAAGGCAACCTTTGGCAAAGGTATCATGACAGCTGATTTAGCTGATAATGATGCTCATGCAGTAAGCACGGCAGAGTTTGTTGATGTGCTATTGAATGAAATGACAAATCTAACTCCATAGAGCATATGTATGTTTAACTCACGTCTCTGTTCAGGCAAGCGAGTTATGGCTGTTTATATGGAAGTTAAATTTGAAGCTAAAGCAAATAAGGTGCTTCAAATTAGTAGCGTTATATCTGTATACTTTTCTATGGATTTACTTGTTTAATGTCACAGGCGGTTTCGAAGTAAAATAGACTTTTATTTTGGAACTCGTTATGGATAATATTAACAATCCACATGATAAGTTTTTCAAGCAAGCTTTCGCACGGAAAAATGTTATCAGAGAATTCCTAGAGTTGCATATGCCCATCGATATTTTCAATACTATTGATATAATCACATTAAAGCCGGTCTCGACCGAATTTATTATAGGACTTACGCTAAATACCAATCTTTTCGTTGAATGTGCTTTCTAAAATCCTCACGTATTGCGAATACTGTCGGCTTTTAGAAAGCACATTCGCCTCAACCTTGATGGTTTAGCGTAAGTCCTATATTAATCAAAGGCATAAACAACATTTTGTTGATGTACTGTATGTGGCAAGCAGCAAGAATAAAAAAAATGAAAAAATATATGTGCTAGTTGAGCATCAGTCATCTCCAGATAGGTTTATGCCTTGGCGCATATTACAATACACTTGTGACATAATTCATCGGCACCTTATTGTTAACAAGCATTGTAATAAGCTACCTTTCATATATCCGTTTGTCTTTTATCACGGCATGTATGATTATAACCATCCTGAAGATATAAGAGAACTTGTGGGTTATCAAAAAGAGATAGTTGATAAATACTTCCTGAAATCTTTTCAACTCATTGATGTTACACAGTTAGACGATGTTGTATTGACTCAGAGCATCAACTACGGTTGTGCGGCTTTGGAGATGAAATATGCATTCATGAATATTGATGAAAATGAGTTTCAGAATATACTTTCTTTAATCAAGAAAAATCTAAAGTATAATGATGACGGTTACGTGCATTTATTGCTTGAATATTTTATTAACATGGCTAGAATTCAAAGTAACACTAAGGTCGAGAAAATTTATGCATATATATTTGAACATGAACCAGGAGAAGAAAAAATGGCAATAACCTTGGGTGAATATATTAAAGAGAAAGGACGTAAAGAAGGACGTAGAGAAGCTGTAAACACCGTGAAGCAAGCCATTGCATGTCGATTATTAAAAGAAAATGCAGAGTTAGAATGGATTGCTAAAATAACCAAATTATCTATCAGTGCATTAGAAAAATTGCAAGAAAAGGGCTATAAATAAGTTTTCCTAAGTTTCTATTCTTCGAAAATCACTAACTCATCACCCTCAGCAACTAAATCACCAATAGTAAAAGGCATTTCTTTAACCGTTCCCTCTTGTGGCGCATAAATCGTATGTTCCATTTTCATGGCTTCAATAATTAATAACGCTTCGCCGCGAGCGACAGTTTTACCTTTATCGGCCATAACAGCAATAACATTGCCAGGCATGGGAGAGAGTAAATGACCTGCACTTATATCATCTTCAGAATATTTACTGCTCGGGTCGTAATACGAAAAAGTATGTTTGGTTTGATTGTGTATGACGGTAATTTCATTTTTATAAGCAATGACGCGTGCTTGTAAAGTACGCCCGGCTATTGTTGCATTCAACTCGTGGTTAGTTGCATTGTATTGACCACTAATGCGTAACGAAGTTTGCTTACTTTTTTGTTTCGCATTTATTAAATCATCATAATCATGCTTTGGTAATGTTAAAGTGTAATCATTATGATGATATTCTATAGCAACTGCAAAAGTCGCTTCACCTTGAAGAAATAAAGTATATTTATGAGCGCGGTTGGCTTGCCAAGCATCGGCAATAAACCAAGGTGAATTAGATTCCTGTTGTTGTTCTGCAATACGATTTTGCTGTGTTTGTTGTTGTATCGCAGAGAATAAACTTGCAAGTGATAACGCTGTTTGACTGGTTTTAGTTTCTTGTGGTGCTAATTGTTTTTCATGTTCAGGAATAAAGCTTGTTGATAGATTAGCTTTGGCAAAATCATCAATGGCAACAATCGTGCGCAGAAAATTCAAATTACTTTTTACTCCAAGAACATTAAATTCGGCTAATGCCTGTTGTAATTGTTGTAGCGCAGCTTGTCGATCTTCACCCCATACTACGAGTTTAGCAATCATAGGGTCATAATGTATGCTGATGTCATCATCTTGTTGAATACCGGTATCGATGCGTACATGCTTTGACGCAGTTGGTTCATGTAGATAATGAATATGCCCAATCGACGGTAAAAAATTATTATCAGGATCTTCTGCATAAATGCGCGTTTCAAAGGCGTGACCATGAAGATTGATTTTGTCTTGGCTTAAAGGAAGCTCTTCACCAGCCGCAACTTTTAATTGCCAAGCAACTAAATCAGTTCCGGTAATCATTTCAGTCACTGGATGTTCTACCTGCAAGCGTGTATTCATTTCCATAAAGTAGAATTGGTCGTCGGCATCGAGGAGAAACTCAATTGTGCCAGCACCAACATAGTTAATAGCTTTAGCCGCTTTAATGGCTGCATGGGTCATGGCTTCACGCAATTCATCGGTCATGCCAGGAGCAGGAGCTTCTTCAATAATTTTTTGATGACGACGCTGAATAGAACAATCACGTTCGAATAAGTGCACACAGTTGCCATGTTGATCAGCAAAGACTTGAACTTCAACATGACGAGGCTTAACTATGTATTTTTCGATAAGCATTTTGGCATCGCCAAAGCTAGCTTGTGCTTCGCGTTGTGCACTGGCTAATGCTGCAGAGAATTCTTTAGCATTTTCAACAATACGCATACCTTTACCGCCACCACCAAGCGCAGCTTTTAATAAAACTGGGAAACCAATTTTCTTAGCTTGTTCTGCGAGAAATTTTTCATCTTGTTTGTCACCGTGATAGCCGGGAACTAGTGGTACTTGTACTTTTTCTAATAATTGTTTTGCCGCACTTTTTGAGCCCATCGCTCGAATGGCACTGCTTGGAGGCCCAATAAAAATAAGCCTTTCTTGCTCACAGCGTTCAGCAAACTCAGCATTCTCTGCTAAAAAGCCATAGCCAGGGTGAATCGCTTCAGCACCAGTTTGTTTAGCAACATCTAAAATTTTATCGACATTAAGATAGCTTTGGCTACTGGCAGCAGGGCCAACACAGAAAGCTTCATCAGCATGCTTAACATGCATCGCATGTTGATCCGCCTCAGAATAGATCGCAACGGTTTGAATACCGAATTGCTGTGCGGTGCACATAATACGACAGGCGATTTCACCACGGTTGGCGATAAGAATTTTTTTAAACATGTAACGATCCTTATTCTTTAATCCAGTTTGCTTGACGTTTTTCTAAAAATGCTTGTAATCCCTCTTGTCCTTCAGGTGATATGCGAATATCAGCAATGCATTTTGCTAAATGTTTACGTAAATAATCTTGGTCATGAAACTTTGTAACCGTATCACGAACCAACACTTTTGCTGCTTTCACGGCTTCAGGGCCATTTTGACAAATTTGCTTAGCGATTTCGTGACCGCGAATAGTGAGAGCATCAGCAGCAACAACTTCATGCAGTAAACCATAATTAAGAGCTGCCTCAGCAGAAAACACTTCAGCCGTTAAAAATAAGCGCCGTGCAGCGTGCTCACCTATTTTAGCGATGATAAAAGGACTGATTACTGCAGGAATTAATCCAAATTTTGTTTCTGAAAAACAAAAGTTTGCCGTAGGGTTGGCAATAGCAATGTCACAACATGCGACTAAAGCGACACCGCCACCATAAGCATGGCCTTGTACTAAAGCGATGGTGGCTTGTGGTAATTCATTTAAGGTATACATTAATTTGCTCAATGCTAATGCATCGTCTTGGTTTTCAGCAAAACTATAATTTGCCATTTTTTGCATCCAACTTAAATCAGCGCCTGCAGAAAAACACTTACCTTTAGCCTGTAAAATCACAACGCGGGTATTACTATCATTAGCAATTTTTTCTAATGTATCTGTTAAAGTTTGAATAATCTCATCATTAAAGGCATTACGCTTGTCAGGACGATTTAATGTTATTGTCGTAATACCATTTTCAAATGTTGTTAAAACCTGAGATTCAGCCATGATATTTTTATCCTCTTATCTTATTACATTCGGAAGATGCCATATTGCGTTGCTTCAATCGGTGCATTAAGGCTAGCAGAAATAGCCAAACCTAAAACGCGACGGGTATCACATGGCTCAATAATACCATCATCCCAAAGCCTAGCGCTGGCATAATAAGGATGACCTTGAAATTCATACTGTTGCATAATAGGTTGTTTGAATGCTTCTTGATCCGATTCAGGCCATTGCTCACCAGCTTTGGCCATGCGATCAATTTTTACTTGCGCTAAAACATTTGCCGCTTGTTCACCACCCATTACCGAGATTCGTGCATTTGGCCACATCCATAAAAAACGTGCGCCAAATGAGCGACCACACATAGCATAATTGCCCGCACCATAACTACCGCCAATAATCACTGTAAATTTGGGAACGCTCGCACAAGAAACGGCAGTTACCATTTTGGCACCATGTTTAGCGATGCCATTAGCTTCATATTTTTTACCAACCATAAACCCGGTGATATTCTGCAAAAACACCAATGGAATGCCGCGTTGATTACAGAGTTCAATAAAGTGTGTACCTTTCAGTGCAGAGTCAGAAAATAAAATACCATTGTTAGCAATGATGCCAACTGGGTAACCGAAAATATGTGCGAAGCCGCAAACTAAGGTTGTGCCAAATAAAGCTTTGAATTCATCAAACTCAGAGCCATCGACAATACGCGCAATGATTTCGTGAACATCAAAAGGCTTTTTTGGATCGGCTGGAATCGCGCCGTATAATTCTTTAGGATTACAAACAGGTTCTTTAGCCTCACATAATCTTAAGGGTATTGATTTCTTGTAATTTAAATTGGCAACACAACGGCGCGCTAAATATAAAGCGTGTTCATCATCTTGCGCATAATGATCAACAACACCCGAGGTTTTGCAATGCACATCCGCACCACCCAATTCCTCAGCCGTAACTTCTTCACCGGTTGCGGCTTTTACTAATGGTGGACCACCAAGAAAAATCGTCCCTTGTTCTTTAACAATAATACTTTCATCGGCCATCGCCGGTACATAAGCTCCGCCAGCCGTGCATGAACCCATCACCACCGCAATTTGGGGAATGCCTTTCGCAGACATGCGAGCTTGATTATAAAAAATTCGGCCGAAGTGTTCTTTATCAGGAAATACTTCATCTTGTTTTGGTAAAAAGGCACCGCCTGAATCGACAAGATAAATACACGGTAAATGATTTTCTTCTGCGATTTCTTGCGCACGTAAATGTTTTTTAACGGTGAGCGGGTAATAGGTTCCACCTTTGACAGTGGCGTCATTGGCAATGATCATACATTCTTGATTCATGACTTTACCAATACCACAAATAATGCTCGCCGCAGGAACCGCCTCTTCGTAAACCTCATAAGCGGCCATTTGTGATAATTCGAGAAATGGTGAACCAGGATCAATCAAGTGCGCGATGCGATCGCGCGGTAATAATTTTCCACGCTCTAGATGACGTTGTTGATATTTCTCACCACCACCTTGTTCAATAATGCTGATTTTATCACGTAAATCAGCGACCAAATCTTGCATAGCAGAGTAATTCTGTTGATAAAATTCACTTTTGCTATCGAGCTTGCTGGTTATTATTGTCATCAGGGTCCTACCTTCTTGTTTTATAATCCTAGGGCTTACGATAAATCCTTTAGGGGGAAATTGTACGTGGATACATAGCCAAAGAAAAGTGGTTTATGGCATGAAGAAGTGGGCATGTGTGTTCAATATTTTTCTGTGGTAGCGTAGCAAAATAGTGATTAAACGCTATTGCAATCATCGCACTTGGTGCTATAATTCAAAACAAGAGGCTTTCATGAGGGTTTTTCAAACAAAGTATTTTGCAAAATGGGCTCGTAAGAAAAAGATTTCATTAGAGGTATTGCAAAAAGTTATTAAAGAGATGGAAGAGCATCTAATCGATGCTAAATTAGGACATAATATTTACAAAAAGAGAATAAGTTTAAATGGTTGGGGTAAACGTGGAGGTGCACGCAGCATCATTGTTTATAAAATGTCAGAAAAAGCTTTCTTTATATATGGTTATGCAAAAAATACTAAGGAAGATCTAAATATATACTCCAGGAAGTTAGGTTTTCCAGGAATTAGACACCGCGATTTTTGTTCTTTTAAACGTCTAAAAGAACGAAAAAGAGCAAGTATAAAACTGGAAAACCTAATTTTCTGGAGTATAAATGAAGAGAAGTCATTAAGACTGTTAGCAGAAGAGTTGTTAAGTTATTTAAATGAACAGCTTAAGCATTTGATTAATGTTGGTGAATTAACTGAAATTCAATATACGTAGGTGTCACTATGAAAGATAAAAAACTATTAGACGTAATTCATGATACTGCACAAGGTTTACATGATGCCGGTGTAATGACAACTCAGACTATGCGTGAATTTGATGCGATGTGCTTACCACCTGTTAAGAATTACACACCAAATCAAATAAGACGTCTTCGTAAACGTCATAAGGCGAGTCAGGCTGTTTTCGCTGCATATCTTAATACTTCTGTTTCAACAGTACAGAAATGGGAACAAGGGCAAAAGACGCCAAGCGGTGTGGCTTTTAAACTACTTAATTTAGTTGATCGCTATGGCTTATCATTATTAGCGTCATAAACAGTTATACAAACTAAAATAAACCAATAACCTGCAAAGTTCCAGCCCATGTTGGCGCTATCGTTTTATCAGCTCCTGGTGTTGGCAAATAAGTAAGACCGGGTTCAAGATAAATACTTAAATAAATATGAGCCTGATAATAAGCTTGCAGCATCAACTCGCTACTTCTATTAGTAACTCGATGATTTAGCCAAGCCCACGCCACACCAAAACCAAAAGAATCTTTTGGACGTAGCATGCCGAATACAGTAACACCGGTTCCAGCATATTCATTCACCGCTAGCGTCTTTGAATTGTTGGCGCCTAATTGGAAAAAAACGGAAAGCGCTTTATCGCCTAAACTTGGAGTTTGTCGCCACACTTGTTGTGATCCAAACATATAAATTCCTTGTGTGCCTTGTTCTTGAATACCTGTTGCCGAGGTTAGTTTTCCTGTTTGATCCCAGCCGCCAATGGCAATCCTGCCTGGCTTGCCTTGTACTTTCCAGGCTGTG
Source organism: Gammaproteobacteria bacterium (assembly GCA_021773175.1). Classification (GTDB taxonomy): domain Bacteria; phylum Pseudomonadota; class Gammaproteobacteria; order JAJFKO01; family JAJFKO01; genus JAJFKO01. The sequence continues at coordinate 109,982 of JAJFKO010000035.1, forward strand.
CCCATTTCGCCTATATATAAGTAGTAGCCATTGAAATGCGGGCCTTTTAAACCGGTTTGGCTACCATTCGCTACATTGCCATCATAGGCGCCAGCAGAAAAATAAAAATGCTTTGTAGGTGCAATATCTAATGTCACACCGTAAGCAGAGTTATAATAACCAGGAAAAATACCGATAGTGGTCGGGTTTATAAAAATAGGTGTATATAACAAGCCGCTGACACTAGGCATCGTTGAACTCTTATCAACAACCGGTTCAGCATTTAAAACATCATCAAACGTGTAGGTTGGCACGAGCTTACCAAAGCGTATCGTCACTTTGTCATTGAAAAAGTTTTGTCGGTACCATAATTGATATAATTCAGAACGATCAAAAGGCGGAGTGACGGGAAGACTATTTATACCTTGAAGACTGCCTGCAAAGGTATTGGTGTCTCTACCATTGAATTGTAAAAACTGCACGTTAAACTTACCACCGCGCCACCAGCCGAGCTTTTCTGTATCTAAACTTAAATTTAAAATTAAAAGATTATTTGCGGTTAATCTTGTTTTGGATTGTCCGCCGGAAAATGTATCATTGATATTAGCAACCCAAACCCCTCCAAGGAAAATACCTTTCGGAAGCTTTAAGAGTTTGCCTAGTTTGCCATTACCAACAGTAAGATCTGAGGTGGCTGGGTTAGAACTAATACCATAAGCTATTGAAGAGTTATTAATATTATTTGTATTGCCGTTGGTATTGTCATGACTAGTTGCTGCTGCAATGTTAGAGATACTCAAAAGTAATATCAAAGACGATAAACATAGAATATTAAATTTACTAACTAATGAAAAAGTTCTATCCATGGGCTTTTACAGTGCATTTTTTATTAGATAATCTGTAATATAGAAATGATACTCATGTTGAGATATTACGCAATGTTTATCTTCATCTTCTGAAACGCAAAAGCGGCATTGAGCTTAAGCCCAATGCCGCATAAAAATCTGAAATAATAATTAATTATTATTTTAATTAGAAAGGAATGTCGTCATCAAAGTCGTTTGTGACCGGAGCAGCAGCTGGTGTTTGTTGTGTTGCTGGTGCCTGTTGCGTTGCTGGTGCTGATTGTGGTTCAAATTGTTGATGCTGTGAATCATTCTGCATGCCACCACCAAAACTACTAGCACCACCAAAACTACCACCACTACCAGATTTGCTATCTAACATTTGCATATCATTAGCAATAACTTCAGTTGTGTAACGGTCCATACCATTTTTATCTTGCCACTTACGAGTTTGTAGGCGACCTTCGATATAAACTTTAGAGCCTTTATGTAAAAATTCACCACAAATTTCTGCTAAGCGATTAAAGGCAACAACACGATGCCATTCTGTGCGTTCTTGGGATTGACCTGATTGTTTATCTTTCCAGGACTCGGTGGTTGCAATGTTTAAATTAGCAATGGGAGTGCCGGATGGGGTATATCTTATTTCGGGATCTGCACCGAGATTGCCGATTATGATAACCTTATTAATACCTCTAGCCATTATTTACTCCTACGTCTTTAATTTTATACCAGTACTTACATTAAATCGGCAAGGATCATACCATGACAAACTCGGACATAGTATCAGTTTTTGACTCAATAAATGCCTTTCTTTTGACGCTTATTAATAGATGCATAAACGTTGATAATGCTCCTCGCCATTGCTGTGCAATAATTAGCCTTTTGCGAATTCGAGCAGAGCATCTTTATCAACAATGGCATTGTCGACTTTTAAATAGGCAACGCCTTCTTCAGCAACCACAACCACATCGGCAACGCCGGCAAACGCTTTCAATTTTTCAGTAAGACTGTTTATGTCCGCCGTTTGAATACCAGCAATGTTTACAAGGTGTGTGGCAAGATGCGGTGGTTTTTGCATACCAAAAGCAATGGCAAACCAAACCAGGCCAAAACAACCACAAGCAAAGAAGACGCCGACAATATCATGATGACCAAACATGTAGCCGCCAATTACACCACCAAAGAAAATCCCTAAAAATTGCGAAGTGGAATAAATGCCCATCGCGGTGCCTTTCATACCCGCGGGTGCAATTTTAGAAATCATGGACGGTAGTGTTGCTTCCAATAAAGTAAACGCCGTCATGAAAATTAAAATTAAGATCCCCATCATTACTGCAGAAGTATGTAAAAAGAATAATAAAAATTGCGAAATAGCTAGTGTTAAAATAGCACCTAAAAACACGGGTTTCATTTTACGTTTTTTCTCGGCGATGATAATAAACGGTAACATAATGAAAAAAGCCGCGACTAATGCCGGTAAATAAACATACCATTGATGCTGTTGTGATAAGCCTGCATAGCGTACTAAGGCGACGGGTACTGCAAAAAATCCAGCAGATAAAATCATATGCAAGATCATAATACCGGCATCTAAACGTAATAATTCACGGTTTTTTAACATGTTCTTAAATTGTGAAGGCACGGGTTCCGATTCGCGATGAAAGACACTTTTTGTCGGTGTCGGTACGCTGATATGCAACACCGCAATACCGGCAATTGCCATTACAGCGGTTAACCAAAATAAGCCAGATAAACCATTAGCACCACTTAACATCGGTCCTAAAATCATAGCGGCCATAAATGCCAAGCCAATCGTCATACCAATAACAGCCATGGATTTGGTACGATTCTCTTCTTTGGTTAAATCAGCGACCAGTGCAATAATAACACTGCCCACAGCACCCGATCCTTGAATCGCACGACCAATAATGATGCCTTCAATACTGTGTGCTAAAGCAGCAATCACACTACCCAGTGCAAACAGAATTAAACCTAAGGTAATCATGGTCTTGCGGCCGATACGATCAGATAACATACCAAAAGGAATTTGTAAGCAGGCTTGAGTTAAGCCGTAAATCCCAAAACCTAAACCAACTAAAAACGGTGTCGCACCAGTATAGTGATCAGCATATAAAGCAAATACTGGATAAATCATGAATAAGCCGAGCATACGGAATGCGAAGATTAAGGCGAGTGAGCGTGTGGCACGTTTTTCTGTTGTTGTCATCATAATAGCTTTAGTCCAAATTTAATTTGTGTGCTATTCTACCAAGTTTTCAACAAAATGATAGAAAGCCATGGATAAAATCAGTGTACGTGGGGCTCGAACCCACAATTTAAAGAATATCGATATAACCTTACCTCGCGATAAGCTCATTGTGATCACAGGATTATCGGGTTCGGGTAAATCATCTCTCGCATTTGATACCTTATATGCCGAAGGTCAACGCCGCTATGTGGAGTCTTTGTCGGCTTATGCTCGACAATTCTTATCAATGATGGAAAAACCTGATGTCGATCATATTGAAGGTTTATCACCGGCAATTTCTATTGAACAAAAATCAACGTCGCATAATCCGCGTTCCACGGTCGGGACTGTCACGGAAATTTATGACTATTTACGTTTGTTATTTGCTCGAGTAGGAGAGCCTCGCTGCCCAACCCATGATGTTTCATTGCAAGCCCAAACGGTAAGCCAAATGGTCGATACGGTATTAGCGTTGCCAGAAGGCAGTAAAGTTATGTTGTTAGCACCTGTCGTGCGTGGTCGCAAAGGCGAGCATCAGCAATTATTAGAAAAGCTCCTTAGTGAAGGTTTTATTCGTGCTCGTATCAATGGTGAAGTGTGTGAATTGGATGATCCACCAAAATTAGAATTACGTAAAAAACATGAAATTGAAGTTGTGGTTGATCGCTTAAAAGTACGTGACGATATTAAACGTCGTTTAGCAGATTCTTTTGAAACCGCATTACGATTAAGTAATGGTTTAGCATGGGTAATGCCATTAGATGATAATAAAGCTGAACCAATTGTCTTTTCGTCTGAATATTCTTGCCCTCAATGCGGACACAGTATAACAGAATTGGAACCACGTTTGTTCTCGTTTAACAATCCCGCGGGTGCTTGTCCAAGTTGTGATGGTTTGGGCGTACAGCAATTTTTTGATCCAGATAAAATTATTCAAGATGAAACCTTGAGTTTGTCTAGTGGCGCGATCCGTGGTTGGGATCGACGTAATATTTATTATTTCCAAATGTTAACAAATTTAGCTGAGCACTTTAAATTTGATATTGATGTACAGTATAAAAACTTAAGTAAGAAAGTTAAAGATATTATCTTATACGGCAGTGATGGTGTTGAAATAGATTTCTATTATATTACTGAAAAGGGTAAACGTATTTTGAAAACACATGCTTTTGAAGGTGTTATTCCAAATATGCAACGTCGTTATCATGATACTGACTCGAATAGTGTTCGTGAAGAATTAGCAAAATACTTAAACTCGCAACATTGTCCTGAATGTGATGGTACGCGTTTATGTGAAGCTGCTCGCCACGTCTTTATTAACAACTTAACGTTGCCAGAAGTGAGTACTATGCAAGTCGGGCAAGCGCGTGAAGTTTTAGGTAATTTGGGCTTGAGTGGCCATCGTGCTGAAATTGCATCCAAAATTCAAAAAGAATTGGGCGAGCGCTTAGGGTTTTTGGTTGATGTCGGTTTAAACTATTTAACCTTACATCGAAGTGCTGAAACTTTATCGGGTGGCGAAGCGCAACGTATTCGACTCGCGAGTCAAATTGGTGCGGGTTTAGTTGGCGTGATGTATATTTTAGATGAACCATCTATTGGTTTGCATCAACGTGATAATGATCGTTTACTAAATACCTTAACGCGACTACGTGATATTGGTAATACAGTGATTATTGTTGAGCATGATGAAGAGGCGATTGCAGCTGCTGATTATATTGTTGATATTGGTCCTGGCGCTGGCGTGCACGGTGGCCGCATTGTTGCACAAGGTTCGCGACAAGATATTCTCAGTTGTAAAGAATCCGTGACTGGACAATTTCTTTCGGGTGCTCGTGAAATTGTTGTGCCTGAACAACGACATCAAGCCGATAAAGAACGTATGATTGTTTTACATGGTGCGATTGGTAATAACTTACAAAACCTTGAAGTTAGTTTGCCGGTTGGATTATTCACCTGTATTACCGGTGTATCGGGTTCCGGAAAATCAACGTTAATTAATGATACCTTGTATCCATTAGCTGCAACCGAACTGAATGGCGCAACACAATTAAAAGCCGCCAAACATGAAAAAATTACTGGCTTAGAACATTTTGATAAAGTTATCGATATCAATCAAAGTCCAATCGGGCGCACACCGCGTTCTAATCCCGCAACCTATACTGGCTTGTTCACACCGATCCGCGAGTTATTTGCGGCAGTGCCGGAATCACGCGCGCGTGGTTATAAAGCTGGACGCTTTAGCTTTAATGTTAAAGGTGGTCGTTGCGAAGCGTGTCAGGGTGATGGCTTAATTAAAGTCGAAATGCATTTCTTACCGGATATCTATGTTGAGTGTGATGTTTGTAAAAGTAAGCGTTATAACCGCGAAACTTTAGAGATTGAATACAAAGGTAAAAACATCTATCAAATTTTAGCGATGACGGTAGAAGAAGCGCATGAGTTTTTTGCACCGGTACCAATGCTAGCACGCAAATTAGAAATGTTAATGGAAGTTGGATTGTCATATATCACGCTCGGCCAAAACGCGACAACCCTTTCAGGTGGTGAAGCTCAGCGGGTTAAACTAGCGAAAGAGTTATCCAAGCGCGATACCGGTAATACATTATATATACTTGATGAACCAACCACAGGTTTACATTTCCACGATATTGAGCAATTGCTGAAAGTACTGCATCGTTTGCGTGATCACGGCAATACCGTGATAGTGATCGAGCATAATCTTGATGTTATCAAAACTGCGGATTGGATTGTTGATTTAGGTCCTGAAGGTGGTGATGGCGGCGGTAAAATCGTGGTAGCCGGCACGCCTGAGCAAGTTGCCAAGCATAAAACCTCCTATACAGCAAAATTTTTACAGCCGATGTTAGCCAAGCAAACTGCAAAGCAAATCAAGCAAAAGACTATAACTGTTTGAAATATAAAAAATAAATAGCCTTAAGCTAAAATTAAGAAAAGCGGTGTAAGCTGGTCATAAGTTGACTGCTTCGGTGTGTATTTATTAATACAATTTATGTTCTATACTAAGAAGCAGAAATTCAAATTCCTAAATAAAAACAATTATAAAAATGAAAGTGGAGATAGGGTAATGGCAGAGTTAGGCGTACTAAACACAATTCGATTAGCTGAACTAGACAGAGTTTCACATGATGTTTTTGCATTAGATATTAATGCATTGGTACTCATAACCACCAAAGAAGAACGAGACGAGATATTCGGTCAAAATGTTAACCTAGCTAGTATGCAAGTGGAGTGGGCGACTTTTGCTAAGGATGGTCCCCGAACTCAGCTAAGAGAGTGGGTTGAACAGAAAAGAGGGGAATTAGCTGCAGGAGTTGATGACGAAGCTGATCTTGATGCTACAGGAGAAGGGTTTGGCGTTTCAGCAGAATTAATGGACGCGCCAGATTTGGAAGAGGATCTTGATGTTACAGCAATCTATTCTAGAATCGAGTCAGAATTAGCGGATAGTTATGCACAACGTACCGTCTTGCAAAGGGATCTAGAAGCAGCTGACCCAGACTCAGAAGATGCCGCAGAAATACGCAGTGATATAGATGGAGTAAATGCCGATATTGACGCAATAAAAGAAGCTATGACGGATCTAGGTGTAACTGCTGGTATAGATGAAAAAGAAGCTAGAGTAAGAAGTGATTTAACGTCGGAATTATTGGAATCGCATGCAGACCGTGCAGCCTTGCAAAGGGATTTAGATGATGCTGAGCCAGACTCAGATGTTGCAATAGCAATAACGAGTCAGCTAGAAAAGGTGGATGGTGATATCGAAGCTGCAAAAGGAGATATAGCTTTTTTGCTAGAATCAACAGGATTAAGTCATGAGCAAGCGCTAGCAGGGAGTGATACAGAGTCAGACTTGGCTGGATTGAATATTGAACGTGCTGACCTTGAAAGAGAATTATCGCAATATGAAGATGGTTCACCTCAGGCTGAAAGTGCCCAGGCAAACTTAGATGAAGTTAATCAGAGAATAACAGACATTGCAGCCGCCGCACCGGACGACGCAGAACCCTTGGCAGCAGTTGCACCGGACGACGCAGAACCCTTGGCAGCCGCCGCGCCGGACGACGCAGAACCCTTGGCAGCAGTTGCACCGGACGACGCAGAACCCTTGGCAGCAGTTGCACCGGACGACGCAGAACCCTTGGCAGCAGTTGCACCGGGACAACCTTCTTTTGAAACATTATCAATGAGCACAACAGACGATTTACACTTAGACTCGGCAGTACAAGGTGAAGACGATGATGCGCCGCCACTAGCACCTGTCGACGATGAAGCCGTAGCGGTTGACCCTGAAGCCGTAGTAGATGGACCTGAAGCCGTCGCCGTTACATCGGGACGACCTTCTTTTGAAACATTATCAATGAGCACAACAGACGATTTACACTTAGACTCGGCAGTACAAAATGAAGAGGCTAGAGATGATTTAGCAGCGGCAGCAGCAGGGGATCCATTAGCAGCGGCAGCAGCTGGGGATCCATTAGCAGCAGCAGCAGGGGATCCATTAGCAGCGGCAGCAGGGGATCCATTAGCAGCGGCAGCAGCAGGGGATCCATTAGCAGCGGCAGCAGCAGGGGATCCATTAGCAGCAGCAGCAGCAGGGGATCCATTAGCAGCAGCAGCAGGGGATTCATTAGCAGCAGCAGCAGAGGATCCATTAGCAGCGGCAGTCAAGGCAGCACCAGATGTACCTCAAAGAGCAGATTTAATAACGGAAGAGTTACAAGCCTTTGCACAAAATCCATTTTCAGACATTACAGAATTAGAAGCGTACTTAGATGAAGATCAGATTGCTGCAGTATATGGAGAAGGTGTTAGCTTAGATAGTCTTAAAGATGATTGGCCAGATTTAGGTGGAGAGGCACGTCAAAAATTAAATCAATGGATTGAGGCGTTCACTCCGAATGCTGCAGCGGCAGCACCGGACGAACCTGAACCTGCTGCTGCAGAACAAGCTCCAATAGAGCAACGTGTTAGAGAGTTTGCAAGTATAGCGCAAGATTCTGAGCGTCGAGCAGATGCTGTTGCTATGCTAGAAGCTGATGAGGAGTTATGTAATAAAGTTAGGGATGGATTAAACGGAGTGGATACCGATACGCCTAATGATGATGTCGTTGCAAAATTTGCTGAACAAGTGAAGATGGATCCTGCTGAGCGACAAGCACGACAACAGGGTGCAGATGTTTCTGGTAATGTAAACCATCAAACAGCAGGTTTTGACTTTAAGAAATTTGTTGATGATTTGCGACAAGCAGGACATGAAGTTGATCATCCAGATGCAAATGTACCCAAAGCCACAGCAAATCTACGCAGTAAACCTGATGCAAAAGTAGGCTTTGAATATAACCAAGGCACAAAAAAACTAGTTGGCTCTTATCAAACATCTGGGGGCCAAAAGCCGCAAACAGATGCAGCTAAAGCTGGAATGTTTATGGCAGGGATGAGGACAGCGTTACAACAATCTCCAGGTAAGAAAATCGTGTTAACGGTTGATGATCCTGCTGCGCTAGTGAAAGTATTGTCGGCAGCAGGTGATTTAAATATTTCTGTAAATGATATTCGTATTAACGATGGTGGTGTTAATAAACCGGTTGCAACTTATGAACAAGAGCATCGCGAAGAGATACGAGAAGCTGTTGCTGCAGAAAGACAAGCCGTTGTCGAAGACAGAGGTGTGCATCGTGAAGACGCTGCGGCAGCAGAGCACGAAGATGAAGAGCTCGAGGCGGGTGAACGTGATGAACACGACACAGAAGCAAGAGCTGGGCAAGAAGAGATTGAGAATGAGAATGCTGATGCAGCTCAGGGTAAACCGCGACCAGAAGCTGAAGGAGCTCGTAAACCATTGGGCCCTAGAAACAAATAGTTAAGAATCTTGATTTAGAGTACATTCAGTACCACCAATTTTTGTAAAGTTGGTGGTACTTACTTGGATATTTAGCTCTTTACCCCAATCCCTTTATTAAACATATACAAACACACGCCAAATAACACCACAACAAACAATACAATCATCGCAAAAGCCAGTTCAATATTAGCCTGGCGAATATTAAGCATGCTATAACGAAAGCTTTCAATAATATATAAAATTGGATTGAACCTCGCAAGCACTTGCCAAGCATGCGGCAATGCACTAACAGCAAAGAAAACACCGCCTAAATAGGTCAGTGGTGTTAACACAAATGTTGGAATTATTGATATTGAATCAAAGCTATCGGCAATCATACCATTAATAAAACCCGCGCATGAAAATAACATCGCTGACAAAAGTGCGATTAAGAGCATAAACCATGGGTGCGCAATATGAATGGGGGTGAAAAACATTGCTGTTAAGAAGATTAAAGAACCAATAATCAAGCCTCGAAACATTCCGCCAATCACATATCCCAACACAATTAAGAAATTTGGTAAGGGCGATACCAGCATCTCATCAATGGTATGCATGAATTTCGTCATATAGAATGACATTGCAACATTACTATAAGCATTGTTAACCACGCCCAGCATCACTAAACCAGGCGTTAAAAATTCAATATAACTATAGCCATCAATCTTGCCGATATGCTGCCCTAAGATATTTCCAAAAATAGTAAAATAAAGTGCTGAAGTAATAATAGGAGGGAATAAAGTTTCAACCCAGATACGCACTAAGCGCATTATCTCTTTTTCAACAATAGTATAAAAACCAATGAAGTTTTCTGTTACTCGCGAACTCATGTTATTACCTCTTGTTTTTTATCGATCATACGCAAGAACAATTCTTCGAGGCGATTGGCTTTGTTACGCAAGCTGCTAACAACAATATTATGTTGTGACAGTATTGCGAATAGGTCATTGAGCATTTGTGTTTGTGTTATATCAACTTCTAAAGTGGTGCTATCAGTTTGTCTAACTGTAAAACCCGTAATAATAGGAAGTTGTAACAAGGGTGTCGCTAAATTTAAGATAAAGGTTTCACAGTGTAATCTTGCTAGAAGCGTGCTCATTTGAGTGTTTTCAACGATACGGCCATGGTTGATAATCGCAATATGCTTACATAAATTTTCAGCTTCTTCCAAATAATGCGTGGTTAAAATAATGGTGGTGCCATTGTTATTAATTTCAGAAAAAAATTCCCACATGGTACGACGAATTTCAATATCAACACCGGCGGTGGGTTCATCAAGAAATAATAACTTGGGTTCATGAATCAATGCGCGTGCAATCAGTAAACGACGTTTCATACCACCAGATAACTCACGCACCTGGTCATTACGTTTTTCCCAAAGGCCAAGTTTTTTTAAATAGTGCTCAGCACGTACTTTAGCAACACGGCGTGGAATGCCGTAATAACCGGCTTGAGTTAATAAGACACGTATAACGGGTTCAAAGACATGACAGTTAAATTCTTGAGGGACGAGACCAACACTCTTTTTAGCATCGGCTGCTTGGCTGTCGAGGTCATAGCCATTAATGATTACGTTTCCAGACGTTTTATTTACCAGAGTGCAAGTAATGCCAATGGTCGTTGATTTACCTGCACCATTAGGGCCTAACAATGCGAAAAAGTCGCCTTCTTTAACATTTAAGTCAATTCCATGCAGGGCAGTAACGCCATTGGCATAGACCTTTTTTAGTTGTTCAATTTGTAGTACTGTTTGCGCCATGATGATTACGATGTCTTGTGTTTTGAAATGAACGGAAGAGTTTACCTAACATTAGATAAAATAACTAGTTGAGATGAATATGCTTGAATTAACCCCCACACCAACCGCATTCCCAGATGAAGATGCACACTTTTATTTAGACGGTGAAGTCGGTCGACTGGAAGTTATTAGTGAAGTACCGCGTGAGGTCACGCAGCAACAAATTGTGATTATTTGCCATCCACATCCATTGCATGGCGGCACCATGAATAATAAAGTCGTGACCACGCTAGCTCGCACTTTTAAAGAAATGGGCATGCGTACCGTTAGATTTAATTATCGTGGGGTTAATGATAGTGAAGGCGAATATGCTGAAGCCATTGGTGAGACGCAAGATTTATTAACGATATGGCACTGGGTACAGGCTGTATTACCACAACAGCCAACTTGGTTAGCCGGTTTTTCGTTTGGCTCCTTTATCGTGGTGCGCGCTGCAGAAACGATACAGCCGCAACGTTTAATTTCGATCGCACCAGCAGTTAATCATTGTGATTTTGCAGCTTTCATGCCACCACCATGTCCATGGTTGTTGGTGCAAGGTGACGATGATGAAGTGGTACCTGCCACTGAAGTTTATCAATTCATCGATACACTGGATTTCTCGCCGGAACTTATCAAAATGCCGAATACCAGTCATTTTTTCCATGGTAAATTAGTGGAATTGCGCAAGAATTTGCAGAATGCTTTAGAGCGCTAAGAAAAAAGGACATTTAAAGCATTTATGGTGAGTCTCAACATTATTTGCCTCCATAGTTGCAATTCCTCTTAGTTTTAACTACATTAAGAAAAATACCAGCTGAAACAGCAAATTAAAGGTTCAATCATATATGGCTACAAAAGGAAAAGAACTGAGCCTCTGGGATATCCTTAACGGCGCAATGCCGCCCGATAAAGAGCTTTTAGCTAAGCAACTCGCTTATATGCTACGCAAATGGGCCTGTTTTGCCATTCTTAATGCTGTAGAACGTGAAGAAGGCGAGCCGAAACAGGAAGTTCGACGTTGGCATGTGGTTTTCACGCGTAGTGGTCCAAAACTATATCCTCCTGGTGAATGGGACGAGGATGACGATGATGACGGTGGCAGCAGTGTTTGGACGATTCTCGATGATGGTGAATTTCTCATAACCTCACGACCTGAATGTATTACCGCTGAATTTGCTGGTTTAGGTGAATTTCGTATTGTTGTTGATAAAATGATAGAAATTGCAGCTAAAAACGGCATGGAACAAGTCAATTTACTTGGTTATGGGGCCGACATGGGCTGGGTGAGTGTTGAGAAGCATAATCTTCAAGCGGGTAAAGAAGAGCTAGTAGTCGTTAATTATGGTCCAAACGAAGAGCATGTTGTGGTTTACGAAAAATACCTTGCTGAACTTGCGCAGCAATTACGGCCTGGCGGCGGTGCTACAGCTTAATACTTTCTATTCATAATTTCCTGCTACTTAGCAAATTTCAATGAAATCTGTTAATGCATTTGCATTTTTCAGCTTGATTATGGACCAACTCTACCGCGTACACCAGGACCGCCACGACGAGGTGGTGATGATACGGTTGTGCGCGCTGTTCCTGGATGGGCTTTGCTTTTCTTGTTGAAGAATTCTTCTGGCTCTTGTGCATACATGCGAGCATCGTCTTTTACTCGTTTCCGATACTCTTCATTTTTATTCATTTTGCGGCCAGCAGGCGTTGAGTCATATTTCACTTCTGGTGGTTTTTCTTGTTCGAAAAACTTGAAAACATCTGCTATTAATGATTTTTCGCCGTCTTGTATAGGAAACAATTTGCCAAATGATTCCAACTTGGTTTGATCCCCTTTAACCATAAAGTCAATTTTTTCCATTTGCGGTTTATCTGGATGTAGGCGGTTGTAGTCTTCTCGTGCTTGGTTTTCAAGATCAATTAAGTATTTCACACGCTTTTTAAAACCTTCCAGGTCATATCTTAAGGCATTGTTATTGTTTAGATCCAGAGTAAAGGCACCACCTTTATGTCCGCGAAGTTTACGAATGACTTCGCGTTCGTAAGCAGAGATCTCGCCATCTTTAACCTTGAAAGGATCTTTCATTCCAAGTTGTCCACTCATAGGTGGGTAAATCTTAACTTCGTCGCCATTTTGGTAGATCTTGGCGCCATTAGGACCATCGTAAACGGCTTTATCTTCTAGTTCATCTAATTGTAAGCCAGTATCAGAGTGACCAGCACCCACTGCATTCTGTAGTTTTTTATCGGGCTTAACCTTGGTACCTTTTTTAATAACCGTTCCGGAAGCTGCAGACATTGCGCTAGGGTATTCTTCAACGAGTCTATCTTTAAATTTATTGTAATGCTCATTATGTTTCCGGGTTAGCATTTGGTTTGCGGCTGCGCATTGTGCATCAATAAGGGGCTGGACTTGAGCTGGAGGCACACCATCAGCGAGCAAGGCATCTTTATATTCTGTTGACATCAAATCTTTTTTAAATGCCGCAAGCTCCAATTCCAAGCCTTTAGCAAAACCATTAGTTTTATCGTCTCTGTATTTCTCTAAGGTTGCAATAAAATCTTTTTTCGATGTTGTTGGTGGTAATTGATCGATCAGGTAATCTGCTATATCGGCATAACGATCCTGCATTCTGGCTGTATGTTTTTTCAGGATAGTGTCTTCTAGCATTTTTTTTGTTTGAGAGTTTCGGACTGATACTGGACTTGAAGTCATGCCGGCGGCTGTGGCGCCATAAATAGCGGGTTTTGCGCCATCAACTTGACCGCCAACACCAGATTGGCAGAGTCGTAGCAATTGCTCGCCTGCATGAGCAGAACCGGATTGATTTAAGAAGTAGCGACTTGTGTCGCTAAACTTGACGCCGCGATCACCGAGCCCTTCTGCGTATGAAGTTGTTGTTGTACCACCAGCCATATGCGTCTCCTGATTATCTACCATGCCGCTAACACGTTGTGAGCAGTAGGTATAAAGCTTTAACTTTTTTAAGTATAACGGCTTTTTCAAAAGTGTGTGAATTTATTTTGTTCTGAGTTCACGTTATAAGTGAATGATTAAGTAGGAGAATGTCTCGCTGTGAAGATTATGAGCTGTTAATTTTTTGTTAAGTTAATTGTTTTATAATCAGCGCCATATATGTAGCTGGCATGAATAAATAAATACGTTATACTTCAAGCTATTAATTGAATATAACAAGGTATGAATGCTTGCCAGCAATTCTACCAAGCTTCTCACGGAGCAACATAAACTGTAGAGGGTAAAATTATGAGATTTCAGGCAGCAGATGGACAAACGTATCATTTCGCGCATGATAACGTAGCTAATGAATATGTATTCTCAGTTGAAGGTCCTGTTCCCGCAGCAGCTGCCGCCGCAGCCGCAGCCGCCGCAGCCGCCGCAGTTGCTGCTGGTGGCGCAGCTCCTCCTCCTCCTCTTCCTGCAGTAAATGAACTAGCGCGCTTTGGGGATTTAGCGGACGTTTATAATCCTGCTTTTGGTGCTGGTAATGCTGATCAAGAACGAGCAAAGGCTAAATTAGCGGAACTGTTTGCTAATCGTAATGCGACGCCTGATCTTGATAATCCTACTTCGAATTATCGATTTTTTATTCTTAATGAGTACGATGCGGCTGCCGCTGGTGGTGCTGGCGCTAATAAAAAAGTCGTTTATCGTGTTATTGAAGATCCTGCTGTTGCGGGTACTTATTATTTATCACAGTTGAATCCTGCTATTGCGCCTGGTGGATTTGATGTTATTAACCATACTGTCCCTGGCTCATTATATACTTTGGGTGGAAACGGCACGGCTCTTTTACACAAGGTTTTTCATTCAGTTACGTATGATGTACGCATCTCTCCCGGAAATGGTGTCTTCTGTCAACAAGCGGGCAATCATACTCGTGTCGATCTCAGTGACTCAAGCACATATGAAAATTTTGTTGGTCAAGTGGAAGTAGTTGCTGGTAATAATGTTCGACTGGATGTTGTCAAAGGCAATGATGGCCAACATCGTTTAATAAAAGGTATTCAAACGCCAGGAGCTGATTATCAATATTATGAAATTCCTATGGATGGTTCTGGAGTTGTTCACATAGGTGATCTCAAAAACGTTTTTCCAGATGAATACGACGTTGATCTTACAACCGGTGCTATTGATCGCCATGCTCGCACCTTTTTACAACCTGATGAAGTTTTTGAAGTGCCTGCTGCTGGAGCCGCTCCTGCATTCAGACGTTATTTCTTTACTGCTGCTGATGAATTACATTATTTTGAAGCCGCAAATGCAGCGGATCTAAAACCCGTGCGTCAGGCTGATGGTGCTATGCCGGGCTCAACTCTAGCTACAGATTTTACCCTTCCTCTTGATATTCAGCCTCTTGCTAATTCAGAATTAGAAAGAGCAGGCCATGGCTATAACTTACATACCTATAACGGTCATTTGTATGCAACACGCTGGCCACTAGGACAGCCTGAACAGGCTGAACTCATGCGTTATGATCGCTTGGCTGGTGGCTTTGTTAAGCCTGAACCTGGTGTTGACCATACTGGTATCACGCATGATCCCGCTGATAATACTGTTATCACTGCTATTACAGCAATGGAATACGACGTTGTTACGGCGTACCCTGCTGAGGTGGATGATTTAACCGACGCTGTTGCGATTCGATTTACTGGTGGTCGTTTTGAAGTGTTGAAGCGCCATGTTGGAGCACCAGTACCAGCAAGAGCTGGCTACGATTATAGCACGGCCTGTGAAGCAGCTCGGAATGATGCTATTCGTAGAGGTGTAGATCCTGATCTTGCTGAAGCTGCTGTGCCAAGACAAGCATTTGAAGCTGCTGCAGATGCTGCTGAGCATGCAGCGTTAGTTGCGCGCTTTAATGGTAATGCTGCTATGTATGACGCAGTAAACCATCAGCGTTGTTTGCTGAATCTTATTGATGTTAATGGTAGCCAATGGCTATTACGCAAAGTTGAGTATCAAGACTTCCCTGGACTCAATGCAACTAAAATGCAGTCACTATTCACTCAGAGATATGATGCGACTATAAAAGACTGGCGACCTTTGACGACTGCAGAGAAACAAGCATTGCAAGGTAATGCGCAATATGCTGCATTATTAGCTAAGCCTATGGCACGAACAACAACTGATCCACAAGTGGGTCTTGGTATAAAAGGACTTTATGCAACGCGTTTTGCTGCGGCGAATACTGCCGGTGGAGCTGAAGCTGATGTGAAAGTTGCCGTTGCTACAGCATATAAGACCGCACCAAGCGAAACAGCTCATGCAGAAATTGTGCAACAACAAGCTGAGTATGCAGCAAGAATCGCCGAAGAAGAAATACGCTATGATAATGCTTACCTAGCTAAATTAAGTAGCTTGCCGGCAGCAAAACAAAGAACGAAAAAGGTAACGCATAGGGATCTAACGGCTTCTGCAGAGCGTATTAGTAAGCAACAGCGAGAACTGGCTCAATGTAAAAAAGATTTACAAGCACGCCGAGCATTGTTGGCTAAATTACTCAATGCTGAAG
>JAJFKO010000036.1 GCA_021773175.1 Gammaproteobacteria bacterium
AGTTGGAGCTGTTGGAGCTGTTGGAGCTGTTGGAGCTGTTGGAGCTGTTGGAGCTGTTGGAGCCTCGGTTATAACTGGTGCATTAGTTACTGGTGCGCTGACTTCTTCTTTAATAGGAGGAGGTGTTACAATTTTTTTTTCAGCCATTGTAGGTTGTGAAGCTGTTGCTGATTTAGTTTTTGTTGTTTCTGTTTGTGGTTGAAATGCCAACATGCGAATTAAGATCATTTCAAAGCCAATACGCTGTGTTGGCGAGAGCTCTAAATCACGCCGCCCAATCAAGGCAATTTGATAGAGTAGTTGCACGTCTTCTTTACTGAACTGTTTAGCTAATTGTATGAGTTCTTGGTAGTGTTTAGTGTCTTGCGGTAATGTATCTGCAGCAATTTGTGCAATAGCCACTTGATGTAATAGTGATAACAATGTTTCTAATGCTTGTTGAAAATCGGTTGCTAATTCTACTAAGGTATTAACGGCAGTTAAACTTGCGGTGGCATCATGATTAGCTAGTGCCTGTAAAATGCTGAGTAAAGGTTCACTGGCAACGAGACCTAACATGCTGACTACGTCAGCTGTTTTAATTTCACCGGCACCATAAGCAATAGCTTGGTCTAATAAGCTTAATGCGTCGCGCATACTACCATTAGCCGCATGACTAATTGGCGCCAGCGCGTCTTGTTCAAAGGTAATGTTTTCTTGTCCTAAAACATGCTGTGTTTGTTGCGTAATTATATCTGGTGACAAGGCTTTTAAATAAAACTGTAAGCAACGTGATAAAATAGTAATGGGTAATTTATGCGGATCGGTTGTTGCTAATAAGAATAAAACATGTTCGGGTGGCTCTTCTAAGGTTTTCAATAGCGCATTAAAACTATGCGTTGAAAGCATATGGACTTCATCGATCAAATATATTTTATAACGACCATGGCTTGGTAAATACTGGACGTTATCAAGTAACTCACGAGTATCTTCAACTTTAGTTCTAGACGCAGCATCAATTTCAATAAGGTCAACAAATGAACCTTGTTCGATAGCTTGGCATGCACTGCATTCGCGACAAGGCGTTGCCGTAATACCTGATTCACAATTCAAACATTTCGCTAAAATGCGTGCAATACTGGTTTTACCGACGCCACGAGTACCTGTAAATAAATAAGCATGATGCAAACGATTAGCCGCTAAAGCATTTGTTAATGCGCGGGTTACATGATCTTGACCAAGAACATCGTTAAATCTTTGTGGACGCCATTTGCGGGCAAGGACTTGGTAGCTCATAAATGCTCAATTATTGTATTTCAAAGTGCGGAAATTATAGCAAATATTCTGGTTAGCTGGGAGTTTTTTAGATATTAACTAGGATTCTAGGTTTAATTAGGAGGCAGCCGCCTCAGCCACATCTCGGCACATGAGTCCATCACTACCGTTGCTTCCTTCCGGACCTGGCGGAGTTTGCAATTTATCATTGCGAGAGGACCGATTTGGCCACCATATCGATAAAATAGTGAATTGCTTCAAATTTTATTGAATCGCCATTCTATTGAAGTCCGCTGGATTGTCAAGGGTTGTTCAGAGAGATTCTAGGCTATAGTCAATTAAACTTTAAATGGTCCTTTATCTCTTCCTATTAGGCGCAATAGCAGCGTTATCGGTCGCTTATTTATCATGATAAACTTCGCTCCCTCTGCCTTGCTCTTACGCATAATAGTTGAGCTAAATAGACCCTTCAAAATTTAATTGACTATAATGGAATTCTTGCTGAGATGGTGAATATATTTTCATTATTAAATTATAAATCCAAATTAACGACAAACATGTTGATTATTTGAGCCACTGAAGATACTGCAAATAAATCAGTATGTTATATTGTTTAAAGGAATATAATACTTTAATTATATTATAAAAAGCTGTTTTTGTTTAATAGCCATCTAAGCTCTAAATTACATTGTATTTTAGAGTTTGAAATGCTAGAATACAATGTAATTTAGAGTTAGGGGTTAAGTAATGTTTACTCGATGTTTGCAGAAACCCATATCTTTCAAAAAGAGCTTTTTCCTCTTTGGTCCTAGAGGTGCAGGTAAAACTGAATGGTTAAAAGCTAATCTGCCTGATGCTCTATATTTTGATCTATTAAAAGCAAAGTGGCGGAATTTATTTTTAGCCAATCCAAGTGAGTTAGAAAAATTGATACCTCTTGGGTTTAATGATTGGATCATTTTAGATGAGGTCCAAAAAGCACCTGCGATTTTAGATGAAGTACATCGACTGATTGAAACTTATCATTATAAATTTATCCTGACAGGTTCAAGTGCTCGTAAGCTAAAACAAAAAGAAACTAACCTATTAGCAGGTCGTGCTCGAACATATTACCTATATCCTTTAATAGCAAAAGAATTAGGAAGCGTATTTGATTTAAAAAAATATTTACTCGTGGGCGGCCTGCCTGAAGCTTATATGAGCCCAGATGCTGAGGAATTTTTGCATAGCTATATTTCCACTTACCTTTATGAAGAAATTATTCAGGAAAGTTTAGTGCGTAATTTAGAAAGCTTTGCTCGATTTCTTCAAAGTGCGAGTCTTGCTCAAGGTTGTGTTTTAAATATGACAGCTGTTGCTCGTGACTGTGCTGTAAAACAGAAAACAGTGGTTAATTATTTTTTAATACTAAATGATTTATTAATGAGTTTTCATTTACCTGCATTTACTCGGAGAGCAAAACGTAGGCTTATTCAACATCCGAAGTTTTATCTATTTGATGTAGGTATTTATCGCGCTGTACGCCCACGTGGTTTATTGGATAATCCAGAAGAGATTGATGGCGCGGCCTTAGAAACATTATTTCTGCAACATTTACGCGCGTTAAATGAATACTATAGTTTAGGTTATCAGTTAAGTTATTGGCGTACTAGTGATGGCAAAGAGGTTGATTTTATCTTATATGGTGAAAAAGGATTTTTTGCTTTTGAAGTGAAAAGAGCCTCAAAAATTCAGCTTTCAGATTTAAGAGGTTTGAAAGCATTCCGAACTGATTATCCTGAAGCAAAATGTTTTATCGTTTATGGTGGTAATGAGCAAGAATACAAAGAGGATATTACTTTGTTACCATTGACAACATGTATACAAAATTTATTGCAAATTCTAAGTTGAATTTTTTCGATTTGCATTTCTGCATCTTGGCGGAGAGAGAGGGATTCGAACCCTCGATACGAATAAACGTATACACGCTTTCCAGGCGTGCTCCTTCAACCACTCGGACATCTCTCCAGTAATTCCTGTCATTGCCTTTGAATTGGCAATTTAGGATTGACAAGAATAGCGAACTTTATTGGTCAAGACAAGTTCAAGGGGCATTTAGAGCTAAAATAATTTACTTACTAAATTAACAGTTGCTCTTATCCACCATGTGTTCTTACATCTAAAGTAACACGATGCATTATTAAAGGTTCACTACATAATGGAATCAACTGTTCGAGGATTGCTTCACGTTCTTGACTGTTTAACCATTTCTCAACACTGCTACTGCCATCTCTAAAAAATTGAATGGCGCCAACTTCTAGTGTTGCTGGGTTACTATAAAATTGTGTAATGGTAACTTCATCGTAGCTTTGCAGTGCTTTAGAGAATTCTTCAATAATAAGTTTTTTACCTTGTTCATAATTGTCAGTGGAAAAACGATTAATATAAATAATGGTTTCATCGCCTGGTTGTGGTTGGTAATCCGTAGCCATAATATTCTCCTTAACAAATGCTATATAAGTGAATTAATTATAGCATTAGGAGTACATTTAAATGGTTTCAAGTATTTAAGAGTAGGTTTTCTAAGCAACGTAGATACATGCTTGGCATTCTTTCTAAATCAGCAACAGCAATGCATTCATCAACTTTATGGATGGTGGCATTAACCGGACCGAGTTCAACAACCGCAGCGCCAGTTGGTGCTATAAAGCGGCCATCAGAAGTGCCTCCAGCCGTTGATGCTGTAGGCTTTATTCCCGTAACTTCTTCGACACCTTGTTGAATAGCTTGTAATAGTTTTTTGTCATGAGTAATAAAAGGTTTACTTGCTAGACGCCAATCAATTTTATAATTTAATGCATATTTATCGAAAATTGCATGAACACATTGCTGTAAATCATCTGCAGTACTTTGTGGTGAGTAACGAAAATTAAAGTGAAATTTCAACTCTCCTGGTATGACATTATTAACGCCAGAACCAGCATGAATACTCGTTGTCTGCATACTTGTCGCTGGAAAATAATCATCGCCAGCATCCCATTGCATGGCACTTAAGTCTGTAAGTATTGGTCCCAATTGATGAATAGGATTGATTGCAAATTGTGGATAGGCAACATGACCCTGTTTGCCATGAACCGTTACATAAGCATGCAGTGAACCACGACGACCAACCTTGATAGTATCTCCGAGCTGTTGTTCTGATGATGCTTCACCAACAATACAATAATCAATTTTATCACCACGCTTGGCTAATTCGGGCAACACACGTTTTACACCATTTTCAGCTGCGCCTTCTTCATCACTAGTAATAAGAATGGCAATCGTGCCAGGATGATTTGGGTGACGTTTAACAAATTCAATTGCAGCTAAGGTCATGGCAGCAACACCGCTCTTCATATCGGCAGCGCCGCGGCCAAATAAAAAATCGTCGCGAATTGTTGGCGTAAAAGGATTAGATTGCCATGCATCAAGAGGACCTGGTGGTACCACATCGGTATGACCTAATAAAACAACGAGAGGACTAGTTTTACCATGTCGCGCCCAAAGGTTGGTGACGTCAGCAAATTGCATGGTTTCACATTCAAAGTTATTTGCATTTAACAATGTGGTTAATAATGGCTGACAACCTTCATCATTCGGTGTAACAGAAGGGCGAGCAATAAGTTGTTTAGTCAGTTCGAGTACATCTTTCATAAATAATCACCACGTTAAATTCTAAGTAAATCATTTAAGCTGACTTTACTGCGTGTTTTAGCATCGACTTGTTTAATAATGACAGCACAATAAGTGCTGTGACTACCGTCGGCAGCAGGTAAGTTACCAGGAATAACAACGGCACCAGAAGGAACACGACCATAACTAATTTCTTTCGTTTCGCGATTATATATTTTTGTACTTTGGCCAAGAAATACGCCCATAGAAATCACCGCATTCTCTTCAACAATAACGCCTTCGACAACTTCAGAGCGAGCACCAATAAAAACATTATCTTCAATAATCGTTGGGTTAGCTTGTAGCGGTTCTAAAACACCACCGATACCAGCGCCACCGGAGATATGCACATTTTTGCCAATTTGTGCGCAAGAACCGATCGTTGCCCAAGTATCAATCAGGCAGCCGCTGTCTATATATGCACCAGTATTGACATAGCTTGGCATCATAATAGTATTGGGGGCGATGTAAGCACCATGACGAGCACATGCCGGTGGCACAATGCGCACACCATTATCCTGTAATTGCTTGGTTGATTGTTTTGCAAACTTTAAGGGTAATTTATCGAAGAATTGAGTGAATTGCCCATCAAAAACTTGATTTTCATAAACGCGAAAAGAAATTAAGATGACTTTTTTTAACCATTCGTGGGTCTGCCAAGTACCCTTTATTTTTTCAGCAATGCGCAATTTGCCTTGATCAAGCTGATTATAAATTTCTGTCAGCGCTTGAAGTAATTCTGGACTAGCATTATTGGGAGTTAGTGATGTGCGCTGTTCGAAAGCAGTTTCGATAAGATCTTGTAATGGGTGCATAATCTCGCCTTTTTGATATGTTCTTTGTTGTAAATTATGGCACGAACATGTCATAATTCACAATCATTTTTCATAAGACAGGACTTACGATAATTGCCTCGACCTTGGCATTTATCGTAAGTCCTGATAAAGCTTAATTAATCTTTGGGAGAGTCAATGGCCGCGCACACAATGGTATTTTCCATGTTTTTGATTTTTGCTGGTGCGGCACTATTGTCTACTGCAGCCCTATATACTCGACAGTCTTTACTGGTTGCCTACATATTGCTTGGTATTATTATTGGTCCATGGGGTTTCAAACTATTGAGTAATCCTGCCATGATCAATCAATCTGGCGATGTAGGAATTATATTTCTACTATTTCTATTAGGCTTGAATCTACAACCACAAAATTTACTTAAAATGCTAAGTAAAGTAACGATTATTGCTTTATTTAGTTCCCTTATTTTTGGTGGGATTGGTTTTCTTGTTGGTTATTTGTTTGGATATAGCATTGCTGAAAGTTTAATAATTGGTGTCTCTATGATGTTTTCCAGTACCATCATAGGCTTAAAATTATTACCGACCACCGTGTTGCATCATCAACACACAGGGGAGGTGATGATCAGTGTGCTATTAATGCAAGATTTGATTGCTATTTTAGTATTGCTTAGTATTCAAGTTGCTGGTGATGGTGGTTTGCATTGGTTTCAGATCAGCACAGTCCTTGTTGCATTACCCGTTTTATTTATTGTGGCATACGTCGTTGAGCGTTTCATTCTCATAAAACTTATTGCGCGTTTTGATAAAATTCGTGAATACATATTTTTGATTTCCATTGCTTGGTGTTTAAGCATGACTGAACTTGCTCGGGCGATGGGGCTATCTGCAGAAATTGGAGCTTTTATTGCTGGTGTGGCCGTTGCTGCTAGTCCAATATCATTATATATTGCTGAAAGTTTAAAGCCTTTACGAGATTTCTTTCTAGTAATATTTTTCTTTTCCATTGGAGCAAGTTTTAATATTAATTATTTACCGCAAGTGATTATACCCGCGGCAATATTAGCTTTAGCTATATTGATTGTAAAACCCCTTATTTTTAGATTCCTATTAAACAAGGAAGGCGAAAATAATAAAGTCTCATGGGAAGTCGGTTGGCGTTTAGGTCAAGCCAGTGAGTTTTCATTATTAGTTGCCTATTTAGCTGTTGGACAAGATCTAATAAGTCAGAGTACGTCATTTTTAATTCAGGCTGCAACAATACTAACATTTATCGCGTCGTCATATATCGTTGTGTTGCGTTATCCAACACCTGTGGCAATGTCAGATAAATTACGGCGAGATTAATATTTATGATTAATGCCGATCATTTATTGGAAAATATCGACTATATAACATCGCCTAATTTTAATGAAAGACCTCGTGGTGTTAGTTTAGATTTAATTGTTATTCACGCAATAAGTTTACCGCCAGGCGAATTTTCTAATAATCTAATACCTGATTTTTTTAGCAATAAGCTCAAACCATTTAAGCATCCGTATTATGATGTAATAGCCGATTTACATGTGGCTTCGCATGTCGTCATTAAGCGTGATGGGAACATTATTCAATTCGCACCTTTTGATAAGCGGGCTTGGCATGCCGGAAAATCTGAATATCAAGGGCGTCAAGGATGCAATGACTTTTCAATTGGTATTGAATTAGAAGGCTGGGATTATACTTTATTTACTAAAAAACAGTATACAGTGTTAGTGCAAGTCATTAATGCATTATTAAAACATTACCCAACGCTATCAGCTGAACAAATTGTTGGTCATAGCGAAATTGCTCCTGGTCGAAAAACAGACCCTGGTGCTTATTTTGATTGGGATTACTTTTTTGCTTTATTGCGAGAGGAAATATAATCATGAGTTTTATTCTGTTAGTTATTGCTGTGGCATGTGAACGTTTTTTAGATATTAGCGCAGTTACTCCGCGTTTTAATTGGTTCTATGATGTTATAGATTCTTTGCCTTTGAAACTTGGTCGCTATGGCCGAGTAGTTCTATTAAGTGTAACGATCTTAGCCTTACCTATTATTGTTTTAGTAATATATCGCGTATTTGATTCATGGTTGTTTCACCTTGTTGGTTTTGCTCTTGGATTAATCATCCTTATATATTGTTTTGGGCCGACTGCTATCTATGCTCAATTAGAAAGTTATATTAATGCGCGAGCTCGAGGTGAGGAGTCTGACGATTTACATAACGCTGCCAAAGATATTTTTGCAAATGAGAAAGGTAAGAATGTGATGGAGAATGATCACATTCTAATCACGCGTTTATTTCAAGATTTCAATTCCAGTATTGCTGCTGTTATATTTTGGTTTTGTGTTTTAGGACCATTCGGTGCGGTTCTATATCGAGTGGTGTCATTATTACAAAGTAATGCTCGACAAGGTAAATCCATGGCTGAAGAACTGCCTTTTCTAACACAGATATTAAATTTGTTAGATTGGATCCCGGCACGTCTTGTTGCATTGTTTTATGCTTTCATGGGTAATCATCGTGCTAGCTTTGCTGTGCTACGTCAATATGCCATTAGTGGTTTAGAAAACAATGAGCGTTTATTAGTAGAGTCTGGTAGCCAAGCTATGAATCTTGTTGTTAGCGATAATCCTGAATTAAGCTTGAAGCAGGTTTTTAATCTACGCTCTCTTTTGGATAAGACACTTATTATTTATTTAATAGTACTATTAATTTTAATGTTGATATTTTAAATGCGATGGCTGATTGCAAGTCTTTTATTATTAAGCGTCAATGTATTTGCTGTAGGACAAGTCTATCAAGCGCATGATGCTACTGGTCGGCTAATTAAACTATCAAAGCCTGCTCATCGTATCATTAGTTTAGCGCCAAGCATTACTGAAATGGTTTATGCTGCAGGAGCAGGGCAATATCTCATTGCTAGAGACAGCGCTAGTAACTATCCACACGCAGTATTGAAATTACCAATAATTGCAAACTCTAGTAGCTTAGATCTAGAACGTATCATCCAATTACATCCGGACCTAGTTATTGCTTGGCAAGGTGGGAATCCTCAGGGCTCGCTAAATAAATTAAAAGACTTCGGGATAAAAATATATTACACAAGCCCAAAAAAAATTCTAGATATTGCAGATAATATAAAACAGATCGGTTTGCTAGCTGGAACAATAAAACGAGCAAATCAAGCCGCAAAAAACTTTAAGAAAAAGTATGCACACTTAAAGCAACAATACTCGCAAGCCAGAAAGATTAAGGTTTTTTATCAATTATGGTATCCACCATTAATTACGGTTAATGGGCAAGGCTTTATTAGCAATGTAATTCGCTTGTGTGGAGGTGAAAATGTCTTTGCTAAAGCATTGATTGCTGCACCTAATGTTAGTGTCGAAGCGGTGGTTGACGCTAATCCCTCTGTTATCATTGCAGGACAGACAAAGCAAGCTTGGCAACATTTATGGCGCGCCTGGCCAACTTTACAAGCAGTAAAGAACAAGGCTTTATTTTCTGTGCCGGCTGATCTAATATCACGACCAGGACCACGTATTCTGCAAGGTGCAGCAATGATTTGTCGTGACTTACAACGAGTAAGGAAACAGTCGTGAGGAAACTAACGTCAGCAACAAGTTTGCATTTATTAGAAATCCAAATTTTATTGTTGCCACTGTTTATATTACTATTTGCTAGCGCTGAATTTTTCTTAGGCTATTCATTACAGAATAATGTGTTGTGGTTATCATTATTATTAACCGTATTACTTAGCTATCATATTATTGGTAAAGCACAAGGTGCGACGTCGAGAGAAATAAAAGCCACTATTGCGCTGTTTTTAATACTGCTTGCGGTTTTCTATTTTATTAATCTATTTTTCTATGATGCAAGTTATGATGGTCAGGGGTATCACCAAGCAAGTATTATCGCTTTATATAAAGGTTGGAATCCTATTCAACAATGGCAAATTAAAGATTGGAATTCTTTGTACTCAATGTTAATGGGAAGTAAGAATCAAGTTTTTGTATCGCATTATGCGAGAGCAAGTGAACTCATTGCTGCTAGTATTTTTAAAGCATTAGGTTTTTTACAAGCGGGGAAATTAGAAAATCTATTATATTGCTTGTTAACCGGACTAGTGGCTTGGCGGTTCTTAATCAAGTTTGTTAATTTTCCGAAGAAAGCAATCATCAGCTTAACAGTTTTATTAGCAGCTAACCCCGTTATTATCTGCCAGTTGTTTACTTATTATGTTGATGGCGCATTAGCAAGCTTTATAACAGTGCTGATAATCTTATTATTGGATTATTTAATATTTGGTTCAGTCATATCATTATTAGAAGCGGGTTGTGCCTGGATTATACTGAGCAATATTAAGTTTACGGGATTAGTCTATGGCGTCATAATTATTGCAGGATTTTTCTTATGGTTATTAATTAAAAGAAAAAAGTGGCAGGCATATTTCAGCTGTTTTTTCATAGCAACATTAATTGCTATCGGCTTTGTTGGCTTTCAGCCTTATATCACCAATACTATAGTGCATAACAACCCTTTCTATCCTGCTGTAAAAGCGCATTCAAAAAATATTATTAGCGGCGCTGAAAATAAGCAATTCAGCGAACATAATCGCTTTGTTAAATTTGTTGACGCTAATTTTTCAACACAAGAGAAGCATGCCCACAATGGTTCAAGAATTCACTTCGCACTAATACCGCTATCAAAAACACCATACCACTTTCCTGATACGCGCTTACTTGGTTTTGGTCCGGTATTTGGCTTATTATTTTTTGTTGGTTTGTTTTTATTGTTATTCTGTCGCAGCGGTTTAATACTTTATACCTGTGCCATCATTCTCATTAGCATTTTTATTACACCTGCTGCTTGGTGGGCGCGATTAGCGCCACAAGCTTGGTTAATTCCTTTGTTAAGTATTTTTGGCGTACTAATGACAATAAAGAATACGAAGTTTAAGAAATTCATGTATTTTTTAATAATTCTATTAATATTAAATATAACGTTTATTTTTATTGTAACGATGATTAATCAGTTTCACTATACATTGCGGATCAGATATCAACTAGATAAGTTTCAACAAGAAAAGACGACTGTTGTACTGCCTGTTTCTGCAATGAGTGGTAAGTTGGCGTTATTCTATCGGTTTAAAGCAAAAGGCATACCCGTTCAAATAAGCGAGCAGCAGAGCTGCACTGCAAATCAACAGCGTGTAAAATTACGTGGTAGTCCAATTTTGCATGCGTGTATCGAGAATTTACAATGATAAGCGCTTAAAGATACTTTCAGGTATGGATCTTATAACAAACATAATTAAGCACCATGCTTTCTTATGATACATAGTATTCTTACCACGAGAGTAAGCTTGATAAACTGCTTGGCCTAATACTTTGGGTTGTGCAGTTAAACGCTGCGGTAAATCCATATCTTGCGTCATTTTAGTTGCAACAAAGCCAGGAAGAATCGTCATAACATGTACATTATGTTTCTGCATGCGATTACGTAAGCCACTAAGATACGTTGTAAATGCAGCTTTAGCAGAACCATAAATGTAATTGCTCTGGCGACCACGAAGACCAGCAACAGAGCTAATGCCAATTATAGTGCCAGATTTTCTTGCGGCAAAATCTGCAGCAACAATTTCTAGAATACTCACCGCGCCAGTATAGTTGGTATTAATAATTTGTGCTGCATGCTGGAAGTTTTTTTCTGCTAGTTGTTGTTCACCTAACAAACCAAATGCAACAACGACAAGATCAGGCTTCTCTGGCAGATTATCATAGAATTTCTGATGCGATGTAAAGTTAGTAGCGTCAAAGCTATAATAACTTGCTTTGACTTGATGTCGAATTGTTAAATCCTTAGAGAATTTTTCTAAATCAGTTGTATTACGTGAAGCTAAATAAAAATGAGCGTCTTTTTCTTTAGCAAAGGCATCACAAATATGTTTGGCAATATCTGAGTTAGCACCAAGTATTAAAATATTCATAGTTATATTCCTAATCGTGTTGATTGTAATGAGCTTAGTTTATCTGTTGCACCAATGCTGGCACGGATCTTTTGAAATTGTTCGACTTTATTATAAGTCGCATGAAAAAAGTCAGCTGGCATACGGACATCTTTAGCAAGATAAACGCGACCATTATAGTCTTGGACTAATCGATCAAGCTGTTCCAGAAAGTGAAATAATGTAGGTTCCATTTTGAAATCCAGGGCAAAAGTAAAACCTTCTTGTGGAAAAGATAAATAGTTACTATTGGCTTTGCCAAATAATTTTAGCACTGATAGAAACGATCCATTGCCATAATCAGCAATTTTACCTAATATTTTTTGCAGCGCCATTTCGGCATCTTCTAGTGGAATGACAAATTGATATTGCGTGAAGCCTTTACGCCCATACAAGTTATTCCATTGTGAAATACTATCTAAAGGATAAAAAAACTTATCAAGATTCACTCTATCATGCACTTCATCTTGCTTAATACGTTGATAATAAAAATGATTGAATGCTCTAATACTATATCGGTTCAACATTATGCTTGGCATATTGAACGGTACGTTGAGATTTCTAGGTGTAGATCGAACTAAATTATTATCGTCAGCATGTTCCCCTAACATTAATAATGAACGCCCAAGATGTTTACCTTTTGCGGTACAGTCTAACCACGCAACCGAGTAGGTTGCCTCTTTATGCTCATGAAAAGCCGCAAGGGTAGCATTCAAATTTGCTGATTTAATTGTGCGTTGTTGAATCGTGCTACTTGTTATGGGAATAAGTTTTATCGTTGCTGCTAAAATAATACCAGTTAATCCCATGCCACCACAGGTAGCATGGAATAATTCTTGGTTTTGTTGGCGATTACAATTTACAATTTCACCATTGGGTAGTAAC
The DNA here is from genome assembly GCA_021773175.1 of Gammaproteobacteria bacterium. GTDB lineage: Bacteria > Pseudomonadota > Gammaproteobacteria > JAJFKO01 > JAJFKO01 > JAJFKO01. The sequence continues at coordinate 12,657 of JAJFKO010000036.1, forward strand.
AACTCTATGTTTTCCACAAATTCACTAAAGCAGCCAACATGATGATGATTTTTACCGTGAACATCACTAGCAATGGCGCCACCTATCGTTACGAACTTTGTGCCAGGCGTGACAGCTAAGAAAAAGCCTCGGGGTAGAAATGCATCAATAATATCAGCAAGGCTAACTCCACTTTCACAGATTAATAATCCAGTTTTAGGATTAAAATCAAGAAAGTAGCGTAATTGTTGCGTGCTAATAACATTAGCGCTTAAGGCACTATCGCCATAACTGCGACCCAAACCACGGGCAATACAATTGCCTTGCTGTATTACTTTTCTTAACTCTGAGTGATTGCTGGCATGGTGTATGCAAGCTTCTTGATAGGGGTATTTACCCCAGCCATGGATTTTCATTGCGATAAAATTCAAGACCATTTGAAACTGATAATGCTTGGATTATACCGAACGAACGAGAAAATGCGAAATTTTGAATTCTTTAAGTAATATAGCGGAAAGGGTAACGTAAATTGCTTATATTTAAGAAATATTTTACAATTCGCCCACAGTTACCCTAAGAATCCCTGAATAAGGTAATCTAATCTTCATGAATATAGCTGCTCTGATTAAATTAATGCGCCCAAAACAATGGGTGAAAAATGCTTTTGTATTAGCTCCATTGGTGTTTTCTGCTAAGTTCCTGCAGCCACATGCCATCTATGCGGCTCTCATCGCATTTGTATTATTTTGCTTAGCTGCTTCCGCGACTTATATCATCAATGACATTCGCGATCGCGAACAAGATCGGCTGCATCCTGAGAAATGCAAGAAACGACCGCTAGCGGCTGGCGATGTCACAATACCTCAAGCATTAGTGTTACTAAGCTTGATTCTGGTTTTACTTATTATGGGCTGTTTTTTTGATTATAGAGTCATGCTAATAATTATTGCCTATTTGCTAATGAATGTGGCATATAGTTTTAAACTAAAACATATTCCTGTTGTTGATATCTTTACTATTGCAATGGGTTTTGTATTAAGAGTGCTTGCTGGTGCTGTAGCAATTGCTGTACCTTTATCAGGCTTTATGTTTGTAACGACGCTATGCTTAGCTTTATATCTAGCATCCATTAAGCGCCAAAAAGAATTACAACTAGAGACGAAGGCCAACACACGTGAAGTGTTGCGCTATTATAATTTAGATTTAATTCGTCGTTATTCAGAAATCTCTGCAAGTAGTACATTATTATTTTATTCTTTATACGTGATTACTAATAGTAAACATTTAGTGATCACGATTCCTTTTGTCTTATTTGGTTTATTTCGTTATTGGTATTTAGCGGAATGTACGGGCCAAGGCGAATCACCAACGGAAGCCTTGCTGGGTGATTATATTTTATTAATGGTTACATCCGCCTGGGTGATTATTGCCGTCTATGAGCTTTGGCCTAAATAGCCCTAGCCAAAGCCTTGCTTAACTCTTGTCTTTACAACAAACCCTCTCAATTCATGACGCTATTGTATGAAAACAAACTATACTTTAAATGGCCGTTTGGTCGTCGAAAATTGACCAAAATAGTATATTTTAGGTTATATTTGTAAATTATGTTCAATTTTTGAGAGTTTAGTTATGGGCGGAGGCGCTTCTGACATTTTAAAAGCATCTTACAATGCTGCTGTAGCTGAGTTATTGCTGCCTCCAAAGCCGCGTAAGCAATTGTTTGTGCGTGGAGTTTTTGGCTCAAGCGTCCAGGCAGCGAAAGCTGAGCGAGAGTTATACGCAGGACAAAAGATATTAGGTTCAGCAGAAGATAGTTATTATACTTTATGGCCTTCAGTAGCCATGCAAGATCTTTGTGAAAGTATGAAACCTGTATCTCAAGGTGTTGAGAATCCATTGTTACTCGCAATACTGACGGGTGACGCAGAGTTTCTACGCAGAATTCTACAACAGCCTGAGAAATATTATTTACCTTATACTATCAAGGCGGCATTAGACGCTGTTGGTCATTACGCTTTATTATTTGCAATGGTAGCAAGAGGTAAAGGCGTTTTTGAGCTTATTTTTAATGTATACAAGCAACATGGCTTGTTACGCGAGGCGCTACAGCAAGAGACATTTTCAATATTAGTAAAATCATTTTCTATACTTAATGAGGCAATATTTTTATTAGTCATTAGAGAGTATCAAGAGCAAGACTTATTAAATGAAGCTTTACAGAAACAATTATTACTCCCACTATTAAAAGATTCGATCACACAAAAAAACGCGCAACAAGTATCTCGTATATTAAGTATCTATCTGCAGCAAGAAGGTTTACAAAAGTTTCTAAGAGATATTCTTGTATATAATGATTTCGCTATATTGAAAGCTGCCCTAGCAACTGCGAATAAAGATATTATTTTACAAGTGGTCTCTGTTTATTCTTCACTAGGATTGCTTAAAAAGCCGTACGGTACTACTAGAAGTAAAGCAATAATAGCGGCGACTGAGAGTAAAAATGTTGAACTTGTATTAAGAAATATGTATAGCAGCCGTCGACAGCCAAAATTTAAAGGATTGGCCTTTTATGCACTATTAAAGCTTTTATATAGGACAAAAAACAATACTGTTATCAATAGTATGGTGCTGGAAGTTCAACAGAATAAAAATGAGGGTGAAAAAGCTGCATTGCTTGGTATCTTTCGGCAAATGTATCAAGAACTATTATTCGAGGCTGTTGCTGAAAAAGATACCGCGTTATTTAACTTTATATCAGAATATAGGATGATTCATGGTCTATTAAAAGAGGTGCTTAAATATAAAAAATATGAGATTCTATATAAGGCCATTGCCACCAAGAATATCGATATCATTAAAAGATTATTATTACTTTATCTACAACAGAATATACTGCTTGAAGCTCTACAGCCTCGAGGATTTATAAGCAACTACTATAACGTTTTATATCTCGCCATTCAAACAAAAGATAAACAAGTGATTGCTTTGGTTCTTTCTATTTACGAAGGTTGTATTGATGCTGACTACTGTAAGTTAATATCAAAAGCTTTCCATCCGCATGCCTATTTTGCTTTATTTGAAGCAGTAAAAACTGGGGACTTAGAGGTGGTCCAATTTATGCTAGGCTGTTATCGTGACTTTGGTGTTGGCGACAAGGTTAATTCGATGAAAGCTGTTTTGGGTGCTGCTGGAGACGCACTATTTCATGCCGTTGTTTTTGCGGACGATGAACAACTATTCGATTATATGATTCGCCTGTATAAACAACATGAATTGCTTGAAGCTTTTCTTACAGAGAATAATTGCCAAGTATTATTAAAGGCTGTCGGGTCTAACAGCCTGAAAACATTAGAGCGAGTATGGAAATTATTTTCTGAAAATCAGCTTCTTGAGGCTACATTAGCAAAGCACGCGCGAGAACTATTATTATCTGCAGTAAAGAGTTGTACCGATCCTCGAGTTCTAAAAAAATTGCTTGAGTTATTTAAACCTTATGGTTTAGATGAGACTATCCTATTTGCATGTGATGCAGAGCAGCGCTGCGACATTCTTTATGCTGCATTACACAGTAACAATGCGGAAGTCATAGCGTTGGTGTTAACTCTATATGAAAAGCATCGAGAGCAAGGATTATTACGACAAGTGCTGCAAATGCAAAATGAAGAAAATGATGAATATCAACTCTTATCTATTGCCATGGAGGGTGATTCATTAGACGTCTTTATTAGAGTTTTGTCTCTATATATGGAAGAAGGTATTTTGTCTTCCATTGCAGAACTTCCTGACCCTTTGCAACAAGAGATTAGAGAGCTATTGTCTGAATTTGTATGGCAAGCTATAAGATCTAATAAACTTGAACAGCTTGCTTCTGCATTATTACACTGTCAGCGACTAGATAATTTATCTATGGTTTTGAATGCAGTGCCAGCAGCTTTATTATTACAGGTAATGTATTTTTGTGTTTTAAATCGTGAGTCGCGTTATCAGCAGTTTGCTAAAGATCTTTGTAAGTCAGAAATCATGCAAAGTTCATCCGAAGTAGCTGATCCTACTGAAACTGAAAAGCCTGCTGAAGTTCAAACGATAGGCGTGCTTACGTTGTTACAACCTATGATGAATGACCCATTCTCTCTCGCACTAAGATTATGGAGTCAGGCTGATAAGCTTGATGATTTTTCTCATTATCTTGATATGTCACTGGTAAAGAATTTCTTTAAGGGCATGTTAATGCTTAATGATGAGGGGCAAACTGTTGTAGCTGATTCTTCGCCAGTATTTGTTGTCAATACTGAAAAGGGTAGGGCGAGAATAAATGAGAAAAATGCAGCTGTTTGGTCGGAAGTTGGAGAATTACAAGAGACAAATTTACCTTTAGCCATTCTACGAGGAATAAAATTTACGCTTAAATATAGACAGAGACAACCTCAGCAAAACTTACCAAGCTATGTAGCAAAAGATGTAGAATTTTATGGATTAATCTTACATTTTGCTGATTGTATAAAAAGATCTTTAAAAGCGTTTCAGCAAGAAAAACCTGATATTGTGCAACAAGATTGTCAGGACCTTATTGCTTTAATCTATGCAGAAGAGCGACCAGAGATGTGGCAAGCAGTATTAGAACGTTTAGATACTGAGCTTAAGCACTCATTTGAGAAAAAATAACAGATTTTAGATGATTAAAGCTTATTGCGAAATTCTAATTAGCAGTATGACAGTAGCCATTAATCAATAAATAACTTCACTTCTCATTCTATTTCATGGGTTGCCGCCATCAGCGTATAACGCAAAGCATTGGTTTTAAAAGATTTTCCGGGTATATTTTTTGACGTCTGGTCAAGATCATGCTATTAAAGCTCTTTTACAAAATATGTTCAAATTTTGGGTTTTATTGTGAGTGGAGCATTATCTATATCTGTACAGCAATCATATGATGCTGTTGTTGGTGGCTTGTTGTTACCTCCAAAAGATAGTAGCCAAATTGTATCTCAAGGTTTCTTCGCTGTTGACACATCAGGTGAAGATGCAGAGCGTATTGCTGCAGAACAGCTATTACATGCCTCTGGTAAAGTCTTAGGTCAAGGCGGAGATCGATACTATACTTATTGGCCAAGATCTGCAGTTCAGAGCCTGTTAGAAAATTTGAAAGGTTCTTCTATTTATATTGAGGAACCGCTTTTACTTGCTATATTAACGTTTGATCAATACTTTCTTCAGCGCGTTTTAAATAATCCAGCAAAATATTACCTCCACAGCAATATCAAATCCGTATTAAAAAAGGTTGGTCATTACGCTTTATTATTTGCAATGCTATCAAATAACCCTGAAATACTGATGTTGATTGCAAATCTTTATAAGAAACATGGGCTATTAAAGGATGCATTGGAAATAGAGCAGTTTATAATATTAAAGAAATCCTTCTTGTTACAAAATCCTGAAACTTATATTGCGTTAGTCAAGCTATATAAAGATGTAGACTTACTGCCGAAAACATTAGAAATGCCTTTAATACTTGAAGCTATGGAGTCGAAGCAAGCACTACAATTAAAAAGGGTAATAAATCTTTATAGAAGCGAAGGCTTATTACGTGCTAGATTGAAATGGAATAGTTATGCAATATTAAAAGCAGCATTCAATTCAAACGATGAGGAAATACTAAAAATAATAATTGAAGCATATTTGTCTACTAAAATCTTTAAAGAACTTTATGGAGGAACAAGAGCAGCGATGATGTCAAGATCATTAACTGCGAATAGATTTGACAGAGTGTTAATGCAATTGTATGACAGTAATCGTCAAAAGAAATTTAGATATTATGCTCGCAAAGAGCTATTAAAGCGTGCTTATGTTTTTAGGAGCCAAGTAAATATTTCTGTGTTTGTAAGCGCCTATGCGCAAGATAAAAAGGCACCGCAATTAATTGAACAGGATTATCGATATTTAGTCTATTATGCAGTTGACTCTGAGGATGTCAGTTTACTTGAATACTTAGCAAATAATCAACCTAACAACACTGTATTAAGAAGTGTACTTATCTACAACGGATATGAGCTTTTAGATAAAGCTATTACAAAAAAAAATCCAGATGTTCTTCACAAAATTATACAGCTTTACAAGGAACAAGAGCTATTTCCTCAAGCACTACTTCCGCCGCGTGGAATGTCATCTGGACATTACAATATGTTAATGCATGCAATTCAAACTAAAGATGAAAGAATTGTTTTCCTGATTGTTCGATGCTATGAAAATTATGGATTAATGCAGAACGTGTGCAATGTAAATCCTACTTTTGCATTCCTTGAAGCCATTAAGACCGAACAGTTGGGCCTGGTTAAATTCATATTTGGTTGTTATCTTCAATATGCGACTGATGGTATAGATGATCCCGATGCCGCAAAAATGAAAATTATAAGTATGGGCGGCCTTACGCTGTTTAATCAGGTTCTTCACGTAAAGAATAGACGGCTATTTAATTTTATGATTAGACTATATAAATCGAAAGAATTATTAATAACGTACTTGCAAGAAAATAACTATCATTGTCTAGAGCTGGCTACCAACTTAAGCGAGACAAGACTTTTTGGCCGAGTTATAAAGTTATATCAAGATAATGGTTTGTTGCAAGATGCTTTAAAGGCATTGGCACGTGGCTTGCCCGCATTTGTGCAAGAATACGCGATGAAAACTAAAATATTAAAGACACTGCTTAAATTGCTTAAAGAAAATGAACTCTTACAGAGTGTCTTGCTTGAGCAAGACGAAGGAGTCACTTATAAAATCCTTGCTGCAGCATTGTATAGCAATAATATAGATGGTTTTTACATAATTGTTGCACAATATCGTGAGCATGGTTTGTTGGAACAAGCGCTTGAAATGCAAGATGAGGATGGTGATTGTATACTTTTATCTTCTGCTTTTGCTGAATGTTCGGCGGCAATGGTCATTAACGTTCTTTTATTGTATATGAATGAAAAGGTCATAACATCGATTACGGATTTATCCGCAAAATTCCAAAAGTATATTCATTCTACTATAGCTGAATTTGTAGAGAAAACTTGTGAGTCTGATAAAGTTGAAGAACTTGCAGTGGCGCTCTTGTCATGTCAGAAACTCAGCGAACTATTAACTGCAGTAAGAGCTATACCAAAGCGCAGGCTCGCAGAACTGATTTATTTCTGTGTATTAAGTCGCAACCAACAATATTGGCAGCTAGCAAAAGACGTTTGCAGTTTAGAATATGTAAATGCTAATGAAGAAAATGTTCCTAAAGAAAAAATATTGGTTCCTGAGGCTGTGGAACGTTATTTTAATCGCTCTTTTTATCGAGCACTAAAAACATGGTTGGCTGCTGAAAGCCTTCAAAATATACATGCATGTCTTGATATGCTACAGCTTGAAGTACTCATAGCAGGGTTTACAGTGCTATCGCCTGAGTCATTACAAAGTGCATTTAGGGTTAATGCAGGAAAAAGTTCTGAAGTTCTTGCTCACAAAGATCATTCCACATGGATTGCAATCATCGAGTCAGCACCGCGTGATCTATGTTCTGCTATTATAGAAGCAATAAAATTTATTTCTGTATATAATCAAAAGAGAACTTTGCCTCACTATACAGCAGAGGAATTACCAGACTACATAACTCACACTAACTTGGGTTTGCTAGTTTTACACTTTACGGGCATTGTTGCCAGCATTACAGTTGCAAGTAGTCGTGAGAAGCTTGTCGCACTGCATCCAGAATGCCAAGATTTATTAGCTTTAATTTATGCAACAGAACGACCGGATTTGTGGGCGGCAACGCTTCAGCGGCTACAACCACTTATAGAAATGCAATCTAAGTTAGTAAGTCGAAGAACTAGCAACGGGGTAATTAAAAAATAACTTGGTGATAGTGGAACTGTTATCAATAATTATAAAGTTGGTGATTTGTTCGGCCAAAAATATCTTGTCACTAAAATTGCAACACCAATACCAAACATTACATTTAGAAAACGAGAAGTGATAATAGCAAGACTAGAATCTGTTCCTGGACTTGCGAGTAGCATGACGGCAATAGCAATACCGGCAGTATTACCAAGGCTTGCTTGTTTATCTTGTCTACCAATATAAAATCCGCAGACAAAAAAGCTTAGTGTTAGTGGCAAAATCAACCACCAAAAATGGCTGCCAATTAACAAAGCACATAAAGCACCAAACAGTGCGGCAGCAACATGCGCCCAAAAGCGTAAAATTGATTTTGTCTGGGTTTTGCCAACACTTTCTTCCATAATTAATAAACAGCTTACCGTTGCCCAAAAACCATTGAGTTGTCGAAAGTAAATCCAGATAGCAAATGTGAAAAGACATGCTAGTGCAATCTTTATTGAGGCAATCGTATTTGTACGGGTGAAGACAATATTAGCAAGCGAGTTAGGAATATTCTTCAGTTCGTCAATAAAATCATAAAACGATTCATGAGGCTCTCGAACAAAGATCCAGAGCGCGATATTTAATATTGCCATGATGATAATACCCAGCATCACTTCACTACTTCGATAAACAGCCGTCGCAAATAATTGTCCATGAACTAAACTTGCGGATAATACGATTACTGTGGTTAAGCCAGTGATGACACCGGCGTAGTTAATCGCACCAGGCTGAATAGCAATATAACTACTGATGACAATAGCAATGAAAAATAGGATTAATATAATTTCGATGTTGCCATGTGCAACTAATGCCAGTAGATAACCGATGAGCGCACCAACAATAGTGCCGAGGCAACGCATTAAACTTTTGGTTAAGGTTTTTGATAATCCGGCTTGCGTGATTGCTGCAATGGTAATAACTGACCAATAACCAAATTCTAAGTGTAATAAATTGTATATAAAAAAAGCGAGAGCTGCCGCGATAGCCATTTTGCTTGCGGTGATAATTGGGGTTTTATAAAAAGTATCCATAAATTTCTATTCAATTATTGACAGATCAGATGAAAAATTGCCTGGATTATACAGTTTTAATATCTAAAAACAGAATATAGTCTATAGTTACATAGCTTAACTTAGCGCACATCAATATAACTGATTGATTTTAAAGTCCTTTTTTTTTTTAGGGATGGTGAAAATATAAAGTTTATGGGCCTGGTTTTTTACACACCTGGATTGATAAATTTATAACTTCGTTTATTATAACGTCCCATCCATAACATTATTATATAAGCGAGAAATTGTTTAATGTCTGAACAAAATAGTCGTTTCCGAGATTCCGATCCGTTGGAAACCCAAGAATGGTTAGACGCGCTTGCCGCTGTCATTGAAAAGAATGATTTATCTCGTGCAGAGAATATTATCGAATCATTGTTAACAGATATGCGCATGCGAGATGTTAGTGAGAGTGTTTTCTGTAATACGCCGTATGTGAATAGCATTCCCAAAGCAGAAGAAGCGCAACACCCAGGCGATTTAGAACTTGAAAAACGCATTGATGCCTTTATTCGTTGGAATGCGATGGTGATGGTATTACGTGCCGGTAAGCGTGCTGATAGTGTTGGTGGTCATATTGCAACATATGCGTCTGCAGCAACCTTATATGAAATGGGCTTTAATCATTTCTTCAATGCGCCAACTGCGGATCATGGTGGTGATTTAATTTATATGCAAGGCCATTCTGCTCCAGGTGTGTATGCAAGAGCATATTTAGAAGGCCGTATAACCGAAGAGCAGCTGATTAATTTTCGTCAGGAAGTTTCTGGCCATGGTCTTGCTTCTTATCCACATCCACATTTAATGCCGGATTTTTGGCAATTCGCAACCGTTTCCATGGGACTTGGTCCTATCATGGGAATTTATCAAGCGCGCTTTTTGAAATATTTACAAAACCGTGAATTAAATAATACTGAAGATCGTAAAGTGTGGGTATTCTGTGGTGATGGTGAAATGGATGAACCAGAATCGTTAGGTGCAATTTCTCTAGCATCACGTGCAAAACTCGATAATTTAGTTTTCGTCGTCAATTGTAATTTACAGCGCTTAGATGGCCCTGTGCGTGGTAATGGTAAAATCATTCAAGAATTAGAGCGCGTCTTCCGTGGCGGTGGCTGGAATGTTCTAAAAGTATTATGGGGTGAAAGTTGGGAGCCATTATTTGCACTAGATAGCGAAGGCTATTTACGCCAATCATTAGAAGAAACGGTAGATGGTGATTATCAAAACTTTGTAACTCGCGATATCGATTTTGTGCGCGAACATTTCTTTGCTAAATATCCACAAGTTAAAGCGATTGCGGATCAGTTTAGCGATAAAGATTTATGGATGCTACGTCGTGGCGGTCATTGCCCACAAAAAGTTTATGCTGCGTATGCAAAAGCAGTAGCGACAACCGGTAGACCTACAGTGATTCTTGCACATACCGTTAAAGGCTATGGTATGGGTGCCGCGGGTGAAGCACAAAACATTGCACATAACAAAAAGAAAATGGGTGTTGATGAAGTTAAGAAATTTCGTGATCGATTTAAAATTCCTGTGAGTGATGACAAAATAGAAGAACTACCTTTTATTAAGTTTGATGATGATAGTGAAGAAGCGAAATATTTACATGCACAGCGCCAAGCATTAGGTGGTTACTTACCACAACGTCGTCAACAATCATCGGCATTTACCACACCTGATTTAGATAAATTTGCAAGTTTATTGAAAGACACGGGTGATCGAGAGATTTCAACAACCATGGCTTTTGTGCGTTGGCTCAATATCGTCATGAAAGATAAAAAGATTGGGCAAAATGTCGTACCTATCGTGCCAGATGAATGTCGTACTTTTGGTATGGAAGGCATGTTTCGTCAGTTTGGCATCTATGCACCGAAAGGTCAGCTGTATCAACCTGTCGATTCTGAACAATTGATGTATTACCGTGAAGATAAGAAAGGTCAAATTTTAGAAGAAGGTTTGAATGAAGCGGGAGCGGCATCGTCTTGGATTGCAGCAGGAACATCCTATAGCAATAGTGATGTGCCAATGATTCCATTCTATGTTTTCTATTCTATGTTTGGTTTTCAACGTACTGGTGATTTATTTTGGGCTGCAGCAGATATGCAAGCACAAGGTTTCTTAATGGGTGCCACAGCGGGTCGTACAACCTTGGCAGGTGAAGGCTTGCAACATTGTGACGGTCATACTCATCTCATGGCCGCAACGATTCCAACTTGCCATGCTTATGATCCTGCATTTAGTTATGAATTAGCAGTGATTTTGCAAGATGGTTTACGCCGCATGTATCAAGAGCATGAACGAATCTTCTATTATGTAACGATTACTAACGAAAATTACCATCATCCAGAAATGCCAAAGAATGTTGAAGATGGCATTATCAAAGGGATGTATTTATTTAAAGCGGCGAAAGGTAAAACTAAAAAACGTGTTCAGCTTTTAGGTAGTGGTACTATTCTGCGAGAAGTTATTGCGGCTGCTGATATACTTGCAAAAGATTTTGGTGTACTTGCTGATATCTGGAGTGTGACCAGCTTTACTCAATTACGTCGTGATGGTATGGATGTTGAACGCTATAATCGCTTAAATCCAGGTAAAAAAGCTAAACAAAGTTATGTTGAGAAATGTTTGATTGAGACTGAAGGCCCAGTGATTGCCGCGTCTGATTATATGCGCTCTTTCGCTGATCAGATTCGTGAGTTTATTCCAGAAGATTACATCACTTTAGGGACCGATGGTTTTGGTCGTAGTGATACACGAGCGGCATTACGAGAGTTTTTTGAAGTAGATAGTAAGTCAATTGCTTTTGCTGCATTGTCAGCATTATATGATCAGGACAATTACAAACTAGAAGATTTAAAAAAGGCTATGAAAAAATTAAAGATTGATGCAAAAAAAGTTAATCCATGGTCGGAATAAATTTATATAAGGGGAACGAGGTTTGGCAGCAAAAGAAGTAATAATTCCTGATATTGGTGGTGCAACCGATGTTGATGTTATTGAAGTCTTAGTAAACGTTGGTGACAGTGTTGCTGAGAATGATAGTTTAGTCACGTTAGAAAGTGAAAAAGCATCAATGGATATACCAGCACCATTTGCAGGAACAGTTAAAGAAATTAAAGTCAATGTTGGTGATAAAGTTAATGAAGGTGGCGTGCTAGTATTACTAGACACGGCTGAGCAAGCTGTTGAAAAAGAACCTGCAGCATCATCGACAAATAATAAATCTGCCAATAAAGCTTCTAGCGCAACAGAACAAGCTTCTGAGCAAGCTGTGAATGTACCTGACATTGGTGGTGCCACCGATGTTGAGGTGATTGAAGTATTTGTCAAAGCTGGTGATGACGTTGCTGAGGATGATAGTTTGGTGACGTTAGAGAGCGAAAAAGCTTCGATGGATATTCCTGCTCCTTTTGCTGGAAAAATAAAAGCATTAAAAATTAACCTTGGTGATAAAGTTTCTGAAGGCGATGTTATTGTAACGATGATGACAGCCGAAAAAGCTGATTCTTCAGCTCCAGCAGCAATTGTAGCAACAGTTTCGGCTCCAGTAGCCAAAGCTGCATCAGCACCTGCGACAACAACAACGACTGCAACGACAAGTATTGGTAAAGACGTTTATGCTGGTCCTGGTGCGCGACGTTTAGCACGAGAAAAAAGCATTGACCTATCTCATGTTACAGGAACAGGTCATAAAGGTCGCATTACTAAAGATGATTTAACCCGAGCACCAAGTGCTGCGGCAGCAGGAGGCGCTTTAGGTTTACAAGTACTAGCTGCACCGAAAGTGGATTTCGCTAAATTTGGTGATGTTGAAGTGCAAGCATTATCAAAAATTAAGAAAATCAGTGGTAAGAATTTACATCGTAACTGGGTGACGATTCCACATGTGACACAGTTCGATGAAGCTGATATCAGTGATATGGAAGATTTCCGCCAGGAACAAAAAGGGATTGCTGCTGCTAATGGTATTAAGTTAACGCCGTTAGTTTTTATCATGAAAGCAGTTGTTGCGGCCTTGCAAGAACATCCACAATTTAATGCTTCACTTGATGCTAGCGGTGAAAACCTAATTATGAAGAAATATTTTCATGTTGGTGTCGCCGTGGATACCCCAAATGGTTTAATTGTACCTGTCATTCGTGATGTCGATCAAAAAGGTTGTTATCAGCTAGCCAAAGAATTAGGAGAAATCAGCGTTAAAGCACGTGAAAACGCTTTAAGATTTAACGACATGCAAGGTGGTTGTTTTTCTATTTCTAGCTTAGGTGGCATTGGTGGTACGGCATTCACGCCGATTGTTAATATGCCTGAAGTTGCGATTTTAGGTTTGTCGAAATCAATCATCAAACCTGTTTATATGAATGGCGAATTTGTACCACGTTTAATGCTGCCATTATCACTCTCATATGATCATCGTGTCATTGATGGTGCTGCAGCAGCACGTTTTACGCAGTGTCTCGTTAAGAATCTTTCTGACATTAGGACATTGTTACTATAAAGATAGTTGGGAAATATTTATTAATTTTTAAGAAATAATTGAGGTAAAAAAATGGCAAAAGAAATTAACGCAGAAGTGGTTGTTTTAGGCAGTGGCCCTGGTGGCTATAGTGCAGCGTTTCGTGCAGCGGATCTTGGTAAAAAAGTTGTGTTAATTGAACGTTACTCTGAAATTGGCGGTGTTTGTCTAAATGTAGGTTGTATTCCTTCTAAAGCATTATTGCATGCCGCTAAAGTTATTGATGAAGCAAAATATATGTCGGATCATGGTGTTAGTTTTGGTGAACCAAAAATTGATACAAATAAGCTAGTAAACTGGAAAAACAGTGTTGTGAAGAAACTAACTGGCGGTTTAAAGATGCTTGCCAAACAACGTAAAGTTGAAATTGTACAAGGTTATGGTAAATTTATTTCAGCCAATGACATTTTAGTAACTGGCGATGCCGGTGAAACTAAAGTGCATTTTGAACAAGCGATTATTGCTGTCGGTTCGCGTTCGGTAATGTTGCCATTTTTACCTAAAGATGATCGCATTTTTGATTCAACTGGCGCTTTAGAATTACCAAAAGCGAATAGTAAAATGTTAGTTATTGGTGGCGGTATCATCGGTATGGAGATGGCAACTGTATATGCTGCCATGGGTGCTAAATTAACGGTTGTAGAATTCATGCCTCAGTTAATTCCTGGTGCGGATGCCGATTTAGTAAAACCATTGCATAGACGCATGGCAAAACATTTTGAAACGGTGATGTTAGAAACCAAGGTTACTAAAGTTGAAGCAAAGAAAGATGGTTTATATGTAACATTCGAAGGTAAGAACGCTCCAGCACAACCTCAGCGTTACGATCAGATTCTTTGTGCTGTCGGTCGACGTCCTAATGGTGATGGAATCGATGCAGAAAAAGCCGGTGTCAAAGTTGATGAACGTGGCTTTATTAACGTTGATAAGCAACAACACACTAACGTACCACATATTTATGCAATTGGTGACGTTGTTGGTCAGCCAATGTTAGCACATAAAGCGGTTCCAGAAGGGCGCTTGGCAGCAGAAGTGATTGCCGGTATGCAACATTATTTCGAACCAAAATGTATTCCTTCCGTTGCGTATACCGACCCAGAACTATCTTGGGTTGGCGTTACTGAAAACCAAGCGAAAGAACAAGGACTTGATTATGATACGGGTAAATTCCCATGGGCTGCCAGTGGTCGTTCATTAGCGCATGGTCGTGATGAAGGGTTGACGAAGGTTATCTTTGATAAGAAAACCCAACGTATTCTTGGTGCTGGTATTGTTGGACCAAATGCGGGTGAACTAATTTCTGAGGTTGCATTAGCGATTGAAATGGGTTGTGATGCAGAAGATATCGCATTAACGATTCATCCACATCCAACATTCTCAGAAAGTATTGCCGTTGCGACTGAACTATTTGAAGGTACCGCAACAGATCTTTATGCTCCGAAGAAGAAAGAAAAAGCGAAAGCAACAGCGTAAGGTTGTAAATTTCTTTTAGAAAGAGATTGAATAAACAGGAGGCATTAGCCTCCTGTTTGCGTTAAGGGCGGCTAGTGCGAGGAATGCTTTTTATAAGTTACAATGCTTATAAAGATTATTGAGCTAAAGGCGCATAAATCATGAATGTTGCTATTGAGCTGGCATGATATCGACATACCCAAGCTTTAAATTTGGAGCCGAATTTTATCGTTTCTTTTTGCGGTATTGTCGTTATTGGTGCCACTGTTTTAGTTGAGCTTTCCAAAACCTTTATTGCATCAGCGCTACTTGAGGCTTTAATCTTTAAAGCAAACATGCCCCAATTTGCCGTATGAGGATTTTTATCTTTATCTTGAAACGACGTAGTGATGATATAACCGATTATGGCACTGTAGGAATCTATGACCTTAACAACAATAGCTTGACCCGCATTATGCATGACGCCTTGGTTAATGACGCTTGCTGCTGGGCAGCTTGGTGGTTGTGGTAAATCGTCGGCTAATGCGAGTGAACCAAAGCAAGCTAATAAACTAATGACAAATAAGCCTTTAATTATTACTTTCATTTTTATATCCACATCCTATTATTTTGCATTGATCTCATGCTGCCAAATAACTTCTTGGCCACCATTTTGTCGAGCTAAAACACGCGCCATGACAAACAATAAATCTGACAAGCGATTTAAATAGCTGATGCCATGTTGGTTGATTTCTTCTTCTAACATTAAGCTAACGACTCGACGTTCGGTTCGACGACAAATGGTGCGGGCTAAATGACAATGTGCTGCAGCAATATTTCCACCGGGTAAAATGAAATCTTCTAATGGTGGTAGTTCTGCATTGAGTTCATCCAATATAGTTTCTAAATTTTTAGTGTGTTGTTCTTCGAGCATCGTCATGCCAGGAATACATAATTCACCGCCTAGATTAAACAATTCATGTTGTACTTTAATTAATGTTTCTTGAATTTTTTGTGGGATATTATTTGTTGCAAGAATAAGACCAATTGCACTATTCAATTCATCAACCGTTCCATAGGCTTCAACGCGGATATGATCTTTAGCTACGCGGGTATTATTACCCAAGCCTGTAGTGCCTTTATCGCCTTTGCGCGTATAGATTTTTGATAGTCGATAGCCCATTGTTTGCTCCAAGTGAAAATATCAAAAGATAGCTTATCTATATTCGTCGTATAACGAAATATATGTTGAGTAAAATATTGTATTGATTATAGCAAAGTTTGGCTAAACTAAAATATTTTATTAGTTTTTAAGGGTGTTTTTGATTTATCATAGAGAGGTTTTTTTGAAACAACCAGAAGGAGCATTAGTCTTGCAAGCTAAAAAAGTCATATTAAGCTGGAGTAGCGGTAAAGATAGTGCTTATACATTACATTGTTTGAGACAATCAAATGAATATGAAGTGCTTGGTTTGTTGACGACAACAACAGAAGAATATAATCGGGTGGCTATGCATGCTACGCGTGTCACATTACTTGAAGAACAAGCAAGACAAGCTAATCTAGCTTTGCATCAAGTTATTATTCCTAGCAAATGTACAAATGATATCTATGCGCAGCGCATGCTGAAATTTCTTCAAAAACTAGCAGAGCAAAATATTTATCATGTTGCATTTGGTGATTTATTTCTTGAAGATATTCGCCAATATCGAGAACAGCAATTAAAGGATACTGGCATTACCGCAATATTTCCTCTTTGGCAGCGTAATACCAAACAATTAGCGCATGAAATGATGCGGATAGGTATGAAAGCAGTTGTTACCTGCATTGACCTTAACAAACTAGATGCTTCGTTTGTGGGACGTGAGTTCGATGCAACGTTTCTAGCAGATTTACCTGAAGACGTTGATCCTTGTGGCGAGAATGGTGAGTTTCATACTTTTGTTTATGAAGGACCTATGTTGGCAAAAGCATTAAAGATAACAAAAGGCGAGGTAATTGAGCGTGAGGGATTTGTTTATGCTGATTTTACTTTTTAATCTTTAACCTGCATATTTGAAACTCTGCCTTTAGGAATGACTGGTGAAAGGTTTATGCGCTTAGAATATCAACAATGTTATTGTTATCAGTGAGCGTCATGAACTCTGGAGATAGTTGCGCAAAAGGATATACATGACGCAAGCAAGCATATTTATTTTTTGACAATTCATTAAATAATATATTTTGATCATAGGATACATTCTGTTTATTTCCACAATTCGATTCTATAAAAAAATTTGATCTAACATAAACGCCACCAAGGTTAGGCTTTAACTCCATTACACTTAAAATTTTTCTTGAATAACTCAATATTTTAGCCTCAATTCTATCTTCAACTGCGAAACAAAATGAGCTTGGCGAGTGCAGTGATTCGGATAAAAAGGCAACTACATAACTTAAGTAACCTAGCTCCATTACATCCTTTGGCCAATATTCTGTATTTCTTAACGTTGATAAAATTGAAGCATATATTGTTTTAGTTGAAAGAATATAGCTGATTAAACTATGAAGAGAAATTATTCTTTTTTCTTCAAACTCACATTTAATATGCTCAGCTAAAAAATCTAGGGGTTGATTTCGAGCTACAGAAATAGCGTTATTTGTTTTATGCATTAATAGTTTATAAAGCTGATAATTATAGTTGTTTCTTTCATCAACCGCGTCAAGCCAAGATGAAAAAATATCTCTCGGCATTTCTTGGTAATTTTTAAATGATAATAGTAATAAATAATATTCAACACGCGGTATGTTGATACTTAAACTATATTTCAGCATATTATTACGAGAGAATATGCCTATTTGGTTTGCTAGTTTTACGAATGAATCAATCTCATATAAAGTAGGAGGTAAGTTAAATCCATCATAAGATCTGATATCTTTAGAATCAATTGAAGACGTGGCGATTGATTCTATGTCTGTTAAATAAACTTTATTTTCATTCTTGTCAATTAGACAAGGTCCTTTCTCAGAAAAAAGGCAAGGCCCGCTTAGAAAGCTTATATGATTGTTGAGCGGTGGTGTTGCATCTAATATATGAGCTGGATATAAAAAGCCTTGATAGCCTCCATGTTCCACTAGAATAGTTTCGCATCCTATATATTTAGAAGAAGAATATTTTTCTGTGGGATTATAAACGTCTTTTAAACCTGAAATATAAGACAAATTGCATAATTTATTTTTTAAGCGTCGATATTCCTTATGCGGCCTAACAGCATAATTATTAATTAATAATTCGCTTGATTGAATATCTTCAACTGAAATAGTATCAATTGAATAACTGTTGTTACGATATTTTAGATTAGCAAAATAAGACATATTTTT
Organism: Gammaproteobacteria bacterium; assembly: GCA_021773175.1. Classification (GTDB taxonomy): domain Bacteria; phylum Pseudomonadota; class Gammaproteobacteria; order JAJFKO01; family JAJFKO01; genus JAJFKO01. Next base: position 30,906 of record JAJFKO010000036.1, read on the forward strand.
TGTTAGACTGCTCTATCCATCCAAACAAAAGAAAAGCCTTTTGAAAAAGAAGATTTTTCAAGTAGCGATAAAGTTGCTTGATTATTTGTTTTAACTAAACTTACGATGTAAGAAACATGGGTTTTTTTCAACATGGAAATTGTCTCTGAGATTAAAGTCAAAGCAATGCCGTGTGAGCGATAGTCTGGTAAAACGAACAGATTTTCTATTGTTGCTTTTCCTGTTGGTGTATGGACTTGCACTAATATAAAGCCAACTATTTTGTTATTATCCTTGGAGATTAGAACAATATCATCCTTGCTCTCAATCCATTTTGATAATTGTTCCATTGTCCATGGCATTTCAATTTGGTTTGGGTTGACTTGAAAGCCATCTACATTTTGCAAAAGACGATGAATAGTTTGTGTGTCTGCTGAGTTAGCTCGCTGAAGTTTGTAGTCCATTATTTTGATAACCTATATTGCCAATATGTCAGACTATATGTTGATGATGAGATACTGACAGCTCAAGATCATCTTTAATTGTTCATTCTGAGGGCAATTATAAGGACTAACCTGAGCCATAGCAAATAGTTCAATATATACTCGTCACATAAAGAGCTGAGAAGACATTGCATAAGAGGATCATTAGAACTGCAACAATTTAGTTTGTACTTGATTACGACCTTTTTTCTTAGCTTGATACAATGCATCATCTGAAGACTTTAAGAGTAATGTCGCGGATCTACTCTTCTGAGCCATCGCAGCACTAACACCAAGACTGATAGTGACAATTTTTAAAGGCTGAGATGTTTGGTGCGGAATTTGTAAATGCTGAATGGTTTGACGAATCTGTTCGGCAAGTTGTTCTGCTTGAGGTAATTGAGTATTAGTAAGTAGAATTGCAAATTCTTCACCACCATAACGAAATAGAAAGTCAGAAGTTCGCTTCAATGATGCTTGTATTGCGTGAGCGACAAGTTGCAGACAATGGTCACCCGCTTGATGGCCATAAGTATCGTTATAATGTTTAAAATTATCGATATCAATCATAAGCAAGGAGATTGCTTGGTCAGTGCCTTGCAAACGACAACTGCGACGCCATTCATAACGCAATGCCTCATTAAAAGCACGACGATTAGCAATACCGGTTAATTCATCAGTACGTGATAGAATACTTAGTTGGTGATTGGCTTCCGCTAAGCGTCGTGTTGTCTGTAAAAGTTTTTGACGCATATCAGCAACACGTTCCATGGCATTAATTTTTGCGGTTAGCACATTATTGTTTATTGGCTTTTCCAAGTAGTCATCAACACCAGCATCGGCACCAGAACGAAATAAACTTTCGGATGGCTTGTTGCTTAAATACAATATGGGAACCCAATCATTGAGGCCCTGTAATTGACGGATTTTTTTCGCACAAGTAAAACTATTAATATGTTGTACTTCCGTATCAAGAATAACGAGATCGGGCTGTTTTTTCTTATAGAACTCTAGTGCTTGTTGCATTGATTTAGCCACTAGCATCTGGTGCTCAGTGTCATCGATATAATGCCGCATGACAGAGACTATGTTTGTGGCGTCTTCTATTAATAATATTTGCATATATTGTTTGATATAAAATTATTACATTACTAAATATATACACCATAACCTTGATATCTGCAAAGAGGTTGAGCATTATAAGTTATAAAATCATAGAGTTATAGACGATAATTATTTACCTTGCGTATTTTGAAAAATACGCAAGGTAAAGTGAGATTGTTATCAAGTGATTTATGTCAGCACTAGTGAGCATTTAAACCTTTTAGATATTTAGCTGTTGCTGATGGATTTCGTTCTTGAGGAGGGGTTTCAGGCCTCCTGATGTCATCATCTAATGGAATATCATAAAAAACTTCACTAGAAGTCTCTTTCATGCCGCCGTCGCCATCTATAATAACGCCGCTTAAATCACTAGAGGGAATTCGAGTGACCCTGCCACTTAAAAAATCTCTTAGTCTATTCTCACTTGCATGCACACTAATGTAACGCATGGCGAGTTCCCAGTGCTGATGCAAGAGTTTTTCTTTAAGACGGCTAACTGGATTGACTCCGCGTGTTTTTGCTTCTTGAGTAAATCGACAATTCGCTGGTTTTTTACCTAAGTTGCGCGCGACATGTTCAGCAATATTTAGCAAATTATTATAGGCATGGCTACTAGACTGTTGTAAGTGTTTTCTTGTTTGTTCGAATTTATAAGTTGTAGCCTGGTCAACCTTATAAGGATATTGGCTTAATTGTGGTTTACGTTCCAAAATGCCTTGGACAGCATCACTTTTGGTCTCATCGGTTAATTCTGTTTCAACCTGTTGTAGCGATGAAAGTAACAAGCTAAATGTGTCAGAATTAAAGTGTGACAGCATTCTTGCCTGAGTGGCGCGAGGTTCTTGATCTAGCAGGTTAGTAATAAAGCCAAGAAAAATACGATTGAGTTCGTTAGTATCGTTGCAACCTTGTTCTTTTGCTTGACGTGTGACAGCGAAATAAATGCTAGATAAGCTTTCAACAAATCGAGCTAGATTAAAGTTCATAGAAATTGAGCGCATTATTCCGCGATAGCCTGCACGAATTTTATCGTTAGGCTGAATTTTAATATAAGCTTTTTCAGTAGCACCGGCATCATTATCAGCTTGTTGTTGTACATAATAAGGCAACATTAAATCAGCTTTTGGTTGAAAACGGTAAAGTCGTGTTAATGATAACCTTGACGGACCTTGTGCTAGTGATGCTGCATTAGTTAGATTAGCTCTACCTACAATACCATCTCCAGAGACATTGAGCATTTCAGTAATAACAACAGCACCTTTATTGACTCGATAAAAATTTATAGTGAGAACATGGGTCGTTGCTGCAGAAGCCTCTGAAGACTCAGCTTGTAACGCAAGAACCATCCAAGAATCTGTTGCAACTTTGAAATTCATTTTAGAGATTGCATCTGCAAGTTGATAGCGTTGATCGTCACTGCTAAATGGACGTAGGCCCTTTTGCAGTTGCTCGGCTTCTGTTTGTAGTAGTTCTTTTGCATAATTAATTCTAAGATGACCATTAGAGCGGGATAAAAAATCAGCAAACTGCTGGCCTAATTGATGCGGATCACTTTTAGCAAGTTGTTCTAATACTATCTCAACTAATTCAGCTTGTTGACATTGTTTAATGAGTGAGTCACGTTTTCTTAATTGTCCTCTTGCTCGAGCTTTAAGTTTCTGGGCAGCATGCCAAGCTTTAGAAAAGCTGATTTGTAAATTTTTTCGTGCTTCTTGTAAAGATTTTCGCAATGCTTGTTCGCGTGAATGTTGTTGTATTTCTTCATGTTCCACTTTTAGTTGGGCTCTAAGAGCGGTGATTTCTGCAGATGTAACTGATGGCTTAATATAATCAATATATGCCTTACGATCACCATCTATGGCTAGAGTCAATCTTGTTTGTTGTTGCATTGGTATCAATCTCAATAAGGGACTGATGACATCACGTTTATTATTGCTGTATGAAGCAGCTAGATGTAGTAAGGTTTGTCCAACAACAGGATATTGTTCGTAGAGCAATTGCTGCATTGATTCTGGTTTAAGTTTTTTTGCTAATAGAGCAAGCAATTCAATAGCAAATTCAGGTGCTGCATGCATTAAACTAAACAACTCCTCAAAAGGCTGATAGGTATTATGCCGCGGGTAAAGAAGATTAATTGAGCTGTCGTCACATTGTTGTAATTTTTCGATGAATGCATGACGCAGAGCTTCATTGCTAAGACCCATTAGTCTATATCCTAGATTAGTAGCATCAATAATATCTGCTGATGATGCAGTTGTATCTGGTCCCATCATAATTTTATCCCCCATGAATAAAAAGTGTATGTTAGCTTCAGTTTTGTGATTATCGTTATTATTAATTATGCAAATTGTTGTTTTATTGATTTAAGCTAATGCATTATACTAATAGCGCTCCAACACTCAGACTTTAAAGCTTAGTAAAGGTTGTCAATTTTGCAAATTAAGAATCCATATGTCAAAAAAACTTATTGAAAATACAGAAGAAAAAATTTTTATTCGGCAAATGCAGCTCAATGATTTAACAGATGTGGCAACAATCGAACGATCAGTTCAATTAATACCCTGGAGCAAACAAAAGTTTTTAGACTGTCTACATGCAGATTATTACTGTTATGTGCTTTGTTGTGATAAAAAAACGAGCGGTTATGCGATTTTATCTACGGTACTTGATGAAGCAGAAATGTTAATAATAGCGATTGATAAACAATTTCAAGGGCAAGGATTAGGACGATACTTATTACAATATATAGTTAACGTTTGTCAGCAGAAAGAAATAACACAATTATTACTAGAAGTGGCTGAGACAAATAGCCAAGCAATTAATTTCTATGAGCAGTTTGGTTTTCAGCAATATCATATTCGTAAAAAATACTATAAGACCAAAGATGAAGATGTTGATGCTTTGTTAATGAGGTACTACTTAGCTGATTTTTTAGAGTGAAGAGAACCTACAGAATTTATGCTTACACAAAATCCTGTTGAGTTATAAGTTAAATAGTTGCTTACCTAGACTTACCATTTTTATTCGAATTGTGTTGAATAAAAAACGGTAAGTTTAGGTAAGAAGCATCAGATAGTTTATTTATAATGATCACTGCGAGAGTTTGTTTGGCTATAGTGGTGGTAATTAGGGCCACCTGCTCTGCGCGACGAAGCACAACCACTTAAAGCAAAACTTGTTGCGATTAATGCCATAGGGATAACAATACCAATTATTGCTTTTCTCATTTTCTTCTCCTTTGTAATGTTGATAAAAAAATTTTAAGGTTGTAAGCGTTCTAATATCCATTGATTATTTTCATCTAAACGATAATGCAGTCTATCACTTAAGCGTGCTTCGCGTCCTTGCCAAAATTCATATGAATGCGGTTTGATAATATAACCACCCCAATGTTCAGGACACGTTGCTGTTGCATCATCTAACTTTGTTGTAGCGGTTTGATACTTTTCTTCTAGAGCCTGACGACTTGCTATTGTTTGGCTTTGTTCGGAAATAATGGAAGCGATACGTGAACCTAATGGGCGTTGCATAAAATAATCATCTGATTGTACGTGTGATATCTTTTCAATTTTACCTTCTATACGGATTTGTCTTTCTAGTGCTTCCCACCAAAATACGAGAGCAACATGTGGATTGTTATCCAGCTCAACACCTTTACGACTATGATAATTACTATAAAAAACGTAACCCTCTGCATTAAATGCTTTTAAGAGAACAATACGTGCGGATGGTTGGCCTTGCGAATTGACAGTACAGAGCATCATAGCATTGGGGATCTCAACATCTGAATCGCGAGCATCTTGATACCACTTACTAAATTGTGTAAGCGGTTGTTGCGCCATTTCTGTTTCTTGCAAAACATTTTTTAAATACTGTTTACGTTTATCAATATCGGCCATAATGTGTACTTCTATTTTATCAATCAATTATTTAATTAATATCATTTTATATTTCTGGTTGTCAGTTGGAATCTGTTTCCAATGCCCGCGCGGTAAATATTGTGTAAAGGCATTGAGTGTTTGTAATTTTTTATTACGCTTATGCTTAAACAATAAATCTAAAAACTTCGGTTGATAATAAAAAACGCGCACATACCAAACCGGCGTTTTATCTGCAGTGACTTTGAATGATGTCCATGCTTGTAAAACTAACGGCGGTGAATTATCTTCAAATTTTATCATTTCAAACGCGTAAGGTTGGTCTTGATAAAAAGGGCTGGTTAAGGGAATGATAGAATCAAAATGTTTGCCAGATAAATGTTTCATGAGTGAATGCACTTGACTTGCGATAGGTGTTATCCAATGATGTTGTTCTAGCATTTTCACTATTGCTTGTTGTGATGCTACCCATTCAACATTGATCGTGCTAATAGGATGTCCAAAACGATTAGTTAATTTAACTGCAGGTGTATTCGTTTGTTGCCACCAGCTTTGCAATTGAATTTGTTGCTGTAGTCTCGCCGGCTGGTATTCTCTGAAATGTTTTGAAGAGGTTGTGAAGAACGTGACAGCCCAAAGAATTAAAGTAACTAAACAGAAAAATAAAAATAGTTTTTTGCTTGGAATGTTGCTATCTGCAGAACGACGTCGAAATGATAGGCTCACTAACATCACAATACTGCTACCTAACAACATGCCGCCAATCACATCTGTTAACCAATGGACATTAAGATAGAGACGCGTTAATGCGATTAAAACGACAAAAACAATATAGCTTATATACGTACGTTTAACATAACGACCTTTATGGCGAGCTAATAAAACAGCAAGGAAACCAACAATGGCAGTTGCTAACGTGACATGACCACTTGGAAACGAATAACCTGAGCGCGAAACAACATTCACGGCGGGGCGTACAAATTGTACTAAATGTTTTATAACGTAAACACCACCAGCAGCAAGAATGGCATTTGCTAACCAGTGCCACGCCTCATGCCAATAGCTTTTCCAAGCTAACCAACAAAATACTAGAAGGGCTACGGGTAATAATACCCATTTATCAGCGAAGCCAGAAATAATTAATGCCATCGTATCTAAAGAGGGCGTGCGTAAGGTACGAAAGAAGTGTAGAACCGGTTCATTCCAGGCAATAATCCAATCATGCAAGTGCACATTAATCGCGACAAAACAAAAAAGCGCTGCCGTTATTATAAAATAAATGGCTAAATGAAATTGACCATAATAACGTGTCTGTGATTCTGAATGAGCGGATTTATCCATAATCAAAAATATCCTTGCTATATGTTGTATTGATGGCTTGCGTTGCATGCGATACCAAAAGAATAATAGTGAGCGTTCAAAGCGATAATAAACGCTTTTACTGAACCAGCGCACAAACTGCCACAATAGCCAAACGCCGATTATAATCAGCAATAAGGCAATTGCAAAGTGGCTGATCATCTGTGGTGTTAATAAGGTCGATGCGGCACCTAGGAAGATTCCCGGTAACATATAGGCTGGCGCCCAACCTAAGCCTGAGCAGGTAGTAGCAAGCAAAAAACGACCTGGTGGCATTTTCATCATACCGGCAATAAGTGGAGTGATAGGGCGCAGAGGACCTGCGAAGCGACCAATGAAAACACTCTTACCTCCATGCTTTTTGAAAAAGCGTTCACCTTTGGCAAAGAGTTCCGGATATTTTCGGAATGGCCACATGCGTAAAATGCCATCGCTAAAATGATAGCCTAATCCATAGCTAAAGGTATCGCCTAAGATTGCACCTAATACTGCCATGGCCAGTGTTGTCCATAAAGGCAAAATGCCAGAGCCAATTAAGCTACCAATAGCAGTGAGAATAACAGAGCCAGGAATAATTAAGCCGATGACGGCAATGGATTCAGAAAAGGCAAATGAAAAGGTTGCAAACTCTCCGTATTGCGGATGCATCTGCAACCAATCTAGCGTATGTTTTACAAAGTGACTTATCATCATAGCATTAATTTTTTTTCGCGTTTTATCGGATTAAGAGCTAAGTAAAAATTTTTAATATAATATTTTAAGCGACGGTCTCACCGGCTGCTTGTAAATCAGCATGGTATGAAGAACGCACTAATGGTCCACTAGCAACCCTGCTAAAACCTAATTCTTTGGCGATGTCACCAAAACGATTAAAATCAGCAGGAGCAACAAAGCGTGCCACTGGTAAATGATAACGCGTTGGTTGCAAGTATTGGCCGAGCGTTAACATCTCAACATCATGAGCACGTAAATCTTGCATAACTTGAATAACTTCTTCGTCAGTTTCACCTAAACCTAGCATCATGCCAGACTTGGTTGGTACATTAGGTAAACGTGACTTAACTTCTTTTAATAATGATAATGACCATTGATAGTCAGAACCTGGTCGAGCTTGTTTATATAAACGTGGTGCGGTTTCGATATTATGATTGAAAATATCTGGCGGTGTTTCTTCTGTTAATTTTACTGCTACATCCATACGACCACGATAATCAGGAACTAAGGTTTCAATAGTTACGGTTGGACAATGGCTACGAATTTGGCGAATACATTCAGCAAAATGGCCTGCACCACCATCACGCAAATCATCGCGATCAACTGAGGTAATTACCACGTATTTTAATTGCATTGCGGCAATGGTTTTAGCGAGATTGATTGGTTCGTCAGGATCCAGGGCATCAGGACGACCATGGCCAACATCACAAAAAGCACAACGACGCGTACATTTATCACCCATAATCATGAACGTTGCAGTGCCATGACCAAAGCATTCAGGCAAATTCGGGCAAGAAGCTTCTTCACAAACGGTGAATAGCCGATTTTCACGTAAGATTTTTTTTAAGTTGTTAATTCTTTGATTATCCTCAGGTTTTGAGGAGATACGGACTTTTAACCAATCTGGTTTTTTAATTCTTTCCGTGGTGGGTTCGATTTTAACAGGAATCCTTGCCAATTTGTCTTTACCAAGCTGTTTACGGCTCGGATCTTTTATCTCAGGTGTGGCGGTTGTCATGGATATTGCCTTAAAATTCGTTAATATACGGTTTGGTTCAGCCTAGATTCCGCAGTTGGCATCGTAGCGAGAATGTTTAATATGTTGAAGATAGGCTGAAATTTTGCAAATTAATGTGGACACAGTAGTCACTCTACGGGTGCGCGTTAATTTGCAAAATTTTAGTTTAGATTCAGCATATTAGGCATTCGCAGTAGATGGCAACTGCGGAATCTAGGTTCAGCATTATACATGGGATATTTACAAATAACATCGTTGCATTATGCTATTTAGATGTGTATAATGTTTGCTCAATTGTTGGAGAGAAGGGATACAAAGCATAATGCTGAAGAAAAGCTTGTTTGTTGTCATTACACTATTCTTTGTTCTATCGAGTTATGCCAGTGTTGCTTCAGCAACCGTTAGTCTTGGCGGCGCCAATATTGCAGGCAATGATTCATATACTTTGTCTTTGCAGCATAAATTAGTACCTAATATTTTCTATACGATAACTTGCCATATTGATGATGCAAATTATAAAAGCCAAGAACCACTCGGCGACAATATGAATACCTTTGGTAAAAATCTTTATTTTGCTCACATATTATTGAATAACAAAATTGCCAGTTATGGAACGGGTGGACCTCTTAACTTCTCACACGCTAATAATATTGTTAAGTTCATCCATGTATTACTTTCAAATAATGAGAAAAAGACCGATTATTCAATCGAGTTTATGAATGATCACGAAGCGAGTAGTATCACTATTCGTAATTGTGTTGCGGTTGCTGAGCATTAAAATTAATTAGGAAACGAGCCCGATGAAACAAAGCCATATAATACGTTTAATTATGATCTTAAGTTTTTTATTGGTTACTAAAGTCAGTTTTGCTAGCATCAACCTTGGTGGTGGTACTTTAAAGCCACGAGGCAGATTAACCTTATCTTTACAAAAATTAAAAACCTATATGACCTACGATATTGTTTGTCATGTTAATGATGATAATCAACAGCATAACCCGGTTGTTATGAGTTTGTTTCCAGTTGGCCATGCCTTCTGGGATTTGGTTTCATTAAATCATGGTAAAAATCGTGAAACCGATTTAGGTATTTGGCAATATCGTTTACCGCAAGCAACTAATACTTTTACTATTTACGATGTAAACGTTAGTAGTTCAAAGAATACGTTCTTAGGTTTTCAAAATGCTGATCGACAAAATGCTATTGCTATAAATAATTGCCAAGCCGTTGCTACTGCCTGGTAGCCTGCATCTCAAATCTCATCACTAATTGACGTCAGAATTTAAAGACTGCGGAAGTTCCCCCGTATAACTACGGATAAGATTAATTTATGATCATCTCTAACTATTACAATTAATTGTTATCTAGTTTGAGAGGAACCTAACAATGCAAGGTGCTTATTTTGGATTTGTAGATAATACTATTAAACATTCTAGTGGTAAAGAATATCACTTACGTACTGTACCAACTGATCAATTACCTGAAAAATTTGATGTAAGTCAAATCATACCTATTGATAGCTTAAGTGGTTCACCTGAAGAAAGGTTATTAACTATTTTAATAATGTTAGATATATTTACTCAAGAGCAACTGGGCGCTGACATTGATAATTCCAAATATTGGCTATTAAGCTATCATGTAGGTCGATTAAGGTCGATAAAGCCTGATCTTACTGGTATAGAATCTTATTTAAATAAAGATCAGCAGTTTCAAGCAGAATGGAATAATGCATTATTTAGAAAATGGTGGAGCACGAATGGATTGGTAGGTATGTCAACTGCGGAAGCCAAACACTGTTTTGCGTTGCAAAAAAGATTGCTAGGTCAACTAAAAACAATAATCGATGATCTAGACACTACGGAATTTTCGCCACTTTCGTCAGGAGACATAAGCGAGCTTCGACACAGTTTACATTATACTCAGCAAGAACAAGAGAAGCTTGAAAAGGGCGTACTCAATAACAAACAACAGCGAGAATTAATAATAAAGGGAATCGGCATTGCTGGAGCTGTCTTGGTATGGGCTTGTGCTCTAAGTGTTGCTGGACTAATGATTGCATCAGCTTTCTCTGCTGGGACTGCATTAGCTGCTGCACCAATCGTAGTTGCAGCGCTTACCATTGGTGCTTTGATATATAGTGTTTGCAGCTTGAGTCTGTTATCCGCAAATATTTTCATGACGAATCATAAAACGAGTAAATATTTTAATAAGCAAAAGCAAGGCTGTGTTAATACTGAAAAATCTGATGTCCCGCAAGCAACATTATTGCCAACAACTAAAACAAAAGAAATTGCACCTAATAAAGCGTCAACAACAAGTATGGTTAGGCTTGGCATATTTAGAGCTGCAAGCCTTGGTACATATATGCCTAGAGATGATCAGCATCCTGAATTAAATCAGCTGTTCACTAAAGATAATCGTGCCGTTGCACAATGGGCTGCAGCAAATCCTAGACTAAGTCGCAGAACAGTTTAATGTCATTGTTAACCCCCTCTAAAAACGTCAAGAGCTGACGTAATGACCTGAAAAGCAAGGGAATTCCCCTCTTTTATTTGTCTAAAATTAATACTATCTTAAGTTTTCTTTATTATCATAGCGACAATATTTACAAGGTTAACGCATTTGCGAAATTAAATTATTCATAATGCAACAAAGAGTATAGGAGATGATTTATGTCTACTGATTATTATGACGATGATAGTGCTGAGATCAAAGCGCGAATTAAAAAACAACTGCAATTAGACCACTTAAAAGGTAGTCCAATGCAACAGTTACTTGCTGTATTAGCTATGTTGGATGCTAGAGGCTCAGATGATGTTGCTGCTATTTATACTGAGACAAGTGGAGAGCTTTGGAATACAAACAATGCAGCTACTGTAGCGAGTGCAAATACTACTTTAAAAGCGATGAGTAGAGATGGACTTTCTTTTTCTACTGGAACAAGTGCTTCAGATGTGACTGTTGATCGGGATACATGTGCTTATCATGTGCGTGATGTGTTGCTTGCAAGAGTCTCTAAAATTGTATGGAACTTTCCATCGAAATCAGTTGATGATGAACCAGCGCTTTCAATTATAGAGAAGGAAAGAATAACTGGAATAATAAGGGATGTTCGGCAAGAGAATGGCAAGCAAAGTCAACAAGCAGGGCAGCAGTCGTGGTATGAACATTTACCTGAGATCACAATGCCTGTTGTTAAAATACGTTTTGCCGATGTTGTTAGAAGTGTTTTATTCGTAACGCTAACGGCTATTTCACTTGGAAATATCCATGCCGCTGCAGGTATTTCTAATTTGGTGAGAGGGCTCGATTGTTTTGCGACAAAAGATGAGTTAGCTCAGCGTCGACGCGGGTACGAAGTCGGTTCGCAACGTAAAATTCTTGAAGAAAAGCCTACAACAATGTGGGGGACTCTTCAATATATTGTTGTGAAGCCTAATAAGGCTAAACCAGACATATCAGTTGTCGACAATTTAGTGAGGCATGGTACATTCAAAGCGGCTGCTTTTGGTCCTCGGACAAGTGCTGCTGTTCAAAGTCAGATTCAAAATAATGAAACAGTTATGGTGAAACACTTATCTAAAGGTGCAGCTGCAGCTTAGCGGCTAATTATATTTTTTCGATAGGAGTAATTTACATGCTTGGATCAAGTGAACGAAAATTTGAACGTAGACAAGTCAGTGATACAAACGATAATTTACATACTTTGCGAAGTGTTCCTCATCATGAGCTACCTTGGATTGTTAATGTTGATAAAGATGTGGAGCTTGATTATATAAAAGGCACAGCTGAAGAGCAATTGCTAGCAATGCTTGTGATGTTAGATATCTACACACAAGGTCCTATGATTTCCGGATTTGTTCATGAAGACCCTTCTTCGATGGAAAAATATTGGGAAGTAAAGAATGTTATACACGCATGTTCTAGTCGACCAAATATTGCTGATGTCGATAAACTTCTTAATGAAACACAAGAGTTTGAGTCTGAATGGAATAATGCATTATTAAGAAAATGGTTGCGCGATAGAAGATTGAGTTGTATGAGTCCAGAAGACGTAAAAGAGCTGTTCAAACTTCAAGAAAGATTGTTAGTGAAATTAGAAACAATAATTGCAGGTATACCGATTGCTGAAGATAATCCAATGTGTCTTTCTGCTCAAGATAAAAGTGAGCTAAAGAAAAATATACAAGAAGTTCGAAAGGAACAAGCTAAATTAGCCAAAGACATGACTAATATTGATATCGCTCGAAAAGTGACATTAGGGCTGCTGGTAGCAGGCTGTGCTGTTTTTTGTGCGGTAGCTGCAGTCGCTACTGTTGGGTTAATTACTACGACGATTTTATCTGCAGGTACTGCTGCCGCTGCTGCGCCGATAGTTTTTGGAGGATTGTTTTTAGCTGCAGTCGTATTTGGCCTTTGTGGTGTTGGCATCATGTTAACAGAGCATATTGAGTCGAATCATAAAGTTAACAAGTATTATAATAAGCAAAAGCAACGACGTCATATAGAAAGTAAAACTGCGACTCAAGTTTCCTCTACTGACTCTGAATATAAACTTGTTTCAGATGTGCCAGCAAAAAAAGGTCCTACATCAACAAAAGGTATGCTTGAGGTTGGACTTTTTCGGGTCGCAACGCTCGGTACAAATCATGCGGTTAATAGCGAAGATCCCAAATTAACATATGGACGGCAGCATGGTTTAAATAACCAATTTAAAGATGATAATCGTAATATTTCTGCTTGGATTAATACACCACGACAAACAGTCAGGCGCTAAATAAGTTTATAGAAGAAATTTTAGGAGATGATGATGTATTCTCATATTAATATGACAGAAGTAAAAGAACAGATTGACTTAGATCAATTAAACGGAACACTAGAAGAGCAGCTGCTGGCATTGTTACTTTTGTTGGAAGTGTATTCCTGGAATACTCATAGGGGAGAAGAGTGGAGTCCAAAAAACAATGACACTGTAAGTAGACAAAATGCAATACTAAGGGACGGGTTGTGGAAGAATCATTTACAAGTTATGTCGGAATCAGAAATAATTGCAATGTTTGAAATTCAAGAGTTATTTTTATCCAAGTTAGAGAGAATAATTAATGATATTCCAACCTTCTCTTATAATAATGATGTATTTCTTCGTCAAGAAGACAAACAAGAGCTTCGAAAAGATATAGCAAATATTCGTGATGAAAATGCAAGATTAGCCACAAACCTTGCTGATGTAGAAAGAATAGCGAATATAAACCGGAAACTTGTTGTCTTGGGATCTGTGGTTCTGGCTACTGTACTGGTGTCTACTCTGTTGACATTCACCGCAATAGCCATGTTATCAGGTGGTTTGAGCATGGTTGCTTCACCACTAGTTATGCTTGGTGTTTTAGCATGCGCCGCTATGTATTTTAGTTTTGTTGGAGTAGAAATTGCGACGCGACTTTATTCAGGTTATAAAATAAATAAACACTTTAGTAAAAATATGGCACGACATTCGTTAAAACAAAATTCAGAGGCAAAGCCAAGTAGTGCAAATGCAAGAAGTGGTGTTAGTACTCCGCATCAAGGTAGTTCTGTTGAGCAGCCAGCTGCAACAACAAAAGATATCATTAAACTTGGTCTCTTCAGGACAGCGACGCTGGGTACTCATGATTCATATGATGTAGTAAAACATCACAAAACAGGTCGTGCGCACTGGTTATCTGATCATGTCGACAAGGAAAATGCATCTATTGCAGGTTGGAGAAGAAGAGCCGCTTAACGTTAGGTTTTCCAGTTTCTACAGGCACAAGTGATAAAATCGATATTCTGCAGCTTGATTTTATTAAAGATCTTCATGACATGAATCCATGGATAAAATATAAATCTATAGAAATCAGTAGGTTAGATGGCTATATCCCTCGTGTACAGGAAAGTTTTTTGCTAAATCCTGAATGGGATGATTTTTGGTTGCTTCTCATAGGGCCGAGAAGGGCTGGTAAGACAACCTTGGGTCGATATATTGCTCAAATTTTATTAAAGGCTAAGCGATTTGATGAGTTGCTATACCTGAATTGTGATTATGATTCAGTTCGTAAGGCGCTGGTTAGCGCTAGTTTGTTTACGGAGATTTTTGATAATTTTGCATTAAATAAACCTATTATTTTTATTGATGAAGTTCAGCGCTTGCAAAGTCCTGGATTATTTTTGAAAGCCGTTATTGATAGAGGGACGCCAGAGAAACTAATGGCCTCAGGATCTTCTCAGCTAGAGATTAAAAGTGAGGTTCAAGAATATTTAACCGGTCGAGAAATTGAAGCAACGATTTTACCATTAAGTGAAGCTGAAGTAATGCCGCCATCAGATTTAGAGTCGAGATTGCTTTACGGCACTTATCCCAAGGTTATATTAAGTAATGAAAAGAAAATAATATTACAGCAGTTGTATAAGCGTTATATTGAGAAAGACATTATTAAGGTGCTGCGATTAAGTAAGCCAGATGTAATGGAGAAATTAATTGTTTTACTTGCTCATTCATCAGGTCAGTTAATTAACTATCAACAATTAGCAAATAATTGTCGGGTTTCAATTCCAACAGTGCAATCCTATCTTAGTATCTTAGAGCAAACATTTGTTATAGTGAGATTAGCTCCCTTTGTTGGCAATAAAAGAACAGAGATCACGAGCAACCCAACATACTATTTCATTGACAATGGTTTTCGTAATCAAGTGCTTCGTAATTTTACGCCACTATCCGTGCGAAGTGATGTTGGCTTATTAGTCGAAAGCTTTGTTTTTCAAGAAATATACAAATAGAAAAGACAACAATAAAATTCATACCATTTTCACAAATACAAGATTTGTATCCATTGATAGAATTATTTTAAAAAATATGAATTGTTTTTTTTTGACGGTGTTTTTTTTATAACTGTAAACAATCAAGCAATACGGGTTTAACATCTGCAAGCGAGCTTGTGCCACCTAATTCAGCGAGCTGTGTCATTTTCAAATTGGTGAAGCCACAAGGATTAATACGTTTAAATGGTTCTAAATCCATATCTACATTCAAAGCAATGCCGTGATAAGAACAGCCTTTTTTAATGCGTAAACCAATCGAGCAAAGTTTATCAACATCAACATAAACACCGGGCGCATCGGCTCGCGCGTGTGCATCAATGTTATAGCGTTTTGCTAAACGTACAATAGATTCTTCTAGGCAGGTTACTAAGCCTCGTACACTTAAATCACGACGACGTAAGTCTAACATAAAATAAGCAACCAATTGACCTGGGCCATGATAAGTAACTTGACCACCTCGGTCGGTTTGGACAACGGGAATATCGCCAGGACAAAGTATATGTTCTTGTTTGCCATTTTGGCCTAAGGTGAAAACAGGATTATGTTCGACAAACCATATTTCATCATCTGTTTCACCATTACGCTCTTGGGTTAGCTTATGCATACGCTCCCAGATTGTTTGGAAATCTTGACGACCTAGATCATAAATATGTGCTTCTAAGTCTTCATTGTAGGAAGCCGGGCGTTGCACTGTTTCTAAGTTTTCAGAATCATGTAAAGTATTCATAATTATAATGCCATAATAACGAGTTCATGAGCGGAAAGATCTGTATAGACTGCATCGAGTTGTTGTTTGCTTTCTGCCGTAAAAGTAATGGTCATTGCCATATACTTATCTTTACCGCTATTTTTGGTTTTTATAGCATCTTCTTTTAACTTATTTACATGTTTATTAACAATGCTTAAAACAGCAACTTCAAAGTCATCCTCGGCTTTACCAAAGACTTTTAAGGAGAATTCACAAGGAAATTCCATCAAGGTTTTTTGTTCGCTCATTAGTACTACTCGGATTAAATTAAATAAGTATGTACCGCTCACACTTTAAAGTGCGAGCGGCGATACAAGTTGATATTGTTAGAATTAACTCTTAAAGAATTTATCTACTGCTAATT
The DNA here is from genome assembly GCA_021773175.1 of Gammaproteobacteria bacterium. Classification (GTDB taxonomy): domain Bacteria; phylum Pseudomonadota; class Gammaproteobacteria; order JAJFKO01; family JAJFKO01; genus JAJFKO01. The sequence continues at coordinate 47,386 of JAJFKO010000036.1, forward strand.
TCACTGAGTCGATAGTGCGAGTCCAAAGACCTCCACGCTCATCTGCCTGCAATGCAATTAACGGTTGTTGAGAAATGATTTTATTATTTAGCTTAATGGTAAGTTCACCAATTTGTTGACCTTTAGCAATTGGCGCCTGTAAATTTTTAGGCATGGTAATATCAGCTTTTAATTTATTATATTCACCACGAGGAATCGTGATATATAAATCTTTAGCTAAGCCGAGATTGACTGATTCAGTTTTACCTTCAAAGACTCGACCTTTGGTGAGGACTTGGTTTGCAGCAAAAAGTTTTTTTGATGCATAAAAGCGAAATACATAAGTTAGTAATTTTTGGCTGCTAATGGCGCGACCAGCATTGGTTGGTGCATCCATAACAACAGAAACTAAGCGAGTACCGTTACTTTTAGCAGAAGTAATTAAGCAGTAACCTGCTGCTTTAGTGTGGCCAGTCTTCAAGCCATCAACATTCGGGTCCGTCCATAATAAACGGTTACGATTGTTCTGCTTAATACCATTAAATTTCAGCGTTTTAATGCTGAAAAAATGATAATACTGCGGGAAGTCACGAATGATTGCGCGTGTTAATTTAGCTAAATCAGCAGGCGTTGTATAGTGATCGGGGCGTGGTAATCCGGTTACGTCACTAAAGTGTGTGTGTGTCATATTAAGTGCTTGTGCTTCTTCATTCATTAACTGCACAAAAGCATCTTGTGAGCCAGCAACAAATTGTGACAGAGCAACGGTTGCATCATTACCTGAATCAACAATAACGCCTTCAATGAGTTTCTGTACAGGAACTTTTGTTCCGACACGTAAAAACATACGTGAACCACCGGTACGCCATGCTGCTTTACTGATGGTGGCAAGATCAGCTAGATGAATACGGTTTGTTGCTAAGGCATCAAAAACTAAGTACAGCGACATTAGCTTAGTTAAGCTTGCAGGAGCTAACCGTTGATTAGCATTTTGAGAAATAATAACTTTACCACTTTGAAAATCTTCAACGACATAAGCTTTTGCTGAAACGATTGGAGCGGATGGCATAATAAAAGGAAGTTGCGGTCCATTATTGTTTGCCTGTTGTTGGTTAGGCAAAGTAAGTGGTTTTGCAAAGCAAACAGCAACAAAGCTTATTGCTACAGTTGCTGTGAGTAAGCTTTTCAAGAATGTTGTACGCATAATTATTCCTTTTGTTACATACCCATCGCGATAAATCCTAAAAATGAATCGCAACGGGTATAAATCTTGTCGATGTAGTGAATTCCTGGTTAAGGGGTGGAAATCACAGGACCATAATATGGTTAAAAACGTGCCGAGATTTTACCATAGACAACTTAGGAGTGCTAGCAGTACAAACCAGCAATAATGCTGACGTTTAGCGATAAACTAAGCGGTGATAACCTGCTTTGCGTAGCTTAGCAACAACAGCATGACTTTCCTTGCTGCTCGGAATTGGACCAATCCGTACACGATAGAGATGATGATGACCATAACGTAGTGTTTTGACATGAACGGGCGCATGGGAAATCATGCGGCGCAATTTAGCCGCTAGATGATCGGCATTACCTATTTGTCGATAGGAGGCAACTTGAATGAACTTCGGTGCCAATCCGGAAGGATTATCATGTGCAAAATGTCGATCTAAAGTTTGATAAGGTGTGATAGCAACAAGTTTTACTGGAGCTGTACCGGTTTTTACTACACCAAGACGTTTTGCAGCTTCATAAGATAAATCGATAATACGACCTCTTTTAAATGGTCCTCGGTCATTTACTTTCACGATAAGTTGGCGACCATTGCGTAAATTAGTCACTTTTACATAACAAGGAATTGGTAAGGTCTTGCTTGCAGCCGTTAGTGCATACATATTGTAAACTGCACCTGTTGAAGTTAAGTGATGTTGGAAGTTTGGACCATACCAAGAGGCAATACCTTTTTGCACATAGCCTTTACTGCTATTACGAACATGGTACACACGATGATCAACAACATAGCTAGCCTGGTTACCAGAGCGACTTGCATTTAAAGTTGCACGTTGACTATGCGGATGCTTAACATTGTGTGCAATAGGACGTTTGTGATGTCTGCGCTGATGCGCGTAAACACTGCTGACACCAATAATTAATAATATGGCTAAAGACGCCATGGCTAAAACTTTAATTTTCTCTACTTTCATATTTCTATATCTCTCTTTATTTATTAAGCTTTCTTTAATGACTTTTTATAATCGTTTTTGATTAATTGGCTAAGTTGATAAACTGCCATGGCATACAAATTACTGTGATTGTAACGTGTAATAACATAGAAGTTTTTATAACCTAACCAAATATGAGCCTTATGTCTGCCTTTTAACACAATTAATAAATATTTATGTTTATTACTAACTGCTTTAATCGGCGTAATACCATAGCGTTTTAAACGCTCTAAACTTAATGTTGGTTTATGTCTACGGTGCGGTAACTTTAAATATTTTTTATTTTCAGCTTTCGCTTTTATAACCGTAGGTTGTTGTTTTTGCCAGCCATGCTGATGCAAATAATTAGCGACGCTGCCAATAACATCAATGCTACTATTCTGTAAGTCACGTGCACCGCTATTCGAAAAATCGACGGCATACTGGCGATAACTACTAGGCATAAATTGTGGTTGGCCAATAGCACCCGCATAGGAGCCCTTAACTTTCATAGGATTTATTTTTTCATTGCGGGTGAATAATAGGAATTGTGTCAACTCGCGACGGAAAAACTGCGCACGTCTAGGGTAACCAAATGCCAGCGTTGCTAAGCTATTAATAACTTTAAAACCACCTTGGTTACGACCGTACTGACTTTCAATACCAATAATGGCAACAATGACACTGGGGTCTACACCATAAACTTTACTGGCTCGTTGTAATGCTTTTTGATGCTTCTTCCAAAACGCCACACCTTCCCGAACTCGGCGTTTAGAAATGAGATGCTTACGATAAACATACCAAGGCTTAGCTTCATAAGGCTGAGTAATAAGTTTAATGACTTGATTATTAAAAGTAACTTGCGAAAATAATTCATCAAGTTTCGATTTTTTGAAATCATATTTCTTAGCCACATGCTTGATATAGGCTTGAACCTTTGGTTTCTTATAGAATTCTTTTGCAACAGCATTGCTTGAGATTAAAACGCAGAACGCAACGGCTATTAATAGACAAACATGGGTAATGGCTTTCATATAATAAATCCTTACTTCGTGTTTAGTTTTCGATGCGTATGAATTGACATTAAAATACCAAACGCAGTTAGTAGTGTCATGATTGAGGTGCCTCCATAACTAATCAATGGCAAAGGAATACCGACTACGGGAAAAATGCCGGTGACCATACCTATATTAATATAGAATGAGACAAAGAAGGTTAGAGCCAGACCGCCTGCTAATAAGCGTGTATAGGTATCTTGAGCTTTTAAACTAATATAAATACAACGGTACAAAATAAATAAATATAAAACGATTAATACTGTACTACCAATTAAACCGAGTTCTTCGCCACAAACAGCAAAAATAAAATCAGTGGCATGAGCGGGTAAAAAATTCAAGTGCGACTGTGTGCCATTCAGCCAACCTTTACCAAGTACACCGCCGGAGCCAATGGCAACTTTTGATTGAATGATATGGTAACCTGTGCCGAGTGGATCACGAGCGGGGTTGATAAATGTTAACACGCGTTGTCGCTGATAGTTATGCATGAAGTGCCATAGAACTGGAGTACTAGCAACAAGAGCTAATAAACTACCTCCAATCCAGCGCCAATTGAGTCCTGTTAACAGTAATACACATGCACCACTAATGCTGATCATTAATGCTGTACCAAGGTCGGGTTGTTTGGCAACAAGTAGTGCTGGCACAATAATAATTAATCCGGCAATAACGACATCTTTAAATGACGGAGGTAATTGTCGATCTTTAAAATACCAAGCAAGTGCCATAGGGACTGCGATCTTCATAATTTCTGATGGTTGAAATTTAACAACGCCTAGATCCAGCCAGCGCTCAGCTCCTTGGCTAACAACACCTATCGCTAATACGGCAGCTAAAAGCATCAATCCTAGAAAATAAATAACGGGAGTCCATTGTCGAAAACGTTGTGGAGGAATCTGCGCGGCAATTAGCATAATAAAGAAAGCGATCAAAAAACGTAATAATTGTTTTTCGACAATATGCATATTCTGATTGGCAGCACTATATAAAATGAATAAACCCATGGTGATCACGGCAAGAACGCTGGTAAAAAGGAAGAAATCAATATGCAAGCGTTGCCACGTCGAACGGTATGCTGTTGTTGATTTTTTTGCTTGCGCTCGATGTATATAGCTATTTATAGACTGCATAATATCACTTAAAAACTGCCCAATAAAAAACCACATAGTTTACTGAGTGAGCGGCAGAATGTAAAGGGAAAACCCTAGCATTCATGTTTATTTTTTAGTCACAAGAAGGTTGCTTACGTTGCGAGAAAACTGGTAACAATATGATTGTAAAGGAAATGTTGTTAAATTATGCGCAAAACAGCACTTTCCTTGTTTTGCGAAAGATAATATAGGCTCCATTTCGCTGCGCAATAACGACTTTTTCCGATCTTGCGCATTTTTATAATACTAATACCAAAATATTAATCATTATTAAACGGCGTAATTAATTGCTGTGAACTTTTTGCGGGTGTTGGTGGAGGCGTTGTGCTATCTACTGGCAGCAATGGTGGTGGTGCAAGTGATTTGTCGTGTAAATGGTGTTGATGCATCATGTAATATTCCACAACTTTATGCGCAACTTCGGGGGCAACATGAGGGCTATGTTCAACTAATACAGCAATCGCAATTTTTGGATGCTTAACTGGAGCGAATGCAATCAGTAACGATTGTGAGCGTAGTCTAATAGGAATCACTTTCTTTCCTTTGACTTGAGTACCGGTATCACTATATACCTGCGCTGTACCAGTTTTAGCAGCAGCAGAAAATTGTAATCCGCGTCCAAATCGCCAACCAGTACCTTCAGGCTCGGTGACAACCCCAACCATTGCTTTGATAACAAAGTGCCATATCCAATGCGGAAAAATTATAGACTGTTCTTCAGTTGGTTTGAACATTGTTGTTGTTTTGTCATCTTGAGACGTCGTTTTAACTAACAAATGTGGATAATAGGCTGTGCCACGATTAGCAAGTTCTGCAGTTACGTTAGCAATTTGTAATGGTGTCGCTAGCATGGAGCCTTGCCCGATTCCAGAAATAATAGTGTCGCCAGGATACCAAGGTTTGTCTTTGACTCGTTGTTTCCACTCCGGTGATGCCACAATACCATTGAGCTCACCATCAATATCAATATGCATAGTATGACCGAGATGAAACTTATTAAAAACAGTATCAATTTTGGCGATGCCCATCATGTGTGCGAGATTATAAAAAAACGTATCACAAGAAACGACGATGGCTCGATGTAAATCAACATTGCCATGCCCAGTGCGTAGCCAACAATGATAAATGTGATGATAGTTGGGTAGTTTGAACCAACCTGGATCAAAAATAGTGTATTGAGGCGTTATAACTTTATCATTTAATGCTTCTAAGGCTTCAATCGGTTTTGCTGTCGAACCAAATGGATATTGACCACGTATATCACGATTAAATAAAGGTTCTGCTTTTGAGTCTGCAAGTTTGCGATAAGTCTTTTCACTGATGCCATCAACAAATAAATTTGGATCAAAATTTGGTGTGCTAACCATCGCCAGTATTTGTCCAGTACTTGGTTGGATAACAACAACTGCGCCATTATACTTGCCCATGGCTTTGGTTGCCGCAATTTGCAAACCTACATCTAATGATAGATAAAGATTTTTTCCAGGGACCGGGGCGACACGTTCAAGTGTTCTAACAATACGACCTTGCGCATCAACTTCAACTTCTTGATAGCCAACTAAGCCGTGTAATTGTTTTTCATAATATTGTTCTAAACCCGTTTTACCAATGAAATTGGTCGCGGCGTAATTAGTTGGGTTAACACGTGCAAGTTCTCGCGGATTAATGCGACTAACATAGCCAACAGTGTGTGCGAAGTATTTGCCCTCAGGATAATAACGCATTAGATGGGCTTTAATATGCACGCCAGGAAAGCGATACATATTTACATATAACTTAGCAACATCTTGTTTGCTTAAGTGATATTTTAATGGGATACCTTGGTATTGTGGACGGCGTCGGACTAAACGCCAAAAGCTATCGGTATCATCTTGGCTGATAGGAATAATTTGTTTGAGCTTAGTAATCGTTTGTTTAAGATTTTTCACGTCATCGGGGGTGATTTCTAAACTAAAAACGGATTTATTGGCTGCAAGTAAGATGCCATCACGGCTATAGATTAGGCCGCGAGTTGGCGCTATCGGTAAAAGTTCCAAATGATTTTGCGTCGACATCGTGGTGTATTTATTGTGTTCGACAACTTGGAGATCAAATAAACGAAAGAATAATAAGCCAATCAAAACACCAACACCGATACAGGTGAAGATCATGCGTTTCTGAAATAAGCGCAATTCTTGTTGGTGATTTTTAATTCTCAAGCGTTTTTTCATATATTTATCAATAGGATAGACGTTTTAATCGACTTCCAATAGGGAGCGGTCGATACAAAAGTGTGCATTTTAGCGTAATTTGCGGGGTTTGCCTACCTGATTGATAATAACTTCATCATGCGCTTAACTGTGCTGCAATAATACTTCGATCAAGCAAAATGACTTTTGGCAATATGTTATTAAGGCTTTCCATAGGGACTTCTATATACCGTTCCATCAGCAGCCACAACGGGAATAATTGTTGGTTGTCTGACAGTTTGATTAGGCTGGCACCTTGTTTGTAATATACCCAGAGACATTTGTTCTGCATAATCCTGAGAGGGTGCTCTTGGTGCCCATTGTTCTTCACCATGACAGCAGTGTCCCGTTAAAGTAAAGTTAGACCATTCTAAAAATATACCGATACGATTTAAATAGTTAGTTAGTGCAGCGTCAGCAACATCTGGAATGGTTACGATTAAAGAGCACTCTTGAACATCATGAGCAATAGTGCAGGAAGCAACATCAAGATCATTAAAATCTGCTAAAGCCGCTAGTAAGGCTTGCTCATATCCTTGAAGACGTCCTGGATGTCTAGACTTAATGCTTAAACTTATTTTGCCGTTGGGAACTGGTCTTTGTGACAAGAAGTCTGCTCTTTGCCAGCTTTGACGTTGAGCGGCTACGCTTCCCACTTCAACCTCGGCACCAAATTGTTTATAAGCAACAATACAGTATGCTAGGCTTTATCGTTTGTTTTATCTAATTCATCATAAAGACTTTGAATAAAGTCTAGAGGTGATACTTGCGTGGAAAAGTCAACTTCGACCTCAGCAACAAATTCTTTCTTAGCAACTGAACTTACAGATAAAATATAAATAGAATCTGCTTGGTTTACTTTCTTCACTCTGTGTAGCTGGCTATTTAATAATTGTAATGCAGTATCTTCACGATAAAATTGTAGTAAATGGGGTGACGTTTCAGCGCGTTGAATTTTAATATGAAAATGTGACTTTCCTTGTAACATGTTATTAAGCTCCTAAGGTTAAAAATGTTTTGCTCTATAGACAGTCCCGCTTAGCATTGCGGTATCTATAACTGCTCTAGAGCTGTTGCTTGTTCCGAGCCAAAGGCAACTGCGACAATTCCAGGAAATTGTTTGTAGGCAGTTAACATAAAGTGGTTGAATATTGATATTCTCAGCGTGTTTTGCCAACCATTCACGCATTCAAGATGTTGATTATAAGAATTTTTTTGCAAAATACTCCAAGCCCGATAGGTTTGTGCAGTAACCACAGTGCGTACCATGGAATGGGTAGATATATAGTCCTGGAAAACCTTATTTTCAGGCTATATATCGCCTGTATTTCGAAGTGTGAGCGGTATAGATGCCTTAATTAGATTTCTTCAAATAACATGTTAGCAATACAATGCGTGTACCATTTACTCGACCTTCAATTTGTTCTGGATTCGACGTTAATGAAATATTGCGAACAGCCGTGCCACGCTTTGCTGTAAACCCAGTACCTTTAACGGCTAAGTCTTTATTAATAGTAACCGTATCACCTTTCTGTAACTCAACACCGTTACAATCTAAAGTTGGAGTATTATCAAGAAGGGTTGTATCTATTTGAGTTTTCGCTAATGCTAATGTGGCTTCATCTAAGTAAAGCATATCTAGCAAATCTTGAGCCCAAGTTTCTGACGATAGTTTTGTTAACATACGCCACGCGATGACTTGCATAGCGGGAGTCTGACTCCACATAGAATCTGATAAACAGCGCCAGTGATTATTATTTAGCGCCGTTGTATTTGTAAGTTGCTCTTGGCAGGTTGCACAGACAATGGCTTTCCCTGCTAACTCATCTGCCTCTATCTCAAATGCGTCATAAATTATAAGTCCATCGGGTGATTTGCATATTTCACATTGTGCATTACTGCGTTGCATTAATGTTTCTTTGGTACTCATTTAAGCCTCTATTAATTAAACATCAAACAGATGTTATTTCTGTGGTTATGCTAATTTATTTGTAGCGACATGATAATCTGGATCTTCCAAAATATTTGCTTCGACCATATCACCTGCTTTTCCGAGCAGCAACTTACATTCAGGGCTGAGGTGACGCAGATGTAAATTTTTATTTAATGCAGAATAATGTTCAGTAATAAATTGAATAGCATCGATGGCAGAATGGTCTGCTACACGAGAATACTTAAAGTCAATAATCACTTCTTGTGGATCATTCTCTATATCAAATAACTCTTTAAACTGAGCGACGGATGCAAAAAATAGCGGACCTTGTAACACATACTCTTTAGCGCCATTAGCATCGACATTTTTATCTGTATGAATATTCTTAGCTGTTTGCCAGGCGAAGACTAATGCTGCAATAACAACACCAACAACAACGGCAATAGCTAAATCGGTAAACACTGTTACGACAGTAACAACAACAATAACAAAGGCATCATGCAAAGGGATTTTATGAATAAACTTAAACGTTGCCCATTCAAAGGTTTTAATGACCACCACAAACATCACACCGACAAGTGCCGCCAAAGGAATAAATTTTATCACAGGCCACAGCACTATAATAAACAAAAAAAGTGCTATGCCAGCAACAATACCAGATAACCTACCACGACCACCAGAGTTGATATTAATCATACTCTGACCGAGCATCGCACAACCTCCCATACCTTTGAAAAAACCACAGACGACATTAGCAATCCCTTGAGCAATACATTCTTTATTAGCTCGACCGCGAGTATTGGTGATTTCATCAATCAGTGATAATGTCATTAATGACTCAGATAAGCCGATGATGCTGAGTATTATTGCATACGGTACAATGACTTTAATCGTGTGAAAGTCTAGAGGCACATCTAACCAAGCAAATACGGGTAATCCTGCCGAAACATGTTGGCCATGCATCATGTCATCAACCACTCGAGCATTTAAATGAAAGATATGCACTAATGCTGTCACAGTGAGAATCGCCATTAGCGCTGCGGGTAGTTTTTTAGTGAAGCGAGGTAAAAATTGTGTAATAAGCATGGCAATAATAACCAAGCCTACCATTAAATATAACGCGCTACCGCTTAGCCAATATGCAGAACCACTGGTATAAACTTTAAATTGCTGTAGCTGTGCTAGGAAAATAACAATGGCCAGACCGTTTACAAAACCGACCATGACAGATCTAGGCAGAATACGAATAAGTTTACCGAGCCTGAAAACGCCGATTAAGATTTGTATAACGCCGGTTAAGACGATAGTCGCAAATAAATACTTAATACCATATAGGCTGACTAATGAAACGATAACGACGGCCATCGAACCCGTTGCACCGGAAATCATGCCGGGTCTGCCACCAATTAATGCGGTAATCAAACACATGAAAAATGCAGAATATAACCCAATAAGTGGACTCACATGAGCAACGAGAGCAAATGCAATGGCTTCAGGGATAAGCGCTAATGCAACTGTCAGGCCTGAAAAAAAATCAACGCTCCATTTACCTTCTGTTGGTAATAAAAAAGTTTTTACGGTTTGTATCATTGCTATTCCAAAATAAAAACAAGAAAACTACTTCAATAGGAAATCATTAAGAAGTAATCTCGGCCCCTTAAGGGATTCAGTAAATAAATAGTGTTGATTGCCATGATAAGCTGAGTGGCTTCGAACTGCTCCATCTCCAGGAGAGAATATCCTTGGATATTGCAGGTGAAAGCTGTAACTGCGACAAGTATATAACGACAAACTGCGCAAAAGTCTACCCAGGTGACGGCTTGATGTCAACGCTAATTAATATAGGGCTCCGTTATTTCTAATCTAGCAAAGAGATGAAAATAAAAAATCCACCCACAAAAGAACAAGAGCCAATGCAACATACACAATAGTGTGCGCGAAGTATTTTCTGTATCGGGTAATAACACATTAAATGCGCTTTAATTTGTGCATCCAAAGGTGCAATACATATCTACATATAATCTAGCAATATTTTGGCTGACTGGAATAACTTGTTTAATGGTTTGTTTGAGATTGCCAACATCATCAGGGGTGGCAACTCTATTGGCACTGATCATGGGTTTCTGAAATAAGCGTAGTTCTTGTTGGTGTTTTAAATTTTCAGCAGAAAGCGATTTTCTACCAATACAAACCTTGTTTTTTATTAAGTAAGAAACATATATCTCTATCTATAATTGTTAAATGTTCATTTTAACTTTATATCACTATACGTTACTTAAAATAAAAACCTCAAGGCCTGGCAAATGTTGACGCCAACATTTCAAGATTAAAAAAACCTTTTCTTATAGGGGTTTAATTTTAACTTAATATTTCCCAGGTATGATTTCAAAAAAACCAACAGAGATTTTTATTTTTTACATTTTACTGAGGAATATGTTTTATGCGGGAAATTTATAGAAATCTTCTAGATGCCATTGCTGTTAATGTTAGTAATTTTATTTCATCACCTCATACTCAATCACTCGAAGGGCAAGGGGATTTTTATACGTTATTAGCTTTTACAGCAAACATTGCACGTGACGTTGATACGTTAACTCAACAAGTCTGCAAAGACCTAAACGCGAAAAAGAAGATTGAAGATGTCGCTGATATAAGTGCATTATTAAGGGCGCAGCAAGAAAGATTTATGCAGCATGTAGAGAAAATGCTCGGTTCTACAGATTCAGATATTTCTGGTTCAATGAAGCTATTAATTGATAATTTTGTGGGTTTGGGTAATGGCATTATGTTATTTGTTAGTTTAGTAGACTCACTACGATATGCCAATGATAAAAGCGCAGTGCTTGCGGAATTACAACAACAAGCTGCAGATGTATCTCGTGCAAAAAAGGAAATTGACCGCTCAGGCCATGATTACACTAAGGGAGTGCCAAATATACAAATGGCTAGGCTAGCAATTCAAGGGGCAGAGGTGCCAATAGGAGGTGCTTCCAGTCAAGCATTAGTTACTACAGGTAAAGGAAGGCTTGTAACCCGATTCACTAGAGATAGGCAAGCTGTATTAGCAGCAAGCTCTGTAGCTAGTGTTGCTGAGGATGGTGGCTTTTTATCTCTACAAACGGCTAGCCTTAGAGAACTAGCACTTGTCAAACAAGGCGTAGACACTTTATCCGAGGTGATAGAAGAATTTAAGGCTAAGGACAGAGGGGCTGGAGATTTATTGACAACTGTTATTGGCCAAGCTGGAGCAATTGCTGAGAAAACCTATAAAACTATTACTACAGCGCTACTACAGAAAGCACATATCTCAAGACAGATTAGAGGGAATTTCACACAGTTAAAAACCTTACTGGAAACATTTAGGAACAAAGCTAAAGAAGCTATAAAAGCCGTACCAGAATCTGAGCGTCTTGCTAAGCAAGACTCACTGGTTGGTGCTCTACGTAAATTAGATAAGGTAATAAGATTATGTGATCAGCTTATTAGTGCAGAGCAGCTCATGCTTACAACGGGTGGAGAGCCTGCTGCACCTGGACCACTAAAACAACTAATGAGAAAGTAAAAGCGTCTGTAAAAATATTTTTATAGATTAAGTGACGGAGTTTGTTAACGGTGATAAGGATGCTTCTGTAAAATACTCCAGGCTCGATAAATTTGTTCTGTAAAAAATGGAATAGCATTACTGGCAGGTTGAGCAATAACGAGTGAAAACATAAAACCTGAAATTAAACGCTCTAGCACGTTATTAATGTGGAGTAGTTTTTGAGACTGGGCTGCTTAAAGAACAAAACAACATTTGTACAAAAAAAGTACTTGGCGGTAACAAACATTGATGTTATTATGCTCGAAATTAGACCGGCCCTGTAAGTGCATAGTTTTAGCTAGATATAGCTTCCATTCTATTTCAAAGCAATCACAAGTGGCCTCTATGTGATTGATTTATGGATTATATTTATGCATGAGAAATATGCCGCGATTTTAAAAAGTGTTGCAAGTAGTGTCCATATCTTTACTACATCACGCAAGACTCAATCATTAAAAAATCACAGTGATTTTGCTGTCTTATTAAATTTTACAGCAAATATTGCACTCTACATTGACCAATTAACCAAAATGATTTGTGACGATCTAAGGGCAGAAACAAGGATTGACGATATTGAGGGTATAAGTGCATCGCTAAAACGAGAGCAAGAAAAGTTTATGCAGCATGTACAGCACATGATTGAATCTGCAGGTTCAAATCCTTCTGGCTCGATAAAAGTGTTAGTTACTAGTTTTGTTAGTTTAGGTAATAACATAATGCATATCGTTGGTTTGTTAGCGTCACTTACCTATGAGAATGATAAAAGCAATTTGCTTCATGACTTACACCAAAGAGCTGCAGAGGTAACTTCTGTGGTGGAGGAGATTAGGCGCTCAGGTCACGACTATGCTATGGGATTACCAGCTATACAAAGCACGAGTACAGTACAAGACGCAGCTGGTGCAAGGCCTGATGCAGTAACCATCTTTAACAGCAGTAGGGAAATTATATTAGCAGGCGGAACACGCGGTAATGTTGAAAAAGACGGTGGTTTCTTAAGTTTAGCAACCGCTAGTCTTAGAGGGCTAATGTATGTCAACGGTGCCTTAGATAATTTATCCGACGTTTTAACAAGATTTAAGGCAAATAATGCTGAGGCTGGATACTTATTGGCAATAGTTGTTGGTCAAGCTAAAAATATTCGTATGCAAACGTATCAAGTCATTACTAGAGCACTACTGCAGAAAGCACATATTTCAGCACAAATTAGTGGTCATTTTGAAGAGCTAGATGCACTAATAAAAGATTTTAAAAAGAAAGCTATAGAAGCTATAAGAGCTGTGCCACGAGTTGAGGCTGAAGTGCAGCACAAAGCACTAGATGCTGCGTTAGAGCAACTAGACGAATTAATTGCATTATGCCAACAGCTTAATGCAGAAGAAAATCTACTGCTTACTGGTGGAAAAGATGCTGCACCAGGACCGCTAAGGAGACTAGTGGGAGCGAGATAGAAAAAGCGTATATAAAAATATTTTTATATACTAAGTAGCGGAGGTGGTTAACGGTGATAAGGATGCTT
>JAJFKO010000037.1 GCA_021773175.1 Gammaproteobacteria bacterium
TTTGTTTCAGGAGTCCCACTGCCGTTGGTTTGTCCGGGTTTGGGGTTCTCACAACCAACGGTATGCGGATCTTGTGCGCTGTCGCGGTGGCGTTCGCTACTGGCAGCAAGTCGACTCCATAATGCGCTTTGTACGGCAGCAATTCCCCTCGGTTGCGTGTGTCACCGTCTGCGTGCGAGTACCGGCACCGGTTTGTTGGGTGGATCCGGCGTGCGTCAAGAGAGGGTCAATCGCGTGAATGATTGGAAATCAATTTTGGGATTGCTGCTGCTTGGGGTTTTTCTGGTCACCCCAAGTTGGGGTGACGTGTGGCAGCGAAGCGGCGATGGTGAGATCACTCTGCACCGAACGCTCGATCACTTTCAGCGTTCGCGCATGGCGGATCATTGGTCACCACCGAGCTTGGAAATTCTTGTGGAGCGACGGCAGGAGTATGCGGATCTAATTGCCGCAATTTCCACGCAGCACGGCGTGCCGTCAGACCTGGTAGCTGCAATCATCGAAGTTGAGTCCGCCTTTGATGAAAGAGCGGTCTCTCGTGCCGGTGCAATGGGCATCATGCAGCTGCTGCCGAAAACTGCTAAGCGTTTCTCTGTGATTGATCCGCTTGATGCGGAGCAAAATATCGACGCCGGTGTTCGTTATCTTCGTTTGCTGATGCATGAGTTTGAGTCGAGAGAATTGGTTCTGGCGGCTTATAACGCTGGTGAGGAAGCTGTACGCCGCTACGGCAACAAGGTTCCGCCGTATGCGGAAACACAAACTTACATTGTGCGCGTGATGTCGCTTTTGACGGCGCCTAGTGACCAGTGGGTGTTTTCCGAGAATGAAGACTTGGGTGGCGGGTATTGAGCCGGTCTGTCCCCTGGTGCTAGTGGGCGATTTGGGTCAGGAGTTGCCGTTGAATGGGATCACTGGTCTTGCCGCATGTTCCGAAACTTTGCCATCGCTGCTGTAGAGTTCGTGGAACACGTGGTCAGGCATCCAAGTTTCATATTGATCTGCGGTGCCGAGGTTCCGAACCACCAAGTAGCCGGTAAAGATCTCGCCAACGGCGTAGCTGACGCTCACTGATACCAAGTTCCTCGCAGACTCCCTTGTCTGTTACACCGTCTTCGCTCGCTCGTTTCAACGCATGCCGCTTGAACTCGGGACTATACCGTCGATATTTCTTCTTCGTCATGGAACACCTCCTCGCGCATTATTGCGCACATTTAAAGGTGTCCACCAAACCGGGGCTGGACTACATAGCAGTCACTCAGAGCCAACTTGGTGACAGTCTGCTTATGGCCGAAGACAACGCCTCAAAAGTAAAGGCTTGACCTATACCTAGCGTATACCTTCTAGAGTCACGCCATGGGACCCATCCGGCAGTCACCGAACGAACTCGGTTCAAGACTTAGCCGAATGAATGACACACCAATTATGCAAGGTTACGGCAAGGTCCAGCGCGCATGCTCGCCGCTGCACTGGAAGAAAGTAAGCATCAAACGACGCTGATATGACGAAAAGCACTGACAAAAACAGGACAGTATCGAGGACGCGCAAAGCGCTAGGCCTGATGCTTGCCGTGTGGGTCAGTCTCGCAGTCCAGCCATGTGCCGTGGCGGCAGTGTCAACTGAAGAATGTCCTCATTGCCCAGTGCCTGCCGAAACCATGCCTGAACCGGAGCGCAATCACTGCGGGTCAATAGTCACCAGTAGTGAAGAAATTGTGAGTTGCGCGTCAGCACAGACAGAGTGCTGCGATGTCGAAGAAGGCATAGTCAACCTCCGCATTGAATCACCCGATCTCGATGAGGGCGACAACGTCCTCCCCACGAGCGTCCCAGTCCCGCACCTTTGTCATGGTCCTCGCGAGGAATCTGGAAACGCGACCGATCCGCCGGAGGCATCCGGTGGGTCGGTTCCCTTACATGTCCTGAAGTGCCTCTATCTGATCTAAGCCCTGCGTTCTGACCGTCCAGTTATTCCGGTTTTTAACGTAGGAGCTTTCTCATGTTTTCACAATTCGGGTTGAATCCCGAGCCCACTAGGAGCGATCGAAACGGTGTTTCGACCCTCCGCTTGGTGATGGTCGCGGTTGTAACCGCCATCATCGCTATTACTCCGGCGCACGCGCGCCCAGACACACCGTTGACCCTGGCCGAGGCCGAGGATCTCGCGCTGGTCGCTGAGCCGGGCCAACTAGCCATGCAAGCACAGGCGGCCGCGCTCGATGAGCGCGCCATTGTTGCCGGCGAGCTGCCTGATCCAATGCTGCGAGTGGGCATCAACAACTTCCCTATCGATTCGGGCGGGTTCTCGACCGAGGGCATGACCCAGGCATCGCTTGGCTTTCGGCAGGTCTTCCCGGCAGGCAAGACGCGCTCACTCTCATACGAGAAATTCGGCCTGATGGCCGACAGCATGACCGAGGGTGGCAACGCACGAGGCCGGAATGTACGCACAGCGACACAGAAAGCCTGGCTGGAACTGTACTTCCTGCGTAGAGCTGACGCACTGATTACCGAGTCACGTCCATTCTTCGGCGATCTCGCGGAAATTACGCGCTCGCTCTACTCGGTGGGCCGCAAGACTCAGCAGGACGTGCTGCACGCCGAACTGGAGCTTAGCCGCCTCGACGATCGTCTGATCGACATCGAACGACGTCGTGCCCGCGCAGAATCTTCATTAGCCGAATGGATTGGTGAGGACGCACGCCGACCGGTCGCGACAAACCTCCCATCGTGGACGTCAGTACCCTCGCTCAATGACCTGAAGCAGGGATTGCAACGGCACCCCGCACTATTGGCTGCCGACGCCCAAGTGGATGCAAGCGATGCCGGCGTCAAGATTGCCGACGAGCGCTCCAAGCCCAACTGGGCACTGGATGTCGGCTACGGTTATCGCGACGGCAATTTACCATCCGGTGACCCTCGTTCGGATCTGGTAACAGTCGGCGTTACCGTAGGCCTGCCTTTCTTTCGCAAGAAATCGGTTGATAGCACGCTGAGCGCCGCCCTGCAGGACCGCAGCGCTACGAAATCATCGAGGCTACGTCTTGAGCGTGAACTGACCCGACAACTCGAAACCGAGTACGCCCAGTGGACAGAGCTGTCCCGACGCCTGTCACTTTATGACACCCAAATTCTGGACCAAGCCAAGGGGCAGGCCGAGGCGGCCCTACTTGCCTACCAGAGCGACGCCGGCGACTTTGCCGACGTTATGCGCGCCTACATCGGTTACCTGAACACTCGCATTGAACACATTCGTTTGAGCGTTGATCGAGCCCAATCCTATGCGGCGCTCGCCAACCTCGCAGGACTCACATCATGAACAAGAACATCCTTATCGCCGCTGGTTTTCTGGTGGCAATTCTCATCGCCTTCTTTGTGGGGCGCGGCCTGAACAACGGTGAAGGCGCCAACGCCGGGTCAACCGGTGGCGGCGATCGCGAGATTCTGTACTGGGTTGCACCGATGGACCCCAACTACCGGCGCGAAGAGCCCGGCAAGTCGCCAATGGGCATGGATTTAGTGGCGGTTTACGCCGACGAAGTCGATAGCCAGCCTGGTGTCGTGAAAATCGACTCCACCATCGTCAACAACCTTGGAGTCCGCACCGCTGTCGCCGAACGTAGCGTACTGATGCGCCGCATCGAGACCGTTGGTTACATCGCCTACGATGAGGACACGGTGCAACACGTGCACACGCGCGTGGATGGCTGGATCGAAAAGCTCGTGACCAAGGCGACCGGCGACCCGGTGAAAAAGGGCCAGTTGTTGTTTGAGCTTTATTCACCGACCTTGGTGAACGCTCAGGAAGAATTCCTCACCGCAACGCGCAGTAGTAATACGCTCCTCCTCAAAGCGTCGCGCGATCGCCTGGTGGCGCTTGGCGTATCTCCGTCGGGGATTGCCCGGCTCGAGAAGGAACGGACCGTGGAGCAGCGCGTGCGTGTGTATGCCGAATCCGATGGTGTTATTGCGCACCTTGGTGTTCGCGAGGGCATCTACATCACACCGGCAACGGAAGTGATGTCCGTGGCAAAACTCGACCGCGTGTGGGTTCTTGCCGAGGTATTCGAGCAGCAGTCGTCGTGGGTGAAGCCCGGGCAAAAGGCGGTAGTCGAGCTGGACTACCTGCCGGGCAAAAGCCTGGAGGGAACTGTTGACTACGTTTACCCCGAACTTGATCCGAAGACACGCACCCTAAAGGTACGACTGCGCTTCGACAATACGGCCGAGCTGTTACGGCCCAACATGTTCTCCCGCGTGGTTATCGAGGCAGACGGCTTTGGCCGCGTCATTAATGTACCCAGAGAAGCGGTAATTCGCGGTGGCTCGATGGACCGAGTGGTTGTCGCACTGGGTGAGGGTCGCTATCAGGCCAAGCCGGTGCAACTGGGCATCGAGTCTGGCGATCGCGTGGCCATTCGTGGCGGCCTCAAAGCCGGTGAGACGATCGTGGTGTCCGGTCAGTTCCTGATTGACTCCGAATCAAATATCGAGAGTTCGCTGGCTCGCATGAACGATGGCGAGTCAATCGATGAGGCGCCCGAGACGGTGCCGGCGATGGATCCTGAGATGGATCACAGCGAACAACAATTGCCAGCAGTGGAACCATCCGAAACGATGGATCCCGAGATGGACCACAGCCAACACGAAATGCCAGCGGTGGAGACATCCGAACCAATGGACCCGGAAATGGACCACTCTGAGCACCAGATGGAGGACGGGTCATGATTGCCGGTGTCATTCGCTGGTCTATCCATAATCGTTTCCTGGTTCTGATACTCACGGTGCTGGTGACGACCTGGGGCATTTACTCGGTGAGCCAGACACCGGTCGATGCCTTGCCGGATCTCTCGGACGTGCAGGTCATCATCAAAACCTCATTCCCGGGCCAAGCCCCGCAGGTGGTTGAGGACCAGGTAACCTACCCATTGACCACCGCCATGCTGTCGGTTCCCAAGGCAGTGACAGTACGCGGATACTCATTCTTCGGTGACTCCTTCGTCTACATCATCTTTGAGGATGGCACCGACTTGTATTGGGCGCGCTCGCGAGTCCTCGAATATCTGAGTCAGGTTGCCGGCCAACTGCCAGACAATGCCAAGCCCGCCCTCGGCCCGGACGCAACCGGTGTCGGCTGGGTGTTCGAGTACGCGCTGGTCGATCGCACCGGGCAGCACGACTTGTCACAGTTGCGAAGCATTCAGGACTGGTTCCTCAAGTACGAGCTCCAAACTGTACCGGGCGTCGCCGAGGTCGCGACCCTGGGCGGCATGGTGCGTCAGTACCAGGTGGTCGTGGATCCGGACAAGTTGCGGGCGTTCGGATTGCCCCTGTCCAAGCTCAAGACGGCCATTCAGCGAGGCAACCAGGAAACCGGTGGCTCCGTTATCGAAATGGGTGAGGCGGAGTACATGGTACGGGCGACGGGCTACATCCAGAGCATAGAAGATCTCAGCCAGATTCCCCTCGGCGTCAATGCGCAAGGCACGCCCTTGGTTTTGTCTGATGTTGCCGAAATCCGACTCGGCCCGCAGATGCGGCGCGGCATCGCCGACCTCGATGGGGAGGGCGAGGTTGTTGGTGGCATCGTCATCATGCGCTGGGGTGAAAATGCCCTTACAACCATTGAGGGTGTCAAGAACCGCATTGCCGAGTTGGAACGCAGCTTGCCCGATGGCGTGGAAATCGTCCCCACCTACGATCGCTCAGACCTGATTAATCGAGCCGTTGAGACCCTCGAGGGCAAACTTCTTGAGGAGTTCATCGTGGTCGCATTGGTGTGCGCAGTGTTCCTGTTTCACCTGCGCTCATCTGCGGTAATCATTATCAGTTTGCCAGTCGGTATTCTCGTGGCTTTCATTGTCATGAAGATGCAGGGCATCAACGCCAACATCATGTCGCTCGGCGGTATCGCAATCGCGATTGGTGCAATGGTCGATGCTGCCATTGTGATGATCGAAAACGTGCACAAACATATCGAGAAAGAGCCACTCACCGACGAGAATCGATGGCGCATCATTTCGGATGCGGCCACCGAGGTCGGACCACCGCTGTTTTTCTCGCTAGTGATCATCACCCTGAGCTTCCTCCCCGTGTTTACGCTGGAGGCTCAGGAAGGGCGCCTGTTCGCCCCGCTGGCGTTTACCAAGACGTATGCGATGGCGGCCGCGGCGGGTCTTTCGATCACGCTGGTTCCGGTGCTGATGGGCTACTTCATACGCGGCCATGTGACGCCTGAGCATAAGAACCCGATCAACCGGGTGCTAACTGCGGCCTATCGCCCCGTCATTAACGCGGTCATTCGCTTCCCGAGAGGGACGCTGGTGCTTGCCGCAGCAGTGCTGGTGGTTGGGTTGTGGCCAGCGACTCAGCTCGGTTCCGAGTTCATGCCGCCGCTCGATGAGGGCGATCTCATGTACATGCCGACCACCTACCCCGGAGTCTCGATCGACAAGGCCCGCGAAATGCTGCAGCACACCGATCGCATGATCTCCAAGGTTCCGGAGGTGAAGCGCGTATTCGGCAAGATCGGTCGCGCGGAGACCGCCACCGATCCGGCACCGCTCACCATGATTGAAACGGTCATTCAGCTCAAACCCCGTGAGGAATGGCGTGAAGGCATGACGCCGGAGGGTCTGCGTGCCGAACTCAATCGTGTGGTCAAGTACACCGGTCTCACCAATGCCTGGGTGATGCCCATCAAGACTCGTATTGACATGCTTGCAACCGGCATCAAGACGCCGGTCGGCATCAAGGTGTCCGGCCCCGACCTCAAAGTCATTGAGCGAATAGGGCAGGACCTTGAGCGTGTACTCGCCAATGTCGAGGGTACCGCGTCAGTGTATTCGGAGCGCGTCGCCGGTGGCCGCTATGTGGACGTGGATATCGATCGCTCCAGAGCGTCGCGATTCGGTCTCAATATTGCCGATATCCATGATGTCGTGCGGTCGGCTGTGGGTGGCATGAATGTCACGCAGACGGTTGAAGGCCGCGAGCGCTACCCGGTCAACATTCGCTACCCACAGAGGGTGCGCGATTCGGTGCAGCAGCTGCGCTTGCTGCCTATCGTCACACCGTCGGGCGCGCGCATTGCGCTATCGGACGTGGCCGACGTCAAAGTGGTGAATGGGCCACCGGTTATCAAGAGCGAAAACGCACGCTTGAATGGCTGGAGTTACGTCGACATCGCAGGGCGTGATCTGGGCTCGTATGTCGCAGAGGCGCAGCAGGTCGTTGCGGACTTCGTCGACCTGCCAGCGGGCTATTCACTCGCTTGGTCCGGACAGTACGAGTACATGGTCCGCGCCAAGGAACGACTGTCGCTCGTAGGGCCGGTCACGCTCGCCATCATCGTCTTGTTGCTGTACCTCAACTTCCGTCGTTTTGCCGAAGTCGCCATCATCATCGGCACGCTGCCGATGGCGTTGATCGGCGGTTTGTGGCTGCTGTATCTGTTGGGGTACGACCTGTCGGTAGCTGTCGGGGTTGGCTTCATCGCCTTGGCCGGTGTCGCGGTTGAGATTGGCGTGGTGATGCTGGTGTATCTCAACCAAGCCATTCGACAGCACATGGCGACGGCCGAGTCTGAATCTCGTGCACTCACCCTGGACGATATCCGCCAGGCCGTCATTGACGGTGCGGTCATGCGTGTGCGGCCCATCATGATGACGGTCGCTGCCATCATCGCGGGCCTGTTGCCGATCATGCTCGGTGGTGGCACCGGTTCAGAAGTCATGCGGCGTATCGCCGCACCCATGGTCGGCGGCATGGTCAGCGCCACCATTCTTACTTTGATCGTGATACCTGCGCTGTTCCTGTTATGGCGCAAGCGATCACTGCTCGTAAACGCATAAGCGAAAGGAAACACACCATGAACCTGAAAAATATCCTGACGGTCGGCGTCGTCATCGCCATCGCCGCTGGCATCTTGTTTGCCCGAGGGCAGGCCAACTCATCTGAACCGTCTGTGACCAGTCGCGACAATAGCGACGTCATTACCGTGTACAAGACTGAAGCCTGCAGCTGTTGCCTCAAGTGGGTAGATCACCTGGAGTCGAACGGTCTGGCGGTCGACGTGGTCAAAGTTGCGTCCACCGCACCGACACGTGAACGCTTCGGCGTACCGCCCAAATTGCTCTCATGCCACACCGGCACGATTAATGGTTACTGGGTCGAAGGGCATGTGCCGGCTGATCTGGTCAAGAAGCTGATCACGGAAAAACCCGAAGACATTCGCGGTATTGCAGCGCCTGGCATGCCCATGGGTTCGCCGGGTATGGAAGGACCAAACCCGGTGGAATACGACATCATTGCGCACCACGTCGACGGCACCACCAGCGTCTACGCAACGCGTCAGGGTAAGGAGACCGTCGAGTAATTCCTCTCACGCCTCGTTAATCGGACCGGTGCTACACTCAAATGCCCGGTCCGAGGCGAGGCACAAGAGGCGGAATGACGACAGGAACCATCGTGCAAACGGAGCAAGGACCCAGGCGAATCGCGGTATGGCTGGCCATTGCGGCCGGTGCTGTCATGGCGGCAGGCGTTGTTGCGCTGTGGTACGTCATTGATCAACGCGCCCACGAGCATGCCGGGTCTTCTACGGATCACTCGATCCACATGAATGAGCTCCTTATCCGACAGGATGCGGAGAATCGTTTACTGGCCCTGGATCGACTGGCCTATCGTTCGATGAGAACCGGTGAACCTTCGCAGGAGGACTGGGAAGGTGACGCCACTCGCTACCTTGCAGACATGCCTGGGTTTGTTGCTATCCATTGGATCGATGCGAATGTTCAGACCCGATGGCAGGTTGCCGGAGAGCAGGGCGGTGATACACCGTTTGCGGTCGCAGAGATCGCCCAGGTCAGAAACGCGCTGGAGCGTTCGCGCGACAGTGGTGCCCGGACCTTCAGCGATCTCTTTACAGACGCTCAGGGTAACCCTTGCATCGCAGTGATCGTGCCGGTGTTACACCACGGCGACTTCGAGGGTGTGATAGCAGGTTTCCTTCACCCCAACGAGTGGCTCGAGAGTGTGATCGGTCGCTTGCAGGGCATTGAGCACCACGTTGAAATCTTCCTCAAGGATCGGCCCGTGTACCAGCATCAGGTCGCCGATGATGTTGCAGATCCGCACCAATCACTCTCCCACGACTTCTCCGCGGGTGGACTGGACTGGACCGTGCGTATCACACCGACATCGTCTTTCCTGTCCACCGGTCACGCCGATTCTTCGAGCCTAGTTCTCATTTTTGGGCTGTTGCTCAGTGCGCTCACGGCGCTAGCCATGTATTTTGCGTTCGCAGCTCGCGATCGCTCGCACCAGTATCACGACATTGCACTGCAGCTAGAGACTTTGTTCCGCAATCTACCGGGAATGGCATATCGGCGTAATGATGCGCCAGGCACACCGATGGCATTCATCAGCGAAGGTTGCAGCGCCCTGTCGGGTTATCCCCGCAGCACGTTTTCAAAGGGCGATAAGGATTGGCTTGATCTTGTGCACCCGGACGACCGAGTGCGGGTCGTCGGCGGCATTCAGAATTCTTTCGGCACAGGTGATGCGTTCGAGGTGGAGTATCGAATCATCAATGCCGACGGCGACATTCGCTGGATGAGGGAACGGGGAAGGGCAGTCGCCTCCGAAGTGGACCATCAGACCCATCTGGAGGGATTCGTGACCGACATTACCGGACAACGCGTGGCCGAGAATGAAGCACGAGAGCATCGCGAACATCTGGCGCATGTGGACCGACTTAACATGCTTGGTGAAATGGCAAGTGGCATCGCGCACGAAATCAATCAACCACTGTCCGCTATCGCGCTGTTAGTCCAGGCCAGCGACCATCTTGTCCGCACCGAACGATATACGAGGCTATCTGAAATCCTCGACAAGCTGTCAAAGCATGCTCATCGAGCGAGTTTGGTGATTGACCGAGTTCAGAAAATGGCGAAACGTAGCGCGAGTTCGAAGGAGAGAGTCGGTTGTGAAGAGCTGGTTCGCGATGTTGCCCGACTGGCAGAGCCCGAAGCTGGAATTCGTGATATTGAGATATCCGTGGAGACACAAGCGGGGTTGCCCGATGTTTCAGTGGACGCAGTGCAGATACAGCAGGTTGTACTGAATTTGCTGCGAAACGGCATGGAAGCGATGCAATCGATTGGCTGCCGGAACGGAAACACTATTGGGCTGCAAGCCCGGCTGCGCGACGATAACACAGTCGAATTTGCGGTCATCGACAAAGGGTGTGGTGTGGCAAAGAGTTCAGTTGACAAGCTATTCGCGCCCTTCTCGACGACCAAAAAATCCGGCATGGGCATGGGACTGTCGATCAGCCGAGCGATAGTAACCGCGCATGGCGGGCAGCTAGATTTCCGGAACAACAGAGATTGCGGCGCAACGTTCTATTTCGTATTGCCAGCCGCTGAGCAAAGGGAATCAACATGAGTCAGGAACAAACTGTCTACATTGTGGATGATGATCCAGATGTTCGCGAAAGTTTCACAATTTTGATGGAAACGGTCGGACAATCGTTCAAAGAGTACGATTCGGCGCAGGCCTTTCTCGGTGATTACCACGAGGACATGCGCGGGTGTCTCGTACTCGACATACGAATGCCACGTATGAGTGGACTCGATCTGCAGGATAGACTGAACGATGAGGGCTCACTGTTGCCGATAATCTTCATTACAGGTCACGGCGATATCACTTTGGCAGTTGAGGCTATGCGGCGAGGAGCGATCGATTTCATTCGCAAGCCGTTTCACGAGCAAAACCTGCTTGACCGAATCAATGAAGCGCTGGATCTCGAGGACGGCAAGCACAAGGTGCTAATGGACAAGCGGCAGTTGCTGGATCGCTTCAACAGCTTGTCGGACCGAGAACTCGAAGTGCTTGAACTCGTGGCGCAAGGGAAAATGAGCAAGGTAGTCGCTGATGACCTCGGGATAAGCGAGCGAACGGTGGAGGCCCACCGCTCACACATCATGCACAAACTGGGCATTCATACACTTGCGCAGCTGGTTCGGCTGAAAATCCAGATAGAGACTCTGTCGGAGGCCGGATAGCGGCGCGTGCTGGTATTGATCGGCATGCAATAACACGTGGTGCCCCTTATGCGGGTGCGTGCTCCCAACAACTAGCATCAAGAAATCTCGAATAGCCCGGGGCACACCCGGCAACCATACTTCCAATCCATTAGACCCCTCGATTGGAATTGCACAATGCACGCAAGCCGCCAAACTCTATTCGTCGTTGACCCGAACCGGGCAGTCCACGACGCATTGGCAACGCTCCTCGAGCCGACGGACTTGGCAGTGGAGTGTTTCCAAACGGCCGAACCCTTCTTGGCGGCGTGTGCATCCCGGGCGATCGATGGAAGCTGTCTTCTTATCGAAGCGGAACTTCCCGGTCTCGGCAGTCTTGCTCTCATACGACGAGTCCGTGCGCAGTACCCCCGCATCCCAATCGTCGTTCTAACCAGCACGCTTAATAACGACATCGCGGTCGAGGCGCTCAAAGCCGGTGCAATCGACGTGATCGACAAACCCCATTTCGGCGTGCACTTGCTGGATCGCATTCTTGGCGTCACAGCAGGTGCCAGCTATGCGACAACCGCTTAACGATATATCCCTAACTGGAGACAAAGATGAACACGACAACACGATGCAGGAAGTATGCATGGTCGGCATCGGCGCTGGCGTTGCTAGCAATGCCAGCCCTTGCGCAAATGCATCCCGAACGCATCGCCGAGCTTGAAGAGCAGCTTACAGCTCTGACCGAGCAACTTGGCGAATTGAAAGCAGAACTGGACGAGGCCAAGGACAATGGCAGCATCGAGACGATCCGCAAGGATGTCGAAGCCAATAAAGTCGCCATACGTGCGACGCAGTCGTCGACTGCGTTTACCGAAGCGACGTCAGTGACGCACCTGTCCGGCTATGCCTCGGCTGACTACGTCAGCGTCGAGGACGGCCCGGCCGCATTCGTTGCTAACTTTAACCCGATGTTCCACTTCCTGTACGACAACAAGATCCTCTGGGAAGCCGAACTCGAAGTTGAAGTCGAAGAAAACGGTGACACAAATATCGGCCTCGAGTACACCACGGTTGACTGGTTCCTGAACGACAACCTGACGCTGGTCGCGGGCAAGTTCCTGAGCCCGATCGGCAATTTCCGGCAGAATCTGCATCCTTCCTGGATCAACAAGCTACCGTCAGCACCTGCAGGATTCGGGCACGATGGCGCTGCACCGATCTCGGAGGTCGGCTTACAGATTCGTGGCGGCAACCCGGTTGGTAACAACGGCAGGATCACCTACGCAGCCTACGTTGGTAACGGTCCGAAGATTGAAGGTGAGGATGGTGAGATTCATGCGGTTGAAGCCGAAGGCTTCGCCAGCGACCCGGACGACGAGAAGGTCTTCGGTGGTCGCGTTGCGTTCCTCCCCATGCCGAACCTCGAGTTCGCAGTATCGGGCGCGACCGGTGACGTAGCTGTCGTGGAAAATGATGGCGCGGATCTCGAAGGTGACCCCAAGCGTGGCTATACCGTCTTCGGGTTTGATGCGAACTATCGCTGGAGCAACCTCGACCTGCGCGGCGAGTTCGTCAGCCAGGAAGTCGACGCTGCTGCACTGAGTGTTGCGCCGGAGAACACCAAGTGGGAAACCTGGTACGCCCAGGCAGCCTACAGGTTCGGCGGTGACAGCAATTGGGAAGGTGTCGTTCGCTACACAGACTTCAAATCGCCGCACGCCGACGATACGCAGGAACAGCTGGCACTGGGTGTCAACTACCTGATTGCACCCAGCGCGATGCTTAAGTTCGGCTACGAATCCAACGAGGGCGAACCTGGTGAGATCACCGACGCCGATCGCTGGATTGTCCAGATTGCCTTCGGCTACTGAGTTTAAGGAGAGACCACAATGAGAACGAAATTATTCACACTGGTTCCGATAGCGGCAATCTCCGCTGTCCTGGGCCTTGGCATGCTGGCCGCGCAGACGACGGCCGCAGCCGAGGAGGCCAAAGCCACCACACAGAGCGATCCGATGCAGTTTGTTAACGGGTCGAAGACCTGGGCCAACACCTGCGCCCGCTGCCACAACATGCGCGACCCCAAGTCGCTCCGTGACGACCAATGGCGCGCGGCCATTGCTCACATGCGGGTACGTGCCGGCCTGACAGCTGAGGAGGCGAAAAATGTTCTGGTTTTCCTGCAACAGAGTAACTAAGAGCTTGGTCATCGTTACGCTGGCGTCATTTGTGACGCCAGCCATGGCGTCGACCGAGGAAGCAGTAGAGACAGGCAAAATGGTCTACTCGCAAACCTGCGTCGCCTGCCATGGCGCGAACGGCAAGGGCATGATCCCTGGCGTCAGCGACTTCACTAAGTCGGACGGCCCTCTGGCCAAATCGGATGACGAACTGGCCACCAGCATACGAGATGGACTGGTCACGCCAGGCAAGCCGCTTTCCATGCCGGCCAAGGGCGGTAACCCGTCCCTCACCGACGAGGAAGTCCAGGCTGTACTTGTGTACCTCAGAGCGACCTTTGGAATCTAAAAAAGTGCTTGACCTTGAAGCTGGGTACACGTTGTAGAGTTAGTTCATTAACCCATTTCGGCACTGAGTAAACAGAAATCAGTCATGACAATTTTGGCCACACTTCGATTACAGCAGCGTACCCGGGCTCGCACCGTGCTCGGCCCGCTTATCGTCGTGTGGCTGAACCTGACACTCCAGGCCTGCGCGACGATCGCGCCGGCTACTGAGCTGTCGGTCGATCGGCCCGTCGAGAGCGAAGTGCTCGACTCCACCCGCACCCATTCAGGCCATGTTCCCGATGAGCACTGCACGCATTGTTTAGATTGTGAGCATGATCGGTGCATCGAGCGATCCTCCTGTGATGAGCCGGTCGTCGCCAGCACCAAGGCAGAAACGCGTCTGCCGGACAAATTCGAATTCGAACCAACCGTGGTCGTCATAATCGACGACCTCGTCGCGGCTGTATCTTCTCCCACAGCCCCCCTTATGCGACCAGCGTATTCTGTCGCGGCGGCCGCGGTTCCTCTCACTGTCCAATATTGCGTGTACCTGATCTAGAAAAAACCTGTTTGAAGCGAGCTTTTCGAGTTCATTCCCACGGGTTTTTCACATGACAGTCCTACGCCAAAACGACTTAGCACACGACACAGAGACGGTACCGCCTGAGAACCAGGTCGGTCCACATCAACTCGAGATCCACACTCACTACACCGACACACCGGAGGCACCTCATGGCAACGCTTAGCCTTTCAATCGACGGCATGACCTGCGTGCACTGCACCGAGCGCGTGCAAGTCGCATTGCGTCGCCAGCCAGGTGTGTCCAAAGCACGCGTCAACCTGATGGAGAAACTCGCCATGATTGATTACGACCCCGAGCAGATCGGTACGAAAGACTTGCTGGGGGCCATTCGCGAAGAGGGCTTCAAGCCTGGTCCTGCAAAGCTACGCATGGCCGTCAAGGGACTGCACTGTGCATCCTGCGTCACGCAAGTGGAGTCGGCCCTGACACGAACGCCAGGCGTCGTGTCGGCCGCATTGAACATCGCGACCTCTGAAGTGGACATTGAGTATCAACCGGGCCAAACCAATCTCGACGACCTCAGCCAGGCCGTTGCCGACAGCGGCTATGAGCTGGCGCCTCCTGTAGAGGCAAGCGAAGACAGTGTCGACCGGCACGCGAGTGAGCAGGAACGTGAGTATCGGGGCCTAATGCGCAAATTCTGGTTCGCCGCCTTTGTGTCAATTCCGGTTATGTTTTTCAGCTACCCGGACTTTATCCCGGGTCTGCGTGAATGGATGCCGATGGGCAGCGACAACCGACGCATCGTATGGGGTCTGCTGGGCCTCGCCACGTTACCGGTTCTTGTTTGGTCCGGGTCCCAGTTCTACACCGGCATGTGGGCCGCGCTGAAGCATCGTACCGCCAACATGCACACGCTGATCGCCTCAGGTATCACAGCCGCGTTCGTTTACTCGGCGGTCGCGGTCTTGTTCCCACAGTGGTTCCCGACACAAGCGCTGGCGGAAGCCTTCTGGGATGTATCTACCGTTGTCGTGGCGCTGGTGGTCCTCGGAATGGCGCTCGAGGTGAAAGCCAAGGGCAAAACCTCCGAGGCGATCAAGAAACTGATCGGACTGCAGGCCAAGACGGCACGCGTGGTGCGCCATGGCAAGGAACTCGATATTCCGGTTGAGGAAGTCATCGTCGGCGACAAGGTGGTCGTCCGGCCTGGCGAAAAGGTCCCGGTCGATGGCGTGGTCGTTAAAGGATCGAGCAGTCTTGACGAGTCCATGATCACCGGCGAGTCTATACCAGTAGAGAAGGGCGCCGGCGACGAGGTCATCGGCGCTACCCTCAACAAGACCGGTTCATTCACCTTTGAAACGACGCGTGTCGGCAAGGACACCGCACTCGCCAACATTATTCGCATGGTGCAGGATGCGCAGGGCTCCAAGGCACCGATCCAGCGCGTGGTGGACCAGGTTGCCGCCTACTTTGTGCCCACGGTCATGATTCTCGGTCTCCTAGCCTTTATCGTCTGGTACAACGTCGGCCCTGAGCCCCGAATCGTCTTCAGCATCATCGTGTTAGTGACGACATTGATTATTGCCTGCCCGTGCGCGCTCGGTTTGGCAACGCCGACCTCACTTACCGTCGGTATTGGTAAAGGTGCGGAGAACGGCATCCTGATTCGCTCGGGCGATGCCCTGCAAACAGCGAAGCGCCTCAACGCTATCGTGCTGGACAAAACCGGCACCATCACCAAGGGCGAACCCGAACTCACCGACGTGATCAGCCTCGGTGATTTCAGCGAGGATGAACTCCTTGCGCTGACGGCGACGCTCGAGAAAGGCTCCGAACATCCCCTCGGCGAAGCCATTGTCAATGGTGCAGAGTCACGTCACCTGGCGCTTACTACGGCAGTGGACTTCGCCGCCATTCCCGGACATGGCGTCTACGGGCGGGTCGGTGTCCACGAGTTATTGCTCGGCAATGCCAAGTTGCTGCGCGACCGTGACATCGACTCGGCCGACCTCACCGCCGACTGGGAGCGCCTCGCCGCGGACGGCAAGACGCCGATGTATATCGCGGTAGACGGCAAGGCTGCCGGCCTGATCGCTGTGGCAGATACGGTCAAGGGCGATTCAGTCGACGCCATCAAGGCACTGCAGTCGATGGGTCTCGAGGTCGTTATGATCACTGGCGACAACGAACGCACCGCCAATGCCATCGCGCGCCGCGTGGGTATCGAGCGCGTGCTCGCCGATGTCCTGCCACAAGAGAAGGCACACCAAATCAAGAGGCTCCAACTCGAAGGCAAGGTCGTCGCCATGGTGGGTGATGGCATCAATGATGCCCCGGCGCTGGCGCAGGCCGATGTCGGCATGGCAATTGGCACGGGTACCGACGTGGCGATCGAGGCCAGCGATATCACGCTGATCAAGGGGAGCCTTACCGGCGTGGTCACTGCAATGCAGATTTCACACGCCACCATGCGCAATGTCTATCAGAACCTGTTTGGTGCCTTTATTTACAACGCGCTCGGCATACCCGTAGCCATGGGCGTGCTGTATCCGTTCACCGGCTTGCTGCTCTCGCCGCTGATCGCGGCTGCCGCGATGGCATTCAGCTCCGTGACCGTGGTTACCAACGCCAACCGGCTTCGTTACTTCAAACCCAAAGGAGGTGCGGCATGACCCCGGATCGCATCATCGTTACTGCGCTAAGTCTTGCCTTGATCGTCTTCATCGTCTGGTTCTTCTGGATGAAAAAAGACAAGGGCACGCGCGCCTCAAAAACCAGTTCCGGCCACCAGGAAGTGATGATTCTCGTAAAGGGCGGCTACACGCCCGACGTCATTATTGTCGAGAAAGACCGGCCGGTCCGACTCAATTTTCGCAGAGAGGAAACCGCGTCCTGCTCAGAGATGGTGCTACTGCCCGATTTCGAGCAGAGCGCGC
Organism: Gammaproteobacteria bacterium; assembly: GCA_021773175.1. GTDB lineage: Bacteria > Pseudomonadota > Gammaproteobacteria > JAJFKO01 > JAJFKO01 > JAJFKO01. The sequence continues at coordinate 17,014 of JAJFKO010000037.1, forward strand.
AGTTGCCTGTTGGTGAAACGGTTGCCGTGGAGTTCGTGCCCCGCGAAGCGGGCGAGTTCGAATTCGCCTGCCAGATGGGAATGCTGCGCGGCAAATTAATTGTGGAATAAAGGGGCCGACGCCCCGTTCATAGGAGACAAATCATGAAGAGACTATTGATTGCAACAACTATCGCCATCGCACTGATCGGCGGTCAGGTATTCGCTGAGACCGACCCGGCCAAGGAGATTGACAAACGGTGGGCCGCCATTGCTGAGGCACAGCAGATGCAGCAGGAGCATATGGCCATGATGCAGGCGACGATGGAAAAGATGCAAGGCGCTGACGATCCGGCTGTGCGCAAGCAGCTGATGCAAGAGCACATGCAAGAAATGCGCACCATGATGGACATGATGCGTGGCAATTCCGGCGTGAGCATGATGGGCGGCCACATGATGGACGGCCATGCACAAGGAGGGGGTATGCAGCACGACGCTGCCATGCCGATGTGTAAGGACGATACGGCGCAGTGCCAGCAGATGAATGCCATGGCCAAGCACCAGGAGTACATGGAGCAGGAGATGGCCATGATGCAGATGATGATGCAGCAAATGATGGAGCGCGGCGCCGCTCATGAGGAAAAGGGAAGCCACGAGCACCAGTAGCCGGAGCACATCCATGAGTACTTCGAAACGTAACTTCTGGCTTTCTACCAACGGCCTGGCGGCGATCGGTTTGATCGCCGCCGTCGTCTACTTTTTGCTCGGCGAGTTTGGTGATCAATACCAACACTACCTGGACCAAACGGCGGGCTTTATACCTAACTTCGGCACAGCCACGGTCGCGACAAAGGAGAACTGACATGACAATCAAACGCATCACCACCATCGTACCTGTGCAGATGCTCAAACCCCTGGAGCGCCACTTGCGTTCCTGCGGCGTGCCTGGAGTCACGGTGGAACACGTTCAAGGCTATGGCGAGCACCCGAATTACTTTCGGCGCGACCTCTTGCAGGACAACGTACGTCTCGTGCTCTACGCAGGTACCGAGGAGATCGACGACGTCGTGGCCGCAATTACCGCGTGCGCCACGGAGGTAGGCGCGCAAGCTGGCATCCTCGTCGTCGAATCCATCGAGCGACTTGTCTCGCTTCCAACCGGGGCCGATATAACGGCACCGCTTATCGCAAACTAAGGAGAACCTCATGCTACGCATCAAGACTGTCAGTCTGGCCCTCGGCCTGACCTTTGCTATTTCCTTCGTCGTATGTGTGTTGTGGGGGTTGTTGTTGCCCGAACCTTTGCACATGCACCAGTTCCTCGAGCTGGTACTTCCCGGCTTTACCTGGCTGAGCATCGGTACAGCTCTTCTTGGGCTCATCGAGAGTTTCCTGTTCGGTGCGTATTTCGCTGTCATCTATGTGCCGATTTACAACCGCCTGAATCGAGGACAGCCCGAATAGCTATAGGAACAACCAAGGAGTACTTGCGATGCACATAAATACGAACTTTCTCATTTTGCCCTTGCTGGTCGTGGCGCTACTGGGCGCCACGGATGTATACGCCGAACCAGACGACGAGGACCAACTTCGACAAATCATCGCGGCTATCGAGTACGGCTGGGAAAACGCCGACGGCACGCCGTTCTTTCGCCATTTTCTCGGTCAGGACGGTGCACGCTACGTCGAGACTGGTGGGCAAAACAATGGTCTTGACGATCTTGTCGAGCACCATGTCGAGCCAGAAGGCGACGTGCTCGACGGCCTCGATCTGAGTTTCAGCGCTATCGAAACACACGTGGAAGGCGATTTCGCCTGGGCGCTTGTTGATGTCGAGGTTAAGGCCACCGTGAAGAAAGACGGACGGCAAATTCACAACCGGGGCTACGAGACTTTCCTGTTCCGCCGCATAGACGATAGCTGGAAAGTCGTTCATACGCACAGTTCGACACGCCCGGTGCGCTAACACGCATGGAGCGCACGGTCCGCCAATACCTGCTTGAGCCGCTTCTGGCACGTAATCCGATCACGGTGCAAGCGCTGGGCATTTGTTCGGCGCTCGCGGTCACGGTTGGCCTGCGGCCGTCGCTGCTGATGGCGATGAGCTTCATGGGCATGTCTGGCATTTACGCGAGTGGAGCACCATGACCGACCCAGACACACTCGGCCTGCACATTGAGAACCATGGCGACGGGGATAAGACTATTGTATTCATCCCGGGCCTCGGTGGCACAACGCGTTATTGGAGAAACAGCATCGGCCCGCTGGTCGTTAATCACCGTGTCGTGCTGGTGGATCTGCTCGGCTTTGGCGCCTCGCCCAAACCCTGGACGCGTTACTCCATCGATCGACACGTTGCCGAGCTGAACGATGCCCTGGGCTCGTTCGGTCGGATTACGCTGGTCGGCCACTCCCTAGGCGCACTGCTCGCCGTAGCGTATGCAGCTCGTTACCACGACCAGGTCGCCAACGTAGTACTAATCAGCATGCCGTATTTCGGCTCCGAAGCGGCGGCATACCGTTACTTGCGCTCGGGCAAAGTAAAGTGGGGCTACCTGTACACGAACGTGGCTCTCGCCATGATCACCTGCATTCTCACGCGCCGTGTTTTTGGGCGGCTACTGCCGTACATCCGCCGCGACATGCCGCGTGAAGTCGCCGAGGACCTGGTCAAGCACACCTGGCGCTCGTCGACCTCATCCCTGTGGGAAGTCGTTTATCGCTACGATGCCGCCGAAGACCTCCGCAAACTCGGTACGCAGACAAGGGTGCTGATGATCCATGGACGAGACGATGATGTGGCGCCGTTTGCGGCGATTAAGAGGCTCGCCGCCGAACACCCTGGCTGGCATCTCGTCGGCCTTGATGGCATTGACCATCACCCCTTTCTTCGCACCCCCTATTTGTGCCTGTCTTACATTCATTACCTCGTCTCGGGAGATTGGCCATGAATTACTTTGTGCGCCTTGTCTTGCTGACTACGGCGGTTGCCAGCCTTAATGCCTGCGTCCCGGATGGACCGCCGGAGACGCCCGTTGCAGGGCGTTGGTACACCGTGGAGCAGGTCGCGCGAGGCGAGGTCCCGTTTCAACAGTACTGTGCGACCTGTCATGGCAACGCAGGACAGGGGACCGCAGACTGGAGAAAGACTGACGCAAACGGCCACTACCCGCCGCCGCCACTGAACGGAACGGCACATACGTGGCATCACTCCACCGAGGTCCTGCAGCGCACGATCGCCAATGGCGGCGTGCCGCTCGGTGGTGCCATGCCAGCGTTCGGCGCGGTGATCGATGACGACGAAGCGCTTGATGTGATCGCGTATTTCCAAGGCCTCTGGACGGACGATATCTATGCGCGTTGGCTGTCAATTGAGAGCCGATAGCCAAGAAATCGCTTGTCTGCCCGCCACGGTAAGAAGTACCACCAATAGAACAGGGGGAATCCCTTGGTGCACATCCCGCTGATCTTGTTCATCCTATCGGCTGGTCACAGTTGACTGACCAATGGATCCCAGAAGACGGCGGACGTGGGGATATCGATGCCAGGACCTGATCACACAACGAGCCTGAGAACACACCGAGGGGCGCTGCTAAATGTGGCTATCCTGGCGTGGCTGAGCATCATGGTGATGCCATGCACGGTTCTGGCGGCAAGCCCGATCGACGCTGAGCTCCCGGTTGCCGAAGCCTCGCAGCCGGATTGCCACGGGACCCACGCTGAAGCCGACTCCACGACGCCCAACTGCTGCTGCGATCCGCTCTCGATTACGGGCGGCGAAGCGCCGAAATCCCAACGCGTTGATTTGGTCGCCGCAACACCACTGGCCCATACCCTAATGCTGAACTTGTCGATCGTGACAGCGATCGACAACGCGCGTCCGCCTTCCCACGTGGATTCCGGGCCGCCGGTCTATTTCGCCACCCAACGATTCCGCATCTAGACAGCCTCATTTCCGACCCGCCGCGGACCGCGGCACGGCGCTGTGCGCCACCTGATTGGACGACGAAATGAGGAGTGGAAAAAATGTTTAGCAACAATGTAATTTCTATCGAAACGCACACATGCGATGGACTGCATGTCGCTGATCTAGCCAAAGAGTCCGGGGTCACCCCCGCAACGATTCGCTATTACTCACGCACTGGATTGCTACACGCGCAGCGAGACCCCAACAACGACTACCGGTATTTTTCACCCACCGACGTCAAGCGCGTGCAGTTCATTCGCCAGGCACAGGATCTGGGCCTGAAAATCGCAGACATCAAAGCGATCTTTGACTCGGTTGAACAGGGCCAGCTGCCATGCGGTAAGGTGGAAACACTGGTACGTGAGCGACTCGATGCGATCACACAGCAGATTGACGAATTGCGTACGACCAAGAAACGCATCGCCGCTGCGATAAGAGAGTGGGAAGAGAACGGTGAGATTGCAACAGACAATGCACGGTTCTGCCCGCTCATAGAGAGGCTTCGACCAGAAGGACAGACCCTGTCGTGAAGGTCGTTAAGGTTTTCGTATCTCTAGTAGCAGTCGTTGCGATTGCAGCGACTGGATTCGCCTATTCCGGGCTGTACGATGTCAGCGCAAGTTCACCTCATAGCGGTCTCGTAGACTGGCTTCTGTCGACAACGTCCAGGGCTTCTGTCAATCGCCATGCAGAAGGGGTGCAGGTCCCCGACCTGGACGACGCCATGGCGTTAGCAGGTGTCAGCGATTTTGATGCCATGTGCACAGGTTGCCATGGCGCGCCGGGACAGGAACCAGCGGCGATGGGTCAGGGCTTGAATCCGCCGGCGCCAGATCTCGTTGGAGCAGCAACAGAATTGACGGCAGCCGAAATATTTTGGGTGACGAAGAACGGGATCAAGATGACAGGCATGCCATCCTGGGGTGCAACTCACGACGACAACGCGATTTGGCCGGTGGTTGCTTTCATCGGGCGATTACCTGGTTTGGATGCCGATCAATATAAGATGATGTTGGCTAACGCACAAGGGCAAGGGCATCATGCTGTCGCTGCGCCAGCGAGTGCACATTCTCATGCTGAAACATCGTCCGGTATTGGCTTCGACCAGCACGCCCAGCCCGATGATCACGGCGACGCGACAGGCAGTGATGTGGCGGATCCTAACAAATCTGAACTGGAGTCGGATCCAAACGACCACAGTTCGCACACGCACTAGTTGGGTACTATGAGATGAAGGGAAATTTTGTTCCGGCGCTGCGATTCAAAGCACTCACCCGCTTCTACGACCCGGTTGTCCGTCTGACCACGCGTGAGCGTCGTGTCAAACAGGCTCTTATCGCTTCCACTGACATACCTGAAGGCGCGACCGTACTAGATCTCGGGTGCGGTACTGGCACGATGAGCATCTGGATCAAGCAGCAACACCCTGGAGCGCGCGTTATTGGCGTCGACCTCGATCCTGTGATTCTGGATATCGCACGGGCCAAAGCCGAACAAGCCGGAGTTGAAATTGAGTTCATTGAGGCAAGCGCTGCCGATACTCTGCTGCTGAATGACTCAGTGGATCGCGTGGTATCGAGTCTTTTCTTCCATCATCTCATGACGGACCAGAAGCTCCAGGTGATACACGAGATGTTTCGGATCCTGGCAGCTGATGGTGAGGTTCACATTTCCGACTGGGGCCGACCGGCGAATAGCTTGATGAGGTCGTTGTTCTTCTTCGTTCAGCTGCTTGATGGGTTTCGAACAACGAATGACAGTGTCGCCGGCAGATTACCTGAGTTACTCGCCCAGGCTGGAGGGCGTCATGTCCATGAGCACACGCACTTCAACACGGTGCTGGGCACCTTGCGACTGGTTGAAGCGACGAAGTAGGACATCGTTGCTACCCGGTATCGGTACTGGGGTCAGCACTACGTGGTGTCGAGGAATCCTCAATTGTCGCAATCGCGCTGTCTTGTAACTATGACTCACGAAGAAGGTAGCGATACATAGGACATCAATCATGAATACTTCAGCAGCACAAATTCAAGAGGACCGCTTTGGCGCAACTATACTTGCGTGGCCTCACAAAGAACCGAACATCGTACTGACGGAAACGGAGGTGCAAGCGAAGGTCACCGCGGTTCTGGAAACTGAACTCGGTCTGTCACCCGGGCAACTACGGGGCGATTCGCTCATCAAGGAAGACCTCGATGTGGACTGGTATGACCTGGCCGCCCCCATCATGATAATCGAGAACTTCTTTCGCACGATGTTGCAGGACGAAGTAGCACGCGAAGACGTTAGCGTGCACTCAATCGTCGACAAGCTGCTGTGCCGTACTAGTAGGTCACAGGATTGCGGAGCGAGTAATAGAAGAGCCACATCCAAACTCTCTCCATCCTAAAACGTGTAAGCAGGATACAGGTCAAGCCGGTAGGTCTCCGACATGTACCTATTGTTGCTTCATACCATAGGGCTGAATATTGCGGTAGCGCGAGAACGCGAGACGAGTCTAATTCAAATCGAAGGGGACACACATTCATCGTGTGTTTCTATTAATGAATGTTGCGGAGTATTTAAGAATGATTTCTAACCATGGGGCCAAGGTCCTGATTCCGGTTTGCGTATTGAGTGCCCTAATTCTTGCCGGTTGCGGCGGAGGCGGGGATTCTGTCAATGTCGCTGTGCCGACTCCGCCATCCAGCTCTCAGCTCATCACCGGTCAGGCACTCAAGGGCCCCATGAATGATGCGACCGTTGAGATTCTGAGTCCGGACGGTAGCGTCCTGGCCACGGGTCAGGTGCAGAATGGCCACTTCGAGGTGTCGGCCGAGATTGCCACCCATAGTTACATCGAGATCAGAACACGCGGCGGCCATTTTTTGGATGAAGCCACGGACTCCCGTGTTGACGTATCGTCCACGGAAGGGCTGCATGCCATGATTGCAGCTGCGGACTATGAAACCCGCGCCCGACAAATGGTACTGACACCCGAGACCACCATTGTTACCGGTATGGTCCGGCGGTCAATGCAGGCAGGAAGTGACTTGCAGAGTTCGATGTCGCAGGCGATGGACATCTTCGAGCAGCAGTTCATTGGCGATTCCAGGCCAGCAGGTACCGCCGCTGATATGGATGTCATGACGCATTTTGGTATGCCGCTGACGCCCGCGAATATGCAGGATTCGCTTGCCTGGCAACGGGCCCGCACATTTTCTCACTACGCACAGGAAATCGGACTCGTGCCTGCGTCGATGTTCCAGCTGATGGACGCCTTGGCTGAGGATATGCACGATTCTCAGCTCGATGGACACTCGGGCACTGATCCGATTTCGTTCCCACAGATAGCGGGCGGTCAGTTTGATATGACGGCGCATGACCATATGCTGCGATTCGCCCAAGCGCGCGCCGGCATGATGCAGCGGGATCTTGGGACCGTCTTCAATGGTGACGCTTCCACCGAGTTTAGACACCATATGGAACTGATGTTGCTGGATCTCGCGCCGTTTGATGCGCTTCACCAACAGCACCGTGATGGCATAGCGACGACTACTGAGAATCTGGCGGCCGACAATTTGCCGGTCTTCCAGCACCTGCCCGTAATCTCCGATGAGGACGGTGACGCTCAAAATCAGGAAGGCCACTACACGCTGCGTGCTATTGCCGACGTCGACGTCACAGTTCAAGCGCCAGGCACCAGCTGGACCACACCGATGTACCGCTACAACGGGATGCAGCTTCCGCCCGTTATCAAGGCAAGACGCGGTGACGAGATGTTCCTGACTCTGGTCAATGAACTCGCTGATATGTCGACCATTCACTGGCACGGATTCAAAGTGCCCGGGCCTGAGGACGGCGGTCCGGACGAACCCGTCAGCCCGAATGCAACGCGAACGTACAATTTCACGCTGGATCAACCAGCGGCGTCGTTGTGGTTCCATCCACATCCCCATGGCCAAACGGCCGAACAAGTCTATCGTGGTCTTGCAGGCGTATTCATATTGACGGACGACATCGACGAGCAATTGCGCCAGGGCAACCTGGTGCCAGCAATAGAGCACGACATCCCCATCCTGGTGCAGGACCGTCTGTTCGAAGCTGAGGTATCCGGCGAGCGCCTACTGAACTACTCCGCTGACCATATGTCAGGTTTTGGCATGATGGGCGGCACCACGCTCGTGAACGGTGCAGAGCTGCCCAGGCTCGATGTAGAGACGCGGCAGTACACACTGCGCCTTTACAATGCATCCAACAGCCGTACTTATGACTTCGCGCTCAGCGATGGCCGGACATTTTCCATTGTCGGCAGCGATGGTGGTTGGCTGCCATCCCCTGTCCAGGCCGACCATGTCGTGCTGAGTGCCGGTGAGCGCGCTGCTATCGTCGTGAACTTTGCTGCGGACCAGCCCGGCGATCGGGTGATGCTGGTGAGCCAACCATTTATGGGCGGGCCTGCGATGGGCATGAGCCAGTTCGACTCATCCGAACAGCACGGCGGTATGGGCGGTATGGGCGGTGGACATCATGGCGGCATGAATGGATCAGGCGAGCCAAGATTTCCGGGTGAAGGGTCCGACATTATGCGCTTCGATATCACGGCCGCAGCCACGGACGACGTACAGCTTTATGATCAGTTGCCGGACAATGCACAGATAATGGCCCGACTGACTGAACAGGACGCCACGGCAGAACGCTCGTTCGTCATGTCCTGGTCACACACTCCCGGGATATTCCTGATCAATGGCAAGCAATATGCGGACGATCGCGTCGATGAACTGGTAGCGGCAGGCGCGACGGAGATCTGGGAAATAACAAACATTTCGCCCGTTCCGCATCCTTTTCATGCGCACGCCATTCAGTGGCAGGTGCTTGACCGAAATGGCGGTCAGCCCACTGGCACCGAGCTCGGCTGGAAGGATACGGTGCTAGTGAATCCCGGCGAGACGGTACGAATAATTGGTCGCTTTGAGCCTGTGAACTTCGGCAAGTATGTTTACCACTGTCATATCCTTGAACATGAAGACGCCGGGATGATGGGGGTGTTCGAGGTTAGCCCCTGACAATTCGGGATTACCAGCCGCTGGATTGATTGATCAACTCCCGGTGAAGGCACTATACCCAGTGCGGAGAAGCTCAAGAAATACATGCAGTAAACAGGGCGTCCACAATTGGGCAGTCGGGCACGAGGCCGCCGTCGCATTTCGACGCCATTGATTTGAGTGTCCTCTGCATTTTCTGAAGGTCACGGATCTTCCTTGAAACGTCATCCAGGTGGACGACGGTCCGATCCCGCACTTCGGCGCAGGTATAGTCCCCGCCGTCGACAAGCTGCAACAGTTCTCGAATCTCCTGAAGTGTAAAACCGAGCTCCCTGGATCTCCTGATGAATGACAGTCTTTTCAGATGGGGTTGGCCATACAATCTGTGGCCGCCGGCGCTTCGGGCTGGGTTCGGCATCAAGGCAATTTTCTCGTAGTAGCGGATGGTCTCGCTGTTCACGCCCGTCTGATTCGCGAGCTCTCCGCGCGACATCCGCATTTGTCGGGTTTTCATCGTATTTGCCCTTGAACCTGTAGTTACTACAGGCCCTATAGTAGGGCATAGGACTAGAACGTCAATTCGAGATACCTGACATTGAGTGACGAAATAACGCCAATCAAGAATCGAAAACGGAGCATCGCGGCTACTGGCGGTGTCGTGGGTGCTGTACTTGCGTCTTCGTGCTGCATCGGGCCATTGGCGCTGATTGCGCTCGGTGCAAGCGGTGCGTGGATTGGAAATCTCACGGCACTGAAGGCCTACCAGCCCGTATTCGTGACGCTGACGCTCGGGTTCCTTGGCTTCGGATTTTGGCAGGTTTATGGGAAATCGAAGAAGGCCTGCGAAGACGGCTCGTATTGTGCGACACCTGCTTCCGATCGAATCGTCAAGGTTGCCCTTTGGGCTGCAACGCTGTTGGTCGCGGTCGCCTTGACGGCCGATCTATGGGCGCCGCTATTCTATTGAGGAGTAAAGAATGAAACTCATTTGGACAATAATTACGTCGCTGATTCTAGCGACCAACCTGGCAGCCGCAGCTGATGACCCCCAGACCGTGACTTTTGACGTTGAGAAGATGACATGTGCTACGTGCCCGATAGCGGTGCGAAAAGCCATGGAGCGAGTCGATGGCGTCAAAGAAGTCGAGGTGAGTTTGGAGAACAAGTCGGCGGTTGTTACGTTTGACTCAAGTGTGACAACAGCAACCGAAATAGGCAAAGCATCTACTGATGTCGGATTCCCGGCCATAGTTCGAGGCGAGAAATGACCGCAGCTAATGCGACGGTTGAAGCATACTCGACAATAACCTGTCCCGAATGTGGGGATCAGTCAAAGAACTTGATGCCCACAAATGCCTGTCAGTTTTACTACGACTGCGAAGCGTGTGGGGCCTTGCTCAAACCGCTCTCGGGCGACTGCTGTGTCTATTGCTCGTACGGCGATGTGAAGTGCCCGCCAATTCAACAAGGCGGCTCCTGCTGCAACTAATGAGCCCCGATGGCAACAACTGACCTGAAGCTTGATGATCCTGGCTCATTGCCAAGACCCGGACCTATCGGTCGAATTGCTCGGCTGGCGTTTGGGGTGCTTTGCGCTTTGTATGTGAAGGGCTTGATCGATGTATCAGGCAGTCTCGTTCCCAGTGACGGGCATATCGGTACTTTGATCTGGAACGGCGTTCTTCCCGGATTGTTCTTGGTCAGCTACGTTGTAAACATCGGTTTCTCACGCGCATGGGGAAAATGGCCGGCCCTTTTCAGCACGGCAGCAATTCTGACCGCGGCCGGGACCGGATACCTCTTGCAGGGCAGAATCGAGACTCAGCTGCTCGCCCAGGTTCTCTGGACTTGGGAACTGTACGTCTTCTCACACCTAGGGCTTTCATTCCTAATTGCCGGAATTATTGGCACGCCCGGATGTGAGATGAGAGTTTTCCATGACCTCTATTCACGAGTTACAGGCGTACCAACCAGGGAGCACTTCTGCCCAATTGGACCTCTGCATCCGATAGATCAATGGGAAGCTCGCCGAGCTCGCCCCTAGATCGCACTCATCTCTTTTAGGGGACTTTTCCGGCAAAGTGCCGACGAATCCCAAATAGCTTCCATTCAAGGGGCATTATGAATTGCGACAGGGAAGGCCAGAGTATTTGTGAACTGGATTTGTACGTCTCTGCTAAACTTGTGTAGGGTATATGGATGCGTAATGTGATTCTCAAATTGGTAATCGCCTCGATGCTCTTCGTGAGCATGGAAGGCTTGGCCGAGCCCGTTGATGACGAGAGCTTTCACCAGACACATCACGCTCATGCCGATGATTCCGGAAATCAGTGGTATCCCGATTCAGACGGCAGCGACCATGAGAGCGACGCCTGTGAGCACTTCTGCCACGCGCATGTCATCGCCCTGACCGCAGAGGTTTCGGTGCCGAGCCTTCAGAAATTTCAAGAGTTTGTCGCCACGCCTTCTGCGTACTCTGTTATTCGCGCCACTGCACCACCGACCCCACCTCCTAACGCCTAAGTCCTGATTTCTCGCTTACTCGCCAGCCGGCGTCGTCGGTTGGTGCTGCACACAGCTATGCAGGACTGTTTTAATGTCTATCAAAATCCGACGGATCGTCATTTGTATTGCGATCCTGGCTAGTGCTTCGCCGATCGAGCGGTCCTTTGCGACCGAAGGTACGGACGAGCAATCGCCGAAAACGAAAAGTATCGGCCTCGCAACATTCGTCCGCGATATTGTCGATGCAAATCCCACCGTCAACGCCGCACTGGCCGCGCTGGACGCAAGTTGGGCCTATGAAGCGGCCTCTGGTCGGCCCCTCTATAACCCAGAACTCGAATTGGAGGCGGAAGATTCCGATTCGAAGATCAGGGCACTGGGGGTAAGCCAAACGCTCGACTGGGGCGGCAAGCGAAGCGCAAGACTGACAGTGGCGGAGGCAGAGCGTCGTTCTGTTGAAGCGGACGTCAGCAATGTGCGCTGGCAAGTTGCCGTCGAATTGCTCTCGGCGCTGGCTGACTACCAGACGGGGTCAGAGATCAATGCTCTGGCAGCGACTCGAGTCGAAACAATGCACGACTTTGCCGCTGTTTCGAGGCGGAGATTTGACGCCGGTGACATCAGCCAGATCGAGCTTCATCTTGCGACATTGGCCTACACACAGTCGCGAATGGAACTCGCCACTGCGGCAGCAGGCTTCGCGGAGTCAAAGCAAGCCGTCACCAATCTGGTTCTCAATATTCCGGAAACCCGATGGCCGAACATTGATGCTCAACTCGCGTCGCCAAAGTTCGGCTCCGATTCCGCTGAGGATCACGTGATGACATTGCCGCACGTGCGTGCCGCCCAACTTCAGGTCGAAGCGGCAAGCGCGCGAGTTTCTCTGCGCGAACGGGAGCGTCGGGTCGATCCAACGCTGACCCTGCGTGGTGGAAAGGAAGACGACGAGACGCTCGTTGGCTTGAACATTACGATACCGCTGCCTATCCGTAACCGCTTTCGACATGAAGTGACTGCGGCGAGCGCGGAGCGTCGCCAGGCACAGCAGGTCTTATCGGACGTTTCACGAAGAGCCTATACGCGATTCGTCGGCGCGCAGGAACGCTATCGAATCTCGCAGGGTGCGTGGCAAGACTGGCAGGAGACGGGAGACGTTAGCTTGCAAAGTCAGGGCGCATTGCTGCGCCGACTCTGGGAAGCCGGAGAACTTAGCACTACGGATTATCTGATCCAACTCAGGCAAACACTGGATACCGAAGAAAGCGCACTCGAGTTGCGACGCGCCATGTGGCGTGCCTGGTTCGAATGGATGACTGCTTCGGGACAAATTGAAAGTTGGTTGGGAGCGGGCTCATGAACCCCCAAACCGCTCCAATCTATACAAGGACACTTCAAATGAACGTACGACGAATCTCTCTCGCAATTCTGGCTCTCGCCTTTAGTGCCTCTTTGTCGGCTCAGGAAGACGAACACGGCCACGAGGAAGAAGAAAGTTCAGCTGTTGAAATGACGGCCGGTGAGCGATCCGCGGCAGGCATTAAAACAGCCGAAGCGGGTCACCGTGGACTTGCTGGGCTTGTGAAAATGCCAGCCGAGGTTGTGGTCAACGCCTACCAGTCTGCCAGCGTCACGACACGGATTACTGCTCAGGTCATATCACGGCACGTGCAACTCGGTGATGTCGTCGAACCTGGTCAAGTACTGGTAACGCTTTCGAGTATTGACATGGCCGAGGCACAAGGCGACTACGTGATTGCCGATCGCGAATGGCAACGAGTTCGTGGATTAGGCAAGGCAGCCGTATCGGAGCGCCGCTACATAGAAGCGGAGATAGCGCGACGTCAGGCATTGTCGAAAATCCTGGCCTACGGAATGACGAGTGATCAGGCTGTTAGATTGTTGGCCTCGGGAGCCTCCGCGTTGGCGACAGGCGAGTTCGATCTGCTGGCTCCACAGCAGGGAACTGTTCTGAGTGACGCCTTCATTGTTGGCGAATTGATCGAACCGGGTCG